>CALUNL010000001.1 GCA_944322005.1 uncultured Alistipes sp.
CCGATGGTACTGCACACGTTGTGGGAGAGTAGGTAGCCGCCTCTTCAAGCCGGACAGACAACTGTCCGGCTTTTTTTTGTGCCCGGTCATCGGCATTTGTGCGCCCCCAGGCCGATTATATCTTCTCCTCTCTCGGTTTTATCTACCTTTTTTGCTAAATTTGTTGTCGGCTACCGTTGCCGTGCTCTTTACGGAGCGGTTTGTGCAGTGGCGACGGATGAATTTCAATATGGAGACAAGAGACAGAATACAGAATTTCGGCAGGGCGTTGAGCTCGATGGTCATGCCCAATATCGGTGCATTCATCGCATGGGGTTTGCTTACGGCATTGTTCATCCCGACCGGATGGTGGCCGAACGAAAGGCTCAACGAGCTGGTTGCGCCGATGCTTACATACCTGCTGCCGCTGCTTATTGCCTATACGGCGGGACACAACGTTGCGGGAGTAAGGGGAGGCGTTACGGCTGCCGTTGCTACTTCGGGAGTCATTGTCGGCAGCGAGGTGCCGATGTTTATCGGGGCGATGATAATGGGCCCTTTGGCCGGTTGGGTGATAAAGCGTTTCGACAAGGCTGTCGAAGGCCATATACGGGCCGGTTTCGAGATGCTGGTCAACAACTTCTCCATCGGAATCATCGGCATGCTGCTTGCCATTGCCGGATACTATACGATAGGACATGTGGTTTCGTCGCTTACTCTGCTCTTGAGCACATGTGTGGAGGCGATAATGCGTCACGGCCTTTTGCCGCTCGTATCGATATTCGTCGAACCGGCAAAGGTGCTCTTTCTGAACAATGCCATAAACCACGGCATATTCTCCCCGATAGGAATCGCACAGGCGAAGGAGGCCGGCGACTCGATAATGTTCCTGCTTGAGACCAATCCGGGGCCGGGTCTCGGTGTCCTGCTCGCATACTGGGCCTTCGGGCGCGGTGCGGCGCGCAGTTCCGCACCGGGAGCGGTGATAATACACCTGTTCGGAGGTATCCACGAGATATATTTTCCGTATATCCTTGCCCGCCCGGTACTGATTCTGTCGACCATACTCGGCTCGGCGTCTGCCATATTCCTCTATTCGTTGACCGATGTCGGGCTGGTGGCTCCGGCATCGCCGGGCAGCATAATATCGGTGCTTGCGATGGCTCCGAAGGGCAAGACACTGCTCGTACTTGCGGGCGTGGTACTCTCAGCCGTGGTTTCGTTCGTCGTGTCGGCACCTTTCGTAAGGCGGGCGGAGACATTGCCTGAAAACCGCTTCAAACCCAAATACAAACGGCAGCAGGCCGCTGCGGCATCCGGTGCTGCGTCGATCGTATCGCCTGAACCGGTTGCAAAAACCGTTGCGGAGGCCGTGAAGGAGGTCAGACATGTCGTATTCGCCTGCGATGCCGGTATGGGTTCGAGCGCTTTGGGCGCCACGCGTTTCAGAAAGCGCATGCAGGATGCAGGCTCTTCGATAAGGGTTACCAACTCGGCCGTGGGTGCCGTACCTGCCGATGCCGATGTGGTGGTGTGCCAGGGAATACTTGCCGGACGGGCGGCCGCCTCGGCCCCGCAGGCGAGAATTGTGGAAATTTCGAATTTCCTTGAGGATGCGGCGCTCGATGCGCTGTTCGAGGAGTTGACGTCAACAGACTACCGTAATCCCGCAGTCGGCGGTGTCGCTGCTGCTTCCGGAGCGGAAAAAGATAAAGGAGATGAAGACGGCCATGAGCCGACGGCGGGAAACCTCTCTGCAGACGCGGAGGAGTTCCCCATTCTGCGCGCGGAGTGCATACGTCTGGGAATGCCGTCTGCGGACCGTTGGAGCGCCATACGCGAAGCCGGCAGGCTGCTCGCCGGTGCCGGGTATGTCGATGCGTCGTATGTGGATGCCATGGTGGAGCGCGAACGCCTTGCCACGACCTATATGGGGGAGGGTATAGCCATCCCGCACGGTACGTCGGAGGCCAAGCAGGGCGTTCTGCATACGGGAATAAGCGTGGTGCAGTATCCCGACGGCGCGGAGTTCGGTGACGAGCGTGCGCAGCTGGTAATCGGCATAGCCGGAGTGGGGGACAGCCATCTGGACGTGCTGGCGCGTGTCAGCGAGGCTCTTGAGGATCCAGACCTGCTCGAACGGCTCAAGACCACCTCGGATGTGAATGAGATATTGAATGCATTGAAATAGTTTTTGAGAACATGTTATCCGAAAAAGTTATTCTTACGGCTCCGAACGGCCTTCATGCAAGGCCGGCGGGTGAAATGGTTGCGATGATCAAGACGATGGACGGCAAGATACGCCTGACCGTTGGGGCGAAGAGCGTAAACGGGGCGTCGATGCTGTCGGTCCTGTCGCTCGGCATGAAGTCGGGCACCGAGGTCGAGGTTGCGGCCGAAGGCGGCGACGAGGCCGGAAACCTGCGGCGCGTGGTGGAGTTTATCCGAAACATAAGTGAGTAATGAAACGCATCGTGTCGCCCGTAAGGGCATCCGAAGGTGTTGCCGTTGGACGGGCGTATGTGGTAAGGCGCTCCGTTGCCGCCTCGACGGCGGTGTGCGGTGACGTGAAGTCGGAACGTGACCGTTTCGAGCGGGCGCTCGAGACAAGCATATCGCAGCTGTCCGAACTTGCGGCCGGGGACGGCATATTTGCCGCTCATGTCGAGATTGCTCGTGACGATATGCTGCGCGATGGCGTGTTGTCGCATATCTCCGACGGGATGCCGGCTGCGGAGGCGGTAAAGTGTACCGGAGAGGAGATTGCGGCGATGTTCGCCGATATCGACGACGAGTATCTTCGCGCGAGGGTGGACGATGTACGCGATGTGGTGTCGCGCATAGGGGCCAACCTCTCTGGCGGAGTCGTCAATCCGTTCGAGGGTGTTCGTGACGGCGACGTGATAGTGGCCGACACGCTTGCCCCGTCGGATATGGCCATGATCGACTTCTCGCTTGTTCGGGGCTTCGTTACCGAGGCGGGCAGCGCTACAAGCCACGTCTGCATAATAGCCCGTAACCGTGGCATTCCGGCCGTGGTCGGGGCATGCGGATGCACCTCTGCCGTAGCCGACGGGGAGACGGTTGCCGTGGACGCTGCGAACGGTGAGGTGCTCTTCGCGCTCGGAGAGGACGATGAACGTGTGTACCGCAGTAAGGCCGATGCCTGGTATGGGGAGCGCGCGTCGGACTCTGCGGTGAAGGATTTGCATCCGCGCGACGCCAGTGGTCGCGAAATTGCCGTATATGCCAATGCCGGCAGTGTGGAGGAGGTGCGGGCAGCCGTTGCCGCAGGCGCCGACGGCATAGGTCTTTTCAGAAGCGAATTCCTATACATGTCCGAGGCGGAGGAACCGTCCGAGGAGCGGCAGTATGAGGTATATGCGGCGGCAGCATGCGCATGCGGCGGCCGGCCGCTGACAATACGCACGCTCGATGCCGGAGGGGACAAGATGATTCCCTACATGGATTTCGGGCACGAGGATAATCCGTTCATGGGTTGGCGTGCGATACGCGTTTCGCTCTCGTGCCGGGAGATGTTCAAGCGGCAGCTGCGCGCGATCCTGCGAGCCGGTGCCGTGGGCGATGTCAGGGTGATGTTCCCGATGGTTACGGATATGTCGGAATTGCGGGAGACGAAGTCCATACTCGAGGAGTGCAAGTCGGAACTTTCGTCCGAAGGCATTGCCTATGACAGCGATATCCGCGTCGGAGTCATGATTGAGACCCCGGCTGCGGTGTTGATTGCCCGCGATCTCGCTGCGGAGTGCGATTTTTTCAGCATAGGCACCAACGACCTTACGCAGTATGTCATGGCGGCCGACAGGGCCAATGCCCGGGTAAGCGCCTTGTGCAACCCGATGACGGATGCGGTGCGACGTGCCATACGTATGACGATAGAGGCTGCGGATGCGGCCGGAATCGAGTGCGGCATGTGCGGCGAGATGGCGTCGGATGCGGCGGCCGCCGGTGTGCTGCTGGAGGCGGGGTTGCGCGAGTTCAGCGTCAATATCTCTTCGATAGGACGCATCAAGCGCAGTCTGTGTGCGCTGTGTCGGGATTCGGATAGAGAATGACGGCCTGCCGGCGGAGGGTGTCAGAGGTCCAGCAGACCCTCCGGCAGGTTCATGCGTATCGTGTGCCGGTCGATGTCGATGTGTTCCACGAACTCCTCGACGGCCGGCACAAGACATTCTTTGCCGTCGACGGTAATCTCGAACAGCGGGTTGACATCGCTGTCGTAGAAGTCGGTCACCTTTCCGTTGCCGTAGTCGGTCTCGACATTGAAGCCTATGAGATCTTCGGGCTCGAACGACTCCTCCTCTTCATCGTCATCCGTCTCGATATAGAGCTCCTTCCCCGTGAGCATTCCGGCTCTGTAGGGGGTGTCGATATCGGCTATGGATGCCACGGCTCCCGTTGCGCCGCGCCTTGCGAAGGAGTCGAGAAAGAGAGGAACAACCAGCGAGTCCACTTTCGTGAACAGCGGTTGTTCCTCCCAGTTGAAATCGTCGGGGAAGTCGTCGTAAAGGGCCAGGTTTACCTCGCCTCTGTCTCCGAAGAGCTTTACGATACGACCTACCGCCAACATCTGCTCCGGAAATTTACTCTGCAGCCGGAGTCTCAGCTTCAGCGGCAGGAGCCTCTGCAGCCTCGGCGTTCTCCTCCGCAGCTGCGGCAGCAGCCTCCTCGGCAGCCTTTGCAGCCTCGGCCTTCTTCTCGGCAACGGCCTTTGCGCGGGCCTCGTTAACGGCGGCCTCTGCAGTCAGACGGGCCTTCTCCTCGGCCTTTGCGGCAGTCGAAATCTTGTTGACCTTGGCAGCGATCTTGCCCTCCTTCTCACCGAGCCACTTGTTGAACTTGGCCTCTGCGTCGGATTCGGAGAATGCACCCTTGGCTACGCCGCCCAGCAGGTGTTTCTTGTAGAGTACGCCCTTGTACGAGAGTATCGCACGGGCGGTGTCGGTAGGTTGCGCGCCTTTCATTAACCAACTCAGAGCTTGCTCGAAGTTCAAGTCGATCGTAGCAGGATTCGTGTTAGGGTTGTAGGTACCCAGTTTCTCGATAAATTTACCATCACGTGGCGCTCTGCTATCTGCAACGACAATGTGATAGAAGGCGTAACCCTTCTTTCCATGACGTGCCAAACGAATTTTAACAGCCATTTGCTATAAAATTTTTAATGAATAAAGTAATTAAACGCTAACCCACTTCGGATTAATCGGCACAAAAGTAATAAAAAATAATGATTTACAACCACTGCCGGCCCTAAATTGTCGAATATTTTATCACTTTCGCCCTGTTGTGGCAGGCACGTTTGCGGACGGGCACGCATGTCCGTATGTGAGGAGGGGATGCGCCGCTTGGCGGATATTCCAAAAAAGAATATATTTGCCTTCGTAACACTCTTCGGATATGGAAAAGATATTGCTCATACTTACGCTTCCGTTCCTCGGAACACTCCTCGGCTCTTCGGCCGTACTGTTTGTCAACGAGCGCTTTACGGTGCGCTTCCAGAATACGCTGCTCGGATTCGCCTCCGGAGTGATGGTGGCCGCCTCGGTGTGGTCGCTTCTGATTCCGTCGATTGACGAGGCCGCAGGGTCCGGGCATGCTGCCGCATGGATTCCTGCCGTCGTCGGATTCATGGTCGGAATCGGATTCATGCTCCTGCTGGATGCCCTGACGCCGCACCTGCACCTGGGCAGCGACAAACCGGAGGGCCCGCACTCTTCGCTCGGCCGTTCGGCCATGCTCGTTATGGCCGTCACGCTGCACAACATCCCGGAGGGCATGGCAGTCGGAGTTGTCGCCGCCGGCGCCATCACGGGTCAGGTGGAGATGTCGCTTGCCGGTGCGTTGGCCTTGTCGGTGGGAATCGCCATACAGAACATTCCCGAGGGCGCGATAATATCGCTGCCGCTGCGCGCCGGCGGAAACTCTCGCGGAAAGTCGTTCGCATACGGGGCATTGTCGGGCATAGTGGAGCCTGCGGCTGCCGTGGTTACGATATTGCTGATAGAGCACCTTATGGGTGCATTCCCGTACCTGCTCGCATTCGCCGCAGGCGCCATGATATACGTCGTGGTGGAGGAGCTTATCCCGGAGTCCCACAGCGGGGAGCATTCCAACCTCTCGACCGTCGGTTTCGCCGTCGGCTTTGCGCTGATGATGGTGCTCGACGTGGCATTGGGATAGCCAATGCGAAACAAAAAAAATCCGCACGCCGAAGCGTGCGGATTTTTTCATTTGCGGAGTCCGTTATCAGTACTGCTCCTTGCTGCGGCGCACGTAGCTCTGGTAACGCCACTTGGCATTCTCCTCTGCGGCCTTGAAGAGCTCCTCGGCCTCCTCCGGGAACGACTTCTGGAGCGAGGTGTAGCGCACCTCCTTCATGAGGAAGTCGCGGAACTTCGACCAGTCAGGCTCCTTCGAGTCGAGGACGAACGGATTCTTGCCCTGCTCCTCAAGCAGCGGGTTGTAGTGCCACAGGTGCCAGTATCCGCACTCCACGGCCTGCTTGCCGACGGTCTGCGTGCGGGACATTCCGCCCTTGATGCCGTGGTTGATGCACGGTGCGTAGGCGATGATGAGCGACGGACCAGGGTAGGCCTCGGCCTCCTTGAGCACGTTGAACAGCTGTGCCTGCGAACCGCCTATCGATACCTGTGCGACATATACGTATCCGTATGTCATTGCGATTGCGCCGAGGTCCTTCTTGCGGATGCGCTTGCCCATCGATGCGAACTTCGCAACGGCGCCGACCGGGGTCGACTTCGAGGACTGGCCTCCGGTGTTGGAGTATACCTCGGTGTCCACTACGAGGATGTTCACGTCGGCTCCGCTGGCGATGACGTGGTCAACGCCGCCGAAACCTATGTCGTAACCCCATCCGTCGCCGCCGATAATCCACTGCGACTTCTTGACGAGGTACTTCTTCAGTTCGAGAATCTGGCGGCAGTAGTCGCAGCCGCAGGCCTCGCACATCGGGATGAGACGCGCGCTGACCTCCGCCGACTTGGCGGCGAGGTTGCGGTTGTCAATCCACTCCTGCATGGTCGCCTTGAGCTCGGCCGAGCACTTGTTGCACGAAGCGATAGCCTCCTCCATGATATTCTTGAGGCGGTCGCGGAGCTGCTCCACACCCAGGTGCATTCCGAGTCCGTACTCGGCGTTGTCCTCGAAGAGGGAGTTGGCCCATGCCGGTCCGTGACCCTCGGCGTTGGTGCAGTACGGCGTCGAAGGAGCCGAAGCGGAGTAGATGGATGTACATCCCGTTGCATTGGCCACCATCATACGCTCGCCGAAGAGCTGCGTTATGGTCTTGATGTACGGGGTCTCGCCGCAGCCTGCGCATGCGCCCGAGAACTCGAACAGCGGCTGTGCGAACTGGCTTCCCTTGACATTCTTCTCGCGGTCGGCGCTCTTGTAGCCCACTACCTTGTGCATGTACTCCCAGCGCGCCTCCTGCTCAACCTGCGTTGCGAGCGGCTTCAGTACGAGAGCCTTCTCCTTTGCAGGGCAGATGTCGACGCAGTTGCCGCATCCCGTACAGTCGAGCGGCGAAACCTGTATGCGGAACTTGTACTCCTTGGTGTTTCCGATACCCTGCTTGAAGGTGGTGCCGGCAGGTGCGTTAGCGGCCTGCTCCTCCGTTGCGAGGAACGGGCGGATGGCGGCGTGAGGGCAGACGTAGGAGCACTGGTTGCACTGGATACAGTTGTCGACAATCCACTCCGGAACGTTTACCGCGATGCCGCGCTTCTCCCATGCGGCCGTACCGTTGTCCCACGAGCCGTCCTCGCGGCCGTTGAACGCCGATACCGGCAGCAGGTCGCCCTTGAGGGCGTTTATAGGGTCTACGACCTTGCGGACGAACTCCGGACGGGAGAGGTCAACATTGTGGTGCTCCTCCTTGAGGACTATGTCGGCCCACTCGGCCGGAACCTCGACCTTCTCTACGGATTTTCCGCCGGCGTCGACCGCGGCGTAGTTCATGTTGACGATATCTTCGCCCTTCTTGCCGTAGGACTTGTAGATGGCCTTCTTCATCTCCTCTACGGCCTTGTCGAACGGAATGACGTTGGCAATCTTGAAGAATGCCGACTGCATGATGGTGTTCGTGCGCGAACCGAGTCCGAGCTCGGCGGCAATCTTGGTCGCGTTGATGATGTAGAAGTTGATATGGTTCTTTGCCAGATATACCTTCATGTGGTCCGGAAGCGTGCGGCAGGTGGTCTGCGCGTCGTTCACGGAGTTGAGCAGGAACGAGCCGCCCTTCTTGAGGCCCTTGAGTACGTCGTACTTGTCGACATACGACGGAACGTGGCAGGCGATGAAGTCAGGCGTCGTAACCAGGTATGGCGAGGTGATCGGCTTGTCGCCGAAACGCAGGTGCGACGAGGTGTAGCCGCCGCTCTTCTTCGAGTCGTAGGAGAAGTATGCCTGGCAGTACTTGTCGGTCGTGCCACCGATAATCTTGATGGAGTTCTTGTTGGCTCCGACGGTTCCGTCGGCACCCAGTCCGAAGAATACGGCCTCGAAGGTTCCCTCCTTGGCCATCGATATCTCCTCGCCGACCGGCAGCGAGAGGTTCGTCACGTCGTCGACGATACCCACCGTGAAGTGGTTCTTCGGCTCTGCGAGCGCCATGTTGGCGAATACGGCCAGCATCTGTGCCGGGGTGGTGTCCTTCGACGAGAGACCGTAGCGTCCGCCGATGATGCGCGGCTGGAGCTCGTTTCCGTAGAAGGCATCGACGATGTCGAGGTAGAGAGGCTCTCCGTTTGCTCCCGGCTCCTTGGTGCGGTCGAGCACACAGAGTGTGCGGACGCTCTTCGGCAGTACGTCGAAGAGGTATTTTGCGGAGAACGGACGGTAGAGGTGTACGGTAACCACGCCGACCTTCTCGCCGCGTGCGGTGAGGTAGTCGACGCACTCCTTGATGGTCTCCGTCACGGAACCCATGGCGACGATTACGCGCTCGGCATCCTTCGCTCCATAATATACGAACGGCTTGTATTCACGGCCGGTGATTGCCGAAATCTGCTTCATGTAGTCGGCCACCATATCCGGTACCGCATCGTAGAACTTGTTGGAAGCCTCGCGGGTCTGGAAATAGATGTCCGGGTTCTGCGCCGTACCTCTCGTTATCGGGGTCTCCGGGTTGAGCGCGCGGTCGCGGAACTCGCGCAGTGCCTTGCGGTCGAGCAGCGAGGTGAGGGCGTCGGCGTCGATGAGCTCGATCTTCTGTATCTCGTGCGAGGTGCGGAAGCCGTCGAAGAAGTGCAGGAAAGGAATCCTCGACTTGATCGCCGTAAGGTGTGCCACACCGGCAAGGTCCATCACCTCCTGTACGGAGGAGGTGGCAAGCATCGCGAAACCTGTCTGACGTGCTGCCATCACATCCTGGTGGTCTCCGAAGATCGAGAGCGACTGTGCGGCCAGTGCGCGCGCCGATACATGGAATACGCCCGGAAGAAGCTCGCCCGAGATCTTGTACATGTTCGGGATCATCAGGAGCAGACCCTGCGATGCCGTGAATGTCGAGGTAAGTGCACCGCCCTGCAGCGAGCCGTGTACCGCACCTGCGGCTCCGGCCTCCGACTGCATCTCTACGACCTTTACGGTCTCGCCGAAGATATCCTTACGTCCCTGTGCCGCCCACTCGTCCACGAGCTCTGCCATGGTCGACGAAGGCGTGATGGGGTAGATTGCCGCAACCTCGGAGAACATATATGCTATATGTGCTGCCGCGTAGTTGCCGTCACAAGTTATGAATTTCTTTTCTGCCATGTTGTTATTGATTTTGGTATTGTTTGCTTTTTATGCCTTTTTACCGGCCTTGCGACTGATGAAATTTCCGTTTCTTTCCGTCTGTTTCCGCTTATGGCCTTCCATGTGTGAAGGGTCGGAAAATAAACGTAAAAACAGGCGTGCGGAATATGCGTAAAGCCGTTTTTTCGCAGGGCAAAAATACAAACTCTTTACCGTAGAACCTAAAAAAACGGTAATTATTTTAGTGTTAAAAAATTAACAGAAACTGTTAGTTGGCTAACAGTGCGTAACGCGCTGACTGTTACTTTGATATGTGCTCTTTGGCCCAGTTCGTGAGATCGACGAAATCGGCGATTTTCAGCTGTTCCGCGCGAGCCCCGAAGAGGGGGTGCGAAGCGCCTCCGAAGTTGCCGAAAACCGAGCGCAGCGAGTTGCGCAGCATCTTGCGCCTTTGGCCGAACGAAGCCTTGACGACACGCACGAAAAGAGCCTCGTCGCACCCGAGCGAGAGGGTGCCGTTGCGGCGCAGGCGTATGACGGCGCTCTTGACCTTCGGCGGCGGGTTGAAGACATTTTCCGAGACGGTGAAGAGGTATTCGGTGTCGTACCATGCCTGTATGAGTACGCTCAGGATTCCGTACTCGCGCGAGCCGGGAGGTTCGGCGATGCGCTGTGCGACTTCGCGCTGGATCATCCCGACGCACTCCGGTATGAGGTTGCGGTTTTCGATTATCTTGAAGAATATTTGCGACGAGATGTTGTAGGGAAAGTTGCCGATGATTCGCACCCCGTCCGGGAACCGGCTGCGCAGGTCCATTTGCAGGAAATCGCCTTCGGCGAGGCGAGGCGTGAACTCCGGGAAGTGCGCGTTGAGGTATTCGATGCTCTCACGGTCTATCTCGGCGCCGTAGGTTGTGATGTCGTCGCGCCGGAGCAGGTATTGCGTCAGCACACCCGTGCCGCAGCCCACCTCCAGCACGTCGCGCGGCAGCCCGTCGCCGCTCTCCGAGAGCGACGCGCATATCTTTTGCGCGATATTGAGGTCGGTCAGAAAGTGCTGGCCGAGTGATTTTTTCGCACGTACCTCTCCCATTGCATCTCTTTTTTCAGGGCAAAGATAGCACAATCTGCCGAAAATATGGCGGATTGCCTGCGGATATTGTCTCCGGCGGCTCGCCGTGTGCCGGGCGCTCACCCTACATGTGGCCGTAAAGCGAGTCGAACACGATGTTGAAGTCCTTCATGCGGTCTTGCCCGAGATAAACCCCAATGTAGTTCTTTTCGGTGTTTATGTAGAGGACCTGCCCGTAGAGCCCGAATCCCCACCAGCCGCCGCGGTGCAGCACGGCATAGTATCCGAAGCGGTTTTTCCATATGGAGTACCGGTCTGCATCCGGACTTGTGGCGTAAAAGTTTTTCAGAGACTCTTTGTCGTCGAAGTACCGGCATTGGCTGTATTTCACGGCGGTGCGGCTGCCGTCGCCGTTCCGGTGTTCATGTATTGCGAATGACTCCGGATGTTCGCGGAAGTACCTTTTCATCTCCCGCCTGCTTTCGAAGCGGTGCTCGACATACTCTTCGTCGGTGAATCCCCAATACCACGAGTAGGAGTATCGCCCCATGCTGCTTTTGCCGGCCGCATTGGTACTCAAACACCTCTTCACATAGGCGGAATCGACCAGCCGGACTCCGTTCCACATGCCGCCGTCGAGGAACAGCTTCCCGATCTTCGCAAGGTCGCGCACGTTGGTCGTGAGGCCGGCGTAGCTCTTGGCGACGCCGCGTTTGCGGCTGTCGAGGCTTACCGATGCCGGCTCCTCCATGCCGAGCGGCTTCCAGACCCTATCCGAAAGGTATCGGGCATAGGACATACCCGTCGCACGTTCTATTACGATGCCGAGTATGGCCGTGGTCATCGAGTCGTACGAATACCTCTCGCCCGGTTTGCTCGAGAATTTCATGCCGCGTATGAGCCTGAACGCGTCCCTGCCCATATAGAGCCTTGCCATCTTCGAGAAGGGGTTCCATCCGTAGTTCTCGCTGAACTTCAGTCCGGCCGTCATGTCGAGCAGGTGCTCTATGCGGAGCTCGGCGAACATCGGGTCGGCATCCTTCAGCTCGGGGATGTAGTCCGTTACCGGATCCTGCAGGCTCTTGATGTAACCTTCGGTCAGCGCGATGCCGCACATGAGGCTCGTCACGGTTTTGGTGACGGAGAATATGTTGGAACGGCTGCTGCGGTTCCACCCTCCTGCGTAGTGTTCGTAGAGAATGCTGTCGTTCCTTATTATTATGGCTGCCGCAGGCTTGCGGGTTGCCTCGACGGTCTCGTCGAGAGTCATGCGGTGCATCCGGCCGTCCCTCCTGGTGAAGATGTCTATCCTTACGGTGTCGAGCCCGCTTCCCGCCTTCGGAAGTTCGGTGAATGTGAATCTCCCCTCTCCGTTGCGGACGGTATCCTGCGGGAATATCCTGTTGTCGTCGACCGATGCGTTGCCGTATCTGATGCCGCGCCATACGACAGTGCATGACTGCAACGCAACCATCGCCGCAAGGACGCAGATTGCATGCAAGAGTCTTCGTGTCATGATTTGGGTATGGAATTTATTGCCGCGGCGCTCTCCGGATTGACGCTGACGTCAGTTTCCGGCTTCGCAGAGGAATTTTATGCGGACAAGGCGTATCTCCTCCTCCGTATAGTCGCTGCCGAGCTCCTCGATAGCCTCGTCGAGCGAATCGCTCTCGGCGTCCTCTTTGAAATATAGGTATATGTCGTTCACCTTGTCATCGTCCATGTACTGGTTGAGATAGTACTGGATGTTGAGCTTGGTGCCTGAGTTGACAATCGACTCTATCTCGGTCAGCAGCTCGTCGAAGGTCAGGTTCTTGGCCTTGGCTATATCCTCGAAGTCCATCTGACGGTCTATCGACTGTATGATGAATATCTTTATGCCCGATTTGTTGGCAACCGCCTTCACGACCATGTCCTGCGGACGGACTATGTCGTTCTCCTCGACGTATGCCTTGATGAGCTTTATGAACTCCTCGCCGAACTTCTTCGCCTTGCCTGCCCCTACGCCCGAGATGTTCTGCATCTCCTCGATTGTTATCGGGTAGTGCATCGACATGTCTTCGAGCGACGGGTCCTGGAATATCACGAACGGTGGCAGGCCGTGCTCGCGGGCCACCTTCTTGCGCAGGTCCTTGAGCATGGCGAACAGCGTCTCGTCGGCCGCTCCGCCGTGGGACGGTGCGCTCTCCTGTTCGCGCTCCTCCTCGTCGTAGTCGCGGTCCTCTGCGACCTTGACGACGGTCGGGTGTTCGATATACTTCTCTCCGGCCTCGGTGATGAATATGAGGCCGTAGTTCTCTATGTTCTTGTCGATAAGACCCATGATGAGTCCCTGCCGTATGACGGCGTTCCAGAAACGGTCCGACTTCGACTTGCCGACACCGAACCATTCGCTCTTCTGGTGGCCGTAGCTCTTTATGTTGGCAGTCGTCTTGCCCAGAAGCATCGACACGAGGTGGTCGATCTTGAACTTGTCCCCTATCGACCTCAATGCCTTGAGCGCCGTCACGAGCTCGCGCGTGGCATCGACCTGCGGGCGCGGGTGGCAGCAGTTGTCGCACGAGCCGCAGTTCTCCTCGGTGTACTCCTCGCCGAAGTAGTGGAGCAGGGTCTTGCGGCGGCACATCGAACTCTCGGCGTATGAGGCCGTCTCGAGCAGCAGCAGCTTGCCTATCTCCTGTTCGGCCACAGGCTTGCCCTGCATGAACTTCTCGAGTTTCTGTATGTCCTTGTAGCTGTAGAAGGTGAGGCAGTATCCCTCGCCGCCGTCACGTCCGGCGCGTCCGGTCTCCTGATAGTAGCCCTCCAGCGATTTCGGGATGTCGTAGTGTATGACGAACCTCACGTCCGGCTTGTCGATGCCCATTCCGAAGGCTATCGTGGCGACGATTACTTCGACACCCTCCATGAGGAAGGCATCCTGGTTGTCGGCGCGCGTCTGGGCATCCATTCCGGCATGGTACGGCAGCGCCTTGATGCCGTTGGCCACGAGCAGTTCGGCAAGCTCCTCGACCTTCTTGCGGCTGAGGCAGTATATGATTCCGCTCTTGCCCGGATTCTGTTTGATGTACTTTATTATGTCGCGCTCCGGGTCGCTTTTCGGACGGAGTTCGTAATAGAGGTTCGGACGGTTGAACGACGACTTGAATACCGTGGCGTCGGTCATTCCGAGGTTCTTCTGTATGTCCATCTGCACCTTCGGGGTGGCCGTTGCGGTGAGCGTTATGAGCGGTGCCGTGCCGATATCGTTGATTATCGGGCGTATTCGGCGGTACTCCGGACGGAAGTCATGTCCCCACTCGGATATGCAGTGCGCTTCGTCGATGGCGTAGAACGAAATCTTTATCTTTCGCAGGAATGCGATGTTGTCCTCCTTGGTGAGCGATTCCGGGGCGAAATAGAGCAGTTTGGTCTTGCCGGCCAGAACGTCTTCGCGCACCTGCTGCACGGCATTCTTGTTCAGCGACGAGTTGAGGAAGTGCGCTATGCCTGGATTGCTGGAGAAGGTTCTCATCGCGTCGACCTGGTTCTTCATCAGGGCGATGAGCGGCGATATGATTATGGCCACGCCGTCCATCATCAGTGCCGGAAGCTGGTAGCAGAGCGATTTTCCACCGCCCGTCGGCATAAGGACGAATGTGTCGCGTTTGGCCAGAAGGTTGAGGATTACCGCTTCCTGATTGCCTTTAAAGGAAGTGAACCCGAAGTATTCTTTGAGCTTACGGTGAAGCAATTCTTTGTCTGTCAGGTTCTGCGGCATCTGGAAATAATCTTTAACCGGTTTGCTGTGGTGTTAAAAACTTACCAAAGATAAAAATTATTTGGGAAAATATCATAACTTTGTAGAAATATTTGTCATAAAAATTATTGCATATTTCGTAAGATGCGACTTTTTACAGACGGACTGGTCAAGAAATACAAATCGCGTACGGTGGTCGACCATGTGTCGATAGATGTGCGTCAGGGCGAGATTGTCGGACTGCTCGGGCCTAACGGAGCGGGAAAGACGACTTCGTTCTACATGATAGTGGGCCTTATCAAGCCCAACGAGGGACGCATATTTCTCGAGCATGACGACGGCCGTGTCATAGAGCTGACGAAGGAGCCCGTATATCGCCGCGCACAGTTGGGTGTGGGATACCTTGCGCAGGAGGCGTCGGTGTTCCGCCGTCTGAGCGTCGAGGACAACATCCGCTCGGTGCTCGAGATGACGAACTACACCAAGGAGTACCAGAACGAGCGCGTCGAGGCGCTTATCGAGGAGTTCCGTCTGCAGAAGGTCCGCAAGAGTTACGGTATACAGCTCTCCGGAGGTGAGCGCCGCCGTACGGAGATAGCGCGTGCGGTGGCCATAAACCCTGCGTTCATACTCCTTGACGAGCCGTTCGCCGGTGTGGACCCGATTGCGGTGGAGGACATCCAGAGCATCGTCGCCACGCTGAAGAACAAGAATATCGGCGTCATAATAACCGACCACAACGTAGACGAGACGCTTGCCATCACCGACCGCACATACCTGCTCTACGAGGGAAAGATCCTCAAGACGGGTACGGCCGAGGAGCTGGCGGCCGACGAGATGGTGCGCCGCGTATATCTGGGCAAGAACTTCGAACTCAAGCGCAAGCACAACCAGCCATCAGAGTGATACGATAACAAAAACATATGGATAAGTCAGTCCCCCGAGGTAGTGTCGCAGGTACGGTCACGCCTCCTTGTTCAAAAAGCTATGCGCAACGTGCCCTGGCGGCGTCGTTGCTTTCGTCAGGAGAGTCCGTCCTGCGCAATATGGACTTCTGCAATGACACCCTTTCCGCAATAAGATGCATCGAGTCGCTCGGTGCCTCCGTCAGGCGTGTCGACGACCGCACGCTCTCCGTCCGCGGAGGCCTGTCGCCGCGCAGCGATACGCTCGACGTGGGCGAGTCGGGCCTTGCCACGCGTCTGTTCACGCCGATAGCCTCGCTCTGCGGCAAGCCGATTACCATAACGGGCGAGGGCACGCTGCTGCACCGTCCGATGAACATGATGATGGAGCCGCTGCGCAGCCTTGGTGTCGAAGTGCGCGACGGGGGAGGATTCCTGCCGATAGAGGTCTGCGGGCCCATGCGCGGCGGGCGTATCGAGGTCGACGGGTCGATCTCTTCGCAGTTCGTGACCGGGCTGCTGATCGCT
Source organism: uncultured Alistipes sp. (assembly GCA_944322005.1). Lineage (GTDB taxonomy): Bacteria > Bacteroidota > Bacteroidia > Bacteroidales > Rikenellaceae > Alistipes. The sequence continues at coordinate 16,001 of CALUNL010000001.1, forward strand.
CTTCCGTGTGTTGCGGCCGATACGACCATTTATGTGCATGGCGCCGTGTCGCGCCCCTATCTCGACATGACTATAGATACCGTGGAGCGCTTCGGCGTCAAGATTCTGCACAGCGACTACTCCGAATTCTTCATAGAGGGCGGCCAGACATACACCCCAGCCGATTTGAGCATCGAGGGTGACTGGAGCGCCGCCGCAATGGTGCTCGTGGCCGGGGCCATAGCAGGCGAGGTCACGATGAACAACCTCTCGCCGCTGTCGCGCCAGGCCGACGTGGCTATTTGCGATGCTCTGGTGCGTGCCGGGGCGTCGGTCATAAACGACAACAACAGCATTACGGTCGCACACCGCAAGCTTTCGGCCTTCGAGTTCGACGCCACGGAGTGTCCCGACCTGTTCCCTGCGCTGGCGGCGCTTGCCGCGGCGGCCGAGGGAGAGAGCGTCATCGTCGGCACATCGCGTCTCGAACACAAGGAGAGCAGCCGTGCCGAGGCGATATGCCGCGAATACGGGAAACTCGGAATAGGGGTCGATATCGACACCGACAACGTCATGAAGATCCGCGGCGGCGACATAGCGTCCGACGTCGAGGTGGAGAGCTACCACGACCACCGCATAGCAATGTCGCTGGCCGTAACGGCGCTGCGCAGCTGCGGCAGGATAACCATACGCGATGCCGAGTGCGTGGCAAAGAGCTATCCGGAGTTTTTCGAGGTTCTGGACGGCATACGCGTCTGACCAGAGCACAAATCCGCAACCCCAATGATGACCTTCGGCGACAAGTTACGCATGACTCTGTTCGGCGCATCGCATGCGCCGTCGGTCGGTGTGCGCATCGAGGGCGTACCGGCCGGCATGCCTCTCTCGGAGTCGGTCTTCGAATGCGATTTGTCGCGCCGACGTGCCGGTGCTGCCGGTACGACGGCACGGCACGAACGCGACCTGCCGCACATAAGGGGCGGCGTGACAGGCGGAGTTACAGACGGCGGCACGATTGAGATAGAGTTCATGAACGAGGATGTACGTTCGTCCGATTACGACACTTTCAGGATCCAGCCCCGCCCGTCGCATGCCGATTTCGCGGCGCGCGCCAAGTACGGCGATGCTGTCGACCTTCGCGGCGGAGGGATATTCTCCGGCCGCATGACGCTGCCGCTCGTGGCGGCCGGCGTGGTGGCGAAGCTCATGCTTTCGGCGGTGAAGTATTCGACGACACTCGTAGAGGTGGGAGGGGAGAGCGATCCGGCACTCTTCGACGGGGTGATTGCCGCGGCGAGGGCTGCGGGCGACTCCGTCGGAGGGGTCATAGAGTGCCGCGCTTCCGGTGTTGCGAAGGGTCTCGGCGAACCGTTTTTCGACTCGGTGGAGAGCGTGGTCTCCCACCTGCTCTTCTCGATACCTGCGGTCAAGGGTGTGGAGTTCGGCAGCGGGTTTGCCGGCGTGCGCCTGCGCGGGTCGCAGCGCAACGACCGGATTGCGGATGCCGAAGGGCGAACGTTCACCAACAACGACGGCGGAATCGCCGGGGGGATCACCAACGGCAATGATATTGTGGTAAGGGTGGCCGTCAAACCGACACCGAGCATAGCGCTGCCGCAGCAGACCTTCGATTTCGGACGCGGATGCGTCGCTCCGCTGCGCATAACCGGGCGCCACGATGCCTGCATAGCACTCCGGGCCGGAGCGGCCGTCGAGGCAATGGTGGCGTTTGCGCTTGCCGACCTCTCACTGCGCGGAAGATAACAATGGCAACGACAGGAGATATCGTGCGTCGCATTGCCGACGCCATCACCGGCATATACGGCCGCGAGGAGGCGGTCGCCATAGCGCGTATGGTCGTCATGGATCGTACGGGCATGGATTTTACCCGTATGGCGCTCTCCTATGGCGAGGAGTGCACCGTCGACGGCATGGATGCCGTGGTCGGGGAGCTGCAGCGTGCGCGGCCGGTGCAGTATGTACTCGGACATACGGAGTTCTGCGGTGCCGACCTGAAGGTTGACGAGAGGGTGCTCATCCCGCGTCCGGAGACGGCCGAACTCGTCGGACATGTCGCTGCGGCGGTCCCGGCCGGGGCGCGGATATTCGACGTATGCACCGGCAGCGGTGCCATTGCGGTGGCGCTGGCCATGGCGGTGCCCGGTGCTCGGGTGAAGGGCTCCGACATATCGGAAGACGCGCTGTGCGTGGCACGTGAGAATGCCGTGCGCAATGGCGTGGAGGTGGAGTTCGTCCGCAGCGATGCCCTGGGCGATTTCCGTGGCGAAGGGAGTTTCGATGCGATGGTATCCAATCCGCCGTATGTCCCGCAGCGCGATTTGCAGTCGATGCGCGCCAATGTGAAGGAGTATGAGCCGCACGGAGCGCTGTTCGTGCCGGACGATGACCCGCTGCTCTTTTACCGCTCGATAGCCGGCAATGCGTATGACATGCTCGTGCCGGGCGGCACGCTCTGGTTCGAGATATATGAGGAGTATGCGGAGGAGACATGCCGCCTGCTTCGGAAGCGCGGGTTCTCCGATGCGGAGTGGGTGGCCGATGCCAACGGAAAACCGAGAATCGTATGGTGCAGAAGATAGGGAATACAGGAACGGACGCAACCGCAGGCGGCAGGAGGCCGGAACGTAGCGCAAAGAGTCCGGAGCAGGCGCTTTCGGCGCTTATGAGGCTGTGCGCACGGGCCGAACGATCGTCGGGCGATGCATTGAGGCTGATGCGCCGCTGGGGATTGCCCGATGCCGATGCACGTCGTGTGCTCGCGCGTCTTGTTGCCGACCGTTTCGTCGATGATGCGCGATATGCCGCGGCCTTCGTGCGCGACAAGATGAGGCTGAGCGGCTGGGGCGCATACAAGATACGGGCGACGCTCGCATCGAAGGGCATAGACTCCGGAACCATAGATGCCGCCTTGTCGGAGGCGATGTCCGGAGCCGATATGCACGAACGCCTGTCGGCGCTGCTGTCGCGGCGCATGCGTAGCGTGAAGGCTTCGTCGCCATACGACCTGCGGGCGAAACTTATGCGCTACGCTCTTTCACAGGGATACGACTGCGCGACGGCACGCGATTGCGTAGAGGAGCTCGTAAAGGTGGCCGATACGGATTTTTTCTGAAACTTGTCTGCCCGGACGCCCGGCGCTGGGCGGCGGAGAAGCGGGTTTTGTCGCAAAAGTTTGTGCGATTTGATATTTTGTATTACTTTTGTGACCGCCTTCGAGGCGGTTTGGTTCCGTAGCTCAGTTGGATAGAGCAACAGCCTTCTAAGCTGTGGGTCGCGCGTTCGAACCGCGCCGGAATCACCTTGAGACATCCCCCGATTTGCATTGCAAATCGGGGGATGGCCTTTTATTTCCCACCATCCGTGCAGACCCGCAATCCGCATATTTGGCCCTTGTCCGACATCGCCGGTATGGCATAAAAGGCTCTTATGATGTCTGATATGTAACGCGGACAATACAAAAAAAGTCAAAAAATGTGCTAAAAAATCACAGCATGTGGTACAACTGAATGGAATATATGATATCCTTGTATCCCTTTGAATTTTCAAGGCGGACTCCTGTATGGCATTGATCTTTTGCCTATATCGGGTTTTTGAATTTATAGAAAATCAATTAAAAAATAGACATTGCATGAAAAGGGTGCTGCTATTGACTCTAATTGCTGTTTCCGGGTTTCTGCAGACTGCTTACGCCCAGGAAGCTGCCGACTCCGTATGCGTCTATTACAGAACCGGATACCGCTATGTCGAGCCCGGTTATCGCAATAACGGAGAGCGTCTCGACCGATTTGCTGCGGCGGTGCGACAGGCGGCGGAATCCGGCACCTTGGAACGCATAGTTGTTCAGGCCGGTGCTTCGCCGGATGGAACCCAGCGTGCCAATGACAGGCTGGTGATATACCGGGCCGATTCGCTGGCCTCCTATATTGTGCGAGTTACAGGTATTTCGGCTGATCTGGTGGAGAAACGGCCGGTTGGCATCATGTGGGACAAGCTGCGGGAGCAGGTTGCCGCCTCCGACATGTCATACAGGGATGAGGTGCTGCGGATTCTCGACAATGAACCATTGTGGACATTCGATTAAGACAACAGGGTTATCGGCGGCCGCAAGAAGACTTTGATGGATTTGCGCGGAGGACGCCCTTACAACTACATGTTGAGTCACTTCTTCCCTGATCTGCGTAACAGTGCGCTCGCGCTGCTCTATGTCCGGCGTACGGAACCGGAGCCTGTATCACAGTCCGTACAGCCCGACCAGACGCAGCCTGCTGCGGAAACATCACAGCCTGTACAATCGGCAGAGACCATTCCGGCTGTACAACCGGATCAAACGCCGCATCCGACGCAGGGACCTTTGATGCAGCCGACGAATCCTGACACGACGGAACATGCGACGGACGCGACCTCCGACACCACATCTGCCGTTACCGCCCCTTCACAGCCGCTGCCCGAGCAGGACGTACGGACAGCTCCGTCGGCCGAAGGGTGGCGTCCTGGAATACGTGTGAAGACAAACGCCATCGGGTGGGCAATGATGATGGTGAACGCCGCGGTCGAGATCGATATTTCGCGACATCTCTCCGTCAACCTGCCGATTTATTACTCCGCGTGCAACTATTTCACGTCGAAGGTGAAGTTCAGAATACTGGCAACCCAGCCCGAATTGCGCGTATGGCCGCTTCGCAATCGCCGCTTCTTTGCGGGAGTCCACTTCGGTGTCGCCTCTTACAATCTTGCCTTGGGCGGCAAGTGGCGCATTCAGGACCATGCAGGAAACTCCCCGGCCTTGGGCGGCGGCATCAACGTCGGCTATCGGATCCCGTTGGGCCGCAACGACCGTTGGAATGTCGAGTTTTCTCTCGGAGCCGGTATCTACAGTGCACACTACGACAAGTTCCGCAATGAGGTCAACGGCGCTTACTCATCGACCGTACGCAAGACCTTCGTCGGACTGGATAACGCTGCCGTATCGTTCTCATATAAGTTTGACCTGAAAAAGACCCGGAAATGATGAAACGGAATTTATTGAAGACGCTGTTTGCGGGAGGCTTGCTGCCGGTGAGCCTGCTCGTGGCGTGTGACGTGCACGAGTTTCCGATTCCTGTCGAACCGGAGAAGAGACAGGTCGTGTTGAACCTGTCATTTGATACGGACATGCCTGTGCATCAGGTCGTCGATGTCAGGACACGGGCATCGATAGACCCGCAGGATTACGACATGCGCTATACGGTGTGCATATACCGGGCGGATGCGGACGGGACGTTCGGCCGTGTGGAGGATGTGCGTACGGTGGTGGCGAAAGACGATGTGACGGACCCGGATAACAGTATCGGGATAGAGCTTGAGGACGGCGACTATCGCTTTATCGCATGGGCTGACTATGTCGATGCCGGGACGTTGGATCACAAGTTCTTCAATACGGATGATTTTGCCGAGATAGCCCTGCTTACGGACAGTTACAGCGGAGGGACGGAGTTCCGCGATGCTTTCCACGGAACGGCGGATGCGACGGTTTCGGCCGGGACGGTTCCGTGTGAGGTTACCGTTCAGATGGAGCGCCCGCAGGCAAGATACAGGTTTGTGTCGACGGACCTTGCCGAGTTCATTACCCGCATGCAGGCCATTCGTGCCGAGCAGGAGGCGGCTGCGGCGCAGGAAGAGGGCAGGAATCCCGACCATGTGGACGAATCGGCGATAAATATCGACCTGAACGAGTTCCGTGTGGTTGTCCGCTATTCGGGCTATATGCCATCGGCCTTCAATCTCTTTACTGGCCAGACCGCCGATGCCGTTACCGGAGTGCAGTTTGATAGCAGCATAACCAAAACAAGCGAATCGGAGGCCGACCTCGGATTCGATTACGTGCTGGTCAATGGAGACGAGTCGTCGGTGCAGGTCGCTCTCGACATTTACGACCGTGACGGTACACCTCTTTCGAGTACCAGTCCGGTAGAGGTGCCGATAGCCCGTGGCAAACAGACGGTGGTGCAGGGCAAGTTCCTTACTTCGGAGGCATCGGGCGGTATAGGCATCTCGCCCGGTTTCGATGGAGACTGGAACTATCCGGTCCAATAGAAAAGACTAATTGTACAATGTACAATAAATATTTAAACTAATTTTAATCATAAAAAGATGAAGAGACTGATTATGTTAATGACGGTTGCCGGACTGCTGACGGTAGCCGGATGTACGCGGAACGACTCGGAGCTTGTCGAGTCCGGTTCCGAAGGTATGGTGACTTTGAAAGCATGCCTTCCGCAGCAGTTTCAAACACGTAGTATCGGCGACGGTCAGACCGCGACAAAACTGACCTATGCCGTATACGAGGCAGGATCGACTACGCCGCTGCTTACGAGCGGCAGCGAGGGTGCGCCGGCCGTTGAGTTTGTCAATCTGCAGGCACAGCTTTCGCTGCGGCTGGCTACCGGCAAGAGCTACGATATTCTGTTCTGGGCCGATGCCTATGGTCAGGATGGCGGGCAGAGCCCTTATACGGTCGATTTCGATGCACAGACCGTAACGGTCGACTATGCCTCGGCACTCTCCAACGACGAGACGCGCGATGCCTTCTTCGGCTCGATCAAGGGCCTTGTGGTTACGAACTCCGTTTCGCAGAGCGTGACATTGGCTCGTCCGTTCGCACAGGTGAATGTAGGTGCCGATGATTTGTCCGATGCGGCAGCAAGCGGCATTCAGACGGACAATATTTCGACCGCAATGTCCGTGACGAACGTACCTACGACGCTGAACATGTCTGACGGTACAACCTCGGGCAGCACGGATGTGACCTTCGCATCCAATGCCGTACCGACGGAGACACTGATCGTTTCGGGCAAGACGTACACCTACCTGTCGATGAACTACCTGCTCGTGGGTGCCGACAAGACTACGGCAAACTTCAGCTTCGAGTTTACGGACGGCGCGGCTACGGGCACCCGTACCTTCAGCAATGTCCCTGTTCAGCGCAACTACCGTACGAACATCATTGGCTCGATCCTGACACAGAGTGTAGACTTCGATATCGAGATCGACCCGGGCTTTACGGATCCTGACCACGGCGTGTCGGCCCTGCTTGTCGCTGCCGAGAACGGCGGAACGGTTACGCTGACTGAAGATCTTACTTTCGACAATGATATTACCGTTGCGGAAGGCAAGACTCTTACGTTGAATCTGAACGGCAACGATATCGTATTCGACAGCGAGGATCTGTATACCGGATTCTATGTTGACGGTGATATGGTCATCAACGGTACCGGCAGCATATCGTACAAGAACGGAGGAATCCTGATAGTCAACGAGACCGGCTCGCTGGTAATCAACGACGGCGTGTTCAGTTCCGATGTCAACTGCATACAGAACTATGGCGGTTCGGTTGTAATCAATGGCGGCCACTTCTCGGTATCGCAGATGGTAGACGGGTACTGGTATCTGCTCAACCAACTCGACTCCAATCCGGGAACCATCGTAGTCAAGGGCGGTACATTCGTCAACTACGACCCTGCAACCGGCGATCCGGGTCGCGGCGGCAGCTTTGTGGCTGACGGCTACTATTCGAAACTCGTAAGCGACAACCCTAATACATATCAGATATTAAAGGGTGCAGAGGCCTCTTCGGTAGACGACATAAAGGATGCCGTAGCCTCTGGAGAGCCGGTGATCACACTGACGGGAGATATTGCCCTTACTGAGGTTCTCTCTTTCTCGAAGGATATAACCCTTATAGCAGATGGCAACGTGACGTTGACTGGTGCACCGGTGTATTTCAGCGGTGAAAATACGGTGGTAAAGGGTGTTCGTTTCGACAATGGTTCCGACGATTCGGGTAACGCTTCGGCTGTTTATGTGACGGGACAGAAATGCAAGAACCTGGTATTCGAGAACTGCGAGTTCACCAATGCGCAGTGGGATGCCATACAGCTGACGGACAAGGACGTTGAGTCCATTACGATAACCGACTGTACGTTCCGTAACTCGTTGGGTGCCGGTTATCGTTACATTCACCTCGAGCTGCGCAATGGCGGTGCATATTATGCCAATGCCAATGCCAAGCTTACGATAACCGGATGTACCTTTGAAAATGTATCCAAGGCATACTGCAAGGACAGCGCCGTCACGATCTGCGGTTTCATGCATGACAACATGACTATCGAAAACAATGTCGTGAAGGGAGACGGGGCTGACAATATCACCGATTCGATGTTCTGGATATGTGACGGAACGAACTTCGGAAAGCTATTCTCCGCCGATGAGCTGAAGGTCATGTTCCGCTACGAATGACATAATGCACCGGGCAGGCACCGCCCTGCCCGGCGTTAAAAACAGTTTTTATATGATGAACCGTAATATTCCGATAGCGTTGATGGCAGTTTGCCTGCTTATTGGCTCATGCTCGAAGGGTGAGTCTTCCCAGACGCTCCCTGCGGAGACGCAAACCGTGACATTTGAGGCCGTGTTGCCAGATGGTGTCATGTCGAGAGCCTACGGAGACGGACTTACAGCCACGTGCCTGACGTATGCCGTCTATGAGGCCGGGAAACAGAGCCCGTTGATGACGAGCCGCATGCCCGGTGCCGCCGAGGTGACATTCGACAACAGAACGGCAACATTGTCGCTCCGTCTGGCCACAGGCAGGGAGTATGACCTGCTGTTCTGGGCCGATGCCTACGGAGATGATGAGTCGAGCCCGTATGACATCGACTTTGAAACGCAGACGCTTACGGTCGACTATTCCGGCGCCATGTCTAACGACGAGCGGCGCGACGGGTTCTATGCCGTGGTCAGGAATCTGGCCGTGGAAGCCGACCGCCCGGTAAGCCGGTCGGTAATGCTGACACGACCGTTTGCACAGCTCAATGTCGGGACCGGGGAGTCCGATATGGCTGCAGCCGTAGCCGACGGCCTGCGGGCGGAGACGCTGCAGACCTGGATGGAGGTGGCATCCGTGAACAGGTGCCTCAACCTCATGGATGGAACGACATCCGATCCGACGACGGCCATGTTCGGAGCACAGGCGGTTCCTGCCGGTACGTTGTCAGTCGACGGCAACACCTACGTCTATCTGTCGGTCAACTATCTGTTGGCCGGAACCGACCGGGGATCTGTTGACTGCACCTTCGGTTTCTCGGACGGAGCAAAGTCGGGAAGCCGCAGTTTCAGCTCGGTGCCCGTACAGCGCAACTACCGTACGAATGTCGTAGGGGAGATTCTTACGAGCGGTACGGGGGCCGTCGTGATGTCGGTTAAGGCCTGCAACGGTGCGGAGACCGGACGGTAAACGGCATCAGTGAGCCGGATATGTTCGGATATTCGGAATCAGCCGAAAGAAGCCTGCGCAATTATGATTGCGCAGGCTTCCTGTTCATACGCCATGTGTATGTGTGACGGCCGATGTCTTTCAGCGGTTTCCGGTGGCGGAAACCCAGTGCCGGAAGAGAATGCTCCGGCCATTTGCACATGGCAAAAAAAGCGGCACGATTTTTCGTGCCGCTTTTCTGTCTATAGGCTCGGGCCGGTTATTTGCCCATGTAGCTCTTGATGTAGTGGTGGTGCGAACCGTAGCGTTCGAATGCCGCCTTGTCCAGCGCCTCCTGAGCCGACGGGTGTGCAACGGAGATAATGAGTCGCGCACGCTCCTGCAGGCTCTTTCCGTAGAGGTCCACGGCGCCGTTCTCGGTTACGAACCAGTGGATGTGGTTACGGGTCGTTACGACTCCCGCACCCTCGGTCAGCGCATCCGAAATCTTCGATACGCCCTTCTTGGTAATCGACGGCATGGCTATGATGGCCTTTCCTCCCTTCGACAGCGAAGCTCCGTAGATGAAGTCTATCTGTCCGCCTACGCCGGAGTAGAACTTGCGTCCGAGCGAGTCGGCGCACACCTGTCCGGTGAGGTCTACCTGCAGGGCGGAGTTGATGGCGGTCACACGGTCGTTCTTTGCGATGATGTAAGGGTCGTTGGTGTATCCTACGTCCATCATCAGTACGCCCGGGTTGTCGTCGATGAAGTCATATACTCGCTGCGAACCCATGAGGAAGGTCGATACCATCTTGCCTTTGTCGATGTTCTTCGCTTCGCCGTTGATCACGCCCTTTTCCACCAGCGGCAGCACGCCGTCGGCGAACATCTCGGTGTGCACGCCGAGGTTCTTGTGGCCGTCCAGCTGTGCCAGAACGGCATTAGGAATGGCTCCGATACCCATCTGGAGGGTAGCTCCGTCCTCGATGAGACCGGCGCACAGCTTGCCGATCTTGATTTCGGTCTCGTCCGGCTCTGCAAAAGGAGCCTCCTCGAGCGGCTGGTCGTCCTGCACGAAGATGTCGATCTTCGACGAGTGTATCATCGCGTCTCCGAACGAACGCGGCACGTGCTTGTTCACCACTGCGATGACGGTGTCGGCACACTCGACTGCGGCGAGCGTTGCGTCGACCGACGTTCCCAGGGATACGTATCCGTGCTTGTCCGGAACGGATACCTGAATCATGGCCACGTTGCACGGAACCACGCCGGAGCGGTAGAGCCTCTGGGTCTCGCTCAGGAAGATCGGAATGTAGTCGGCATATCCGCTCTGGGTAACCTTGCGGACGTTGCCTCCGACGAAGAACGAGTCGAGCTGGAACACTCCCTCGAACTCCGGTGCCGCGTAAGGTGCCGGACCCTCCGTGTGGAGGTGGTGGATGTGCACGTCGTGCAGCTCGTTGTTGCGGCCGCGCTCGCACATCGCCTTGATGAGGCACTGCGGTGCCGATGCAACTGAACTCAAATGGATGTGGTCGCCCGACTTTATCACTTTGACGGCCTCTTCCGGAGTGGTGAATTTGATCTCTTTAAACATAGAAGTTCAATTATTGGGTTTGTACGTTGTTCTGTCATTTGCGTTTTACCTCGACCTGCTCGTATCCCTCGACGATGTCGCCCACGCGGATGTCGTTGTAGGACTCGATGTTCAGACCGCAGTCCTGTCCCGAAACCACCTCCTTGACGTCGTCCTTGAAACGCTTGAGCGAGCCGAGCCTTCCGGTGTGGATCACGATTCCGTCGCGGATTACGCGTATCGGGGTGTTGCGCTGCAGCTTGCCCTCGCGGACGATACATCCGGCGACGGTGCCGACCTTGGATATCTTGAATATCTCCATCACCTCTATCGAGCATACGATCTCCTCCTTCATCACAGGCTCGAGCATACCCTCGATTGCATCCTTGATATCGTTGATGGCGTCGTAGATGATCGAGTAGAGGCGTATCTCTATCTCCTCCTTCTCGGCGAGCTTGCGGGCTGCGGCCGACGGGCGCACCTGGAATCCGACGATGATGGCGTTCGATGCGGCGGCGAGCAGTACGTCCGACTCCGAAATCTGTCCTACGGCGGCATGGATGACGTTCACCTGCACCGTCTCCTTCGAGAGCTTTATGAGCGAGCCCGACATGGCCTCCACCGAACCGTCAACGTCTCCCTTGACGATGATGTTCAGCTCCTTGAACGAGCCGATGGCGATGCGGCGTCCGATCTCGTCGAGCGTGACGTGCTTCTGCGTCATTATGCCCTGCATGCGCTGCAGCTGCTCGCGCTTGTTGGCAATCTCCCTTGCCGAGCGGTCGTCCTCCATGACGTTGAACGAGTCTCCGGCCTGCGGCGCTCCGTTGAGTCCCAGCAGCTGTACCGGCGTCGACGGTCCCGCCGACTCGACCTTCTTTCCGTTCTCGTCGAACATGGCCTTCACGCGGCCCGTATAGATTCCCGACAGCACGACGTCGCCGACATGCAGCGTGCCGTTCTGCACGAGCACCGTAGCCACGTATCCGCGGCCCTTGTCGAGCGTCGACTCGATGACGGCACCCTTGGCGCGCTTGTTCGGGTTGGCCTTGAGTTCGAGCATCTCGGCCTCCAGGAGCACCTTCTCGAGCAGTTTGTCGAGGTTGAGTCCCTTCTTGGCCGATATGTCCTGGCTCTGGTACTTGCCGCCCCAGTCCTCGACGAGGTAGTTCATGTTGGCAAGCTGCTCCTTGATGTGTTCAGGGTTGGCGTTCGGCTTGTCTATCTTGTTTATGGCGAAAACCATCGGAACTCCTGCCGCCTGTGCGTGGTTTATGGCCTCGACGGTCTGCGGCATGACGTTGTCGTCGGCCGCCACGATGATTATGGCAACGTCGGTAATCTTCGCACCTCGGGCACGCATGGCGGTGAAGGCCTCGTGGCCCGGCGTGTCGAGGAAGGTTATCTTCTGTCCGTTCAGCTCGACCGAATATGCTCCGATGTGCTGCGTGATACCGCCTGCCTCGCCCTCGATGACGTTGGTCTTGCGGATGTTGTCCAGCAGCGACGTCTTTCCATGGTCGACGTGTCCCATGACGGTCACGATAGGCGGACGCGGAACGAGATCCTCCTCGCTGTCGTTGTCCTCCGTGTCGATGGCCTCCTGAATCTCCACCGAAACGAATTCGGTCTTGAATCCGAACTCCTCCGCAACCACTACGAGCGCCTCCGCATCGAGCCTCTGGTTGATGGATACCATCAGACCGAGGTTCATGCAGGCCGAGATGACATCCATCGGCGATACGTTCATCATCGTCGCAAGTTCGCTCACAGTCACGAACTCCGTGACCTTGAGTATTTTGCGCTCCTGTACTTCGCGCTCTATCTCCTCGTGCATGCGCTCGCGGACCTCCTCGCGCTTCTCCTTGCGGTATTTTGCGCCCTTGTTCTTTGCACCCTTGGCCGTAAGGCGTGCGAGTGTATCCTTTATCTGCTTCGAAACCTCCTCGTCCGATACCTCAGGGCGAATTATCGGTTTCGGCTGGCTCTTCTGGTGCTGGTTTTTCTTCTTCTGGTTGTTGGCGCCGTTCTGCTTTCCGCCGCCGAAGGCTCCGTTGTCCCTCTTCGGTGCCTGCTGTCCCGGCTTTCCGTTCTGCGCTCCGTGGTTGTTCTGACGGGTTACGTCAACCTTCTCCTTGTCGAGGCGCTTGCGTTTGTGCTTGCCGCCAGGTACCATGCCCGAAACGTCCATCTTGCCCAGAATCTGCGGGCCGGAGAGGGTAGGGGTGTCGGACGGACGGAATATTCCGTCTCCGGCAGGCGCGGCGGCTTTCGGCGCCTCGGCCTTCGGAGTCTCCGGTTCCGGCCGGCTCTCCTGTACGGCAGCCGGTGCAGGTGCAGGTTCCGGTGCGGGTTCCGGTTTCGGTGCAGGCTCGACGACCTTTTCCGGTTCCGCCTTTGCCGCGACCTCCTCGGCCGGACGTACCGGCTCCGGAGCAGGTTCCGGTTTCGGCTGCTCCTTCACCGCCTTCGGCATGCCGTTGCGGTCGATGTCTATCTTGCCCAGAATCTTCGGCTGCGTGATCTCGGACCTTATGTCGATGACATTGCTCTTTACCGATACCTCGCGCTCCTCCTTCGCCTGTTTCGGCGCCTCGTCGATGGATATGGTGGCCTGCTTCTGCGAAATCTTCTCACGTACACTCTCGCGCTCGTTGCCGCGCGGACGGTTGGCTCCGAACTCTTTTTCAAGAATCTCGTACACGTCGGCGGTAATCTGCGCATTCGGTGAAACGTCGATGTTTACGCCCTTCTTGTGCAGGAAGTCCGTGATGGTGTTGAGTCCCACCTTGAACTCCTTTGCAACCTGAATGAGCCTTAATTTCTTTTCGTTGTTCATATATTGTAAATCCCCTCTCTGTCTTAAATTAAACGAATTGTTTGTTGTGTCGTGAGCCTCCTTCGCAGCATAATTGTGCTATTCGAATTCGGCCTTGAGTATGGCAACCACCTTCTCGGCCTGTTCGAGCTCGAGGTCGGCGCGCGATGCAATCTCCTCGACCGGAAGCTCGAGCACGCTCTTGGCGGTGTCGCATCCTACGGCACGCAACGCATCGATAATCCATCCGTCGATTTCGTCGGCGAACTCTGTCAGGGCGACATCCTCCTCCTCTATCTCGCGGTATACGTCGATGTCGTATCCGGTGAGCATCTTCGACAGACGGATGTTGAGACCGCCCTTGCCGATTGCCAGCGATACCTGGTCCGGCTTGAGGTATACCGACGCGGTCTTGTTGGCCTCGTCGATGTTGATGCTCGAAATCTTGGCCGGGTTGAGCGAACGCTGTATCATCAGCGACGGGTTGGTGGTGTAGTTGATGACGTCGATGTTCTCGTTGCGCAGCTCCTTGACGATGGAGTATATTCGCGAACCCTTCATGCCGACGCATGCACCTACAGGGTCGATGCGCTCGTCATAGGACTCCACGGCCACCTTGGCCCTCTCGCCCGGGATGCGTGCAATCTGCTTGATAGTTATCAGGCCGTCGAAAATCTCCGGCACCTCCTGCTCGAACAGACGCTCGAGGAACTGGTTGGCGGTACGCGAGAGGACGATTCGCGGCTGGTTGTTGTTCATCTCCACGCTCTTGACGATCGCCTTGATGGTGTCGCCCTTGCGGTAGAAGTCGCTCGGAATCTGCTCGGCCTTCGGCAGGATGAGCTCGTTGTCGTCGTCATCGAGCACGAGCACCTCCTTTTTCCATACCTGGTATACCTCTCCCGAGACGATTTCGCCCACCTTCTCCGAGTACTTCTCGTAGATGTTGGCCTTCTCGAGGTCGAGGATGCGCGATGCGAGGTTCTGCCGCAGCGACAGAACGGCGCGGCGTCCGAACGAGTCGAACTTGATTTCGTCGGTGTACTCGTCGCCGACTTCGTAGGAGTCGTCTATCTTCTTGATCTCCGAGAGCGATATCTCGCGGATCGGGTCCGTGAGGTCCTCGTCGGCAACCACGACGCGGTTGCGCCATATCTCGAGGTCTCCCTTGTCGGCATTGATGATGACGTCGAAGTTCTCGTCCGTGCCGTACTGCTTCTGCAGCGCGTGGCGGAATACATCCTCGAGAACGCCTATCATCGTGGCCTTGTCGATGTTCTTGAGCTCCTTGAACTCAGCGAAATTGCTGATAAGATTCAGATTGTCCATTTCCTGTATCGTGTATTTGTTATATTGTTCCGAAATCTCCGCGTGTTGCGGCTATTTGTAGTCGAGGTACTCCCTCGTGTACTTTATCTCGTCGAATGTGTAGCGGCGCACGACATGCTGAAGTTCCTTGCGCTTTTTGCCCTCCACGGCAACCTTCTCGTCGTAGGAGAGCGTCACACCTTCGCCGTCGGCGTCATCGAGCGTGGCCAGAATCTTCACCCCGCTGCCCAGAAGCACCTCTACCGGCGAACCGACGAGCTTGCGGTATTGGCGCAGCGTGCGCAGGTCCTCGCCTATGCCGGCCGAAGTCACCGTGAGCGAGAAGTCCTCCTCGTCGCGGTCGAGCGCCTCCTCCACGGCCCTGCTCAACTCGGCGCATGCGTCTATCGTCACGTGCGTGTCGCTGTCTATCGTAAGCGTTATCTCGTTCGACGGCGTGCATGTACAGTCGACGACGAACATGTCGCTTCCTTCGAGCGCTTGTCCGGCGATTTCCTTGATTTTCTCTATATCCATATATTGTTGTCGTTCAGATTCTTCGAACAGCGGACCGAGACCGGCCGATATGCCTGCCCGGCATCCTGGGAACGAAATAAGGGGACATCTCCGTCCCCTTATTCCCTCACATCGTTGCAAATATAGCACAAAAACTTGAATTTGCCAACAGTTTTTCAAAAAAACTCTCCTGCCGCCATATGCGGGCTGTTGTGCATGGCGGCGGCTGCGGATTTGCCGGTCGGTGAGGTTTTGTCTGAAAATTTGCCTATTTTTATCCGGAAATTGCGTCGAGCGCCAAAATCGCGGATCGGTCTGGCATCGCGTACGGATGTGTGTAATGTGCGTAATCAGAAAAATAGAACCTGATGAGATTCCCTTGTTGTGGGATTTCCTGTATGATGCGATATATGTGCCGGAGGGTATGCCAGCTCCGGAGAGAAGCATCGTGGAGTTGCCCGAACTGAAGATATATGTGGAGGGCTTCGGAGAAAAATACGGTGATACCGGCCTGGTGGCGGAGTGTGACGGTCATGTTGCAGGCGCCGTATGGGCCCGCATCATGGATGATTTCGGGCATGTGGACGATTCGATGCCCTCGCTTGCGTTGGCGGTTCGCAAGGAGTACCGTCGTCGCGGCATAGGAGGCAGACTTCTTGTGTTCATGCTCTCACTTTTGCGGGAAGAGGGTTTTGTCGGGGTGTCGCTCTCTGTCCAAAAGGATAATTTCGCTGCCGGGATGTATCTCCGATACGGATTCTCAATCGTGCGCGAGTGCGCGGACGAATATGTCATGGCATACCGTTTCCGATGACGTCCGGAGGGCCCGGAAGAAATGAAAAGCCTCCGCACCGTCGAACGGTGCGGAGGCTTCGTATGTATGCGTCGGCGCCTATTCGTTGGACGTCGATGCAAATGGCTTGATGATGCCGCGCGATGACGAACGGATGAAATTTACCAGCTCGTCGCGCTCCCGAGTCTGCGGAACCTGCTTCTCAACTTCGTCGCAGGCGTGCAGATAGTTCATGCCGCTCTGGAATATTATGCGGCAGGCATCGTGTATGTGGCCGATCTGCTCCGGCGTGAATCCGCGGCGGCTCAGGCCTACCTTGTTGATTCCGGCGAAACGGAGCGTGTCGCTGCGGACGATGATGAACGGCGGTACGTCCTGATTTACGAGACATCCGCCCTGAAGCATCGAGTGTGCTCCCACCTTGCACCACTGGTGTATTGCGCAGTGGCCGCCGATTACCACCCAGTCGCCGATTTCGACCTCGCCTGCGAGCGATACGCGGTTGGCGATTACGCAGTGGCTTCCCACAACGTCGTCATGCGCGATGTGCACGTATGCCATCAACAGGTTGTTGCTTCCCACAACGGTCTTTCCTCGCGAGGCGGTTCCGCGGCTTATGGTCACGTACTCGCGGATGTCGTTGTCGTCTCCGATTTCGGCCGTGCTCTTCTCTCCCGCGAACTTGAGGTCCTGCGGCAGGCAGGCTATGGATGCCGCGGTATGTATCTTGCAGCGCTTGCCGATTCTCGCTCCGTCGTGGATGACGGCGCCGGGGCCTATCCAGCAGTCGTCGCCGATGACCACGTCGCCCGCAATGTATGCGAACGGCTCCACGGTGACGTTGTTTCCTATCTTTGCGTCCGGATGGACATATGCCAATGGGCTTATCATGGTCGTACTGTTTTTATTGTTGGTTCTTTACAATCTGTGCCATTATGAGCGCCTCGCACACGAGCGTCTCCCCGACGAAGGCCTTGCATGATGCCGTGGCCAGTCCGCGGCGTATCGGCTCGGTGAACTCTACCTCTATCTGGAGCGTGTCGCCCGGAACCACCTTGTGCTTGAAACGTACGTTGTCGATGCGCAGGAAGTATGTCGAGTATTTCTGCGGCTCCTCTACCGTGCTCAGTGCGAGAATTCCGCTGCACTGCGCCATCGCCTCGACGATGAGCACGCCCGGCATTATCGGCTCGCCCGGGAAATGTCCCTGGAAGAACGGCTCGTTGATGGTGACGTTCTTTATTCCGGCCACGGAGTTGCCGTCGAGGTGAAACACGCGGTCGAGCAGCATGAACGGATAGCGGTGCGGCAGCAGATTGCGTATGGCATTCACGTCGAACAGAGGCGGCTGACGGTGGTCGTACTTGAAGCGCGGACGCACGCCCTCGCGGCGGATGGTCAGGTGCATCTGTTTCATGAACTCCGTATTTGCGAAGTGGCCCGGGCGCGTTGCCCATACGCGGCCCCTGATGCGGACGCCCAGCAGCGCGAAGTCGCCGAGCAGGTCGAGCAGCTTGTGGCGTGCGAGCTCGTTGTTTGCGCGGAGCTGGAGGTTGTTGAGGTATCCTCCGGTAACCTTTATGTCCTTCTTGTTGAAGATCTTCTCGAGATGCTTCATCTGCTCGTCCGAGACAGGATTCTCCACAACGACGATTGCGTTGTCGAGGTCGCCGCCCTTGATGAGGTTCATCTTGAACAGCGGCTCGAGCTCGTGCAGGAAGACGAAGGTGCGGCACGGTGCGATCTTGGTCGCATAGTCATCGCCCGGAATCAGGACGGCATACTGGTTTCCGACAACCTTCGAGTTGTAGTCCACATGTACCGACACTGAAAACTCGTCGTCCGGATAGATTATTATCGCCACTCCCTTCTCCGGAATGGTGTAGACCATCTTTTCGGTCACTTCATAGTATTTACGCTCGGCATTCTGCTCGGTCAGGCCGGTTTTCACGATGCTCTCGGCGTAGTCCTTTGCCGAACCGTCCATGATCGGAGTCTCCGGACCGTCGATGTCGATTATGGCATTGTCGACGCCCATGGACCACAGGGCCGACATGACATGCTCTATGGTGCTTATCCTGACTCCGTCTTTTTCGATCGTCGTGCCGCGCGAGGTGTCGGTGACGAATTCGCAAAGCGCCGGAACCGTCGGCTGGCCTTCGAGGTCTGTACGTCTGAATACTATTCCGTTGTCTGCCGGAGCAGGGTTTACAGTCATGTTGACATTTACCCCCGTATGCAGGCCCTTTCCCGAAAAGGAGATAGGTCCGTTCAGGGTGTGTTGTTTCGTAGACATAGGTTTGTTTTTGTAATAATATGCGCGCAAAGATAACAATTTTTTGATTGAAAAGCACTATTTTTGTCGAAAAAAGGAGAACAGCGATGGCGAACGATAGCGACATCAGACCCGGTGACGGGCATGTGCATGAGGAGGCGGAGCGGAAGACTCCGGCAGGTGACGGGCGTGTTTCCGGCGCCGACGGTGAAGTGAGGGCGGAGCACGGTGCGCGCCGTCAGCCCCCTTTGCGGCTCCCTTTCGACGGGCGCCGCGAGGATGCCGGTTCGTGGGCGTATGACCACCGTGTCGGGCTGTGCGTCACAATCATTGCATATCTGGTGTTCGGCATCGTATTCGTCGGGGCAAAGATTACTCTTAACGGAAGATCGCACCAGCAGGGGATAATCGTCGACCTGCAGTCGCTCGAGGCGCTGCAGCGTGAGCGCGACCGTCTCGAGGAGGAGGTGCGCCGCAAGAGCCAGGAGAATTTCGACTGGCGCTCGATCCGCAATCTCTCGTCGAATGAGAATGCGCTCAATGAGAACCTCAAGGATGATCGCGGGACCGATGCTTCGGCTCTGAACGAGACGGCCGATGAGGCGGAGCGTCGCATGCGGGCCAACCGCGATGCCTACGAGAGGGGAGTGGCCGAGGCCCGTGCCATACGCGAGAGGAAGGACGAACTCAAGGAGCGTGACCCGAAGGAGGAGAACCGCAGGGTTAAGGGCCGTGTGACGGTTTCGTTCTCGTTTGTCAATCCGTTGCGCTACAGCCGCAGGCTCATCAAGCCGGCATACAGGTGCGAGGGGGGCGGTGAGGTCGTCGTCGAGACGGTCATCGACCAGAACGGCGAGGTCATTTCGGCACAGGTGCTCTCGGGCGGCGACGAATGCATGCGCCGCACGGCGCTGGATGCAGCCCGCAACTCTCTGTTCGACATCAACGAATCGGCTCCGCCGAGACAGCGGGGAACGATAACCTACATATTCATTCCGCAATAAAAACAGACCGGTACGTATGGAACTCAACGAACTGCAGCGGCGTGTCGACGAATGGATACGCACGTACGGGGTGCGCTATTTCGGCGAACTGACTAACATGGCGGTTCTCACCGAGGAGGTGGGCGAACTGGCGCGTGTGATGGCGCGCCGTTACGGCGACCAGTCGTTCAAGGCCGGGGAGCGCGACAATCTCTCCGAGGAGATGGCCGATGTGCTGTGGGTTCTGGTGTGCCTTGCCAATCAGACAGGAGTGAATCTCGAAGAGGCCGTCGAGGCCAGCTTCGCCAAGAAGACCTCCCGGGACGCGGCGCGGCACCGCGGCAATCCGAAACTTACGGGTGATACGGAGGAGAGATGAGACGCATGGTGAACATACTCCTTGCCTGTGACTTGTGCGTATGCGTGTATGGCAGCGTGCATGCGCAGCCTGCTGACAGCATCGCTGCGCCGACAGGCCGCAGGACAATGCCTGCAGATGCCGGCGACGGGGCGTTCCCGCTCTTCGGAATCTTCCGCAACAACTACTTATCGACCGGTTTCTCGACAGCCGCTCCCGTGTCGCAATATACGGCCGACGTAAAGTTCCAGTTGAGTGTCGCACTGCGCATATGGCGCATGACCGATACCTCCGAGATGCTCTTCACGTATACGCAGCGCAGTTTCTGGGACATATACCGTGAATCGTGTCCATTCCGCGAGAACGATTCCAACCCGGGCCTGTGGTTCTCGTGGAGACCCGTGCAGGGTATCCGTCTCATGTTCGGCCTGGAGCATGAATCGAACGGCTTCTACGGCGACAGGTCCCGTTCGTGGAACTATGTGTCGGTCGGGTGCGTATGGGCTGCGCACGAGCGTTGGCGGGTCGGCGTGAGGGCATGGTACGGCTATTACGACCGCAAGAACTGCCCTTCGTGGTTCCGCTATCGCGGTTACGGAATGTTTTGGGTAACGTACCATACGCTCAACGAACGCCTCTCGGCGACTGTCCTCGTGAACCCGTCCAACTGGTTCCGTAACTACAACCTGCAGGGTGAGGTCAGCTGGCGTCTTTCGCGCCGCAGCAGCTATTCTCCGGCACTGTTCATAAGGTGTGATGCAGGGTATGCCGAAACGATGCTCTCGTACAACCGCTATTCGAGCATGGTGCGTATAGGCATAAGCCTGACGAACGGAGGGTTCGGATTTTATTGATTTTGATTGGCGGGAGTGATGTCAATTCATGAAAAATTCATATATTTGGGATCTGAAATTTGAAAAATAGGGATATGCGTAGAATCGTTGCCATACTGGCGCTGTCGCTCTGCTGTCTGGCACTGCACCGAATCGTCCCGGAGGACTGTTTCGGCAGGTGCGGCACAGGGTGCGAGAGCATTGTGGACGACCACATGCAGCAGCTTGTCTGCCAGCACCGGTGCAACCAGAGCGCCGATACGGTGCTTCGCATAACCGTCCCTTCATGCAGTGTTTCCTATCCGTTTCTCCGTCACGGTGCATGGCGCGTCCTGCGCATGGCGGCCGAAGATACGGCCGCGGCAGCCTTTGTCCCGGAATATCCGGAATGGCTGATGCCGCCGAGACATGTCTTCGGCTCGAAGGCTGTCGAATACTATCTCTACGCACTGTGCCGGATGCGCATTTAGTCGTCCGCGGCAATCGTGGCGCGGCATGCCGGCGGCGTGTCCAGCCCTTTTGATCTGATCGGACATCTGACTTTAATGCAAAAAACGGAACAAATGAACAAAACAAAATTCTGTGAGGCACTGTATACCTCATATGGCGACGCCGTAGAGTGCCGTCGCCGAAACTTCATCGCTCCGGCGGTGATATTGCTTGCAGGTATCTGCATGCTGGTGGCCAACTCCGCATTGGACGGAGCAGGCGATTACAGGGATGACATAAAGGCGACACTCGTACTGGCCGGCTCGGTTGCGGTGATTGTCGGCTTCGTCTTCCTGATGGTCCGGATATTCGGACACGGCGAGCCGTACCACAAGGGGCTGCGCTGCTTTCTCAAGAGCGAGATAGTCTCGTTCGACAGGGCGGATGCAAACCGGGTGCTCGATGCCGTCTCTGCATGTGACTATGCGGCGCTGATGTCGATACCGCACAGAAGCGTGTCGGCCGTGACGGTGCTCGTATATTCGACTCCGGGCAGAGAATTTGTTGCCATGCAGCCGTTCGAGTATGCCGAACTGGAGTACCGTCCGCTCTGCGGGATGAAGGTGCGAGAGGCTTGATGCGCAATATCCCCCGATTTTGAAAAAAGTTTGTCATGGACATGATAGTAACAAGCGAAAATTTCCTTCTCATCGGAGCTTTCCTGCTCTTTATCGCCGTGCTGGCCGGTAAGGTCGCATACCGTTTCGGTGCGCCCGCACTGCTGCTGTTTCTTGGAGTTGGACTTTTTTTCGGGTACAGGCTAATTTCGTTCAACTCGCCGGAGTTGACACAGTTCATCGGAATGCTGGCGCTGTGTATCATCCTCTTTTCGGGCGGTATGGATACGAAGTATTCCGAAATAAGGCCCGTAATGGCGCCGGGAATAGTGCTTGCTACGGTCGGGGTTCTGCTTACGGCTTTCATTCTCGGGGGATTCATATATTTCGTCGCTCCGTATATCGGCTTCGACCTCCCGTTCCCGGTGGCGCTGCTGCTTGCGGCGACGATGTCTTCGACCGACTCGGCATCGGTATTCTCCATTCTCCGAACCAAAAAACAGGGGCTGCGTGAGCGCCTTCGCCCTCTGCTCGAATTGGAGAGCGGCTCCAACGACCCGATGGCCTATATTCTCGTGATACTTATCGTGGGTATGCTATCGCCGGTACGGGAGACGCTCGGACTGGGGCAGAGTCTCGGCCTTTTCGTGCTGCAGATGACCGTCGGATGCGTTGCGGGTTACGGTTTCGGACGCGCTGCCGTATGGGTCATGAACAAGATCAACATCTCGACGGCCTCGCTCTATTCGGTGTTGCTGCTGGCCTGCGTCTTCTTCACATTCTCGTTCACGTCGCTCATCCAGGGCAACGGCTATCTGGCCGTATATATCGCCGGACTCGTGGTCGGCAACCACAAGATAGTACAGAAGCGTACCGTAGTGACCTTCTTCGACGGCTTCACGTGGCTGTTCCAGATCATACTCTTCCTTACGTTGGGACTGCTCGTGGACCTGCACAAGCTTATCGACTGGAATACGCTGTTCCTCGGCCTTGCCGTCAGTGCATTCATGATTCTCGTGGCGCGCCCCGTTTCGGTGCTGCTGTGTCTGGCGCCGTTCCGCAAATTCTCGATGCGTGCGCGCCTGTATGTGTCGTGGGTGGGCCTGCGAGGAGCAGTCCCGATAATATTCGCCACATATCCGCTCGTCGAGGGGCTCGAATATGCCGAACTTATCTTCAACGTGGTCTTCATCGTGACCATCGTGTCGCTGCTGGTGCAGGGTACGACGGTCAGCGGCATGGCCAACCTGCTCGGCATGGCATACGAGGAGCGCGAGAGCTCGTTCGGCGATGCACTGCAGGACCGCATGAAGTCGGCCTTTTCGGAGGTGGAGGTCAACGAGCAGATGCTGTCGTCCGGCAATGCGTTGAGCAACATTTCGCTGCCCGACAATACGCTTGTCGTCATGGTATGCCGCGACGGTGACTACTTCGTGCCGCAGGGCCGTACGCAGCTGCAGGTCGGCGACAAGCTGCTCATACTTTCGGACCGCAACGAGGAGCTGCACATGCAGTACAAGGAGTTCGGACTGGACGACGTGATAAAGTTCTCGTAACGGCGTCGTCCGACATGACAACGGGGCGGGAATTATCCCGCCCCGTATTATTTTGTGGAGTGAAAAGCGTTTACTCCTCCCATGTGTCGCCCGAGTGCAGAAGGTCGTCGACACACTTGATGCTGCTCGCGGCCTTGACCTCCTCGAGCTGCTCCGTGACCTTGGCGTCGTAGACGAACTCCTCCTCCACGTCGCGTATCACGCCCACTGCAACCGGATAGTCCGGATACTTCATCGCCGCAAGCATCATGTGCAGCGTCGTGTCCTTGCGGTGTGCGTCGTGCGTCAGGATGTCGTCCATCGTGTAGCCGTCCTCGCCGATCGTGACGACCTTCAGCTGCATGTTCTCGAAGACCAGACCGCGGTTGCGCTCCGCTCCGAAGACCATCTTCTCGCCGTGGCGCAGCAGTACCGTATGTTCGGCGCGCGTGGCCTTGTCGCCGGCGAAGTCGGCATGGGTCTTGTTGTTGAATATCATACAGTTGACCAGAGCCTCGACAATTGACATTCCCTTGTGCTTCGCCGCCGCCACCAGCACATCCTTCGTGAGCTGCACCTCGGCATCGATGGTACGCGCGAAGAAGGTTCCCTTGGCTCCGATGACGAGTTCGCCCGGGTTGAACGGGTGCTCGATGGTGCCGTATGGCGAGGTTTTGGTGATTTTGCCGAGTTTGGTGGTCGGGGAGTACTGTCCCTTCGTGAGTCCGTATATCTCGTTGTTGAAAAGGATTACGTTGAGGTCGACGTTGCGACGGATGGCGTGTATGAAGTGGTTGCCGCCGATGGCGAGCGAGTCACCGTCGCCCGTGCACACCCATACCGATAGGTCGGGGTTGGCCACCTTCAGTCCCGTCGCGATGGCGTTAGCGCGACCGTGTATGGTGTGGAAACCGAAGGTCTTCATGTAGTAGATGAACCGCGAGGAGCATCCGATACCCGACACGAAGGTGAACATGTAGTGCGGTTTGTCGAGTGCGTCGGCAACCTCCGGCATCGCCCTCTGCACGGCATGCAGTACGGCGTGGTCGCCGCAGCCCGGACACCATTTCACCTCCTGGTCGCTCTTGAAATCAGCCGGTGTATATTTGTAGTCTGCCATAATCGTTTAGAGTAAGGAGTTGAACTTCTGTTTGAGTTCGGCGACCGTGAACGGAAGCCCCTCGCACTTGTTGTACTGTTCGTAGCTGAACTGCGGGTAGTTCTGCCGCAGGTAGGCGGCGAACTGTCCCTCGTTGAGCTCGCATACCAGAATCTTCTCGAAG
Organism: uncultured Alistipes sp.; assembly: GCA_944322005.1. Lineage (GTDB taxonomy): Bacteria > Bacteroidota > Bacteroidia > Bacteroidales > Rikenellaceae > Alistipes. The sequence goes on from CALUNL010000001.1 coordinate 40,557, forward strand.
CGCGAGAATATCTCGGCGACATTCTTCGGAAGCGGGTTGATGTAGTTGAAATGGCACAGCGATACGTCGCCTCCCTCGGCGCGCACCTGCTTTACGGCCCCCTGAAGGTTGCCCTTCGTTCCGCCCCAGCCTACGACGAGCAGTTTTCCGCTCTCGTTGCCCTCGACGGTCTGCGGCGGTATCTCGTCGGCTATGAGCTCGACCTTGCGGGCGCGGGCGCGAACCATGGTCTGGTGGTTCTCCGGATCGTAGGATATGGTTCCGCGCAGGGAGTGCTTTTCAAGTCCTCCGATGCGGTGCTCCAGACCCTTCGTTCCCGGGAATGCCCATCCGCGCACCATCTTCTCGTTGCGTTTGTATGGCATGAACTCACCCTCGCACTCGTGTATTATCGGCGGGTTGATTTGCGGGTAGTCCTTCATCGACGGGATGCGCCACGGCTCCGAACCGTTTGCTATGAATCCGTCCGTGAGGAGTATCACCGGCGTCATGTGCTCCATGGCTATCTTTGCGGCCGTGAATGCGTAGTGGAAGCAGTCGCTCGGCGTCGATGCCGCGATGACCGCCATCGGACACTCTCCGTTGCGGCCGTAGAGCGCCTGCAGGAGGTCGCTCTGCTCGGTCTTCGTCGGCAGACCCGTGGACGGGCCTCCGCGCTGCACGTCGACAACGACCAGCGGCAGTTCGGCCATGACGGCCAGTCCCATCGCCTCGCTCTTGAGCGACAGTCCCGGGCCGGATGTGGTCGTCACGGCGAGGTTGCCGGCGTACGACGCACCTATTGCGGTGCAGATTCCGGCTATCTCGTCCTCGGCCTGCACGGTTTTGACGTTGAGTTCCTTGTGCTTGGCCAGCTCCTCGAGTATCACCGTGGCCGGCGTGATCGGATAGGAGCCGCAGAAGAGCGGCCGTCCGCTCTTCTCGCTTGCGGCGATGAAACCCCATGCCGTGGCCACGTTTCCGTTTATGGAGCGGTATGTGCCGTGCTCGAGGTCGGCCGGATCGACCGTGTATGTGTTGGCGAACTGGTGCGTGTTGGCGGCGTAGTTGTATCCGACTCCGAGCACGATCTTGTTCGCTTCGGCTATTGCCGGGTTCTTCTTGCCGAAACGCATGTCGATATAGTGCAGGGCATGGTCGGTCGGCCTGTGGTATATGTAGAGGCAGATTCCGAGCGCGAACATGTTCTTGCACTTGACGATCGACTTGTTGTCGAGACCCGAATTCTCAAGCGCATGTTTTGTCATTGTGGTGATGTCGGCCGCCACAACGTTGTACCCTTCGAGCCCGAGCTCGGCAATAGGGTCGTCGGTCTCGAAACCGGCCTTGCGCAGCCACTCTTCCGTGAGCGTATCGCCGTCGATGATGACGGTGGCGTCCCTCTTCAGCCACTTGCGGTTGGCCTTGAGTGCAGCTGGATTCATCGCGACCAGTACGTCGCAATAGTCGCCCGGATTGGTTATTCTCTCCGAGCCGAAGTGTACCTGGAATCCGGATACTCCGGCCACCGTGCCCTGCGGGGCGCGGATTTCGGCAGGGTAGTCCGGGAACGTCGATATTCCGTTTCCGACAAGAGCCGATATCTCGGAAAAGAGCGTTCCGGTGAGTTGCATTCCGTCGCCCGAGTCGCCCGAAAAGCGAATCACGACGTCGCGCAACCGTTCATTAGGTTTTTCCATCGCGTTTTAAGAACAGAATTTTAGGTTGTTTAGGGGTCCGGGCCTTTCGCCGCCCGGGCCGAATACAAAGTTAGAATAATTTTTCATAATTGCATATGCAGGGCATATAAAAATGCAGGACGGGCCTGACGGTCCGTCCCGAATGTCCTCATGCGGGATGAAGGATGCCCTGCGGGTCCTATCTCAGCGAATTTATCCTGATGCTGGCCTTTACGACTGCCAGCGCACGCACGCGGTTGACCTCTATGTCCTTGTCGGCGTGGTGCGGGTTCTGGCTCACGAGCTTTATGCACCCCTCGCGTTCCGATTTCTGTATGTATTTCACGGTTACGTACTCCTCGCCGTCAATATCTATCGAGAGCAGGTACATGTCGCCCCAGAATATGTCGTCGATGTCGTGCAGCTGCTTGTAGAGTACGATGTCGCCGCTCTTGAGCAAAGGGTACATCGAATCTCCGACGACGTATATGGCGCCGTCGCACTTCGGGAGGTTGGGGATGTGTATGTAGTTCACCGGCGTCCACGACTCCCTGTCGTTGAAGAGCGGCACGAGTCCTGCCGTCCCCTCTATCGAGTATAGCGGTACGCTCTGCAGCGGCAGCGAGTTGTCCGTGCGGTGGGTGAATGCGTTGGTCAGATTCGGTTCTGCATTGAACATGTCGCCCTTTCCATCCTCTATCCATTCGGGATTGACGTTCAATTCCTGAACAAGTATGTTCCTGTTGCGCGAAGAGAGCCTCGTCTTCCCGGTCTCTATCATCGAGAGGGCTGTTTTGCCGATTCCAAGTCTCTGTGCGAGTTGCTCTTGCGTTAGCCCCAGCGCCTTGCGTATCAATTTTACTCTGCTCTCCATAATTTTTTATCGGAAATAATTATGCAAAAATTGAACATTTGTTGTATCAATATTCAATAACTGAATATATCTTTGCACTGCAAAGTTAAAAAATTTAATTCTAATGACCAAACGATCGAATGAATAATTCTCCTGCCTATGTATCATGTCTCTTGTGAAAGCTATGAAAAGCTGGCCGACCGCATCCGCGAATCTTTGCGCAACATCCACTACTTCAACGGTTCCGTCGCCGTGTGTACGGACGGTGAGACGGAGTGCCGTCTCATCGCCACGCTGATAATATACCGCCGTCGCATCGAGTCCTTCTCCGAGGATGTGGATTCGATAGCCGATGTGATTCCCGTATGGTGGGAGTGCCGTACGACTGTCGACGGCATGGAGGTGTGCAACGATTTCGATTTCGCGTCCCTGCGCGAGTGCCTTGTGGAGGATTGACCCTCCCGTCCGGCCCTGCGGCAATCCTGTCTGTGAGCGATGCCTCCGCCGCGGGCCTTTCGGGGCTGCCCATCCTCCGCATCGGGAGACGGCCCCTTTTTTTGTCAACGATAAGAGTGAAATATCATGTATTATGAGAAAAAGCAAGAATGAATCTCCCGCCGCAAGCGGCGAAATGTCCCTCCCTTCGTTCGGTACGTTCGCAACGTGCGTCTATCCGTTTCTTGAGATAAGGCCGTTCCACGGTGTCTATTACCGCCTTCTGGAGGCGTTCGCATGCGGACGCGTGCGGAAACTCATAGTGACGATGCCGCCGCAGCACGGAAAGAGTGTGGGTGCCACGACACTTTTGCCGGCATACATGCTCGGGCTCTGCCCCGACATGCGGATAGCCATAGCCTCCTATTCGGCGTCGCTTGCCTCTAAGTTCAACCGCCGCGTACAGCGCATCCTCGAATCGGAGGAGTACGGCGCCATGTTTCCCGGGACGACCATAAAGCGCGGCGCGAAGCCGGCCAACTATATCCGTACCGCCGACGAGGTGGAGATTGTCGGCCATGGCGGGGCGTTGATGTCGGTCGGGCGCGAGGGCTCGCTTACGGGCAACCGCGTCGACTGCTTCATCCTCGACGACCTCTACAAGGATGCCATGGAGGCCAATTCGCCCATCATCCGCGAGAACTGCTGGGAGTGGTACACGTCGGTAGTGAAGACGCGCATGCACAACGACTCGCGCGAGCTGATAGTCTTCACGCGCTGGCACGAGGAGGACCTCATAGGCGAGCTGTGCCGCCTCGAACCCTTCGTGGAGTTCCGTTCGTGGGCGGATATGGAGTCGCTGCCGCAGAATACGTGGCTGTACCTCAATTTCGAGGCGCTGAAGTGTTCCCCGCCGAGCGAGATTGACCCGCGCGAGGCGGGGGAGGCGTTGTGGGAGGAGCGGCACAGTGCGGCGCTGCTGCTCGACAAGCGCCGTCTCGACCCGCTGCGCTTCGAATGCCTATACCAGGGCCATCCGTCATCGCGCGAGGGGCTTCTCTATGGCGACCACTTTGCCGAATACGACACCCTGCCTGCGGATGTGGTCCGCTGGGGCAACTATACCGATACGGCCGATACGGGCGACGACTATCTGTGTTCGGTCTGCTACGGTGTCGACCCGGACGGGGTGGTCTATGTCACGGATGTGGTCTATTCCCGCGAGCCGATGGAGGTTACGGAACCGCTGGTCGGTGAGATGCTTTGCTCGACGCCGACGCGTTTCGCCGTCATCGAGAGCAACAACGGCGGCCGCGGCTTTGCGCGGGCCGTGCAGCGGCTTGCACCGCGCGTAAGGGTAGAGTGGTTCCACCAGTCCGGCAACAAGGAGGCGCGAATCCTCTCCAATTCGGCGACGCTCATCCATTCGCTGCGCTTCCCGCGCGGGTGGCGCGACCGCTGGCCCGAACTCTACTCGCATCTGACGACATACCGCCGCCTGTTCCGCTCGAACCGCTGGCATGACGCCCCCGATGCCCTTACCGGCGTCGTCGAGCGCGAGATTGTCGACCGTACGTCGCCGATGCGGCGGATTGCCTTCAAGCGGTAAAGTCGCTGCATGTTGCAAACAAGGGACTGCTTTCGGCAGTCCCTTGTCGCATTTGTGGTATTGACGGCATCAGAATATGCTGTACGCCACGGTCAGACCGGCCATGACGATCGAGACCATCGACATCAGTTTTATGAGGATGTTGAGCGACGGGCCCGACGTATCCTTGAACGGGTCGCCTACGGTGTCGCCGACGACGGTCGCCTTGTGGCACTCCGAACCCTTGCCTCCGAGGTTGCCCTCCTCGATGAACTTCTTGGCGTTGTCCCATGCGCCGCCCGAGTTGGCCATGAATACGGCCAGCACGAATCCGGAGCTCAGTCCGCCTATCAGCAGACCCATGACTCCGGCCACGCCGAAGATAAGGCCGACGGCCACCGGGACGATGATTGCAAGCAGGCTCGGGAATATCATCTCGCGCTGCGCGCCGCGCGTGGATATCTCCACGCAGCGTGCATAGTCCGGGGTGGCCTCGCCGGTCAGTATGCCCTTGATCTCGCGGAACTGGCGGCGGACCTCAACGACCATGCTCTCGGCTGCACGTCCGACGGCGTTCATCGTGAGACCGCAGAAGAGGAACGACATCATCGCGCCGATGAATATGCCCACCAGCACGATCGGGTTCATCAGGTTTATCTGGTAGTACTCCATGAAGTCGATTATGGAGGCCGAGGCCACATCTATCTTGCTGTCGTCCGGAAACTCGAGGACGGTCTGCCCGATGTGCGAAAGGCCTATCTTGATCTCCTCCACATAGGATGCCAGCAGGGCGAGCGCCGTGAGGGCTGCGGATCCTATGGCGAATCCCTTGCCGGTTGCGGCGGTGGTGTTGCCGAGCGCGTCGAGCGCGTCGGTGCGGTGGCGTACCTCCTCGCCGAGCTTGCTCATCTCGGCATTTCCGCCGGCGTTGTCGGCTATCGGGCCGTAGGCGTCGGTGGCGAGAGTTATGCCGAGCGTCGAGAGCATTCCGACGGCGGCGATTCCGATTCCGTAGAGTCCGTGCGATATGCTTTCGGCCGTCATCGAGAGTTCGAATCCGTTGGCGCAAAGGTATGACAGAATGATTGCGACGCCGACGGTTACGACTGGCACTGCCGTCGAAATCATGCCGAGTCCCACTCCGGAGATTATCACCGTTGCCGGACCCGTTTCGGCGCTGTTGGCGATCTTCTGCGTCGGCTTGTAGGTGTGCGAAGTGTAGTATTCGGTGGCCTGGCCGATTATGATTCCGGCAACGAGGCCCGTTATTACCGAGAACGAAAGCCCGAGCCAGTTGTCCATCTTAAGCAGGTACATTATGCCGAACGTTGCGATGGCGATCATCACCGAGCTCAAGCCGGTTCCGACGCTCAGCGAGCGCAGCAGCTGCTTCATCGTTGCGCCCTCCTTCGTGCGGACGGCGTAGATTCCGATTATCGAGAGCACGATTCCGACTGCCGCGATGAGCATAGGCGCCAGGACGGCGTTGGCCTGCATGTGCACGTCGCCGGAAGCCACGTATGCGGCCGCTCCGAGCGCTGCGGTCGAGAGTATCGAGCCGCAGTAGCTCTCGTAGAGGTCGGCGCCCATTCCTGCGACGTCGCCCACGTTGTCGCCCACGTTGTCGGCGATTGTGGCCGGGTTGCGCGGGTCATCCTCCGGTATTCCGGCCTCGACCTTGCCCACGAGGTCGGCTCCCACGTCGGCCGCCTTCGTGTAGATTCCTCCGCCGACACGTGCGAAGAGGGCCTGTGTCGAGGCACCCATTCCGAAGGTCAGCATGGTGGTGGTCATCACCACGAGCTTCTGTACGCCGGTAGCCTCGACGAAGTGGTTGAGGACGAGGTACCAGATCGATATGTCGAGCAGTCCGAGTCCGACTACGACCAGACCCATCACGGCGCCGCTGCGGAAGGCCACCTTCAGTCCTCTGTCGAGCGACTGACGGGATGCGTTGGCCGTGCGGGCCGACGCGTATGTTGCGGTCTTCATGCCGAAGAATCCGGCCAGACCCGAGAAGAACCCTCCCGTGAGGAATGCGAACGGAACCCATGGGTTCTGCACTCCGAATCCGTAGGCGAGTACGGCGAAGAAGAGCGCGAGCACCACGAATACTATGAGCACCACCTTGTATTGCTGCTTGAGGTAGGCCATGGCTCCTTCGCGCACATGTTTTGCAATCTCCTGCATGCGCTCCGTACCCTCGCTCTCGCGCTTCATCTGCCTGTAGAACATGTAGGCGAAGGCGAGCGCCAGGATGGACGCCGCAGGGGCGATCCAGAATAAAACGTTGATGTTTTCCATAAAATTTATAGGTTTTTTAGGGTTATTCCTTAGGCTGTGCGGAATTTACGTAAATACAAAAATATAAAATTGTTTCCGGAACTGCCAAAATTTTCGCCGTTATTTTCCCCAGGCCCGACGTCCGGAACAGGCTGTCGGGACGCATTGAAACAAAAGGGGCACCGGGTTAATACCCGGTACCCCTCGGTTTGGTTCCTTCCGTTGCCTTACAGCATCTCTTCGTATCTTGCGACAGGGGCGACGTCGAGTGACGAGAGCTCCCCGTGCTTGTATTTGTAGTATCCGGCCACGGCTATCATCGCGGCGTTGTCGGTCGTGAATTTCAGCTCCGGAATGAATGTTCTCCAGCCGCGCCTGCGCCCTTCGTCGGCAATGCGGTTGCGCAGTACCGAGTTGGCCGATACGCCTCCGCCGATGGCGATGTCGGTTATGCCTGACTCCTTCGACGCACGTATGAGCTTGTCGACGAGTATGTCAACCACCGTGTGGAGCAGGGATGCGCATAGCGAGCACTTGTTCAGCTCGATGAAGTCAGGATTTTCGGCCATCATGTCGCGCAGGGTGTAGAGGAATGATGTCTTGAGCCCTGAGAACGAGTAGTCGAATCCGCTCACGTGCGGCTTTGCGAAGTGGAATGCATCCGGGTCACCCTCCTTGGCCAACCGGTCGATGACCGGTCCGCCGGGATACGGCAGTCCCATGACCTTTGCGCACTTGTCGAGAGCCTCTCCTGCGGCGTCATCGATGGTGGTACCCACGATCTTCATCTCGAACGGCGAGTCGACGCGAACTATCTGTGTGTGCCCTCCGCTTACGAGCAGGCAGAGAAACGGATAGTCGGGATGCGGCAACTGGCGGTCGGGAAGGTCCACGAAGTGCGACAGGATGTGCCCGTGGAGGTGGTTGACCTCGACCATCGGGATGTTTCCGGCTATCGAGAGACCCTTGGCGAACGATGTGCCCACAAGCAGCGAGCCGAGCAGGCCCGGACCGCGAGTGAAGGCGATGGCATCTATCTTGTCAACCGTCACGCCGGCTTCCTTCAGGGCCGTGTCGACCACCGGCACGATGTTCTGCTGGTGGGCCCGCGACGCGAGTTCCGGTATTACGCCTCCGTATTTCCTGTGCACCTCCTGCGACGCTATTACGCTCGACAGCAGCGTCGTCCCGCGCAGTACGGCCGCCGAGGTGTCGTCGCACGAGGATTCTATTCCGAGAATGGTGATTTCCATTGGCTTTGCAGTTTTTGTCGTTTTTGTTTCGCCGTTTGGCTAAATATGATTAACTTTGTAAGTTATATAATTATAACTTATCGGTCATATTTTGCGCAAAGTTACGAAAATATTGGTAAAGGTGCTATCAGTGGTGATTTTATTGCTGATAATTTTGCCTGTACTCGTCTCTTTGCTGCTGACGGTGCCTTCCATACAGAACTATGCCGTCCACCGTGCGGCGGAGTTCGCCTCGGAGAAGATAGGCACCCGCGTCAGCATCGACCATATCACCATAGGCCTTCTTAACAAGGTCAAGGTGCGCGGCTTCTATGTCGAGGACCTTGACTGCGACACCCTCATATACGCCGGGAGTGTCACGGCATATCTCGGCGGTTACAATGCGGTGGAGAAACGGCTTATCATAAACTCCGGCCGTGTGGAGGATGGAAAGTTCGTCCTGCGGGAGACCTCGCGCGGTACGATGAACGTCAAGGAGGTAGTCGACAGGCTCGGCCGCAAACGCAAGGGCGGGTTCCGCCTGCTTGTACGTTCGCTTGATGCCGCCGATGTGGACTTCCGCCTTGAAAGACTCTCGCAAGGCCGTCGCGAAGGCGTGGATTACGACAATATGCGGCTGGCAGGCATAGACTCGCATATCGATAATTTCGAGATTGACGGCGGGGCTGTCGGCGGCGAGATATCCAGCATGTCGTTTGCGGAGAGGAGCGGTTTCGTACTCGGAGACCTGTCCGCATCGCACTTTACAGTAGACAAGGGGCTCATATCCTTCTCGTCGCTCCGCATAGAGACGGCCGAATCCGATCTCTTCCTTCCGCATCTGACCATATCCGGCGACGGATGGGACTCCTACAAGGATTTTGTCCGCAATGTACGTATAGACGGCCTGGTTACTGACAGCTATGCCTCGAGCCGCGATATCGGGTTCTTTGCCCCGTCTGTGCGCCGTTGGCAGACGAGCATTTACGATGCTACCTTCTCCATGTCGGGAACCGTCTCGGATTTCGAGGCCGTCATAAAACGGATGAAGTTCGAAGGCGGCGGCATACTTGCAGCCGATGCCCACATAAAGGGCCTCCCTGATGCCAGGCGTTCGCGTTTCGAGGTGAAGGTCTCTTCATTCGAGTCATCTACGCCGGAACTGCTCCGGCTGTTGCATGGCATTGCCGGACTGGATTTGCCGGAGAAGGCAGCCCCGTATGCCGACCGTACAGACGCGGTGGCTCTCGTGGGAGAATTCAAGGGCTCGCTTCGCAAGTTCTCGGCAAGTGCCGATGTGAATCTCGGCTCATGCGGCTCGGTGTCGTTGTCATGCGGGTATTCCGTGGCTGACGGTATCCGCAATGTAAGGGCTTCAGCCACCGGAAACGGCGTGGATGTCGGCAGGGTGCTCGGAGAAGATATGTTGGGCATTGCCTCGTTCGGAATCGATGCCGAGATGTCGTTTGACGGCGGTCTCCGAAGTGCCAAAGGTATGGTGTCGGTGCCGTCGATACAGTTGTACGGAGCAGATTACGGTGACATATCGCTTAACGGAGAGCTGAAGGACGGACGTGTGGAGGCGACACTCGGTTCCTCCGACGCGAAGTGCACCTTCAATGCTCTGGCCGTAGCCGACATATCGGGTGAAGAGCCCCAGTATGATGCCATAGTGAATATCGAGCGTGCGGATCTGCATGCCATGAACATAAATCGCCGCGACTCGCTCTCTGTGCTCTCCGGATCGGTGGGCCTTTCGGCACGGGGGCGCACATTCGACACGATGAACGGCGAGTTAAGCATAGCCGATGCGAAATATCTGCACAATGGCGGCGAGGTGGTTTCGGAATTCGTCTCCGTCAAACTGTCGAGCAACGAGGATTCGCGCACGGTGAACCTCACCTCCGATTTCGCCGATGCGGTGTTCGAATGCCGGGCCCGGTACGGTGACGTGGCATATTATCTGAAAAATCTTCTGAACCAGTATCTGCCGGATCTTTATGACAGTTCCGCGCGGCAGGTCATCGAGACTAAAAGCGAGGGCCTGCGGCGCAACATCGCCCTGCTTTCGGTGACGGCCAAGCGTATTGACCCGCTCCTGAACTGCTTTACGAGCGGTCTGGAGGTGTCGGAAGGCACGAAACTGCAGGTCTTCATGAATCCGTCCAATAACCGTTTCGTCTTGCGGGCGGGTTCCGACTACATATCCAAGGGTTACTACCTTGCCACGGAGCTCAAACTCAATGTGGACAACCGCAGCGATTCGCTTGCTATGAGCCTCGCTACGGCCGATCTTTATGTCGGCACGCTACATTTCTCGCACTTCGGCCTGCACGGCGGTGCGAAGGACAATGACATGATGTTTACGGCGGAATTTGCCGATTCGGTGCGTAAGGCGAGCGGAGATTTTGCCGTGAGCGCTAACATATCGCGGCAAGACAGTCTGCGCCGATTGTCGATGCGTGTCCTGCCGTCGCAGGTGCGCCACGACACAAAGGCATGGAATATCTCTTCGGGACGGATAGAGGTGGATTCCGCACGGATAAACATAGAGCGCTTCTCGGTCGTAAGCGATAACCAGGAGCTGTATATCGGCGGAGTGGCATCGCGCAGCCGTGCCGACTCCGTGGTGATGAGGATGAGCAATTTCGAGCTTACGCCGTTTACGCAGATTGCAGGTCGCATGGGTTACGAGATAGAGGGCCGGACGAACGGATATGCAAAGGTGAAGTCCGCATTGCGCGACAGCGAGATTGATGCGCGCATATTGCTTGACAGCATCGATGTGAACGGATTGCGTCTTCCGGACCTCGTGCTCGGATCGAAATGGGACCTCGGACGCAGCCGAGCGAGCCTTACCGTATCGACCCGCGAGACGAGGGATACGGTCATGCGCGGATTCTATTCGCCGTCCCGCAGACGATATTACGCCCGGATGAGAACCGAAAAGCTGGATATGGGGCTGTTGGACCCGATGCTCACCGGAGTCATCTCCGATACGCGCGGACGCGCCAATGTCGACCTTGTGCTGAACGGCAGCGGCCGCAATGCGGATCTGTCGGGCAGCATAAAGGTATCCGACTTCGCCACCACGGTCGACTACACGAAGTGCACCTATACGGCGCCGAAGGTAGAGGTGGCCGTGAAGAACAACCGCATGACGATAGACGGCGCCTACGTGTACGACTCCCGCAACCGTCGCGGAGTCCTCGACATGGACCTCAACCTATCGCATCTTTCCAATGTCGAGTACGGGTTCGGGTTCAGGTTGCGCGACATGCAGGTGCTCAACACCACCAAACAGGACAACGACATGTTCTACGGCGACGTCTATGCCTCCGGCAACGCCACAATACGTGGCGACAAGACAGGCGTTGTCATGGACATAGTGGCCGAGACGGAGGAGGGTTCGCAGTTTTTCATGCCGCTGTCGGGCAAGAGCAACATATCGAATGCCGACTTCGTGATATTCGAGTCGGCGGACAAGCCGGATACGACGAACTACCTCGTGCGTAAGAAGCTGATGTTCGAGAGGCGCCAGCAGCGCCACTCATCGACGCGAGGGGCGATGGACATAACGATGGCGCTCGACGTGAGGCCGAATGCCGAGGTGCAGCTGGTTATCGACCCGACGGTGGGCGATATCATCAAGGGCCGCGGCGACGGCTCGCTGAACATGCGTATCAACCCGCGCATGAACATCTTCGAGATGTACGGCGACTACACGATAGAGGAGGGTAGCTACCTGTTTACGCTCCAGAACATCATAAACAAGCGCTTTATCATCGAGTCGGGCTCGACCATACAGTGGACCGGAGAGCCGTTGGACGCGATGCTGAACATAAATGCCGTCTACAAGCTGAAGGCGTCGCTGCAGCCGTTGCTGGAGGGCAGTCTGACGCAGAACAACATCTCGTCGCGGGCGGTGCCGGTGGAGTGCATAATCCACCTTGCCGACCGTCTGACACATCCTACGGTGACGTTCGACGTGCTGGTACCTAATGTCGATTCCGACGTCCAGTCCGTCATCTCCAACGCCTTGAGCACGCCGGAGAGCAAGTCGCAGCAGTTCCTCTACCTGCTTGTGGCAAACAGCTTCATATCGGAGTCGCTCTCCAACTCCGCATCGGCCTCCATCGGAGAGTCCACGGCGGCGACAACGGGATTCGAGGTGCTCTCCAACCAGTTGAGCAACTGGCTGCTGACCGAAGGGTCGAACATAGTCATACGCTACCGGCCGAAGACCGAACAGATGAGCGACGAGGTGGATATCGGCTTCTCGAAGGGGTTGATAAACAACCGCCTGCTGATAGAGGTCGAGGGCAACTACATAGTCGATAAGTCGCAGATGGTGAATGCCACCTCGAACTTCGGCGGCGAGGCCTACATAACGTGGCTGATAGACAAGGCCGGAACGTTGAGGCTGACAGGCTTCACCCATACGATAGACCGCTTCGACGAGAACCAGGGTCTGCAGGAGACCGGTATCGGAATATATTACAAGGAGGATTTCGACAATGCCAAAGACCTTCGCGAGCGTATTAGGATGCGTTTCGGCGGCAAACGCCGGCGTGAACGCAGCGAGTCGGGATTCGAGTACTCCTCTGACGAGATTTCGGAGGCGGAGGCCATGATGGAGGCCGGCAACGACCGTTCCGTTTTCGAGGATGATGCGAGGGCCTACGACGACCGCTGACGGTTTTGCGGCCGTAGCCGCGGTCTGCGGGCCGGATCGCGGAGACGGGACAGGAAATTTGATTGAAAGGGACAAATATTATTGTAAAACTTAAATAAAAGACAGGAAAGTTATGATTACACTTTTGCAGGCCGCCGATGCGGCGGAGGTTGCCGTACAGATGAATGAAAAGAGTTTGTGGGAGCTGTTCAACAGCGGAGGCTGGCTCATGTGGGTGCTGTTGCTTCTCGGCGGCGTAACCATCTTCATATTCGTGGAGAGGTTCATCGCCATACGCAAGGCATCGGCCTTCGACATCAACTTCATGAACCGTATCCGTGACCACATTTCGGAGGGGAAGATCAAGTCGGCCGTCGATCTGTGCCGCAAGACCGACACTCCGATCGCCCGTATGGTGGAGAAGGGTCTTGAGCGTCTCGGACGTCCGATGAGCGACGTACAGAATGCTATCGAGAATGTCGCGAACCTCGAGGTTTCGAAACTCGAGAACGGTCTTCCGTTCCTTGCTACCATCGCAGGCGGTGCGCCGATGATAGGATTCCTCGGCACGGTGCTCGGTATGGTGCAGACATTCATGGACATGTCGGCTGCGGGAGGAACCGTGGACCTGGCCCTGCTCTCGGGCGGTATGTATGTGGCCATGGTGACGACCGTCGGAGGACTTATCGTCGGAATCCCGGCATATTTCGGCTACAACTATCTTGTGGCACGCATTGAGAAACTCGTTTTCCGTCTTGAGGCCAACTCGATAGCCTTCATGGACATCCTTAACCAACCGGTTCAAAAACAGTAGCGCAGTATGGCTATAAAAAGAGGTTCAAAGATAGAGAAGTCCTTCTCGTCGTCGGCCATGACCGACCTGATGTTCCTGCTCCTGCTGTTCCTGCTGATAGCAACTACGCTCATCAACCCGAACGCATTGCGGCTGATGCTGCCTAAGAGCTCGAACCAGTTGAAGGACAAGGCGATGACGACCGTATCGATAGAGCAGAACGGGGCGTCGTACAACTACTACGTCGAGCTGGAGAAGGTGGACGGAATCCAGGGCGTCGAGCGTGCACTTAAGGCGCGGCTGTCGGGCCAGGAGAACGCCACCGTGTCGCTCCATTGCGACAAGACCGTCGCCGTCGACGAGGTGGTCAAGGTGATGAACATCGCCAAGAACAACGATTACAAACTTATTCTTGCGACGCAGCCCTGATGCGCCGCACGGGGCCGCATAGGGCGGCACCGCAACGATAGATGAAGACGTATGCAGAACTACGAAGAGAGTGGTGACGGCAGGTCGAGACTGTGGGCGTGGCTGGTGACGGCATCGTACGCATTGGTCGTGGGTGTTTCCATGCTGTTCGTCTCGTTCGATTTCGGGCGCCACAGATCCAACAATGCCGACGTGATATATGTCGAATTGCCGCCGGAGGAGCCTGTGGTGAGGCCAGATCCCCCGAAGCGCGTGGCGGAAGCTCCGCGGCACGAGAGGATTACTCAGACCGACAACTCCCGCGAAGTCTCCGGAAAGGAGGAACAGACGCGCACGGTTAATCCGAGAGCGCTGTTCAAGATGAGCAAGAGCGGCACGGATGCTCCGGAAAATGCCGGCAACCCGTATGCGCGCGAGGCTGAAGAGGATTCCGCGAAGGGAACCGGAGGCGGTCTGAACCCGACGGGGAACGAATTCCTTGACGAAGGGTTACTCGGACGCGGACTCGTCGGGGCGCTGCCGCGTCCGGAATATCCGGCCGGAAACCGTGGCGGCAAGGTCGTGATCCGTGTTACGGTCGACCGTTCGGGCAGTGTCACTGACGCCGTATACGAGCCAAAAGGCTCGACGACATCGGACTCCGCTCTCGTGGAAGCGGCTCTGAAGGCCGCCCGCAGGGCTAAATTCACCGAAAGCGCTGCTTTCGTGCAGGGCGGAACCATTACATATGTTTTCAGAATGAAGTGACGGATTCCATGCCCGTCGCCGGCAATCGCATATTGCCGGCGATGTGGTGCGGAGTTATGATTGGAGCGAAAATATGTATCAACTATGATGAAGGCTGGATTTTCGATGGCAATAGCAGCGTGTATGCTGTTTGCGGCATCTGCGGCGTGTGCCCAGACTCAAAACGGCGGAGCGAATGGCGAGGCCGGTGACAGAAGTGGACAGGAGAAGATGTTCGACGGCGCACACATGAAGATGGATGAGGTTTCGTACGATTTCGGAAATGTATACCGTCATGGCGATGACCTCGTAAAGGTGTTCGAATTTGAGAACGACGGCTCGGCGCCGCTTGTGGTGTTGAGCGTTACGACCTCATGCTCATGTCTGAAGGCCGATTTTTCGCGCAAACCGGTATCTCCGGGTGGACGGGGCTCCATCAGGATCACCTATGAGGCGCGGAAGATGGAGGCCGGGCCTTTCCATCGGGTGATACGCATATCCTCGAATTCGGAAGACGGGGTGAACCTGATAACCGTACAGGGAAATTCGGTGGACGAGGCCGGACCGGCAGGCGGCAGATAATAGCCGGATATTATCCAGAGTGCAATTATGATAATGATGTTGCGGTGGCGCATGTTGCGTTTCACCGCAATTTTTTTATGGCGTTTGTGAACGCAATGTCCCGGCAGACCGGTCTCTGCGGGATCGTAATGTCGTACCGCATGTCCGGCCGGAAGCGTTTATCTTCGGTATGTAGCCCTATCCTGGCCGACGCCTTGTTATGTAACCGTTGCGGACGGATGTCGCCCGTATGAGAGATTGATGCGTCGGCCCGAAAAGGGCGGTATGTGCACGTGTCTGCAGTTGTGAACGGACTGTCTGGTGTCCGGATCAGATACGTGTACAAGGAGCAGTCTTTTCGATGTTGTGCATAACACAATTCGTGCCGTTTGCCAGTATGCACTTGCATGATCTTTATTTGCGTATATGTCATCTATCCGGTTCCATATCTGTCCCTACATTTGCCACTGCTGTCTTTATTATCGAAAAACGAGTTGAAATAGGACCTTTTTATTATTGTTAGTCGGTAATGATATGTGTTTTTCACGCTATATTTCCCCTGGCATTTGCAGATAAAAAGATGCATGTTTCCCATTTTCTTTTTTCTGCATGCCGGGAATGTTGAAAATGTCCCTAAAAACCATTCCCGCCACGAATTGATGTTTCCTTGTCTTTGCTTTTGTTTTTTTTGCGAGATTTTTAAAATTTTTTAATTAAGAATTTGCTCAAAAATAATTTGCCATTTGTTGCTCAACTAAAAATAAATTTTTATTTTTGTATGAGTTTATGTAACCAATTTTTAACAAAACTTAATAATTAACCTATGAAAAAAGATTTACTTCTTGTTTCAAACGGTGTTGGCAAGTTTGCATTGTCGGTAGTAATGCTGTCAATGTTAATTTGTTGCGCATTGTTTAGTCCGGTTGATGCTTATGCGCAGAGCAAAAAGCATATCACCGGTAAAGTAACCGATGCACGAGGCCCGATGATCGGCGTGACCGTCTCCCTTTCGGGAGTGACCACCCGTGCGACTCTGACGAACCTCGACGGTACTTACTCGATCGACGTATCCGGCATAACCAATCCGGTGCTCGAGTTTTCGTATGTGGGATACGAGACTCAGAACGTTCCGGTTGGAGTGCGTACGGTTGTCGATGTGGTGATGAAGGAGGCAACCCAGAAGATTGACGAGGTCATCGTTACGGCTCTCGGTATAACGAGGGCGGAGAAGTCTCTGGGATATGCCGTGTCGAAGGTATCGGGTGACGATATCGCGCAGACCGTATCGGGTAACTGGCTCGACGGTATGAACGGTAAGGTTGCCGGTATGACCTTCGAGTCCGCGGCTACCGGTCCTGCCGGTTCGGTACGTGTCACCCTCCGAGGCGAGAGCTCCCTGTCGCACGACAACAACGAGGCTCTGTTCGTCGTTGACGGTGTGCCATTGGGAAATGAAATGACCGCATCGGGAGGTAACTCCGAGGATACCGACGCACCTATCGACTACGGTAACGGTATCGGAGACCTCAACCCGGACGACATTGCATCCGTATCCGTCCTCAAGGGTCCGGCTGCAACCGCACTTTACGGTTCGCGTGCACAGAACGGTGCTGTCATCATCACCACCAAGAGCGGCCGCAAGACCAAGGGTATCGGAGTCAACTACTCTTTCTCGATGGTTGCAGAGCAGGCATCCTACTGGCCGGACTTCCAGGATGAGTACGGTGGCGGTTCCGCCTCGCTCACCACGTTCGTGACCGTGAACGGAAAGGTTTACAACCCGCAGCAGTACTTCTCCTTCTGGACAGTGCGTGACGGAAGTACGATTCTTGCCGACCGTATCTGGTCGCGAAACATGTGGGGTATGAAGTACGACGGACATTTGACCTACATGTACGACTCCCTCGACTTCGAGAAGCTGGAGAGCCAGCTCGGAAGCATCGACCTTACGGCCAACAGCGCCAACGGATATGCTCCGCAGCAGCTTGAGTACTATACTCTGAAGCCGTTCGTTCCTCAGGACTTCTACAAGGGATTCTATCAGACGGGATTCACCTACAAGAACAACATATCCATCAGCGGTAACAACGGCAAGGGTACCTCGGTCCGCGCATCATTCCAGGATACCCGCAACAACTGGATTGTTCCGAACATGGGTTACAACCAGGAGTCAATAAGTTTCAGTATCAACAGTAAATTAAATAAGGTAATCAAGTTCTCGTCAAAGGTCAACTATTACCGCAAGCGTTCCGACAACCTCCCTACGACAGGTTACAACGCCGCTTCGCCGGTCTATCAGTTGATGTGGAACCACCCGAACGTAGACATCAGCTCCTACTATGACGAGTACAAGAGCGGCCGTATCCAGAAGGCATACGCCATGAAGGACAGCGGCGACTCGGCCAACCTCAACTCCCTTATCAACTGTAACGGTTCCACCCGTTCGGACAACGTTTACTGGCTGGCATACGACTTCCTCAATACACAGGTCCGCGACCGTATCTACGGTAACATGCAGGTGACCTTCACCATCACTCCGGACCTCGAACTCTTCGTTCGCTCGGGTCTCGACATGTTCAACGACTACCGTACCTCCCGTAAGCCGCAGTACGCTTACAACTACGCAAACGGATGGTACCGAGTACAGAATATCTTCCGCTATGAGGTTAATACCGACTTCCTCCTCTCCTACAAGAAACAGTTCAACCGCTTCTTCCTCGGTGTGAACTTCGGAGGAAACAACATGGTCTACAACCACCGCAACTCTTCGATGATTGCGGAGAAACTCTCGACGCCGAACGTGTTCCAGATTCAGAACTCCATCGACCGTCCGAAGGTTTCGTATGTATTGACCGAGAAGATGATCAACTCGTTGTATGGAATGATCTCGTTGAACTACAACGATACCTACTTCCTCGACCTCACCGGCCGTAACGACTGGTCGTCGGCTCTGCGCAAGGGTATCAACTCCTACTTCTACCCATCGGTAAGTGCAGCCGTTCTGCTCGACCAGGCTATCCCTGGACTTCGTGACACCAACTGGCTTGACATGTTGAAGATCCGCGGATCGTGGGCAAACGTGGGTAACGATACCGGCGCATATCGGATTACCGATTACTATACCAACTCATCCTACAACTCGTCCTACGTACTTCCGGGTACTCTGAACAATCCGGACCTCAAGCCGGAGAACACCGAGAGCTGGGAGGTTGGTTTGGAGGCACACTTCTTCAAGAAGCGCCTGTCCATCGACCTTGCATACTATGACAGCAACACGACGAACCAGATTTTGTCGGTTCCTACCGATCAGATTACCGGTGCAACCTACAAGCGAATCAATGCAGGTAAGGTTAACAACCACGGTCTCGAGTTCTCGTTGGGCGTCAAGTTCTTCCAGACCCGCAACTTCAGCTGGGATATGAACTTCAACTGGTCGAAGAACTGGAACAAACTCGTCGAGCTTGCTCCTGGCGTTGAGCTCTATCAGTTGAACACCTCGTTCACCGTAAGCAACTGCGTCTTCATCTATGCATATCCGGGCAAGGAGCTCGGCCGCATCTACGGTTACGGCTTCGAGCGTGCTCCGCAGGGCGCATATTACTATGATGAGAACGGACAGAAGGTAGATTGCTCCGGCCAGATCATAGTTAGCGACAAGGGTTATCCGCAGGTTGACTCGAGCAACCTCATCGATCTCGGTTCCATCTATCCGGATTGGAAGGGTGGTATGAGCCACACGTTCCGTTACAAGAACCTGCGTCTCGGCCTGCAGTTCACCTACCAGTATGGCGGTAAGTGCTACTCGCTGACTCACGCTATTCTTGCATCCTCCGGTAAGACGAAGGATACCCTCTACGGACGTTACGACGGTCTTGTACAGGAGGGTGTGAACCTTGACGAGACTACCGGTCTCTATTCCAAGAATACGACCATCACCGAGAGTGCAGCCCTCTACTATCAGGACTACTACTATAACAGAAAGAATGCCGAGACCAACACCTTCGATACGTCGTTCTTCAAACTCAAGCAGTTGAACCTCGACTATACGCTTGGCAGAAAGGCCCTCGACAAGATTGGCTGGCTCAAGAGCCTCTCGGTAGGTTTCTTTGCAACCAACCTCTTCTGCATAACTGACTTCCCGCAGTACGACCCGGAGGCAGCAACCTTCAACTCGGCTTCCATCAGCCGTGGTATTGAGACCGGTGCTTACCCTATGACGCGTACGTATGGATTCACCATTAAATTGGGATTCTAACAATAAATATACCTATAGTAATATATGAAAGCATTAAAATATATTTCCGTCGCTTTGATACTCTTCTCTCTCTCGTCCTGCCGGACGTTGGAAGAGTATAATGTGAGTCCTAACCAGCAGGAGGTTGGAAAGATACATCCGTCCGACCTGATGGATGAGATGTTGTGCAACGGTGCCCTCAACTGCCAGCAGCGATTCTACGATACGTTCGCAGAGTTGATGCAGTACACTACGCTTACGAGTTCATCGAATGAGATCATAAGCCGTTACTACATAGGTCCTAGCTATGTTAACAACGTATGGAACAACTGCGCACGTTGGGCTGCCAATGCTGACCATATGTATCAGCTTGCAGTTGGCATCGAGGACGAGAACTATCAGGCTATAGCTCTTACTCTCCGAGCCATGTGGATGGACATGCTGACTTCGGTATTCGGATATGTTCCGTTCTCCGAGGCATTCAAGCTCCGTTCCGATGAGATCAATAAGCCGAAGTTCGACTCTCCGCTGTCGATTTATACACAGTTGATTCTCGATCTCGAGGAGGCCAATAGCCTTTACGATGTCGACAAGAACCTTCCGTATGTTACGAAGGACAAGCTCTTCAACGGAGATGTAATGAAGTGGAAGAAGTTCACCAACTCGCTGATGCTCCGTATGCTGATGCGTCTGTCGAACCGTAGCGCCGACATGGAGTACTACTGGGGAGAGAGCGTCGCTCAGAAGGTCCGCAAGATCATATATGACCAGTCTACCTATCCGCTCATGTCGAGCTGGGAGGATAATGCTGTCGTATGGTTCTCCGGCGAGTCGCCGTTCCAGAACAACTGGGGTGGATATACTGAGTCTACACTTGCAGGTCACCGTGGATCGGAGTACTTCATCGAGCAGCTTAACAGCCGTAACGACCCTCGTAAGTGGATATTCTTCCAGCCTTGGTCTGCTTCTATTCAGTGGATGGGTGTGAAGAGTGGTTATCCTGGCGATGAGACGGAGTCTGCCGGTTACCCGGTTCTCAACTTCGATCTGTTCCTCTCCTACAAGTTGCCTGTATCGTTCATGAATTACGATGAGGTATGCTTCCTGATTGCCGAGGCTTACTGCCGCAACGATGATGACCACTGGTCGGCTATCTCCGGTGACGTGAATACCATTACCGACTGGTACAACAAGGGTATCCGTGCATCCTGCGAGTTCTGGCGTTACATCTACTGCGACTACATGGGTCTCAACGGTCGCGGTATAACCGATTACGGTTACGATTATCGTAACTTTGCCGCAAGAGAGCCTCTGACGGTTACGTTTACCAACGGAACGGTCAAGACCTATGAGCCTGTAATCAGCGATGAGGCTATAAACAACTTTATTGCTACTGGAGCTGCATTCGACGTGAAGGACGGTATCCGCTGCATCATCGAGCAGAAGTATATGGCCAACTTCCGTATCTGCATGGAGGCATACAACGACTACCGTCGTACCGGCTATCCTCAATTGGCTATCGGCTCCGGAACCTACAACAGCGGTGTTCTTCCTCGCCGTCTGGAGTACCCGGTAACAACCCGTACTACCAACCCGGAGAACTATGCCGAACTGCTCAATACGCTGGCTGCTACCTATTATGACGGAGCCGACAACATGTTGACTCCTGTATGGTGGAGCGAGGCCGGACTTTCGATGGAGATTCGTTAACCAATATAAAGTGTAGTTAAGATTATGAAATGCACATTCAGATATATGAATACGATTGCCGTTCTGTTGGCATCGGTAGCTGTCATGGCATTCTCCGGCTGTAAGGAGGCAGATGACCATTATGTTGCCAATGGTGCCGGCGGCGATATATATGTTATCTTCGGCGAGTCGGCAACAACCGATCTCGAGCTGTCAGTTGACCATCGCGGATATGTCGGCACAAACTATGCCGGTGATGCGACCTATGACATGTATACCAATGCCTCGGAGTGGCAGATTGTACCTGACTATTCCCAGTGCTTTGATCCGGATATTTCGTGGATAGAGTCATGGCCGGCTGAAGGAAATGACGACGGACGATTCACGCTGACCTTTACGGCCAACACGGTCCAGGGCGAGACCCGCTATGCGGATGTCAATATCGTATCCAACGGCCAGGTTATCCAGACCATCAAGGTAAAGCAGGAGCAGGCACAGTCGGTGCTTCTCGACATCGTTGCCATACGTAAGTACGTCAATTGCGATGCCAACGCGTATGTCGCTACGATTCCTGTGAATGCCAATGTGTTCTGGGAGGCGGAAACTGATGATGTCTGGATCACCCTTTCGGGCAAGACCAACAGTAAGATCGACCTGAATATAGAGCCTAACGACACCGGCGCCGAGCGTAAGGGTACCGTTACCGTATATCAGGTATCTAATCCGAAGAATGTTCAGTATGTCGAGGTAACACAATCCGGAGAGGTTTCTACAGGAGAATAAAGACATAGATTGAAGATTTTTTGATTGCAATATGAATAGTGTTGAGAAAATAGTATTGAGATTTGCCTTCGTGCTGGTGTTCGCATTCGCACTTGCGGGCTGTAAGGAGTCGCCTACGGATAATCCGGATGCTGGCGGTGACATATGGCCGTTGACGGACATTACTGTTCAGTCTACCGTAAGATGCTCCATCGGCGATGTTAAAACCATTCGGGTAAGAGGCGCCAAGATGACTGATGTTCTGACTCTCGAGAACGGGGATGTCAAACTCGAACAGGTCATTACGGATGTCTCGGAGACGTGGTTGCAGTATGAGGTGCAAAGCGGTGTAGAGAGCGGGACTTACGATTTCGTGGTTACACGAGGTGACAAGTCGCAAACACTTTTCACGGCAAATGTATTCGTAACCCTTAATACGCAGGTACCGGACAAGGAGGGAATGAACCTCAAGGGTATGGTATTCTGCGGGGATGCTGGTGTTCCGGATGTTCTTGTCACGGATGGTGTACAGTTCACCAAGACCGACGAGAACGGTTACTACTGGCTCAACTCGACCAAGGTATATCAGACGGTATATCTGATACTGCCTTCGGGTTACAAGGTAAAGAGTGCGGCGGCCATGCCTCAGTTCTGGGCAACCACCGATTCCGATACGAGCGTATGCGAGCAGAACAATTTCGAGCTGGAGGTAGAGAACAACGATGCACATACGTTGCTCATCGCCACCGATATCCACCTGGCAAACCGTGACAAGATGCCGAAGGATACGAAACAGTTCTCCGAGGGATGGGTTAAGGACGTTACCGACAACTTCAAGAACTCGTCGGTTCCTGTCTATTGCCTCAATCTCGGTGACTTCGCATGGGATGTTTATTGGTATGACTGGAGCTTCGATCTGGACGATGCGGCAATGGCCGTAAGTTCACTTCCTTTCCAGTTCTGGTCGACCATGGGCAACCACGACAACGACGGCCGTACCCCGGCTGGGGATGATGTCGATTTGCGGGCTTCGGCTCCGTTCAGGTCGACAATCGGCCCGACGCACCTTTCGCTCAACGTCGGAAAGATTCATTATATTCTGCTCGACGACATCCTTTACATCAATACTTTCCCTTCATCCAACAATGACCCGTTGATGGGCCAGCGCAACTACAGCGCAGGTTTCCGCGACGACATTATGGAGTGGGTAAGACAGGATCTGTCTTATGTTGACAAGAGTACACCGATTGTAGTCGGCATGCATATTCCGTTGATGAATTCGTACGGAACTGCTCGCAATAGCGAGTTCTGGGATGCATCCGAATGGTCCGCTTTCATTGATATGTTCAATGGTTACACTGAGGTGGAGTTCGTTACCGGACACACCCATGTTAACCGTATGCGTCCGGTTGTCGGATACTCGTCCAACATGTACGAGCACAACATCGGCTCCGTATGCGGAATCTGGTGGAACACGAGCGAACATACCGGTGGATCGGCATCCGTTCCTGGCAAGCTCAATCTTTGCTCTGACGGAGCCCCTTCGGGTTATTATGTATACGATGTCAACGGAACAAACCGCAGATGGCACTACAAGGCGGTCGGAGAGCCGAAGGACAAGCAGTTCAAGTCGTATGACATGAACGAGGTCAAGAAGTATTTCCAGACCGACGCCCTGGCCAGCAAGTTCATCAATGCCGGACAGTGCCCTAATTCCGATTCTTCGGGCGGAACCATTACATGGACCGCTTCGGCCTATGGCGCCGAAGAGGAGGCCAATACCGTTTGGATCAACGTTTGGGGCTACGAGAAGGGCGATTTTGCCGGATATGGCAACTGGACCATTACGGTTACGGAGAATGGCAAGGAACTTCCTGTATCGGAGAAATTCTATGTTCATGATCCGCTTTCGGCCATGACTTACGAGATCCAGGAGTTCGGTTCGTCGGGTAAGTTCTCGACATCGAGCCAGAGCCGTTCCTATGTGCCGCACATGTTCAAGGTTGTAGCCTCATCGGCCAGCTCGACACTTAAGATCAAGGTTGTCGACCGATTCGGCAACATATATCAGGAGGACATGAACCGTCCTAAAGTATTCTACGATGCCAATGATAAAGAGGCAAGTTGGACACTCGATTAATTAAACTAAACCAAAATATGAAGACTTTAAAGCAATTTTTCAGTTTTGTCATGATTGCGACGGCGGTTCTGTTCGCTTTCGCCTCATGTACGCATAGCCCTGAGGAGTTGGTTCAGACTGAAATTAGCATTCAGTACAACACCGGAGAGGCAACGTGGTCGCCGACCGACCCGCAGACTTTGGAACTCAACAAGCGCGGCGTCAGCGCAACAGGTTCGGTGCCGTATCTGATTGTGACGTCGAACAACTATTGGATTATCGAAGGTGCATCGGATTACGACTGGCTTGAGGTTTCTCCTCTTGGCGGTTCCGGTACGACCAACGTCTATCTGACTCTTTCGGAGAACACCGATTTGGAGCCGCGTGATGCCACGATATATTTCGTTACGCAGAACGGAGAGCGTTTCATGGTGCCTATCCGTCAGCTCGGAAACAAGGAGTATCTGGTATATCTTAACGATACCTTCGGAGATAATCTCGAGGAGGACACCCAGGTTAAATTCTACAGTTTCACGACTATGTCGGGTGACCGTTCCTATAGCGGTATCGCAACTGCCGGAGACCTCTATGCGTTCGGTTATACGGGTGCGGAGCAGACCTATGCTTCCGTTGACGAGCCTTCCCACGGATATGTTGATATCGAGGGCAACGAAGCCTCGGGTGGTGCCAACATCCTCTTCAACGGCGAGGGTACATATTTGACTGCCCGTAACTTCAACAACCAGTCGCAGACCAACTTCCGTCTTTCGTTCGGTGCGAAGAACAGCGACGGACGTTTCAATACCGAGGACCTGAAGCTCTATATCTCCTGCGACAACAAGAACTATGCGGAGATGCCGTACAACCATGTTGTAAACGAGGTCAATGACTGGTCTCTCAATACGTTCAACTTCTCGATTGCTCCTAATGTAAGCAATATCCTCTATTTCAAGTTCGAGAACCACTCTACGGATGCATACCGTATCGACGACTTCCGTATTGTTGAGAAGGACTATGATGAAAACGACCAGTTCTATGAGCTTATATCTACCGGTTCCGACATTATCGGTCTGCCTGTCACATGGGCTTACAACGACCTGAAGTCGGGAGACGAGAGAGGTCAGAACTGGGAGCAGTTCGGTATAGTTTACTCTGCCGAGGGAACCGACGCCCATGTTCAGTTCGTATGCGGTAGCGATGCATCCATCGTTAAGGAGCGTGCGGCTGGTGACGGCCTTCTCGTAACATCTTCTTCGCCGAAGGTTACCGGTATGTACGAGGGTGACTTCTGGATTTGGACGATTCCGGTACACAAGGTGTCGGCTATGACCAACATGAACTGCCAGTTCGTCTTCATGAGTACCGATGCAGGACCGAAGTACTTCCTCTTCGAGTCGGCACAGTGCCTTGCCGAGGATTATCCATTCGCAAATGCCAATATAGTAGTGCTTTCCGACGAGGAGAAGCGCGAGTTCTACAATACTCTTGACTGGACCGTATACGACGAGACGACAATTGCCGTTCCGAACGATGTCGACAAGGCCAGCAGTTCGAGCGGTATACCTATCGGTGACTCTTCAAGACCGGGCGGTTACTTCAAGGGTGATATCGTCTATTCGAACGACGGAGTCAACGTATTTGCCGGCGGACCGAGCTCCAAGCAGGTTACCATCGACAAGAACGTGCTCTATCCGGAGGCAATGGATGACGGATACTTCTTCGTACGTATGCGTTGCGCCAGCAACCTGACTGCAGGTCCGACCAACGGCACATCGTACCAGCGAATGAACAAGAACGACCACAACGGAACCTCCTATCTGCGTCAGGTAGCCCGCTTCTCGTTTGCAGAGTGCGGTGTGGTAGGTGAGTATGAGGATACGTTCAAACTGCTCGCTCTCTACAACAACCTCGGATGGGACAACGGATACGATGGAGGTGACATCCTCTTCAACGTTGGCGCCAAGATGGGTCTGTATGCAGGTTCGGAGGTTAACCTCGAGGCTACGACAGCCGGAAACAACCAGTTCTCCGGAATTTGCCCTACCAACCAGAGCGGCAGCACCACTTATGTATACTATCCGTATGACTCGTCGAATACTTCCGACCTTACCCAGGTTGCCATAAGTGTCCCTCTGAGCCAGTCTATCGCAAGCGGCGCTCTTGTTGCAGACAGTGCACCGTTCGTAATGACGAATACTCCGCAGTTCAAGACTACGTCGACCATCCGTTGCAACCTCGATGTTATGGCGGCTCTGTTGAAACTCAACATCTTCTCGCAGACTTCGATTGCAAACAAGATATCGTCGATAGAGGTTTCGTCTGACACCAATATTGCCGGCTCGCGTTACTACGATCTCAATGCACGCGCATGGGGTGCAGACAAGTCTCTCGCCAAGTCGTTTGTAGCAAAGGCCAATGTGCCTATCGTCATCCCGACTGCAAATGCGGAGCCTGCCAAGACTTATATGTCTTTGCTCCCTGGTACGCACACCCTTACCGTCAAGGTGGTTGCCGGTGGTTACTCCTATACCAAGACCTTCCCTGCCACGGAGTTCACCGAGGCAATGGTTTCCACGCTCGAGTTCGACCTTTCGACTGTTGAGCCGGAGCCGGTTGACGGAGAGGTTAAGGTTGGTATCACCGATGCAGCAATGCTCCGTCGTTTCGTGGAGGCCATCCAGTCCGGCAAGACCGGTTCGGATCTGGACGAGTTCCGTAACTCCGACGGTAACCTCGCTCTCGGTGCCGATATCGACATGGCCGGTGTGGATATGAACTCCTGGCCGCTGGTAACCATACCGGAGGACTTCAACGGTTGCAACTTCCGCATCAAGAACATGGAGGTGAAGATGGCCAATACCAGTCTCTTTACCAATATTGCAAAGGGCTGCACATTCTCGAACCTGATCTTCGACGAGAGCTGCAAACTGACCATAACCGATCCTAACTCGACTTACGCAATGCTGTTCACCGGTTCCAACACCATGACCATTGGTAATATCGACAATGTGATCAACTACGGTACTATGGACATCAGCGGTAATACGACATCGACCTTCACGGCCGGTATGCTGATCGGTTCGTGCCGCGGTGCTGACTCCGATGCCGACTCGCAGGCAAAGATTACCAACTGCGCGAACTACGGACGTATCTATATCCACGATATGACGCAGAGCACTACCCACAGCAGCAGTGCATACCAGTACTACTCGCGTATCGGCGGTATCGCCGGACACATTTGCGGTGTTTACCTGCAGAACTGCAACAACTACGGTGAAATTGTACTCGCCCCTTGCGACCGCAGACTCGGAGCATTTGACCTCGGTGGTGTAGTAGGTTATCTGACCAACCGTTCGGATGCCAATACGTCCATCATGTTCGGAGAGCTCGTAGACTCGAAGAACTACGGTAACGTAAGCATCACTTCCGGTTCGGGCAGGATGTTCGACATCCGTTTCGGCGGTATGGTAGGACGTACGCAGTGGGCTCACCTGACCCGTCTGACCAACGAAGGCGACATCAACGTCGATGTTACGATGTATGACACGTTCGGACAGGAGGGCGCATACGGTGGCTGGGATACCTATTCTTCGAGCTCAAGCTTCAACCACCCTATAGGTATATTCATCGGCGGTATCTTCGCATTCGCACAGTGTAATATCAAAACCGGTGCGGAGCACAACTACCTCGAGAATACCGGTGACATCACCGCGCATATCAACATGCCTGGAACCTTCAGCGTCAAGGATAACGTAGGCGTATGTGTCGGCGGTGTGATGGCAATCATGGGTGCCAACGCATACAACCCTCACTTCAACAACTGCGCGAACACCGGTAACATCACCGTTACTTCGGAGGCTGCTACCGCAGACGTATATGTCGGAGGTATCCTTGGCCGTATGGCATCGAACAAGTACGACTCGAACTACGTATACACTCTGAACGGATCGAGCAACATCGGTACGATATCCTTCGCAACCGAGACTGCCGATGTCGTAGCACACGTCGGAGGTATCATAGGCGGCTTCTGCTACGGTGAGCTTAAGGCCAATGTGAATGCCGGCACCGTTATCAACAAGTCGACTAACGAGAACAGTTCTGCCGGTTCGATCCTCGGCAAGCAGATGCAGTCGAAGATAACCGGATCGACGAACATGGATCCTGCAATATCCATCACTTCGCACTCTGTCGGTGGTTCTGTCAATGGCGTTGTTCTGGACGAAAACAACTTCGAACAGTACATATATGGCAAGTATGAGAATTACGAGCCGGCATTGAAGGACAACACCTTCTTCAAGTGGTAGAATCTGAAACCACGATTATTCGGATGCGGTTCTTCGGGACCGCATCCGTTTTTTGTATGTTGGTTATTGTCTTCGATTGAATTAAATTTGTACCTGATATGATAAACATCCGTAAAATATATGTTGATGATCCGGCATGGCCACGCGTCGAATCGTTATATGAATCGGCATTTCCTCCGGAAGAGCGGCGTCCGGCGGAGTCCATGTGTCGCCTTGTGGAGTCGGACGAACTGTTTGTTGCAGCCGTAGAGAGAGATGGTGCTTTCTGCGGATTCATTACATGGTGGGACTTGGGAGACGTGCTTTTCGGCGAGCATTTCGCAATGTTGCCGGAGTGCCGCGGCGGAGGTATCGGCGGTGAGGTCATAAGGCGTTTTGCCGCCGGTGCGCGCAAACCCGTTTTGCTTGAAGCGGAGGTCCCGCATGACGATATCTCCGAACGCAGGGTAGGGTTCTACCGCCGCAACGGCTTCGAATTGTGTGAGCGGGAGTATCTGCAGCCGCCATATTTCGCGGGTGGTGAACCGGTGCCGATGCATCTCATGTCGTATGGCATGACGCTTGATGACGGGGCATTCGACCGCCTGCGAGGCCTGATATATTCTCGTGTTTACGGCATGCCTTCCGATAAATGATACGATACGGCCGCCCGTTTGTCTAAAAATAGTATATTTGCAGTCGGATTCGAGCCATTATTGAGCATAACTGCATGAGGATGATGGAAAAACAGAGGGGATTGCTGGCACTTACACCGATTGCGGTGCTGCTTGTCGTTTATCTTGTCGGTTCGATATTGGCAGGAGACTTTTACCGTATTCCTATAGGCGTGGCATTCGTCACGGCGGCCATCTATGGCATTGCCATCACCTCCGGACGCACCTTCCCGGAGCGTGTGGCTCTCTTCTCCGAGGGAGCGGCCAACTCCAACATAATGTACATGGTGTGGATTTTCGTGCTTGCGGGAATCTTCGCTGCATCGGCAAAGGCCATGGGTGCTGTCGATGCGACCGTGCAGTTGACGTTGAAGTTCGTGCCGAGCAGTTTTCTGCCTGCCGGCATATTCGTGGCGGCCTGTTTCATATCCATGTCCGTCGGAACCTCCGTTGGTACGATCGTCGCGCTCACCTCGGTGGTTACGGCGCTGGCCGACGAGATCGGCTGTGATACCGCATGGATGGTGGCTATAGTTGTAGGAGGAGCCTTCTTCGGCGACAACCTTTCGTTCATATCGGATACCACAATAGCCGCCACTCAGAGCCAGGGGTGCGGCATGCGGGAGAAGTTCCGTACCAATTTCGTGATAGTGCTGCCTGCAGCGCTCATAACGCTCGCCATATACCTTGTCGGCGGGACGGCCGGCGAGACCGTTGCCGCTCCGGAGAGTACGGAGTGGTTCAAGGCTATACCGTATATTGCTGTTATTGTAATGGCTCTTGCGGGAATCAATGTACTTGCGGTTCTCTTTTCGGGAATCGTCATTACAGATGTCATCGGCCTGTGCAGCGGGAGCTTCACGACGCTCTCGATATTTACGGCGGCGGGTGATGGAATCTCTTCCATGTGCGAGTTGATTCTGGTGACGCTGCTCGCCGGCGGACTGATGAACCTGGTGCGTGTGGGCGGCGGATTCGACTATCTTATACGGACCCTCACCCGCCGAATATCCGGACGGCGCGGTGCGGAATCCGTCATTGCGGCCCTGACGGCGCTTACCAACCTCTGTACGGCCAACAATACCATAGCAATCATTACGGTAGGCCCTATCGTGAAGGATATTGCCGGCCGTTTCGGCGTGAGCCCGCGCAAGAGTGCGAGTATCATGGATACCGCCTCATGTTTCGTGCAGGGTGTAATACCTTACGGAGCACAGCTTCTCATGGCTTCCGGACTTGCAGCCGTTTCACCTCTCGAGATCGTTCCGTATCTTTATTATCCGATGTTAATAGGGGTAATGCTGCTACTGTCTATTGTGTTCGGTTTCCCGAAACGGTAGCAGTGACCGTAATCCGGCTGGCGGACGCGCTGAATGCGGTTGGCCGTCATATGCTCCGTTGTACTTTCCCGCACGCTTCCCCTTATGAAATGTACTGTATATCAAAAAAAGAGGTGAAAATTTTTCATCTTAAAAACAAATTTTATTAAATTTGTATAATTTACATCATTTCAAAATATGGAAAATATCAGGTTTTACCAGACGCCTAATGTCAGATATATCCATGTTAACATTGAATCGGGATATTCTGCTACGGGAGGATTCGAGCAGCCGGAGTACGGTGGCGAGGATAATTTATAAGGAGGACTGTATATGAAAATGAAGGGATTTTTTGCAGCCATTGTTTTTGCAAGTGCGTTCATCATGTCCTCATGCGTAAATGACAATACGAGCGAGGTCTCTGCAGGCAAGGACGAGGGTCTTGTGTTCCGTGTCGTGCTTGATGATTGCACACGAGTCGGGTTTACCGGCGAAAAGTATTTCTGGGAAGGCGATGAGGAGTTGGGCATCTATGTCAATTCGTCCACTCCGGCGACCAATGTACTGGCGTCAGTCGAGTTGCGCAGTGACGGAGGCTATTGTACGGTGCCTTTGGATTCGTTCTCGGAAGACGACCAGATGTATGTATACTACCCGCATTCAAGGGACAACGACATGCTATCGTATGACAAGGTGGAACTCGAAATCCCGGATGTGCAGGTACAGCCATGGGCAGGTGTATTCAATGCGGCTAACCTTCCGATGGTTTCCGACCCTGTAAATCTGGTTTCAGGCGAACAGACACAGGCTGTGCATCTGCACGCATTGGGAGGATTCCTCTGCTTCAATGTCTATGCGAGCGGAGCTTATGCCGGCGAGAAGGTGCAGTCGATAGTATACCGTACGGGTACTACACCGTCAGCCGGTTCGTTCAGGTTTGACCTCTCTTCCGTCAGTGCCTCAATGCCAGCAATATCCGGCTATAGCAGTACGGAGGTATCGGTAGACCTTGAGGAACCCTATACTGTCGGAGCAACGCTCGATGCGGCCGAGAGCATATACATGGTGCTTGCGCCTGGCGCATATTCAGGCGATTTGCTGATCGTTACCGACAAGGCCGTGTACAACTATGATTATGACCGTACCGTTGAGCGCAATACCTACTATCATGTAAACGTCAACCTTTCGGAGGCGACATCCCGCACCGAACACTCCACGGGTGAGACGATAGTTGCATCGCTGACATATGCCGAGGCCAGCAGCTATGCAAACGGATACAGCAAACCGAATACGTACAGCAACGATTACGGTACTTGGACCATATGCGCATATGATTACGGTTCGGCATTCCAGCTCAACAAGGACAAGGTCGCCTACATAGGCACTCCGAAGTTCGACGGCGACATCACCGAGATAGTAATCAATACGGTCGAGAACTTTACGGGCGACATCTATATTTGCACCTCGGCAGGCTCATCAAGTGCTACAGACATAGTGGCCACACAGCGCGGCGGAGGCTCGACCACGACAGTCGACCTGAGCACCCAGTCGCTGACGCAGGTATACATACGTTCCAGCGCCGTATGCCGCATATCCGACATCACCGTAACGTGCAATGACAATTCGAATCCTTTCGAACCCGTATTTTCCGACCTCAAGTCGCAGGTTACCGGGACTTCGGATCCGACGGCTTCCGACGGTTCCGTAACACTCTCTGCAACCATAAAGTATAATGCCGATCTGGCCAGCATCGCCGCGTCGGGATTCGCATTCAAGAGCACCTCTTCGTCGGATTATATTGACAAGCCGTGCGGTACATCCGCTACGCCTTCCGTAACGATTGCCGGCCTTGCCGGCGGTTCGTACGACTACTATGTCTATGCGACGATGAGCGACGGACAGCGTTACGAGAGCGGAGTCGAGTCGTTCTTCATCCGCAGCTCGGCATCGGGGTCATCATATAAATACGGATGGTTCGAACTTCCGGTGCAGACAGATGAAGACAATAACGGAATCGACGACGAGAATCCGGACTATTACTATTCGCATACGTTCCGTGCCGATGCACAGTCCATCCGCAACTTCTCGTGCTGCTACAGCAAGGGCAAGATACACCCGATATGGGTGGCAGCTCCGATGCACAGCAGTTACCTCGGCAATTCGGGCCGAAACAATTCGTATCGTGACGATCCTAACATAAAGTGCCCGCAGGCATCGAAATTTGAGGGCTATACACGTGGACATATGGTAGGTTCCTCGGACCGTACGGTATCCGTGGCCACCAACAAGCAGGCATTCTACCACTCCAATATCGGAGCGCAGATGTCGAGCGGCTTCAATACCGGCGGCGGTGCATGGAACAACCTCGAGTCGGTTGTCGACGGACTCCTGTGTCCGGATACGCTCTATCAGGTGATAGGTGTCGTGTTCCAGACATGGACGGACAACTACGGCCATACCACGAGTGCCAAGACCGGCACGAGCAGCGACGGAACATTCCAGGTACCGACCGGATGGTACAAGGTACTCCTGCGCACGAAGAAAGGAAATACCGGAAAGCGTGTCGACGAGTGCTCACGTTCGGAGTTGCAGTGCGTCGCTTTCATGCTCGGTCACTATTCGAACAAGGGACATCAGCCTTCGGAGAAGGACATGTTTACGGTGAGCGAGATCGAGGAGATGACCGGCCTGACATTCTTCCCGAACGTGCCTAATGCGCCGAAGGATGAGTTCAATGCATCCGACTGGCTGTAGAGAAGAGACAATATGCATAAATAACAAGGCTGCCCGTTGAAGGCAGCCTTGTTATTTTTATGTCAAGCGCTTTGTGCGGTCAGACCCTGCGCCCCTCCGTGTCAATCATGAACGACTCGCCGTCGAGTTCCGCGTATGCCGTACCGTTGCGGAAAGAGTCCGCATGGTCGTATTGCAGCGGTATGACCTCATTGCCGTCGGGGCCGATGAAGCCGTACTTGCCGTCGAGGCGCGCCACGGCGAGCCCCTCGCTGAAGGTGCCGAGGAAGTCGTATTTCGTGTCGGCAAGAATCTTTCCGCTGTCGTCAGCCAGTCCCCATTTGTCCCCTATGCGGAGGTGTATCAGGCCGCCCATTACGGCGCCTACATCGTTGTATATGGCAGGTATCACCTCGTTGCCGGATTCGTCGATGTAGCCGTGCAGCCCGGTTGATTCGACCTCGACCTCGGCAAGGCCGTTGTCGAGGTCGTGCACGCGCCTGTAGGGACGGCCGTCGCTGCGTTTCGTGCGCAGCATTATGCGCCACGACTCTTCAGACTCCATGCCGGTGGCATGGTACGTGAACGAGCAGTAGAGTCCGGGATTGTCCCTCTCCATGCAGAATACGTCATATACGCCCTCCGGCAGCGTTACGCGGTTCTCCTCGCCGCCCTTCGTGTTGATGTATTCATCGCCTTTTATGCCGCATACCGAGACGCTGCAGTCGATGTCGGTCGTGAGAATCAGTGTGTAGTCCATATATGCGTTGTTTTGATTTCCCGCTGTCACAAAGATATGGAATTGCACCGGCATATGCAAGAATGCCGGTTGCGGTGGCCGCGGCGGGCCTTCTGCCGTACGCGCCATGTCGTGCGGACCCAAAACAGAAAGGCGCATCCCGAAGGATGCGCCCTGCTGCGTATGCAGTATGTTATACTACTTCGTCATTGCCTGCTCTACGGCAACCGCAACGGCAACCGTCGCGCCTACCATAGGGTTGTTGCCCATGCCGAGGAATCCCATCATCTCGACGTGTGCAGGAACCGAAGAGGAACCTGCGAACTGTGCGTCGGAGTGCATACGGCCGAGCGTATCGGTCATACCGTACGATGCAGGACCTGCGGCCATGTTGTCCGGGTGGAGCGTACGGCCCGTTCCGCCGCCCGATGCCACCGAGAAGTACTTCTTGCCGGCGAGCACGCGCTCCTTCTTGTAGGTTCCGGCAACAGGGTGCTGGAAGCGGGTAGGGTTGGTCGAGTTACCGGTAATCGAAACGTCGACATCCTCCTTCCACATGATTGCAACGCCCTCGCGAACGTCATCGGCGCCGTAGCAGCGAACCTTCGAACGGAGACCATCCGAGTAGGAGATGGTGTCAACCACCTTCACCTCGCCGGTGTAGTAGTCGAACTCGGTCTGCACGTAGGTGAAGCCGTTGATGCGGGAGATGATCTTGGCTGCGTCCTTGCCGAGTCCGTTCAGAATCACGCGGAGCGGGTTCTTGCGGACGCGGTTTGCCATCTCGGCGATCTTGATTGCGCCCTCGGCTGCGGCGAACGACTCGTGGCCGGCCAGGAAGGCGAAGCACTGCGTCTCCTCGCGGAGCAGACGCGCTGCGAGGTTTCCGTGTCCGATTCCCACCTTGCGGTCATCGGCCACCGAACCCGGGATGCAGAATGCCTGCAGACCCTCGCCGATTGCCTCGGCTGCGTCGGCAGCGCTCGTGCAGCCCTTCTTGATTGCGATGGCGGCGCCTACCACGTAAGCCCACTTTGCGTTCTCGAAGCATATCGGCTGCGTCTCCTCGCACATCTTGTACGGGTCGATTCCCTTGGCATCGCAGATGCTCTTGGCCTCCTCGATGCTTCCTATGCCATATTGTGCAAGCACAGAGTTGATCTTGTCTATTCTGCGCTCATAACTTTCAAACAAACTTGCCATGATTTTTCTCTGATTTTTACGGTTTAACAATATGGTTTACTCCTGGCGAGGGTCGATATACTTGACAGCCTCCTTGAAACGACCGTAAGAACCTTTGGCCTTCTCGAGCGCCTCCTTCGGGTCGATGCCCTTCTTTACGAAATCCATGAACTTGCCGAGGTGTACGAACTCGTAGCCGATTACCTCGTCGTTCTTGTCGAGTCCCATGCGGGTGCAGTATCCCTCTGCCATCTCAAGGTAGCGGGTACCCTTTGCGAGGGTTCCGAACATGGTTCCCACCTGCGAGCGGAGACCCTTGCCGAGGTCTTCGAGCGATGCGCCGATAACGAGTCCTCCCTCCGAGAAGGCAGACTGCGTACGGCCGTATACTATCTGCTTGAAGAGCTCGCGCATTGCGGTGTTGATTGCGTCGCATACGAGGTCGGTGTTGAGAGCCTCGAGGATGGTCTTGCCCGGAAGAATCTCGGATGCCATTGCGGCCGAGTGGGTCATTCCCGAGCAGCCGATGGTCTCGACGAGAGCCTCCTGGATGATTCCATTCTTAACGTTGAGCGTAAGCTTGCAGGCGCCCTGCTGCGGTGCGCACCAGCCTATGCCGTGAGTGAGGCCGGAAATATCGGAAATCTCCTTTGCACGCACCCACTTGCCCTCTTCGGGTATCGGTGCCGACGGGTGGTTTGCCCCCTTCTTTACGCAGCACATCTGCTGCACTTCGTGTGAATAAATCATAATTTTTGTTTTTGGTTTTGATATAATCTGAAACTTTGTCTGCGCGATTTGTTTTTAATCCGACGCAAAGATAATAAAAATAGGGGAACATTTCACAATTTTTATCCCCATAAGTGGCATGCTTGTCAGCATCCGCGGCGGTGCGGTTCCGCCATGGCTCCACGGCATGCGGAAAGGGCGTCCCGCACGATGCGGAACGCCCCTCGCCACCCGTCGCGGAGTGCGCCGGGACTACTTCTTCTCCTTGGCGTCGAAGACCTGGACCTTGATGTCGGTCAGGGCCTTCTTCAGCGACTCGTCATTGTTCTTGGCCGGGTCGTAGGTGACCGATACCGTCTTGGTAGGTACGTCCACCTGTACATCCTTGACCCCCTTTTCGTAAGGGATGGTGTTGAGTATCTTCTTCGAGCAGTGCTCGCAGTCGATGTCGGTCGTGAATACGGTCGTCACGCTCTTTTTCTCGTTCTTTGCCTTGTTGTCGGCCAGACATGCTCCCGTTCCCGTCATGAGGGCTGCGACGAGCAGAATTGCAATCTTTTTCATCTCTTTTATGTGTTTGTCGGTTGATTTTGTTTATGCGGTTTGTATCAATAGAGGTTGAACCTTACGCCGATGTAGAACTTGCGCCCCATCAGAGGACCCCATACACACGAGGAGTTGAACTGCGGCGAATACGGCGTGTCGTAGGCGAGTATGGCATCCTTCTGCGTGAAGTTGGCGATGTTCTCGCATCCGACGTAGATGTCCCAGTGGCGTATGCGGCGGCTCACCTGCGCATAGAACATCGGGTATATCTTCGAATATTTCGAGTCGGCAAGGTCGCCCGTCTGGGTCGGTATGCGGCTGCGGCCGTTGAGCTGTGCCGTGACGTCGAACACCCATTTGCGCATGCGCGTGGCGTACTGTATGTTGAGCAGCGTCTTGAACTGTCCCACGAGAGGCCTCTCGACGAATGCCGTGCTGCCGTCGGCGCGCGTTATGGTGTACTTGCTGTCGGTGTAGCGGAACGTGGCGAAGATGTCGAGCCGCTCGACCGGCGCCCATGTTATGTCGACCTGGTAGGAGTTGGTGCGCGAGCGGCCCTTGGTATCGTAGATGTAGATGCATTCGGCATCGCGCTCCTGGTCGACGACCACGCTGTGGAAGAGTCTCGAGTGGAAGAAGTCGAAACTTATGGTAAGGTCGCGGTAGTTGATCGTCGAGATGGTCTGCGCGATGCTCCCGCCGGTGGTCAGCGCCTCCTCCATACGGTCGAAGTTGCGGCCGTAGCCATTCTCGAACACTATGCGGCGTCCCGTGGCGAGGATTCCTATGTTGTCCGTCACCACGTCGGTAGGGCGGTATCCCATACCGGCCGAGGCGCGGAATACGGTCGTAGGCGTGATGTTCCACTTGAGGTGCGCACGCGGCGTGACGAGGTGCTTGCGGAAGTAGAAGCTGTAGTCGTAGCGCAATCCGGCCAC
Organism: uncultured Alistipes sp.; assembly: GCA_944322005.1. Lineage (GTDB taxonomy): Bacteria > Bacteroidota > Bacteroidia > Bacteroidales > Rikenellaceae > Alistipes. The sequence continues at coordinate 77,737 of CALUNL010000001.1, forward strand.
CACGGAGAGCTTCTCCTTTATCGAATACGTGTATTCGAGGTATGCGCCCGCCTCGGTTTCGTTCCTGGTGTTCATCGGCAGCAGATACGGACTTCCAACGGTGTCCCAGTATTGCGACGACTCCCAGGTGCGGTCGAAGAGGTTCTCGTCGACGAAGCGCGTGGAGGCGCTCAATCCGGTTATGAGCGAAGAGCGGTAGGTGAAGTAGTGGACGTACATGGCGTTGGCGTTGACCATGTTCTGTCGCCCGTCGTAGCTCTTGTCGGCACCGAAGTACGAATCCTCCTTGAAGTGGTCGAAGTCGACCACAACGGCGAAGTTGGAACGCATCTCGTCCTGTTCGTCCTTGTCGAATACGGACTCGCCGACAGGCATTCCGAGCTTGAAGTAGGCGTTCACCTCGCGGTTCTGCACCTCGGAGCCGTATATGCCTGCCCCCGTGCGGATGCCTGCATCGTCGGTCTCGGCCCATGAATCGCGGTCGTCGTACATCTTCCTGCGATATGACATCTGGCCGCCCAGACGGTGGTCGTCGATGTATTTCACGCCCCAGCGTACCTGTATGCCGTTTTCGCCCTGATACAGCCAGCGGTTGGCTATGTCGAACTGGCGCCCGAGCGGAAGGTCGCGGAACCCGTCGTGGTTGTGGTCGTAGCTCTTGGTATCGAGCGAGCCGTGGGCAAGGATGACGGTCGACAGGCGCTTGTCCTTGGTTACCGGTATGGCGCTCGAGAGGTTTATCTCGGGCTTCAGCTCGCTGTCGAAGTAGAGGTTGAGGAACAGCCGCTCGTCATCGGTAGGCTTGCGGTGTTCGAGGTTTATCTGGCCGGTTATGGCCTCGTGGCCGGCCGTCACGGACGAAATGCCCTTCGATACCTGGATCGAGTTGAGCCACATGCCCGGGGTGTAGCTCAATCCGTACGGCGCGCTCAATCCGCGCATTATGGCGCGGTTCTCGTCGAGTATCTGCGTGTAGGTTCCGGCCAGGCCGAGCATCTTTATCTGGCGCGCTCCGGATATGGCGTCGCTGTAGCCCACGGTGACGGAGGCCGAGTTCTCGAAGCTCTCGGCAAGGTTGCAGCAGGCCATCTTGCAGAGACCGGCGAACGAGATGTTCTCGCTCTTGAGAATACCCTCCTGACGGATGTAGTTGCCCATTCCGCCCTCTACGACGACGCTCTCGAGTTCGACGCCCTGACGCAGGCGTATTTCGACGGCCGACATCGAGTCGTCGACCCTCAACGTGTCGTTCGTGTAGCCGAGGAATGTCGTTACGAGCTTGTCGTACCCGCGGACGCGGTGCAGCCTGAATTTTCCCTCCATCGAGGTGGCTGTTCCGACATTTGTGTCGGCCCAATATACCGATGCCCCGGGCATCGGATTTCCTTCGGTGTCAAACACCGTTCCGGTTATGTCCTGTGCCGCTGCCGAAAACGAGACGAGTGCAGCGGACATCATGAAAAAGGTTTTTGCGAAAATTTTCATCTTTTCCCGTTTATGATTTTGGCGATAATGTTGTCGCTCCGTAGCGGATGTTCCGCCGGAGTCGCATGATTATGCCGATACGGGAGGAGCACGCAATGCGCTGCATTCTGCGTGCGGTGATGAAGTCAGGGGCGTGTTGCGCCGGACGAACCTCCTGAAATCCGACTCCTCTGGTTCCGGGGCTTCGATGCCCGCCACAAGGTCGGGGTGCTGGCATAGCACCGCAGGGGCTGTTGCCGACTGGATCTTCTTGGATATGTCGTAAAGTGATATTTCGGTGGTGTGCTTGTGCTTGCACATGCACGGCATTTCGAACTGTGACATGCCGTCGCACTGGGAGTGGTGGATCGAACAGTGTCCGCAATGCACCCCGACATGCTCGGTCAGGTAGTGCTTCGCGTGCGGGCAATGGCACAGGATGATGGATATGGCATATCCGCATATCGATGTGAGATATACGGAGAGCATGATCAGAGATATCAGCCTGCGCAGTTTCATTCCATTTATTCCTGTGTCACCAGAACGGCTGTTCTATTCGCTCTTGAGGACAAGGCCGCACTCGAGCAGTTTGTCCACCCATTTTCCGGCATCCGCCGTTGCGGTTTCGGCATCCACGTCATAGTTGCCGAGAAGTGTGTCAACGACATCCTGCAGGCAGAATTCCTTGCCATACAGCTCGTTCCACAGCAGCAGCGACGATTCGTTGAGCGCTATTATGCGGGTCATGTCACTGACGTGGCTGCCCTGCAGTATGACGACGTTCTCGCCGGCTATTTCGCGGACCTTGCATCCTTTTCTGAAGGTGAATTTCATCCGAATCTGTTGTTGTTCGGCACAAATATACGAGTTTTTTCCAAAAATGCTCCAAGAAACGCCGCCATTTGTGGCTAAAAAAGGGTGATTGTTGATAACTATTTGGGTGTTTTCTGGGCAAAAACTCAAAAAAATCCTAATTTTGCAAAGATTAATACCTTCGGATAAAAGTATGTTGTCACTTGTTTTTTACATATACACGCTGGCCGCAATCACGGTATTTTTCCTGCTTTCGGTGGTCGCTCTGGTGGTCTGCTGGCCGTTCGACAAGGGCCGCAGGGTAGTGCATGAACTTTCGCGCATTCTGTGCATGTGTTTCTGGCGTGTGCCGCCTACGTGGAGGCGCGACATCTCGGGCCTTGAGTACGTGGACCGCAACCAGCCGTATGTGATAGTCCTGAACCACAACTCCATGGTCGACATCATATCGCTCTATTTCGTGCCGCTGAATTTCCGGTGGGTGAGCAAGCGCGAGGTATTCCGCATCCCGTTCATAGGCGGATTCCTGAAGCTTCACGGTGATATCGCCATCGAACGCGGGCGTGCGGCGGAGGCCATGCACAAGGTGATACACGACGGCAAGGAGTGGATTTCGCGCGGAGTGTCGATAGCGATATTCCCGGAGGGGACGCGTTCGAAGGACGGCGAGATACACCGTTTCAAGCAGGGTGCCTTCGTGCTGGCGAAGGAGGCCGGAGTTCCCATCCTGCCGGTTGTGCTTGACGGGACGAAGAGTGTGCTGAAGCCGTCTTTCCTCTTCAACTGGCGCCATAAGCTGACCCTCCGTGTGCTTCCCCCGATCCCTGCGGAAAAGGTGAAGGAGACGGAGATACCCGAACTCGTCGCGGATGTGCAGGAGCGTATGACGGCCACGCTTGCGGAGATACGCAACGGCGGCGGAGAGTCGCGATAACAAGAAAACGGAAAAACGATATATGTCTGATTTATTGAACAACAGCAGTTACAGCGACGATGATATCGTCACCCTGTCGCCGAGGGAGCATATCCGGCTTCGCCCGGGAATGTACATTGGCAAACTCGGCGACGGTTCACAGCCCGACGATGGAATATACGTCCTCATAAAGGAGACGGTGGACAACTCTGTCGACGAATTCATCATGGGGGCTGGCAAGCAGATCGAAATCACGATAGAGGACAACGTCGTATCGGTCCGCGACTACGGGCGCGGCATTCCGCTCAAGTCGCTTTCGGCTGCCGTTTCGGAGATGAACACCGGCGGAAAGTACGGCAAGGACGGAAGTACGGCCTTTGCCAAGACCGTCGGCCTGAACGGTGTCGGCGTGAAGGCCGTGAACATGCTCTCGAGCGAGTTTACGGCGCGTTCGGTGCGTGACGGCGAGGCGAGGACGGTGACCTTCGCCAAGGGCATTGCACAGAGCGACAAGTGGGAGAGCAACGTTGCCGAGAAGAACGGTACGCTCATACGTTTCCGCGTCGACGAGGAGATCTTCGGCACCTACTCCTACAACATGGAGTATGTCGAGCAGCTGGTCAAGAACTACTCGTACCTCAATCTCGGGCTCACGCTCATCCTGAACGGGCAGCAGTATCTTTCGCGAAACGGACTGCTTGACCTCCTGAACGACAACATGTCGGACGAGCCGCTGTATCAGCCGATTCACCTTACGGGCAAGGATATCGAGGTGGTCATCACGCACGGTACGGGTTACGGCGAGAGCTACTATTCGTTCGTGAACGGCCAGTACACCCTGCAGGGCGGAACCCATCAGACCGCTTTCCGCGAGGCAGTGGCCAAGACCATAAAGGAGTTTTTCCACAAGGACTATGACCCGGCCGACATCCGCACGTCGATAATCGCGGCGATATCGGTAAGGGTGAACGATCCCGTGTTCGAGTCGCAGACCAAGATAAAGCTCGGTTCGAAGGAGGCGGCGCCGGGAGTGTCGATGCGGCAGTTCGTCGGCGATTTCATATCGACCGAACTTGACAACTACCTGCACAAGCATCCGGAGACGGCGCAGACCATACAGCGCAAGATCGTTGACAACGAGAAGGAGCGCAAGGCCATATCCGGTATCCAGAAGAAGGCGCGCGAGACGGCCAAGAAGGTGTCGCTCAACAACCGCAAATTGCGCGACTGCAAGATACACCTTACGGACCGCAGCGATTTGGCCGAACAGTCGATGATATTCATCACGGAGGGAAACTCCGCGTCGGGTTCCATCACAAAGAGCCGCAACCCGCAGACGCAGGCCGTCTTCTCGTTGCGCGGAAAGCCGCTCAACTGCTTCGGACTGAAGAAGAACGTCGTTTACGAGAACGAGGAGTTCAACCTGCTGCAGGCGGCGCTAAACATCGAGGAGGACATGGAGAACCTGCGCTACAACAAGGTCATCATCGCCACCGATGCCGATGTCGACGGCATGCACATCCGTCTGCTGCTCATGACCTTCTTCCTGCAGTTCTTCCCTGACGTTATCCGGCAGGGTCACCTCTACATCCTGCAGACTCCGCTGTTCCGCGTCCGCAACAAGAAGGAGTCATACTACTGCTACTCGGAGGAGGAGCGTCGCAAGGCCATAGCCAAATGCGGCTCGGGTGCGGAGATTACGCGATTCAAGGGTCTGGGAGAGATCTCGCCGGAGGAGTTCTCGGAGTTCATCGGCGACAACATGCGCCTGGACAAGGTGCGCCTGACGAAGGATGATCCGATTTTGGACCTCCTGACCTTCTACATGGGCAAGAATACCTACGACCGCCAGCAGTTCATCGTCCGCAACCTCCGCATCGAGGAGGACCTTATCGAGGGCGACCTGGCTTTGTCGTCGGAGATGTGAAACGATAAAATGTGACTTTACATATGTCTGAAGAGAATGATTTGACACGCAACGACGATTCCCGGAACGACGAGGAGTTCGTATCCGCGGAACCGGGACGGTACGACCGGCTGCTCTCCGAAACCGGGGTGCGCAAACTGACGGGCATGTACCGCAACTGGTTCCTCGACTATGCCTCCTATGTTATTCTCGAGAGGGCCGTGCCACATATAGACGACGGTCTGAAGCCGGTGCAGCGGCGAATCCTCCACGCCATGAAGGTCGTGGACGACGGCCGCTACAACAAGGTGGCCAACATCGTGGGCCAGACCATGCAGTACCACCCGCACGGCGACGCCTCCATCAAGGATGCGCTCGTGCAGCTCGGGCAGAAGGACCTTCTGATCGACTGTCAGGGAAACTGGGGCAACGTGCTTACGGGCGACGAGGCTGCGGCGGGCCGATATATCGAGGCGAGGCTGTCCAAATTCGCACTGGAGGTGCTCTACAACCGCAAGACCACCGAATGGATGCTTTCGTACGACGGCCGCAAGGAGGAGCCGGTCACGCTGCCGGTGAAGTTCCCGCTGCTGTTGTCGCAGGGCTCCGACGGAATCGCCGTCGGCCTGGCGTCGAAGATTCTGCCGCACAACTTCGTCGAGCTGATAAATGCATCGATTGCCTATCTGCGCGGAGAGAGCTTCCAGCTCTATCCCGATTTCCCGACGGGCGGAATGGTCGACGTAAGCAAGTACAACGACGGTCTGCGCGGCGGCGTGGTGAAGGTGCGTGCGAAGATTTCGAAGATAGACAAGCGTACGCTCGCCATAACAGAGATTCCGTATACGACGACCACCGAGTCGCTCAAGGATTCCATCATAAAGGCCAACGAGAAGGGCAAGATAAAGATAAAGCGCGTTGACGACAATACGGCCCAGCGTGCGGAGATAATCATCCACGTCGCCAACGACGAGTCGAGCGACCGCACGATAGACGCACTCTACGCATTCACAAGTTGCGAGGTCTCCATCTCGCCGAACGCCTGTGTCATCATGGATGACAAGCCGGTGTTCATGGGCGTGAGCGACATACTCCGCCATTCGGCTGACCGTACGAAGGCGCTTCTGGGACGTGAGCTTGAGATAAGGCTCTCGGAACTGGACGACGAGTGGCATGCCGCGTCGCTCGAACGCATATTCATCGAGAACAAGCTCTACCAGCTCATCGAGGGGTGCCGCAGCCATGAGGAGGCCTATGCGGCCGTCGACAGGGGTCTGGAGCCGTTCAAGCATCTGCTCCGGCGCGAGGTTACGACGGATGACGTGCGCCGCCTGACGGAGCTGAAGTTCATCCGCATATCGAAGTACGACTCCGAGAGGGCGGACAACGAGATAAAGCGCATCGAGGCCGATATCAAGCAGACCAGATACGACCTTGAACACCTTACGGACTATACCGTTGCCTATTACGAGCGAATCCGCAGCAAATACGGCGAGGGCCACGAGCGCCGTACCGAGATACGTTCGTTCGACTCGATAGAGGCGACGAAGGTTGCCGTGTCGAATGCCAAGCTTTACGTCGACCGTGCCGAGGGATTCTTCGGAATCGGCAAGGGCATGAAGGATTCGGAGTTCGTGTGCGACTGTTCGGACATCGACGACGTGATAGTGATACTGAAGGACGGCCGCTACTACATCAAGAAGGTTGCCGACAAGTGTTTTGTGGACAAGGGTATACAGTATATCGGGGTATTCAAGCGCAACGACGAGCGCACGATATACAACGTCCTCTACCGCGACGGCAAGAACGGCCCGATAATGATGAAGCGCTGTGCCATAAAGGGCATCACGCGCGACAAGGAGTACAACCTGACGAAGGGGACCCCGAAGAGCGACATATTGTACCTGTCCGTTAACCCGAACGGCGAGGCGGAGGTGCTGAAGGTATATTTCAAGCCGCGTCCGCGACTGAAGAAGCTCATCGTGGACCTCGACTTCTCGAAACTCGCCATAAAGGGACGCCAGAGCAACGGAAACCTCTTCTCGCGCTACGGCATCCACAAAATAGTGCTTAAGGAGCACGGCGTGTCGACGCTCGGCGGCCAGAACATATGGTACGACGACGATGTGCGCAGGCTGAATGCCGACGGCCGCGGACGGCTTCTCGGAGAGTTCAAGGGCGACGACAAGATTGTCGTATGGACCTCGAAGCACTGCTACTATATCACCGGATTCGACCTCGGGCAGCACTTCCCGGACGAGACAGTCGACCTGGAGCGCTACGTCCCGGACAAGGTCTACAGCCTCTGTTACTACGACAGGGAGCAGAAGTACTTCTACATGAAACGGTTCATGCTTGAGGCTACGGACCGCATGCAGAGTTTCCTCGATGAGGACGGCAACGACGATTTCGTCTGCATCACGGGCTGCAGCGGCGCCACGCTGCACATTACCTACAAGGGTGCGCAGGCTTCGCGCCCGGCCGACGATGTGGATGTCGACTCGTTCGTCGGGGTGAAGAGCCGCAAGGCCAAGGGCAAGCGCCTATCGACCTATGATATCGACTCTCTGACATTCATCGAGCCGGAGGAGATGCCGGAGGAGGGTTCGGAAACGGATGTGCCGGAAACGGACGCGGTGTCGCCGGAGGAGGAGAGCGCGCTGGATTTGACGGGACTTATAGACGATGAGGGCCTTCGTCCGATGGACAACGGCGGAAGTCCGATAGAGATAGTCCGCAACAAGCCGGACGAACTTTTGGATATCGAACAACTCGACCTTTTCGGAAAGTGATGCGTCTGTTTCTTGTAGGATACATGGGTTGCGGGAAGAGCTCCATCGGCCGGCGCCTTGCACGCCGTCTCGGGGTGGAGTTCGTGGATACGGACGCCCTCGTGGAGCGGGCCGAGCAGGCGGAGATAGCCGACATCGTGCGTTATGAGGGCGAACAGTATTTCCGCGAGTGCGAACGCAGGGCGCTGGAGAGCGCCTGCGGCGTGGAGGATGCCGTCATATCCACCGGAGGTGGGCTCCCGGTATGGAGGGACAACTTCGATGTGCTGCACAGATGCGGTAAATCGATATACATACGGCGCACTCCGGAGCAGATTTTCTCGCGTCTGACGCCTTACGGGCGGCACAAGCGCCCGAGATTCCGCGGGCTGAACGACGAGGAGCTGCTCGAATTCATGCGCAGGGACATGCGTGAGCGCGAACCGAAGTACGCACAGGCCGACTTTACGGTCGACTGCGCCGGACGGAGCGACGACGAGGTGATTGCCGAGATACTCGGATATGTCGGGAAAGATAGATAGATAGAGAACCATAAAACCTAAAACCATTATGAAAAGAGTGATGTTTTCGTTGCTGGCACTTATTGCCGCTGTGTCGGTGACGGCGCAGACCAAAATCTCCGGTACGGTGACCGACACGTCGGGCAAACCTGTCCCGGGAGTGGTGGTCAGCGACGGATTTTCATGTACGCAGACCGATGCGAAGGGACGATACAAGATTCAGGCGTCGAAGGATGCCTTCCATGTCTTCTACTCCGTTCCGGCCGAATACGAGGTCAATGCAAAGGACGGGCATCCCGATTTCTATGCACGTATAGAGAAGGGGCGCAAGAGGTACGATTTCCAGTTGAAGCCGCTTGCCGGCGGCATCGAAAAAGAGTTCAAGCTGATATGCCTTGCCGACCCGCAGGCGCAGTGCGAATTCCACGTGAAGCGGTTCAGCCGCGAGACGGTGCCCGACATCCGTGCCTATGTGGATGCGCAGACCCTGCCGTGCTACGGCGTTACGCTCGGCGACATGGCCTACAGCGAGGGCCGTCACAACGCCATGAGATTCATGTCGAAGATGCGCGATGCGATGGGATACGAGAATTCGCACCTGCTCTTCTTCCAGACGATGGGCAACCATGACAACGCCTATCCGCCGGTTTCGGTCGACGAGCGCAGCAGTACCATAAACCTTGCCTACCAGCGCCCGTTCGAGGAGGTGTTCGGCCCGGTCAACTATTCGTGGAACCGTGGCGACGCACACATCATTTCGATGAAGAACATAGAGTATCTTCTCGCGGACAAGACCAGCAAGTACCGTCCGGCATTCTCTGCCGAGCAGTTCGAATGGCTGAAACAGGACCTGCAGTATGTGCCGAAGGACAAGCTCGTGATACTGTGCGTGCATATTGGCCTTTATAACCGCCGCAACCCTTATCTGGAGGAGGTGCGTACGCTGCTTTCGGAGTTCAAGGAGGCACACATCATGGTTGGGCATACCCATTTCATGAACCACAACATCAACAACAAGGGCATATACGAGCACGTGCATGCCGCTGCGAGCGGTGCCTACTGGTGGTCGTGCACCAACGGCGACGGTGTGCCTAACGGATACACGATTTACGACATCGACGGAACGCATCTCCGTAACTGGCAGTACAAGGGTGTCGGACATGACATAAGCTACCAGATCCGCATGTATCGCGGTGACGCCACCTTCGGCGGCGAATATGAAACGTTCCAGTTCCCGTACTCGCACGACACGGTTCTTGCGAATGTGTTCATGGCAGACAAGGACTGGAAGGTGGAACTGTACGAGGATGGTGAGCTGACGGGCCGTATGGAGCGCATACCGTCTACCAAGGACGAGGTGCCGGAGTTGGACTCCAGCCGCGACTGGTGGGCCGTGGGATACCATATCGGTGTCATCGGCCGCAGCTACGGCAAGGTCAAGACCGGCCACAGCAAGATGAACGGCGGCGGACGCAAGGGATATCTCACTCCGTGCAACCATATGTACAGACTCAAACTGAAGAATCCTGACGCGAAGGAGATAAGGGTCGTTGCGACCGATACGAACGGCAACGTCTACGAACAGACGAAGTTCACCGAGAGCTACGACTATTCGGAGAACGATTTGATGAACAAACTCTATACGATAGACCGCAAGACGCTCGACAAGACGTATTGACGGCCGTAATGCGGATGCCATGAATAACGGACCTATCGGCATATTCGATTCTGGAATGGGCGGATTGAGCGTCTGGCGTGTGCTTTACCGCACGCTTGGCGACGAGTCGCTCGTATACCTGGGCGACGGCAAGAATTGTCCTTACGGTGACCGTGCCGCCGAGGAGGTCCGCCGTTTCTCGCTCGATGCAGTGGAGCGGCTGGTCGGATGCGGGTGCAAACTCATCGTGGTGGCCTGCAATACGGCTACTGCCATGGCCATAAAGATGCTTCGCAGTCGCTATCCGCAGATCCCGTTCGTCGGACTCGAGCCGGCGGTGAAACCGGCCGCGGAGAGTACCCGTACCGGTGTGATCGGCGTGCTGGCCACCTCGCGATCGTTCGACGGGGAGCTGTACCGCGCAACATCGGCCCGGTATGCCGACCGCGTGAAGATACTTGAGGCGGTGGGCGAGGGCTTCGTCGAGATTGTCGAGAACAGCCTCGAACATACGCCGGAGGCGAAGGCCGCCGTACGAAGGGTGGTCAGGCCGATGGCCGAGCAGGGAGCCGACCGCATAGTTCTCGGATGTACGCACTATCCGTTTCTGCGCGATGCCATCGCGGAGGCAGTCGTGGGGTTCGACGTGGAGATAGTCGACTCTTCGGAGGCAATCGAGCGCCGGGTCGAGCATCTGCTCGACGAGATGGGGCTCCGTGCCGAGTGCGGGCACCGTCCGCAGTACGATTTCCTGTCGTTCGCCGATGCCGGATACGTGGAGCGGTTGAGGGAAAAAGCATTCGAATAAAGTTTGAGAAATCTGTAAATTTTCTTAATTTCGCATCGTATATGCGCCTGCATGTGCGGTGCGATTTTTTTGTCGCAGACCCTTTGCCGGCGCATCTCTTGTAACGGATTGCTATATGGGAAACAAAAAATCGGCAAACAATAGGGACAGGTCATCCGAAAGCGAAGTGAAGCGTGTTAGGAGGGCCGGTGGCGGAGACGGCGGACGTGACAACGGTTCACAGGAGCGCTCCTCACTCGATACCGCAAGGTGGATACTCGGCGTGGTGGTGATCATGCTCGGGCTGATAGCCTTTTTTGCCGTCATCTTTTACTTTGCATATTGGAAGAGCGATTACGCCGCAGTCTTCACTCCGGAGACCGACAATCCGCGTTTCGACGACTCCGTGCGCAACCCGTGCGGCAAGGTGGGCGTCATTATCGCCGATGCATTTGTCAACCGTTCGTTCGGTCTGTTCGGCCTGCTGATCCCCTCCATATTCATATTCATGGGCATAAGGCTGATAACCAGAAAATCGGCATTTCTCAACCATACGACCCTCTCAGTCGTACTTGTGATGATATTCGGGTCGCTTACGTTGGGCCTTGCCTTCGGTGACAGCGGTGTCTTCAACAGTGGCTGGGGCGGTTCCATGGGAATTGCCGTATCGACGCTCATGACCGACTACATAGGCATAGTCGGTTCGTGGATAATCGTCATACTGTGCTGGATACTTACCGGAGTCTTCATAAACCGCAACTTCATCAATGCCATGAACAGTGCCGGCAACGCCGCAATTGAACAGGGCGGCCAGCTCGTGGAGCGGGTCGTTGACCGTGCGGGCGGACTGCTGCACCGCAGCCGCGGCGAGGAGACGGTGTCGGAAGGAGAGGTTGTGCAGCGCGACCTTACGGATACATCCGTTGCCGGTGCTGACGGTGAGGAGGAGAATCCGGATGCCGGTGACGAAATGCCTGTTCCGGAGGAGGCGCGGAACGATTATGGAGAATCGGATGTGCCGTCCGCCGACGAGCCTGAAGAGAAGGAGGAAGATGATGATGCCGCCGCCGGTGAGGATGTGCCGGAGACGGAGCCTGCCGGTGCGGACCCGGATGAGGGTCAGCGTACCGGAGTCAAGACCATAACGGTTGAGGAGCACCGGGCGGCGATGATGGACGAGAAGAGCGTCGACAGGCGCCCGTTCGATCCAGACCATACGCCGAACTACAAGTTCCCGCCGGTGGATTTCCTTGTCGACTACGTGTCGGAGTCGACCGTCACCGATGAGGAGATAATATTCAACAAGCGCCAGATAGAGGAGACGCTGGGCAACTTCGGCATCCCGATTAGGGAGATGAAGGCCACCATAGGCCCTACCGTGACGCTTTACGAGATAGTGCAGGAGGCGGGTGTCAAGATTTCGCGCATACAGGGTCTCGAGAATGACATAGCACAGTCGCTGAAGGCCCTGGGTATACGAATAATCGCCCCGATACCCGGACGCGGCACCATCGGTATCGAGGTCCCGAACCGTAACAAGGAGATAGTTTCGATGCGTTCGGCGGTGCAGTCGGAACGCTTCCACCGCTTCGCGGGCGAGCTGCCGGTTGTCATAGGCCGCACCATACAGAACGAGAACTATGTGTTCGACCTGGCCAAGATGCCGCACCTGCTTGTCGCAGGTGCCACGGGACAGGGAAAATCTGTCGGACTGAACGCCATCATAGCGTCGCTGCTCTACCGCAAGGACCCGTCGCAGCTGAAGTTCGTGCTAATCGACCCGAAGATGGTGGAGTTCACGGTATATGCAAAGCTCGAAAAGCATTTCCTGGCGAAGATGTCGTCGGAGGACGAAGCCATCGTCACCGACCCGAAGAAGGCGGTCTATACGCTCAACTCGCTCTGCATAGAGATGGATACCCGTCTGGACAAGTGTCGCAAGGCCGGTGCGAGAAACATTGTCGAGTACAACGACAAGGTGCGCAGGTGCGAGGTCGAGGACCGCAACATCATGCCTTACATTGTCGTGATAATCGATGAGTTCGCCGACCTTATCATGACTGCGAAGGAGGTCGAGGGACCGGTCATGCGTCTTGCGCAGAAGGCGCGTGCCATTGGCATACACCTTATCGTCGCGACGCAGCGTCCTGACGTGAAGGTCATAACCGGAGGCATCAAGGCCAATTTCCCGGCCCGAATAGCCTACCGTGTGATGCAGATGATAGACTCCCGCACGATAATCGACCAGCCGGGTGCCAACCAGCTCATAGGCCGTGGCGACATGCTCCTGTCGAAGGACGGCGAGCTGACACGAATCCAGTGCGCGCTGATTGACACCAAGGAGACGATCGCCATCGTGGACTACATATCGAAGCAGCCGTCGCCTGATGGCCGCGCATATGACCTGCCGGATTACGAGGAGAATGCCGGGCAGTCGTCCGAACCGCAACTCGGCAGCGAGAGCGGTGCGCCGGTCAAGTACGACCCGCTGTTTGCGGAGATCGCACGCGATGCCGTGGCGAGCGGACAGATTTCGACATCCTACATCCAGCGCAACTACGAGGTGGGCTTCAACCGGGCCGGCCGCATAATGACGCAGTTGGAGAGGGCCGGAATCGTCGGGCCGCAGGTAGGAGCCAAGCAGCGCGAGATAAAGTTCTACGACATGCCGTCGCTCGAGGCGAAGCTGCAGGAGCTCGGGCTGTCGTGACGGTGACGTCGTATCCGTAAACCGGCCGCCGGCCGGATTTGTCGAACCAGCTAATTTTGACAGGAGATGTTTCGCATATTTCTGACAGTAATGTCGGCCTTTTTTGCCATTGCCCCGCTTTCCGTGTCGGCCGACGAACCGGCGGCGGACCTGCTTCGGCGGATGGAGCGCCGACTCTCCGAAATCGGCCGTTATTCGGTGCGTTTCGAGATGGTGTATGATGATGTCTCGTCCGTGGGTGAATACCGTGTCGACGGTGACGACTTCTATATACATGTGGGTGATGTCGAGGTCTACTCGGCGGGCGGCGTCAAGTATGAGGTGGATGCCTCCAAACGCGAGATAGTCGTCGATGCGGCCGACACTGGAGTTGCCGATATCGTCAGCAATCCAGCACACGGGATATCGGCCATGGTCGAGTCTTTCGACGCCTCGTTCGTCGATGAGGGCGGAAGACGTGCCGTGAAGCTTGTGCCGAAGGACCCGTCGGCCGTGAGTGAGACCGTTTTCGTGATCCCCGATGCCTCCGGCGAACTGCCCTCCGAGATAATATATTCGTCAGGTTCCGGAAACATCCGTTTGAAGCTGGTGGAGATTAGACGCTCCGAATCCGATATTCCGCGTTTCGACAAGGCCTCTTACGGCGGATACGAGGTGGTGGACTTCAGGTAAGTTGACTATTTTTTCTGTTTTTGCCCAAAAATGGGGGCTAAATTTTGCATTCTCGTGAAAAAGCACTAAATTAGTAGTGCGAATTTTTCAAAACATACAAAATAGATAACTTTTTTAAACATTGCGGTTATGATTATTACATTTAATGAATTGCGCCGTATCAAGGACAGGCTCCCGAGCGGAAGCTCGCAGCGCATAGCGGACGAATTGGGAATCGACGTAGAGAGCGTGCGTAACTATTTCGGCGGTAAGCACTTCGACGCCAAGACCGGAGTCGGCGTACACTTCGAGCAGGGCCCTGACGGTGGAGTCGTTACTTTGGACGATACGGCGATATTGGATGCTGCAATGCGCATACTCAACGAACAGAAATAGTCGGAAACGACAGATAATTGAGCCGGACAGAGATGTTCGGCTGTTTTTTGAAAAAGAGATACAGAAAAAACCATATTTGCCTTATGAACTTTATCAAGAGATCTTTGCTGCTGATTGCCGCCGTGTGCTTTGTGATGGGCACGTCGACGGCCGCCAAAAGGAACATCGAGTATGTGGATGCACAGAAGCTCACACATGCCGGAAAGATGTGCAAGACAACCAACCCTTACAACCGTGTCGAGGTTGAGGCTTATCCGGAACTCACCAAAACAGAGGCCAACCTTCTGCGTACGTGCTCCGGCGAGACCATAATGTTCGAAACCGATGCCGACGAGATTTGGATAAGGGCCAAGTACGGATACCGCAGTTTCAACAACGCCATGCCGATGACGGCAGCCTGCGGATTCAACCTCTATATAGAGAAGGACGGCGAGTGGCTGTGGGCCGCATCGAAGTCCAACAAGGACGGTAAGACCAAGGACGGCAAGGTGCGTATCGAGCAGCCGATGAAACTCATAGCCAACATGGACTCTTCGCGCAAGCGCTGCATACTCTACCTGCCGCTGTATGCCGAACTGAAGTCGCTGGAGATCGGTGTGCCGGAGGGCGCGTCGATAAAGAAGATGAAGAATCCTTTCCGCCACGACATTGCAATTTTCGGATCGAGCTATACGCACGGCTCGTGCGCCACGGCTGCCGGAATGACCTATCCGGCATTCCTGTCGCGCCAGACCGGCCTGAACCTGTGCAGCTTCGGTATGAGCGGCAACAGCAAGCTCCAGCGCGTTATGGGCGAGATTCTCGGCGGCACCAAGGCCGACGCATATATCTGCGACGCCTTCTCCAACCCGTCGATCAAGCAGATCGGGGAGCGCATACGTCCGTTCATTGAGGAGATTCGCGCGCGCAACAAGAAGGCCCCTATAATCTTCCTGCGCACCATCTACCGCGAAGGCCGCAATTTCGACCTCAAGGCCGAGAAGAAGGAGCGCGACCGTATAGAGTATGTCGATTCGCTCATGCCGCAGATCATCAAGGAGTATCCTGACGTATATTATGTCGATGTTGCCGACCAGACCGGCACCGACCACCTTACGTCGGCGGACGGAGTCCATCCTTATTCGTGGGGCTACAAGCGCTGGGCCGATGCCATCCAGCCGAAGATTGTCGAGATACTTGCCAAGTACGGAATAAAATAACGGCAATCGTATAAGCAAATGGGGCGGGGTGTTGTCTCCGCCGGCGAGTCCCGACAGGCACTGGTGCCTGTCGGGATTTTTTTGTGCGGATGCGCATGGCATGTCCGGTGTCTGTCACGTCCGAGTGTGACATTGTGTCACATGTCGGGCGCGTCAGATGTGCCGTTTGTCATAAATGCGGCATACGGGCCCCGTATTTTGGCAGATGCGGGCTTTTGGTATAACGTTTGTTTGTTAGAGTGACGGATTTCGGAATGAGGTCCGCGAAACAGATGAATAAATCGAATAAAAACAACAAATAAAAACTTACAACTATGGGAAAGATTATTGGCATCGACTTGGGTACTACGAACTCGTGCGTAGCGGTAATGGAGGGTTCGGAACCCGTTGTTATCCCGAACTCGGAGGGTCACCGCACCACCCCGTCGGTGGTAGCATTCACGGAGAACGGCGAACGCAAGGTCGGAGACCCTGCAAAGCGTCAGGCCATCACCAACCCGAAGCGTACGGTGTTCTCCATCAAGCGTTTCATGGGAGAGCCCTATGACAAGGTCGGCGCAGAGATAGCGCGTGCTCCATACAGCGTCGTAAAGGGCGCCAACAATACGCCGCGTGTGGATATAGACGGCCGTCAGTATACTCCGCAGGAGATTTCGGCAATCATTCTCCAGAAGATGAAGAAGACTGCCGAGGACTACCTGGGACAGACCGTTAACGAGGCTGTCATCACCGTTCCGGCATACTTCTCCGACTCGCAGCGCCAGGCCACCAAGGAGGCCGGCGAGATAGCCGGACTCAATGTCCGCCGTATCATCAACGAGCCTACGGCCGCAGCATTGGCATACGGTCTGGACAAGAAGAACAAGGATATGAAGATCGCCGTTTACGACCTCGGTGGCGGAACGTTCGATATCTCCATCCTCGAGCTCGGCGACGGTGTGTTCGAAGTGAAGTCCACCAACGGCGATACGCACCTTGGCGGTGACGACTTCGACCATGTCCTCATCGACTACATGGCCGAGGCGTTCAAGGCCGAGCACGGAGTCGACCTTCGTGAGGACCCGATGGCGCTCCAGCGTTTGAAAGAGGCTGCCGAGAAGGCGAAGATAGAGTTGTCGTCGTCGATGGAGACGGAGATAAACCTGCCGTACATCATGCCGATCAACGGCATACCGCAGCACCTTGTGATGAAGCTCACGCGTTCGAAGTTCGAGCAGCTGTGTGACCACCTTATCCACAAGACCATCGAGCCATGCAAGACGGCTTTGCGCGACGCAGGCCTGACGGCATCGCAGATAGACGAGGTGATACTGGTCGGCGGTTCGACCCGTATACCTGCCATCCAGAAGATCGTCGAGGAGTTCTTCGGCAAGACTCCGAACAAGTCCGTAAACCCGGACGAGGTCGTAGCCATAGGTGCCGCAATACAGGGCGGTGTGCTGACCGGCGAGGTCAAGGATGTGCTGTTGCTCGATGTGACGCCGCTTTCGCTCGGTATCGAGACGCTCGGCGGAGTCTTCACCAAGCTCATCGAGTCGAACACCACCATCCCGACCCGCAAGAGCGAGGTATTCTCGACGGCGGTCGACAACCAGCCTTCGGTTGAGATCAACGTATGCCAGGGAGAGCGTCCGCTTGCGAAGGACAACAAGAGCATCGGCCGTTTCCATCTGGACGGAATACCTGCCGCACCGCGTGGCGTACCGCAGATTGAGGTGACGTTCGACATCGACGCCAACGGCATACTGAACGTATCGGCCAAGGACAAGGGCACCGGCAAGGAGCAGAAGATACGTATCGAGGCTTCGAGCGGCCTGACCGAGCAGGAGATACAGCGTATGCGTGACGAGGCCAAGGCCAACGAGGAGAAGGACAAGGCCGAGAAGGAGCGCATCGAGAAGATCAATGCCGCCGACTCCAACATCTTCGCATCGGAGAAGCAGCTCAAGGAGTACGGTGACAAGATTCCGGCCGACAAGAAGTCGGCGATAGAGGGTGCTCTGGCCAAGTTGAAGGAGGCACACAAGAATGCCGACGTCGCAGCCATCGACACCGCCATAGCCGAGCTGAACGCCGCATGGCAGGCCGCATCGCAGGACATATATGCCCAGCAGCAGGCCCAGCAGGCACAGGGCGCACAGCAGTCGCAGGGCGGAGCCCAGGGCAACGCACAGAGCGGAGCCTCGGGTGACAATGCCCAGCCGGAGGACGTGGAGTTCGAGGAGGTCAAGTAATGACGGCCTCGCGCCGGCTCCGGCCGGCGGTTGAACCCGCATCGTAACGAATCCGCAGATAAAGGGTTTTTGAAAACCTTTTATTTGCGGATTTTTTCGTTTTTAGGGTGGACGAATAAGGAATTTTTCTTATCTTTGCGTGCTTTGCCGTATGGCAATGAGAAAGTTTCGCTTAACGGTGGAAAACAACAATATGAAATATTAACAAAAAAACGACTCAAATGCAAGGTAAAGGAGCAATCAAATTACTTGCCGCGGTATTGTTGCTGGCATGTATTTACCAACTTTCCTTCTCTCTCAAGACTCGCAGCGTGGAGAAAAAGGCGGCCGAATATGCCGCTTCATTCCCTGAAGAGGAGAGGGCGGCGATGGAGCAGTACTATCTCGATTCGATAGAGAACAAGCCTGTCTACAACGTCGGAATCACCAAATTCACCTACAAGCAGTGCAAGGAGAAGGAGGTCAATCTCGGACTCGACCTCAAGGGCGGTATGAACGTCATGCTTGAGATCCAGGTCGAGGACGTGGTCAAGTCGCTTGCAGGCGACAGCCAGAACGACCCGGCCTTCAAGGCTGCCATCGAGGAGGCCAACAAGGCCCTCAAGGCGGGAACCGGTGACTATATCGGAACCTTTGCCGAGGTCTATTCGAAGGTTTCCGGCGGCGCTCCGCTGGTTGACATCTTCATCAGCCCGGACCGCAAGGACATCAAGGCCGGAATGTCGGACGGCGAGGTCGTACGAATCCTCCGTCAGGAGACCGACGATGCCATCTCCGCATCGTTCAACATTCTCCGCAGCCGTATCGACCACTTCGGAGTTACCCAGCCGAACATACAGCGCCTTCCGAACTCTAACCGCATCATGGTCGAGCTTCCGGGCGTCAAGGAGCCGGAGCGTGTGCGCAAGCTCCTTCAGGGAACCGCATCGCTCGAGTTCTGGACTACATACAACGGTGTCGACCTGTACCAGTCGCTGGCACGTGCCGACAGGGTTCTGAAGACCATCTATGCCGACCAGCTTAAGGAGGCGGAGACCGAAACCGCAGAGGCAACCGCCGAGGCAGGCGACAAGGCTGAAAAGTCCACCCTTATCGAGGAGGTGGGTGCAGCAGCCGCAGCCGAGACCGAAGCTGCTCCGCAGAGGCGTGGATATGACCGCGAGCACAATCCGCTCTTTGCGGTTCTGAATCCCGATTACATCCAGGGAGCCGTTATCGGTGCTGCCAACGCAGCCGACATGGCGACTGTCGACAAGTACCTCGCATTGCCGGAGGTTCGCGACTGCTTCCCTGCAGACGTGATGTTCAAGTGGGCAATCAAGGGTGATCCTCATGCCGACGGACGTTATTTCCTCTATGCGATCAAGGTGGAGCGTCCTGACGGAAAGGCTCCGCTCGACGGAAGCGTGATCTCCGATGCCCGTGCCGCATATGTTCAGACCGGAGCCGATGCCGAGGTATCGATGGCGATGAACTCCAACGGTATCTCCGAGTGGGCACAGCTTACGGCCGACAATATCGGCAAGTGTGTGGCCATCGTGCTTGACGGCTATGTATATTCCGCACCGGTCGTACGCCAGAAGATCGAGGGCGGAACCTCTGCCATCAGCGGCGATTTCACCATTCAGGAGGCACAGGACCTTGCAAACGTCCTCAAGTCGGGTAAGGTTCCGGCTCCTGCACGCATCATCCAGGATACGGTTGTAGGACCGTCGCTCGGTCAGGAGTCCATCAACTCCGGACTGTTGTCGTTCGTCATAGCGTTCATCCTCGTGCTGCTCTACATGGGTCTCTTCTACAAGACCGCGGGCTGGATGTGCGACATCGCTCTTATCGCCAACGTATTCCTCCTCATCGGATTCCTCGTCTCGTTCCGGGCCGTGCTTACCCTGCCGGGTATTGCGGGTATCGTGCTGACGATGGGTATGGCGGTGGATGCCAACGTGATCATCTATGAGCGAATCAAGGAGGAGCTCCGCGGTGGAAAGGGTCTTGCGGCCGCCATCAAGGATGGTTTCTCGAATGCATATTCGGCCATCATCGACGGTAACCTCACGACCATCATAACCGGTATCGTTCTCTTCGTATTCGGTAACGGTCCTGTACAGGGCTTCGCAACCACGTTGATAATCGGTATCATCACCTCGCTCTTCTGCTCGATATTAATCACGCGTCTGCTCATCGAGTGGGTCGTAGAGCGTTGGGGACACATCTCCTTCTCGCGTTCGTGGTCGGAGAACTGGCTTGCAAACGTGCACTTCGATTTCATCGGCAAGCGCAAGTACTCCTATATAATATCGGGCGTCGTAATACTCGCATCTATAATATCGCTCTCGCTTCACGGACTCAACCGCGGTGTCGACTTCACCGGAGGACGTACTTACGTAATCCGCTTCGACCGTAACGTGACGGCCGAGGAGGTCCGCAAGGCTCTCGACGGAGCGTTCGTCGGTACGGATGCAGCCAACGAGTCGTTCGAGGTCAAGCAGTATGGCGGTGAGAACCAGATGCGTATCGTTACGCAGTACAAGTACGACGATACGTCGGAGGAGACTACGGCCGAGGTTGATGAGATCATCTACAATGCACTCAAGGGCCTCTATTCGTATGATATCACCCTCGAAGGATTCAAGAATACGCAGACCGATGCCAACGGTATCATATCGGCCGACAAGATCGGACCTTCGATCGCAAAGGACATGACGATGGGCGCCATCTGGGCTGTGCTCTTCTCCCTCATTGCCATAGGACTCTACATCGCATTGCGATTCCGCCACTGGCAGTGGGCTACGGGCGCAACGCTTGCCCTGGCACACAACGCCTTCATCGTGATTGGTCTCTTCTCGCTGCTGTACAGCATCATGCCGTTCAACCTCGAGGTTGACCAGGCCTTCATCGCTGCGATCCTGACCATTATCGGTTATTCGATCAACGATACGGTGGTCATCTTCGACCGTATCCGTGAGTACATATCGCTCTATCCGAAGCGTGCCCTGCGCGAGAACATCAACAATGCAGTCTGCTCGACCCTCTCGCGTACGATGAACACTTCGGGTACGACGCTCGTGACATTGCTCGCGATATTCATCTTCGGCGGCGAGACCATCCGCGGATTCGTATTCGCCCTGCTTGTCGGAATCATAATCGGTACCTACTCTTCGGTGTTCATTGCAACGCCGCTGGCATACGACATGATTTCCAAAAAGGACAAAGAGGCCAAATAGGGATAATCCGTCAAGGTAAAACAGGCAGGAATGGAAACGTTCCTGCCTGTTTTTTGGATAAATAAAGTAAAATATGTATTTTTCGTACAGAAAGAATGTACTCTAACCTAAAACCTTAAAACATGAGAACTGATTGTGGAATCCGCTACATTGCCCCGTCCGTACGCAATGTGGCGGTTATCGTAGAGAACGGGTATGCCGCCACGGGCGGATTCGAACAGCCGGATTACGGCGGGGAGGATAATTTGTAGGAGGACTGGCCATGAAGAGATTTTACCTGTTTTCTTTGATCCTGGTTGCGGTCATGCTGGGTGCATGTACGCGCGACGTGACATTGGAGCAGTCCGGTAACGGACGCAGTGAGTTGACGCTCCGTGTCGAACTTGACGATGATACACGTGCCGGCTTTGCTGACGGCAAATACTTCTGGGAGGGCGGTGAGCAGCTTGGCCTTTACGTGGCTTCGGCGGAACCTTCTCTCAATATTGCGGCCGGTGTTGAGGTACGTGACGGCCGGGGTTATTGCACTACCTCCGATGTAACCTTCGAGAGCGGTGATGAGGCCTATGTGTATTTTCCTCACTCCACGGCAAACGATACGAATGATCCGGCTGATGTGACGCTTGCAGTTCCGGAGGTCCAGGTTCAGAATGTCGCTGGAGAGTTCGATCTCGAGAATATGCCGATGGTCACGGCTCCGGTGCTCCTCGATGCCTCGCTGCAGTTTCATGTTGTATACCTTAGGCCGCTGGGAGGATTCCTTCGCGTAAATGTGTGCGCAAGCGGTCAGTACGGTGACGAGAAGCTGCGTTCCGTCTCGTTCTCCGATGCGGATACGCCGCTGGCCGGCGAGTTCAGGGTCTCCCTGCCGGATGTCGGTGAGGAGGTGCTCCCGGAGGTGTCAGGACTCGCAAAAACAAAGGTGACGACGATTCTTGGAGAGGGTTGCAGTTTGGGCACATCGCAATCCGATGCCGCATCGGTATATGTGGTTCTGGCTCCAGGCTCATACGAAGGAAAGCTGACGGTAACCACCGACAAGGCTGCATACTCGTATGACTACTCCAAGACCGTGGTGCGCAATACATATTATGATGTCAACGTCGATTTGTCCAATTGCACCGACCGTACGGAGGCCTCCTCGGAGTGGACAGGTTCCGGAACCGAGTCCGACCCTTATTGCATAGTTACGGCCCAGGACCTGATGCGCCTGTCGACGCTGTGCAACGACGAGGCGACGAAGGCCGAGTACAACGACAAGCATTATCTGCAATGCGCCGATATTGACATGTCGTCAATCAAAACGTCGATCTATGCAATAGGACGTACCTATAACGGTTCCGACTACAGTTTCCGCGGCACGTATGACGGTGCAGGTTACAGGATTTCCAACCTTGCGGTGGCCAACTATTACGACGGTACGGCTGACAGTCCGTGCGGACTCTTCGGCAGCACGGACGGAGCTGTTATCCGGAATATCAGGATTTCGGACATTACTCTGAACGGACGCGGCGAGCGTGTCGGTTCGGTGGTGGGCTATATGCGTGGCGGTGAGCTGAGCGGATGCGTACTCGAAAGCGACCTTCTCGGATGCAATATCCATTTCGGAGGTATCGTGGGATATCTCGAGGGGGGAACCGTCAGCGGCTGCGAAGTCAAGGGGACTGTAAAGAACATCACCAACACCACCGTGAACGGGAATACGAACTGGGCCATCACCGGAGGTATCGCCGGTATAGTCGAGGAGGGTGGCAAGATCGTTGACTGTACCTTGAGCGGCAATGTATCGACATTGGGCAAGCGTATCGGAGGAATTGTTGCACAACTTGCCGACGGAACCGTCGAAAACTGCCGTGTAAACAGCGGTTCGGAGGTCTTTGCCAACAACCATAGCGTCGGAGGCATTGTAGGCTACCTTCAGGGAACGAGTCTTGTCAAGGGCTGTTCTGTTGAGGGCGCGATAGGCAACAACAGTGCATATGTCGGCGGTATAGTCGGCTATTTCGAGGGCGGAACCGTCGAGGAGTGCGTCTTCGGCTCGGCCGGAACGGTAAGTACCTACCAGTATGACTCGGGCGGCATTGCCGGTGTAATTTATACGAATACAAGGTGTATAGTGGATGCGTGTGCATCGTATGGAGACGTGAAGGGTCTCTACAATGTCGGCGGTATAGTCGGCCTTACGCAGACGACCGATACCAGCGGCGATGTCGACATCATCAATTGCGTATATCGCGGCGGCGAGCTCCATGCGACAGGCTGCAACTCCAACTACTACAGCCTTCTCGGAGGAATTACCGGATGGCTCTACACCAAGGGCACGACGAATATCATCAACTGTTATGCGGCGCCTCGTGAGATGCATGTCTCCTCGGCGGCGACCTCTACCGGTTTTGCCGGAATTACCGGATTCCAGAACAGCGGTTCCGACTGTACCATAACCGGATGCTACTCCACGGTGAACAAGGAGAACATATTCGTAGACGGGGTACCTCTTTCGGAGGCTTCGCTTTCGAAGTCGTATTACGGCGGCATATACGGAAAGTGTACGCTCGAGGTTGATTATTCGTATCTCTATTACGATTCCAATATCGGCATAGGACCCGGATACACCACGATCGTCAACCTGACAAACCATCAGGGGCTCTCCCCGACGCTTATGACCAACGGAACGCTTCTCCGTTATCTGAATACTGCGGTCGGCGTATACAACTCCTCCAACACGGGTCTCACCGCACGCGAATGGGTTGCCGGAAGCGACGGTTATCCGACCCTTGCCGGCATAGCGGAGAACCCTTCGCCGATAGTTGCGGCGCCGAAGCGCGTGAGCGTGATAGGCGACTCGATATCCACGTTCCGCGGATACATCGAGTACGGATATCCGGCACATTATCCTACGACCGACGGGGATGTGACGCTTGTCAAGCAGACCTACTGGTACAAACTCATATATGACTACATGTCGAATGCCAAGTTCGATACGAACCTCTCGTATTCGGGTTCGGAGGTTAGCCGCAATGCTCTCCAGACCTACGGCCCGTGCTTCTTCGAGCGTTTTGAGGAGCATGGCCTCGGCTCTCCGGACATCGTTCTCATACACGGTGGCACCAACGACTATGCGCATGGCGTTGCGGCCTTGTCGACGGGATATCTGATACAAGGCAGTGCTGCCCCTACCGAGTCGCAGATGCAGGCCCTCTATGATGCGGCAGAGAGGGATTTGAGCTCGCTCAACGACAGGGAGTTCTGTTCGGCATATATCAAACTCATATGCATGATAAAGCAGAAGTATCCTAACGTGAAGATAGTCTGCATAATAGGTGATTATGTGAGCGTCGGCATCCAGAAGTCGATAAAGGCCATTGCCGAACACTACGGCGCGAGATGTGTCGACCTGTATGCGGTCAACGGTTTCAACGACCAGACCTACATGCCTAAACATGACTACAATCCGGATACGGGCAAGGGCTGCCATCCGGGAGCCGTGGCCATGGAGTTCATCGCCGAGAAGATATACAATGAACTTGGCGCATGGCTTGAGGAGTAGCCGGTTGCTTTAACCGCAGGCATTCATATCGGCCGCAGACATTGTCCTCTGCGGCCGATATCTTTTGGAAATGAGCCGCAATTGGCTGCAGCCGGATGTTGTACATCCGAAAAGATTCGTTATCTTTGCATAGAGGTATGAAGAGATTTGTTGAAACCGTAAAACGATTTTTCGAGAAGCTGCGTCACTACGTTTCGCCCGTATTCGTGATGCTGCTGGTGGTGTCGTTCACGCTGTGGTATATCGCCAAGTTGAATTACAAGTATACAACGGAGTTCGAGGTCAAGGTGAACATCGACGGGCAACGCTTCACGGTGCCGTGCGTGGTCGAGGGCGTAGGAACGAACCTCCTCGGATACGTATATGCCTCGCGCCGCATCAATATTCCGCTCTCCGAGTTGCAGTACTCGAAGGTGCGCGATGCCGATTCCGTGCAGGAGCTCGGCGCCGAGCCGGAATTTTCCGACAAGATACATATCGACCCTTCCTCTTTGCAGAACGCCATTTCGGTGCGTTTCAGCGATATAAAGATAATCTCGATAGGGGTTGTCCCCGACATAGAAATTCCTGAAACAAAATGATACGTGTCGGCATTTGCGGCGGAATCGGCAGCGGAAAGAGCACCGTATGCGGTCTCTTTGCCGCCAAGGGCGTTCCGGTATACGACTCCGATTCCCGTGCCCGTGCGCTTATGGAGCATTCGCCCGAGATAGTTTCGGCCGTTTCGGCGCGTTTCGGCGCCGGGTGTTACCGTGACGGCCGTCTCGACAGGGCAAGGCTTGCCTCGGTGGTCTTTGCCGACGAAAAGGCTCTGGCCGATCTGGACGGTATCGTACATCCGGCCGTGCGACGTGATTTCGAGTCGTGGGCAAGGTCCCAGAAGGGGGATTATGTACTTTTTGAGAGCGCGTTGCTCTTCGACTCGGGGATGGACTCGTGTGTCGACGTCAGCATTGCGGTGCTTGCCCCGTTGCGCTTGCGCGTGGAGCGCGCCGTGGCACGTGACGGCTCCACTCCGGAGCAGGTCATGGCCAGAATCGCCCGTCAGATGACGGATGATGAACTTGCGGCACGGGCCGACCTGTCGATAGTGAATATCGACCGCGAAAATCTGGCGAAGGATGTCGACGAACTCGACCGGCGCCTGCGCAGGATGGCAGACGAACGCAGGAGACAGTCATGAAACCCGAAGTGTCATATCCGCGCATAATGGCGATAGTGAACGTCACGGACGACTCGTTCTATTCGGCGAGCCGTACGATGGAGCGTTCCGGTATCGCGTCGAGGGTGGAGAAGGCAATTGCGGACGGGGCCTCGGTTATCGATGTCGGAGGCTACTCGTCACGTCCGGGTGCATCCGATTTCCCGGTCGGGGAGGAGTGGCGCAGGGTCGATGCCGGCATTGCTGCCGTTCGTGAAGTTGATCCCTCGGTAGAGATATCGGTCGATACGTTCCGTTCGGAGATTGTGCGCAGGGCCTGCGACCGCTACGGGCGGATAACGGTGAACGACATATCGGCCGGAGAGGCCGACGCCGGGATGATTCCGGCGGTGGCGGAACTGGGGCTGACGTACATAATGATGCACATGCGGGGAACACCCTCCACGATGCAGTCGCAGACGGGATATGCGGATGTCGTGTCGGAGGTGAAGGAGTACCTGCTCGCCCGGGCCGAATATGCTGTTTCGGCGGGTGTGAAGCGCGAATCGCTGGTACTGGACCCCGGGTTCGGCTTTGCAAAGACTGTGGAGCAAAACTATGAACTCATGCGGCGCCTGCACGAGATATGCGGGACGGGTTATCCGGTGCTTGCCGGTATCTCGCGCAAGTCGATGATATACCGCCTTCTCGGGATAACGCCGGAGGAGTCGCTCATCGGCACGGCGGCGCTCAACTGGGAGGCGCTGAGACAGGGCGCGTCGGTATTGAGGGTGCACGACGTGCGCGAGGCTGCGTGGGTGGTGCGGATGTTTGAGGCGTTCCGCAACGGTTGCACGGATGGCGCGGAGGGGTGATTTGGTTCCGATAAAGTATGGATGTCATGATAAAGTGCGAGGATATACATAAGAGCTACGGTGCGCTCGAGGTTCTGAAGGGCGTGTCGCTGGAGGTCGCGCCGGCGGAGGTGGTCGCCATAGTGGGCGCCAGCGGCGCCGGAAAGACCACGCTGCTGCAGATACTCGGTACGCTGCTTCCGGCCGACGGCGGACGTGTGCTGATCGACGGTACCGACGTGGGGGCCATGAGGGACCGTGAACTGTCGCGTTTCCGCAACAGACACATTGGATTCGTCTTCCAGTTCCACCATCTGCTGCCGGAGTTTACGGCGCGCGAGAATGTCATGATGCCGGCACTCATAGGCGGAATCTCCCGAAATGAGGCCGGACGGCTGGCCGACGAGCTTCTGGAGACGGTGGGCCTTGCCGGCCGCGCCGACCATAAGCCGGGAGCGTTGTCCGGCGGCGAGCAGCAGCGTGTGGCCATTGCACGCGCCTTGATAAACCGCCCGTCGGTGGTGCTTGCCGACGAGCCTACGGGAAACCTCGACACACACAACCGCGACGAGATTCACCGCCTGCTGTTCGATGTACGCGAACGTTTCTCGCAGACGGTGGTTATAGTGACCCACGATGAAGGACTGGCCGGCATGGCCGACCGCAAAATAGTTATGAGCGATGGAAGAATCCTGTAGGGCGGAGAGTCGCGAGCAGTTGCGCGACCTGCTCGAACATCTGTATGACAAATACAATCGCGAGGAGTTCATCGAGGCGGACCCGATAAGCGTCCCGCACTCGTTCTCGCGTACGGAGGACCGGGAGATAGCCGGTTTCTTCGCCTCGACCATAGCCTGGGGCAACCGCAAGGCGATAGTGCGCAGCGCGCACCGGATGATGGACTATATGGACAACGCGCCTTACGATTTCGTATGCAATGCCACGGAGACAGACCTGCAGAGGCTGCATACATATGTCCACCGAACCTTCAACGGCCGTGATTTTGCCGATTTCGTGCGTGCGGTGCAGGGCGTGTGCCGCAAGTGGGGCAGTCTCGGGGAGATGTTCCAGTCGCTGTACGAGCGCAGCGGGAATATGGCGACGGTGCTGTCGGAGGCCCGGAAGGAGTTCTTCTCTGCGGAGCATGACCAGCATTGCGAAAAACACTTCTCGTCGATAGACAAGGGCGCAGCCTGCAAGCGCCTGAACATGTACCTGCGCTGGTTCGTCCGCCGTGACGGCCGGGGCGTGGATTTCGGACTGTGGAGGCGCATTCCGATGTCGGCTCTATACCTCCCGCTGGATGTCCATTCCGGAAACATGGGACGCGAACTCGGTCTGTTAAATCGCCGCCAGAACGATTGGAAGGCGACGGAGGAGATTACGGCATCGCTGCGCGAGTTCGACGCGGAGGATCCCGTGCGTTTCGACTTTTCGCTGTTCGGTGCGGGTATCTGCGGTTATCTGAAGAAATAATGTCGTCGTTCCGATTCAAGCGTTTTGCCGTGGAGCAGGATGGTGCCGCCATGAAGGTGGGCACGGACGGAGTGTTGCTCGGCGCATGGTTTTCGGTGCGCGGAGACGAGCGGCGGATACTCGACATCGGTACGGGAACCGGTGTGATCGCCCTTATGGCCGCACAGAGGACCCCGGCGGAGAGTATCGTAGCCGTCGATATCGACCGATCCTCGGCGGAGTGCGCCGCTGGCAATTTCCGCAACTCGCCGTGGGCGGGCCGGCTGCGTGCGGAGTGTGCGGCGGTGCAGGATTTCGATGACGGAACGTTTGACCTGATACTCTCGAATCCGCCTTATTTCGTCGATTCGCTGCTGCCGGACAAGGCCGGACGTATCGTCTCCCGCCATACGGAGATGCTCTCCATACGCCAGCTCGGCGAGTCGATTTGCCGGCTGCTCTCTCCGGACGGGCGCTGTGCGGTGATCCTGCCGCCGCAACAGATGGAGGAGCTGTGCGCTTCGGTGCCGCTGCATGTCGTCCGCCGCTGTTCAGTGCGTACGGTCCCTGGAGGACCAGTGAAGCGCGTAATGGCGGAGCTGTCGCGTGTGCCGTCCGACATGGAGGTTTCGGAACTCGTCATCGAGACCGATGTACGTGGCCGTTTCAGCGACGAATACAGGCGCCTTACATGTGACTTTTATCTCAAATTTTGATTTGTCGGCCGAAAAGAGTAAATTCGCACATACAGAATTACCGATTATGAAACGAATCCTGATGTTTTCGCTCCTTGTTTGCAGCATGCTTCCGCTTGCCGCACAGACCGTTTCCAGGTCCGGAGCATACTACGACGGAGAAGAGACGGCCATACGCCGTGCCGAAACCGTGGTCGGCGTGACCGTGGAAATCGGGAAACGCACATTTACCCCGGGCATATATGCGCGTTATGCGCAGAAATACCTCGGTGTGAGGGCATCGTTGGCCGAACGTACGGAGACTGCCATCGTGGCGGCATCGCTTTCGCTGCTGCCGTCGAAGGAGTACGGCGCGGAGAGACGTTTTGAGGGAACCGAAGAGGCTGCGATACAGACTTTGCCGCTCAACCGTGTCGACAACGGCGCCACGACAGCCGAGGAGCAGGCTTCGGCCACGGCTGCGATGATATTCTCGCTGCGCAAGCACCGTATGGACCTCATTACGGGCGAGACGGGCGAAAATGTCTTCGGTGCAGGTCTCTCTGCGGCCCTTGCGGAGATAGAGCGCCTTGAAAAGGCCTATCTGGCGATGTTCTACGGCGAGGAGACCGTGGAGACCGTCTCGGAGAGTTTCCATGTGATCCCTGTCCCGGGAGAGAAAAACTATATCCTCTGCCGTTACCGTGACGGTGCCGGACTGCTTCCGGTATCCGACCTTTCGGGTGAAGCGGTGGTGCTGCATATCGAGCCTTCGGGCAAAACGGATCTCGGAGGGCTTGTCCCGGCTGGCGAGAAGGAGCGCAACAGGGTTGAGGTGGTGGTTGCCGACATGTCGGCATGCACGCTCCTTTGCGGCGCACGCGAGCTCGTGTCGGCCACGCTCCCGATTCTGCAGTACGGAACCCGTGTGGATGTTGCCGTGGCGGCCAGGTAGGAGATCGATGCCGTATGACGGATATGGACTATACTTCGGGGATGGTCTCGTTGCTCGGCGCCGTGCGCAAGGAGATGAACGGTGCCGTACTCGACACGATGCGCTATTACGGGGCCGATTACGGTCTCAACTACGGCGTTGCGATACATACGCTGCGGGAGATTGCGGGACGTATGCCGCGAAACGACGGCTTCGCACGGTACCTCTATCTGCAACAGGTCAGGGAGCTGCGGATAATCGCTCTGTGGCTGGCCGAACCGGAGCGTCTGACTCCTGCAGACTTCGCCTTCTGGGGCGGAGGCATCATCAACTCCGAGGTGGCCGAGCAGGCAGCCCATGCACTCTTTTCGCGCTCGGATTGCGTGGAGGAGTTGCTTGCGGAGTGGTGCGACAAGGAGGCCCTGCTTGCATACTCGGCTCTTATGGCCGCATCGAGGGCTCCGCATGTGGGCCGGGAGGCGGCGGTGAACGCGATTGTCGCAGCCGTGGGGAAGAATCCTGACAACCACATAGCGGCGCAGGGGGCGATTGCCCTTGCCGTATCGGTCAGGGTAGATGCCGGTACTTTGCGGGACGCACTCGGCGAAAATGCCGGCAACCCGACAGCGTCGACACTGCTCGAAGAGGTGGCCTGGAGGGCCGATTACTGATTATCCTCCTCCGTATCAGAATCTTTATGCGTGAATATGCGGCGGGCGAGTTCCGCCACGTTGTTTATGCGTATTACGCTTATGCCCGGATGCTTGCGGTAAGGCTTTCCCGAATATCCGGATACGATTATGCTCTTGAACCCGAGACGTGCGGCCTCCGATATGCGCTGCTCGGTACGCGGTGCGGGACGCACCTCGCCCGAAAGCCCGACCTCCCCGGCAAAACAGATGCTCTGGTCTATCGGACGGTCGAAATATGAGGACATCACCGATGCCGTTATGGCGAGGTCCATGCCCGTATCCGTTACCTTGAACCCTCCCGCGAAGTTGAGGAACACATCCTTCTGGAACATTTTTAGTCCGACGCGCTTCTCGAGAATTGCGAGCAGCATGTTCAGGCGCTTCATGTCGTAGCCTGTGGTGTTGCGCTGTGGCGTGCCGTAGGTTGCGCCTCCGACCAGCGACTGCACCTCGATGAGGTACGGCCGTATGCCGTCTACGGCGGCCCCGACGGCCATGCCGCTGAGCGGCTCCCCGTAGTGCGACAGCAGTATCTCCGACGGGTTCTCGACGACGCGCAGACCTTCCCCCGTCATCTCGAAGACCCCGATTTCGAACGTTGCGCCGAAACGGTTCTTTATGCCGCGAAGTATGCGGTAGGAGTTGTTCGTGTCGCCCTCGAACTGCAGGACCACATCGACGATGTGCTCCAGTATCTTCGGACCGGCAATGGCTCCCTCCTTCGTGATATGGCCGATGATGAAAACGGGTGTGCCGCTGCCTTTGGCATATTTGAGCAGCGTTGCGGAGCATTCGCGTATTTGTGACACGCTTCCGGCCGATGAGTCGATGAGGTCGGTATACATCGTCTGTATGGAGTCTATCACGACGACGTCGGGATGCAGTTCGTCCATCTGCGCGACGATGTTCTCCAACAGCGTCTCGTTGTATATCATGCACTCCTCGTTGACGATGCCTATGCGCGAGGCGCGGAGCTTTATCTGTTCGGCCGACTCCTCGCCGGACACGTAGAGCGTACGCAGTCCGTTGTCGGAGAGTGCAAGCTGGAGCGAGAGCGTCGACTTTCCGATTCCCGGCTCTCCGCCTATGAGTATGAGCGAACCGGGGACGATGCCGCCTCCCAGCACGCGGTTCACCTCGCTGTTTCCTGTGTCGATGCGCCTTGTGACATTGTCCTTTATCTCGGTCACACGCTGGGGCCGTGTCGCCGGCAGCGAGGCCCCTGCCACGGCAGCCGGTACGGAGCCGCTGTCACGGGCGATGACCTCCTCCGTGAAAGAGCCCCATGCACCGCACGAAGGACACTTGCCCAACCATTTCGGTGCCTCAAAACCGCATTCGCGGCAGAAATATGCCTTCTTTACCTTTGCCATGACCCGGTCGGTGTCGGTTGCCCGTCACCTCAGTTGAAAAGTTTGTAGATGTCGTTCCCGTTGGCGAACACGAGCAGTGCGAGTATCAACAGCAGGCCTATGTATTGCGCCACCTCGAGCACCTTGTCGCTCGGCTTGCGCCGCGTTACCATCTCCCAAAGCGTGAACAGTATGTGCCCGCCGTCGAGACCCGGTATCGGGATGATGTTGAGGATGGCGAGTATGAGCGACAGGAATGCTGTCATGTTCCAGAACTGGAACCAGTCCCACTTCTCAGGAAAGAGATTGGCGATGGCGATGAAGCCGCCCACCTTTTTGTAGAGACCCGTATCGGGCTTTACGATAAGTTTCAGCTGGTCGAGATAGTTCCCGATGGCCTTGCCGGTCATGCGCGCTCCCTCCGGTATGGACTCCAGAAGCGTATAGTTCCTGGTGCGTACCGGGAACGGATTTGCTATGATGACGCCCAGTTTGCCCTCGTCGCTCACCGGTACGCTCAATGCGAGCGTGTCCTTGCCGCGGATGACGTCGAGTACGGCCACGGTTCCCTTGCGGGCCGCAAGCAGCGAGTCGTATTTGACGAAATCCTCTTCGTGTATGCCGTCGATGCCGACTATCCGGTCACCCTTGAGCAGGCCGGCCGTGCGTGCGCTTTCGGAGGCTATGCTGTCGACCGCGAACGGGATGCGCGGGGTGTAGAAACCCGAGAAGTCATCGGCCTGGCGTACCCGGTTTATGCCTTCGTAAGGCAGGGTGATGACCGTCCGCTCGCCATTGCGGATGATTCCGACCTCGGTATCGTCGTCGGCGAGTATTATACGGGTAAGGATGGAGTTGATGTTGTCGATTTTCTCTCCGTTTATTGTTTCGATCCTGTCTCCGTCGCGGAATCCGAGCGACTGTGCATCGGCGCTGAAGCTGTAACCGAGCGTGATGTCCTCGTTGGAGATGTAGCGGCTTCCCCAAGTGTAGGATATTCCGCAATAGATGAAGAAGGCGAGGATGACGTTCATCGTCACTCCGGCCACAAGCACTATGAACCTTTGCCATGCCGGCCTGGAACGGAATTCATACTCCTTCGGCGGCAGTTTCATCTGCTCCTTGTCCATGCTCTCGTCTATCATTCCCGAAATCTTGACGTAACCGCCGAGCGGGAGCCATCCTACGCCGTATTCGGTCTCTCCGCGGCGGAACTTGAAGAGAGAGAATCCGATGTCGAAGAAGAGATAGAACTTCTCGACACGGAGCTTGAATGCCTTCGCTGCGATGAAGTGCCCGAACTCGTGTATGAGCACCAGCAGCGAAAGGCTCATCAGAAATTGCACTACCTTGATGAAAATATCCATTGTCTGTTGATTTTATGCCTGTTTGTCAAATCGAAAGAAAACCTGCCGCTATGCTGCGCGCCTCGTCGTTCGATGCGGCATAGTCTTCCAACGTTGGATGTGCCTTGAATGTTGCCTTCGACAGGGCGTATTCTATCGTGCGCACGATGTCGAGGTATGAGCATCTGCCTCCGAGAAATGCCGCTACGGCCACCTCGTTGGCCCCGTTCATCGTGCAGGCGGCCGTGCCGCCGCGGCGCAGGCAGTCGTATGCGATGTCGAGCGCAGGATATTTCACGCGGTCGACCTCCTGGAATGTCAGCGTCGGATTGTCGGCAAAGCTGAAGCTGTCGTTGCTGCGGGCCGCACGGTGCGGGAACAGCAGTGCGAAACTTATTGGAGTGTGCATGTCGGGGGTGCCGAGCTGCGCCTTTATGGCACCGTCCTCGAACTCGACCATCGAGTGCACGATGGACTGCGGATGCTGGATTACCGATATGCGGTCGGCATCCACGCCGAAAAGCCAGTGTGCCTCGATGACCTCGAAACCCTTGTTTACGAGCGTCGCGGAGTCTATCGTGATCTTTGCCCCCATGTTCCACTGCGGATGGCGCAGGGCCTGTTCCACCGTCACGTCGGCAAGCCTGTCGGCCGGCAGGTCGCGCAGTGAACCTCCGCTGCAGGTTATGATGAGCCTGCGCAGCGGCGAAACCTCGCCCATAAGGCACTGGAATATGGCGGAGTGTTCGGAATCTATCGGGATTATCGGGACGTTGTGCTCCATGGCCATGCGCATGACGGTCTCTCCGCCCACGACCAGCGTCTCCTTGTTTGCAAGTGCTATCTTCTTGCCGTTCTCTATGGCCCGGACCGTAGGGGTGAGGCCTGCATATCCGACAAGTGCGTTTACGACCACGTCGATGTTGGATGCGGCGGCGCACTGCGCTATGGCCTCCTCCCCGGCATAGACCTTTATGGGGTAGTCGGCCAGAGCCTGCTTCAGGGGCTCGTATTTTGTTTCGTCGGCTATCACGACGCTGTCCGCATCGAACTCTATGGCCTGACGGGCGAGCCGCTCCCAATTGTGGTTGGCCGTCAGGGTTATGACTTCGAAGTCGTCGCTGTTTTCACGTATTATGTCGAGTGTCTGTACTCCTATGGAGCCTGTCGAACCGAGTATCGCAACTCTCTGCTTCATCTTCAACTGCTAAAAAAGGATGTATGATTCCGGGTCTATCGGCTTGCCGTCGCCCCACAGCTCGAATTCGAGCGTCGAGACCTCGTTGCCCTCTTTGCCCGACGCGGCATATCCGATGACTTCGTTGGCCTTTATGCGCTGGCCCTTGCTTACGATGGTCCCCGAAAGCTGCCTGTAGATCGAAATCACGCCGTTATTGTGCTGTACGGTCACCATGTTGCCTGTTTCCGGCGCCCAGTCGTTGCCGACGACCGTTCCGTCGGCTATGGCCACCACCTGGGCCTCCGGTGCACCGGTTATCCGGATTCCGTATAGCCCGCTGCGGGCGTTGAACCGTTCGGATATGATGCCCTCCATGGGCGATACGGCATTCACTCCGGAGCGGAGGCGCCGCGAGTTGTCCGACGAGGAGCTCAGCGCGTACTCGCCGTTGCCCTCCATCTCCCTGCGCAGCAGCGAGTCCTGGCGCGACGGCGGGACGATGCTCTTGTCGTGGCGCAGGCTGTCGTTCTGCACGGTGCGCATCGTAGGGGTCTTTCCGTTCATTACCAGTATTATGCTCTCGTTGTATGCGAGCATGTCGTTCATCTTGCGCTCGAGGGAGTCTATTCGGATGAGGTTCTGAATCAGCGTTTCACGTGACTTGCTGGCATCGGTGCGATACCCCGGCAGGTAGTCCAGTACTGGGGTGTATGCCACAAGCATCAGGATTATGCAGAATATTATGAATATTACCGATACCAGGCCCAGCATGATTCCCATGGGCGACATGTGCGTGTGCCACTTCTCCCTGCGGCTCTCGGCGTCGCATACGGATATGCGGCGTTTGCGGAAAAAGTCCCTGAATCCGGCAGAGAGCTCCTTGAATGGATTTCCTTTGAATTTCATGTGCGGTCGATTGTTGGGCAAAGATAACTATATTTTGCTTAAATACTTTGTATTTAGAAGCCTTTTTTTTAACTTTGTGCGCCTTTCGCGGAGGTGCTGTGTCGGCTCCGGGAGGTATTGGCCGTCGGCCGGAAATCATTGGAAACAAAAACATTGCAGATATGGTAAAACCTACACTCGTGGTGCTTGCGGCCGGAATGGGTTCGCGGTATGGTTCGCTCAAACAGATGGACGGCGTCGGCCCTTGCGGCGAAGCCATCATCGACTACTCGATTTATGACGCCATACGTGCCGGCTTCGGCAAGGTGGTGTTTGTAATACGCCACTCCTTTGCCGAGGATTTCAAGGCGATGTTCAATGCGGAGCGTTTCGGCGGCCGCATCGGGGTGGAGTATGTGTATCAGGAGTTGGACTATCTCCCGGAGGGATTCTCGGTGCCGGAGGGGCGCGAGAAGCCATGGGGGACCAACCATGCCGTGATGATGGCCGAGAAGGCCGTTCACGAGCCTTTTGCCGTAATCAATGCCGACGATTTCTACGGAAAGGACGCATATGAGGTTATAGGCTCCTATCTCGGAACTCTCGAGGGCAGCCGCAACAACTACTGCATGGTGGGATACGAGGTCTGCAAGACCCTGTCGGAGAACGGTACCGTATCGCGCGGCGTGTGCGAACTCACATCGGACGGATACCTGAAGTCGATGGTCGAGCGTACGAAGATAGAGCGCAACGCCGAGGGTACGATCGTCTTTCATGATCTCGGTACGGACGAGCCTCTGGACGAAAACACTCCGGTATCGATGAACCTGTTCGGTTTCACGCCGGACTATTTCGAATATTCGCGCCATGAATTTGTTAATTTCCTGAAGAGGCCGGAGACCATGGCCAATCCGAAATCGGAGTTCTTCATACCGCTCATGGTAAACAGCCTTATCGGCAGCGGTACGGCGAAAATGAAGGTGCTCCACACCTCTGCAAAGTGGTTCGGCGTTACATACAAGGAGGACAAGCCTGCGCTGATGGCCAAGATAGAGGCGCTGGTTGCCGACGGCGTATATCCGCGCAACCTCTGGGGAAAGTAGTCGCCGTCGGGAGACCATAAACGGAAAACAACATAAGCAACAATATAAGCAATGGCACGTGAAGTAAGAGTTCGCTTTGCTCCGAGCCCGACGGGTCCGCTCCACATAGGCGGCGTACGTACGGCTCTCTACAACTACCTGTTTGCCCGCCACCATGGCGGCAAGATGATTCTCCGTATCGAGGATACCGATTCGCAGCGGTTCGTCGAGGGTGCGGAGGCCTACATCATAGAGTCGCTGAAGTGGTGCGGCATCGAAATCGACGAAGGTGTCGGCGTGGGAGGTCCCCATGCCCCGTACCGTCAGAGCGAGCGCCGCGAGATATACCTCAAATACGCCCGCCAGCTTGTGGATGCAGGCTGGGCATACTACGCCTTCGATACGTCGGAGGAGCTCGACGCGCTGCGCCATGAGGCCGAGGCCGAAGGACGCACCTTCGCATACAACAGCACCGTGAGGGAGAAGCTCCCGACGTCGCTGTCGCTCCCTGCGTCGGAGGTCGAGGCGCGTATTGCCCGCGGTGACGTTTGGGTAATCCGTTTCAAGATGCCGGAGAACGAGGTGGTGAAGATGCACGACCTAATCCGCGGCGACGTTGAGGTCAACACCTCCACGCTCGACGACAAGGTGCTCTACAAGTCGGCCGATGCGCTTCCGACATACCACCTCGCCAACATCGTGGACGACCATCTGATGGAGATTTCGCACGTCATCCGCGGCGAGGAGTGGCTTCCGTCGCTGCCGTTGCACTACCTGCTATACCGTGCGTTCGGTTGGGAGGACACGCGTCCGGAATTCGCGCACCTGCCGCTCCTGCTCAAGCCTACGGGCGGCGGAAAGCTCTCCAAGCGCGACGGAGACAAGATGGGATTCCCGGTATTCCCGCTCTATTGGGTGTCGCCGACGGGCGAGACCGCAC
Source organism: uncultured Alistipes sp. (assembly GCA_944322005.1). GTDB lineage: Bacteria > Bacteroidota > Bacteroidia > Bacteroidales > Rikenellaceae > Alistipes. Next base: position 115,065 of record CALUNL010000001.1, read on the forward strand.
ACGGATACCGCGAGGACGGATACTTCCCGGAGGCATTCATCAACATGCTGGCTCTTCTGGGCTGGAATCCGGGCACGGAACAGGAGATTTTCTCGATGGACGAGCTCATCGACGCCTTCTCGCTTGACCGCGTATCGAAATCGGGCGCGCGTTTCCAGCCGGACAAGGCGAAGTGGTTCAATGCACAGTACATGCACCGCAAGAGCGATGCCGAGCTCGCCGTTCTCTATCAGCCGATACTCCGTGAACACGGAATAGAGGTCGATGACGAGGTTGCCGGACATGTGGCCGGCATCATGAAGGAGCGGGCAGTCTTCATCGGTGACCTGTGGGATCTGACATCATATTTCTTCATTGCTCCGTCGGTTTACGAGGAGAAGCAGCTCAAGAAGTACTGGCGCGGGGAGAATCCGGCACATCTTGCCGAGCTGCGCGCTGTGCTCGCGTCGATAGATGACTTCTCGAAGGAGAATACCGAGCGTATTGTCCATGCGTGGATAGAGGAGAAGGGATACCCGATGGGACAGATAATGAACTCCCTGCGTCTGGCTCTCGTCGGTGCCGGAAAGGGTCCCGGGATGTACGATGTGACGGCATTCCTCGGCAAGGAGGAGACCTTGCGGCGCATAGATGCTCTGATTTCGGGCGTTGCACCGGTTGAATAGTGGCGATTGCATTCAGGCGATGACAATCGAGCAGAACATATGGGGCGCTACCCCCGAGGGGGAGGTCATCATAATATATACCATGCGAAACTCCCGCGGCAGTGAGGTGCGCTTGTGCAATGCCGGAGCGGCTGTTGTGTCGGTGCGTTTTGCCGACCGGAACGGCGTGATCGGCGACACGGTGCTATCCCATCCGGATGCTGCCGGATACCTGAACGACAGGTCGGAACTGCTGGGCAAGAGCCTCGGCCGCGTTGCGGACCGCGTATCGGTTTTCGGAATGACGGTCGGCGGTGCCATGCATGCAAGGGCCTGCGGAGCGGAGGATTGTCCGGTGAAAGAGGCCCGGGACCTTGCTTCGCGCATATGGGAATCGCGTGTCGAAACCAACAGGGTCGTTTTTTCGATTGTCTCGGAGGAGGGCAATCAGGGCTTCTGCCGGCAGACGGCGGTCGAGGCGGTGTTCGATTTCGATGACGACGACAACCTCGAGATAACATACCTGGCCGGAAGCGACGGTCCGACGCCTGTGAACCTTTCGGACAATATCTTCTGGAACCTTTCGGGCGGCGGCGACATTTCGGGACATGAGTTGAGGCTCTCGGCCTCACGCCTTGTCGAGACCTCGGCCGGCAGCATGCCGCACGGGGAGATGAGGGATACGGCCGGAACCGTTCATGACTTCTCATCATTCAGACACCTGTGCGATTATGCGCCATCGGTAGTCAGCGATGGGCGGAACCCATATTTTGCGGCCGACGGCTGGAGTCGCAATATTCTTGGTGAGGTGGGCCTGTTGCGTGATAATGTCTCTGGCCGTAGTGTGGAGATACTCTCCTCGCAGCCGGGGTGCGTGCTTCGGTTTTCCGACACCCGTAACGGAGGCATTCCCGGCATATCGATAGGCTGCCAGGGCTACCCGTGGCCGGCGGAAGGTGCGGAGTGCGGAGCCGTGACACTCGACGAAGGCGAACTCTATTGCCAGAAGACAGTATACAGGTTCGGTACGTTCTGATGCTGCATGCATATGATGGAAACGAAGAAGGGGCACACATGTGCCCCTTCTTCGTTTAGTGCGACAGTCCTATTTGTTTTTTCTGTTACGTTTCTGCAACTCCTCTTTTGCCCTCTTTGCGAGGGAGTTGTCGATGCTGTACAGTTTGTATACCTGTTTCGGCGACAGGAACTTCTCGAAAATCGGGACATACACCTTGCGTACCATGGCGATGTGTATGTAATTGTCGAGATTCGCCGAGAGCAGGGAGTTTATCTCGGCGTCGCTTGCCGTTTCGATGTCCGCCGGTTCCGATATCTTCACCTGTCCGGTGCGTATGTTCTGACGGTACTCGAAATATGTAGGGGCAAACTGTTCCACCTGCTCTTCGGTCATTCCCAGCTCCTGGCTTATCAGGTCCAGGATAGTTGCCCGGAGTTCGAGCTTTTCTGGGCTTATGTTCTGTTCGGCATTCGGTGCCGTCCTGACGATGTGTGTGGTGTCCGTCGGAACGGAATCGTTCTGCCCGGCAGGCAGTTGACCCCACGATACCTGTATGGCGGCGGTGACGAGCAGTATGGTAGTTATTGCAAATTTCATGTAATAAAAAATTAATCGTTAGGCTGTCGGTGTTTATCCTTCGGACCCCGTGAGGTAATCCTTCGTTGTTCCATCCGATAGGGCGGTAACGCACGTCCGTATCGGATATTGTTTCTCTTTGCCAGTCCTGCCGTTGTAGGAGATGTCTCATCCGTGTCTCTCCGTAGTGGCAGAACTCTCATCTCATGTTTTTTCAGGTTTTAAAGTTAGACAATTATTTTAGTTTTTTCGTCTTTTAATATCAGAAGTCGGTAAACGGCTCGTTGAAACCGGCCGCATATCCGGCGGCAATGTCCACGACCTCTTCCGTGGAGGCCTTTGCCAGCAATGTCTCATAACGGTACATGAGCACCTTGTCCTTGTCGGAGAACATTCCTACAATGGAGCTGACAAGCAGCACCGCTACCGTAGCAGCCGCAAATGACCAGTACAGGACAGCTTTGGTTCGGGAGGCCTGCGGCTTCATGCCCACAGCCTTCGCGTTACGGCGTGCCTCGTCGAAGAAACCTTCGGGAACGCTGTAAGGCAGCCGTTTTCCTACCTCGTTGAAATCAAAACTTTTCATTGTGTCATCAGTTCTTTTATGCGTTGTTGTGCGTAGTGGTAATTCGTCTTCAGTGTAGCCTCGCTCATCTCGGTTATCCTGCTTATCTCCTTGTAGGACAACTCGTCGTAATATCTGAGGTTGAACACCAGCCTCTGCTTGGCCGGAAGCGAGAGTACCGCTTTCTGGAACTTCGCCTCTATCGAGTCGGCCGAATCCCCCGTTGTTTGCGGGATCTGTTCGGCAAGTTTCGCCCCGATGCCGTCCATCCCGATGAAACTCCATCTCCAGCGCCGTTTGAGGTGCGTCATGCAGAGGTTCGTAGCGATGCTGTAAATCCAGGCCCGTAGCTCCGATGCGCCTCCCCGGAATGTGGCGATATGCTTGAAAACGCGTATCCACATCTCCTGCAGGATGTCCTCGCTGTCCTCGTGCACTACGACCATTCGCCGTATGTGCCAGTACAGAGGTTCGGTGTAAGCATCGACAATCCTTGCGATTCCGTCGTTCCTCGTCGCTTCGTCGGCAATCAACCTCACTATTTCGGCGTTGTCGATATTCATCATCTGTTGCGGTTTCGAATATAAGACTTGCGTTTTTCCGAAAAGTTAAATTACATAATTTTTTTTCGGATGCAAAAAAAAGAGGAATTTTTCGGATTCCTCTTTTTTAACGTTCTTCGCATATGTTCTATTGCTCCGTTATGTCGATAATCTCCACGGTCCAACCGAAGAGGTCCGACGCGCACTGCAGTTGCAGCTGGGCCATCTGCGAGGTGTTGGTGGAGTCGGCGAGGACCGCGTTTACGAACGACGTAACGTCGGGATACGTGTTGTTGACCTTTTGCGACAGACATTTGTAGAATGCGTTCTGCTGTGCGCGGTCGAGCCCGGACGGAAGGATGTTGGATCCGACCAGATACTGGTACGGGTATATGTGCCTCATGTTCCTTGCGTCGGTGTTCAGCTCCTCGACTATCGTCGTCACGACGTAAACCTGTACCGTGTCGTTCACTCCCGGCAGTTCGATGAAGGAGGTGTATACCGGATAGTCCCCCTCGATTGCCGCGGTTACGTCGTCGGAGAAGAGCATGTACTCGGCCTCTGTCAGATCGCTGAGGTAGGCCAGTTCACGGTATTCGCGCAACATCTCGCGCAGGGCCTGACGCTCCTGACGGTTCCATTTTGCCTGTTGCGAGCAGCCGGTTATGCTCACGGCCGCAATGAAGGCCACGAATGCTGAAAGTAGAAATCTTTTCATTGTATGTACGATGTTTATGGTTTTACCGATGCATCAGGATGCAATCAGTGTGCCATATTGTCGCATATGCGTTTCCAGCGAAGGTATCCGGCGATGGCCAGCACCGAGTAGAGTGCGTACAGGCCTGCCGTGAGCGGTATTCCCTTATATATGTAGAGTCCTACCGTGATGATGTCGACGGTAAGCCAGACGAGCCACTGCTCCACGTGCTTCTTCGACAGCATCCACATCGCCACGACGCTCAATGCGGTGGTCATGGCGTCCCAGAACGGCACGGTGCTGTCCGTGCAGTATTCGAGCAGGAGATAGATTCCGGCATGCAGCGCCGCGTATACGGCAATCAGCGGCAATACGAGCCTTGCAGGCGTATGGATGATTCCGGCACTGCCGTCCGACGGTTTGCTGCCGCTGCGGTCTCCCTTGTTGCGTGAGCGGTACCATACGGCAAGTCCGTACAGCGATGCGAGCATGTAGTATGCCTGCATCGAGAAGTCTGCATAGAGCCCCGACTTGAAGTAGAGGGTGCCGTGTACGGCCGGCATAATGAGGCTTACGACCCAAAGCCAGATGTTGGCGCGGTACTCGAGCCACAGGTAGAGCAGTCCGAGTGCCACGCCGACTATTTGCAGCAGCAGTTTCCAGTCCATTGCGTCAGAAGTTGAGCGTTACGTTGGCCAGGACGTTTATTCCGGCCTGCGGGAAGTAGCATGACCACGACTTGCGGTCGGCAAGCGTCGCGCCCTCCATCCACGAACCTCCGTAGGCGTTGTTGCAGTACTCCGTGTCGAAGAGGTTGTTGATGGCAATGCCGAAGCGTACGCGTTCGATTCTGCGGCTCTTTATCGTGTAGCTCAAATCGAGGTCTGTGACGCAGTAGCGGTCGAGCGTGAGGTCCTCGTACTGGCCGTTGGTCAGATACTGTTTGCTGACATAGCGCGTGCTGAGCAGCGCCTGGAATCCCTTCACGTGGAAGTCGAATACCGTACCCGCAATTACGGCCGGGGAGTAGGATATGGTCGTCGTGCCGCGGTAGAACTGCATCCCGTCGATGTTGTCGGTGTAGTCCTTGATGCGGTTCTGGCTGAATGTGGCGTTGGCGCCGAACGAGAACCATTTGGCAGGATGCAGGGACATCGTGAGCTCGATTCCGCGGCGGTAGCTCTTCGGGATGTTGCGCGAGAGGGCCTCACCCGTGTCGGAGAGCTCGCCCGTAAGCACGAGCTGGTCCTTGTAGAGCATGTAGTAGAAGTTGATTCCCGCCTCTACGATCTTGCTCTCGTAGCGGTATCCGAACTCCCAGTCGAAGAGGCGTTCGGCGGTAGGGTATTCGCCCGAATGCGTGTCGGTGAAGTTGTTGCGCGTAGGCTCCTTCTGCGCCACGGCAAACGAGGCGTAGGCCGTATGGTGCTTTGCGAACGAGTAGTTGAGTCCTATCTTCGGGTTGACGAAGTCGTAGTTGCGGTTGATGTCGAGCAGCTGCAGAGCGCCCGTAGTCTCGTCGAAGTTGTCGTTCACGCCGCCTATCTTGTGGGTGATGTGGCGGTACTGCACGTCGCCGAAGAGGTTCAGACCCCTGGTTATCTCCCAGTCGACCTTCACGAAGACGTTGGCATCGTACTTGGTGGTGTAGTTGCGGTAGTACTCCGTCTTTGCGAACTCCGGAGCCCTCTCGAGGTCGAAAATCTGCCCGTGGTGGTTACCGTCGTAGATGTTGGCCGAAAGCCCCATCGAGACACCGACCTTCTTGCCCGAATAGTTGGCCGATGCGACGATGCCGCCGAAGTCGTTGCGCATTATTTTCTTGCGCACGAGGTTGGTAACCTCGACCATCGTACCGTCGACATCTATCGGTGCGATGCCGTACTCGGCAAGGTCTTCGTCGTTCTTGTAGTTCTGGTAGTATCCGTATCCGTAGGTGTAGTGTCCGGTGACGTTGAGCGACCACCTGTCGTTGAACATGTGGTTGACGATTATCTGGTTGTTGAACTGCAGGTAGTTGTCCTTGTGGTCCTTGTAGAAGCCTACGACGCCGCGCATCGGTACGCCGTCACCGTCGAGTATGTGGTTGCCTGCCGCATCGTGCAGGTATCCTATTATCTCGCCCTCCGGGTTGTAGCGGCGGTTTTCGGCCATCTGCTCCTTGCTCAGACCTGTATAGGCAAGGTATACCTCGGCCTTTCCGCCGAACGAGAGAACCTTGACCATAGTGCGTCCCTTGTAGTAGCCGGCCTGGAACATGTAGGACTTGAGGTCTGTGGAGGCCCTGTCCACGTATCCGTCCGAAGAGATGTGCGACACGCGTGCGTCTATCGCCCAGTGTCCGCCCATAAGGCCGGAACTGATGTTTACGGCCTGCTTGGCAGTGTTGAACGAGCCGTAGGAGAGCGATGCCGAACCTCCGAACTCGGTCGGGAGCGAAGATGTGGTCATGTTTATCGAGCCGCCGAAGGCGCCCGTTCCGTTGGTCGACGTTCCGGCTCCGCGCTGTACCTGTATCGAGCCTATCGACGATGCGATGTCGGGCGTGTCGTACCAGTACACCGAGTGCGTCTCGGCGTCGTTCATCGGAACGCCGTTCATGGTTACGTTGATTCGCGTTGCGTCGGTTCCGCGCAGCCTCATCGAGGTGCCGCCGATGCCGGTTCCGGCTTCGGATGTGGCTATGAGCGACGGGGTCATCTGGAGCAGGTACGGGATGTCGCGTCCGTAGTTGTTGTCCGCAATCTCCTCCTGTGAGAGGTTGGTGTAGGCAATAGGAGTCTGCTTTTTGGCCCGCGTGGCGGTCACCTCCACGCTCTGGATCTCATACATCGTGACCGAATCGGCCTGCGGCTCCGCCGGAGCCTGCTGTGCCGCTGCAGTGCCGGCGCATACCGCTGCCGAACACATCAAAACAAAAAACCTTTTCATTACTTTTTTAGTTTATAAAACAGCATGAAAAGGGATACGTCGATTATGCACTCCCGGTCTCGGCATTACCCGTATCCGGTACAATGGGTATAATCTCAGCCCGCCGCAGCGAGCACCCCTTTCATTTTTCGGCGCAAAGATAACTATTTCGATTCAAAACGGTACTCCGAATCCCCGAAAAAATCACATCCCGAGGAACTCCTTGGTCACCACCACCTTGATGGCCTTGCGCAGGACATTCATCTCGACAGGTGTGCCTCCGAAGAGTTCTCCGTCCGTCTCGAGCATTATGTCCGGTGCCGACACGATCTTCACGCTGCGGCCCTGTGCATGTATGACATGCCCGATCTGGTATATCCTTCCGTTGAAGAGCTTGCGCAGGCGGAATACGATGTGCCACCAGTGTATCGGGCGGATGATGGTCAGGTCGAGCAGTCCGTCGTCGGCCACGGCATTCGGCAGCTGTTGTATTCCGCCGCCGTTGTACTTGCATATTCCGACGGCGGTACTGAACAGGAGGTCCTTGAATATGACCTTCCCGTCGACCGTTATCACCGTTCCGGACGACTTGTAGCTGAAGTACGACTTGAGGATGCTGTACGGGTATATCCAGCGACCCTTGCGGCCCTTCATCTTCTGGTGGTTGAAGTTCGATATGACGTGGGCGTCGAACCCGAGGCCGGCCACGTTGGCCATGTAGCGCGTCTGGGTGTAGTGCGACTCGGTGTAGGTCACCGTACCGACGTCCTGCAGGAACGAATGGCCCTCGCGGATGGCCCGTATGGCCTCCGAGTAGTGCTCCGGTATGCCGAATGTGCGGACCCAGTCGTTGCCCGTGCCGACGGCTATGACGGCGAGCAGAATCTCCTTCGGTTCGACGCTCTTCTGTATGAAGAGTCCGTTCACGACCTCGTTGAGGGTTCCGTCGCCGCCGACAACTATTATCCTGCGGTATCCGGCACTGGCCGCCGATACCGTAAGTTCCGTCGCATGGTATTTGTGCTCGGTGAACACTGCGTCGTGCTGCACGTCGTTGTTGCGCAGCAGTCGCGATATGTGTGGGAAATCTATGAGCCCTCGTCCCGAGCCCGCCACGGGGTTCACTATCACGAACCACCGTTCATCCGTGTTTCTTGTCACTTCATCTATTGTTTACGTGGTGCGTTGCGGAGCGTGTGGAGCAGGAAGCGGTAGAACTTGTCCACCGATTCGATGCTCACCTTCTCGTCCGGGGAGTGAGGGTAGCATATCGTCGGGCCGAACGAAATCATGTCGAGGTTCGGGTATGTGCCGCCGATGATTCCGCACTCGAGTCCGGCATGGATGGCCGTTACGGCCGGCTTGCGCCCGAAAAGATCCTCGTACGATGCGAGCATGGCGTGCAGTATCGGCGAGTTCATGTCCGGTTTCCAGCCGTCGTAGTCGCCGGTAAGTTCGCATGTGGCTCCTGCAAGCTCGAAGACGCCGCTTATGGCCTCGCCGAGTGCATGTTTCTCACTGGCCACCGAACTGCGCAGCAGGCACTGTATCTTTACGCACGAGCCGTCGGACACGACGCGGGCCATGTTCGACGAGGTCTGTACCAGGCCCTCCATCTCGACGGACATCTTGTCAACGCCGTCGGGTGCTCCGACAACGGCCTTCACAAGACGCGCTGCGACATCCTCCGGAATCATGCGCTCCGGACGTTCCGCAGCCGTCGCGGTGACGGATATCCCCTCCTCGATACCGGAGAACTCGTCGCGGACGGTCTTTTCGAACTCTGCGACGACCTTTTCGAAACGCCCGGCATCGGCCTCGCGTACGAGTATGGTTGCCGTCGATTCGCGCGGAATGGCGTTGCGCAATCCTCCGCCGTCGACCGAGCACAACAGAACCTCTCCTCCGAAGTGGCGGAGCAGACGGAACAGCAGGCGGTTCGAATTGGCGCGCTGGCAGACTATCTGAATGCCCGAGTGGCCTCCCTTCAGCCCCTTGACATCCACACGGTATGCCTTGTAGCCCTTTTCCGGTGTCGGTACTTCATTGTACGGCAGTCGGATGTTGGCGTCGAGCCCTCCGGCGCAGCCTACGTAGAGTTCGCCCTCGGTCTCGGAGTCGAGGTTGAGCAGTATGTCGCCCTTGAGAAGCCCTCCTTTAAGCCCGAAGGCGCCGTCCATGCCGGTCTCCTCGGTTGCGGTGAACAGAGCCTCTATCGGGCCGTGCTCGATTGTGTCGTCCTCCAGTACGGCGAGTATAGATGCCACGCCGATGCCGTTGTCGGCACCGAGCGTCGTGCCGTCGGCCGTTACCCATTCGCCGTCGACGTATGCCTGTATCGCATCCTTCTCGAAATCGAACACCTTGTCGTTGTTCTTCTGCGGAACCATGTCGAGGTGCGCCTGCAGGACGATTCCCTTGCGGTCCTCCATTCCCGGTGTGGCGGCCTTGCGGACATATACGTTGCAGGCGTCGTCGACGCTGCACTCCAGCCCCTTCGAGGCGGCGAAATCGGTGATGTACTTGCGTATGCGCTCCTCATGGTGCGACGGACGCGGAATTTCGACTATCTCGGCGAAGTGTTTCCAGACGAGAGCCGGCGAAAGTTTGCAGATGTTGCTGTTCATGATATTACAGGTTTTAGATTTTGTTCTCTTCGGATTGCCCCTTGTCCTCCCTGACGGATTCCGCCCGGCGGTCGAAGGCATCGACGATATGCTTCACGAGCTGGTGGCGTACGATGTCGCGCTTGTCGAACTCGACAAAGCCTATCCCCTCGATTCCGCGCACCGTCTCCATTGCCCTGACGAGTCCGCTGTCGCTGCGGCGCGGCAGGTCCACCTGCGTGACGTCGCCCGTGACGATGAACTTGGCGTTCGGTCCCATTCGCGTCAGGAACATCTTTATCTGCGACATGGTGGTGTTCTGCGCCTCGTCCAGAATCACGAATGCGTTGTCAAGCGTACGGCCTCGCATGTATGCCAGAGGTGCAATCTGGACTGTCCCATCCTCGATGTATTTCTGCAGTTTTGCGGCCGGAATCATATCGTTCAGCGCATCGTACAGCGGTTGGAGGTATGGGTCGAGCTTCTCCTTGAGGTCGCCCGGCAGGAAGCCGAGCTTCTCTCCGGCCTCGACGGCCGGACGCGTCAGTATGACGCGCTTGACGCACTTGTCGCGCAGGGCCCGTACGGCCAGTGCGATGGCCGTGTAGGTCTTTCCCGAACCGGCCGGACCGGTTGCGAATATCAGGTCGCACGAGTCGTACATCTCGACCAGGCGCCGCTGGTTTACGGTGCGAGCCTTTACGGCGATGCCGTTGTTGCCGTAGACGATGACCTCCCTGTCGGACTGCCGCTCCTCGCCGCGGCCCGGAAAGCCCTGGGCGAACGACTGCTCTATGACCTCCTTGGATATGTGCCCGTACTTGTCGTAATATGCGATGAGACCCTTCAGATGCTTTTCGAACTTTTCGGTTTCGGAACCCGGCCCTATGACCTTGAGGGTCGTTCCGCGCTCGATTATCCGCAGCGACGGGTGCATCGCCTTTATCTGTTCGAGGTAGACGTTTTTCGCTCCGTAGAGTTCACGGGCATCCACGTTACCTATTATTATCTCTCTGCTTGTGGCTTCTGTCATTTTATAACCGGTTAAAACAGGAATCCCACCTTGAGCTGCACGGAGTGCGTGGTGGTCTTGAACTCTGTGCCGTCGGTCGCGGCATCGTACGAGAGGTAGTTGGTCGTCTTGTTGAAGCGGCTGACGAATCGCAGGTCGATGAGAAAGTGGTTGAGCAGGCATACCCCGACTCCGGCCGCATACGAAACGGTCGGGTAGAGCCGCCCGAACATAACCTTTTCGCCGTTGCGGTCCTTGTACGACGGGTTGTCCATCAGCGTCAGCACCGGACCCACGTTTATGCGGAAGAATGCCATCCTGAACGAGAACAGGATAGGCACCTGCAGCGTATTGGCCTTGATCTTTGTGTTGAATTCGGCCGACGGGTCGTTCACCCTTATGGTAGAGTAGGTGTATATGAGCTCGGGCTGAATGGCGAACGTGTTGCCGAACTGTATCCCTATGTGCAGGCCTGCCGAATATCCCATCTTGGCGTTCAGGGTTGCGGCGGAACCCTCCGGAAGGTCGTATTTCATCCACGGGTATGATACGCCGGCCACGATTCCCCATTCGGTGCGTATTCTCGGGAATCCTCCTCCGGAACCCGACCTGCGGGCTCTTCCCGACTCGTTGTCACTCTGTGCGAACGCCGTACCGGCCAGCAGCGACAGGAGGGCGACGATGGTAAAAATTCTCTCTTTCATGTAGACAAAAAGTTATATGTTTCCGGGTACATGTAACCCTCAAAAATAGTGAAATTTTTGAAATCGGGGCTTAATATTTGCCAAAACTTTTTTGTCTGCGAACTTTGGATTATCTTTGCCGCAGCGATTTGAATTACGAATAATCATTGACTGTATGAGTCTTGTTGCGATAGTAGGACGCCCGAATGTGGGCAAGAGCACGCTCTTCAACCGTCTGGTCGGACAGCGTCAGGCGATAGTCGATTCCGAGGCAGGCACCACGCGTGACCGCCATTACGGGAAGACCGACTGGAACGGGCGGGAGTTTTCGATAATCGACACCGGTGGCTATTCGGTGAACAGCGAGGATATCTTCGAGGATGAGATCCGCCGCCAGGTGTTGCTGGCCATCGACGAGGCGGACGTGATACTCTTCCTTGTGGAGGTCGGCACTGGCGTGACCGACCTGGACATGATGATGGCCGAAATCCTGCGCCGCGCGGGCAAGAAGACCATCCTCGTCTGCAACAAGGTCGACAACTACGACCTGATATACTCGTCGAACGACTTCTATTCGCTGGGACTCGGCGACCCCGTATGCATAAGTTCGATGTCGGGCAGCGGTACGGGCGACCTTATGGACGAGATACTGAAGCGCCTGCCGGAGGATTGCAGCGCAGAGGAGGAGGCCGACCTGCCGCGCATTACGGTTGTCGGACGCCCCAACGTCGGCAAGTCGTCGCTCACGAACGCCCTGCTGGGCCAGGAGCGCAACATCGTGACGAACATAGCCGGCACCACGCGCGACTCGATACATACGCGCTACAACAAGTTCGGCATGGACTTCTACCTTGTCGATACGGCCGGCATGCGCAAGAAGGGCAGCACGATGGAGGACCTCGAGTTCTATTCGGTCATGCGTTCCATCCGCGCGATCGAGGCTTCTGACGTCTGCATCCTGATGCTCGACGCGCAGCAGGGGCTCGAGTCGCAGGACCTCAATATCCACAATCTCATAGTGCGCAACCGCAAGGGATGCGTGATTGTGGTCAACAAGTGGGACCTGGTGGAGAAGGACAACAACACCATGAAGCGGTGGCGCGAGTTCATTGCATCGAAACTGGCCCCGTTCAACGACATTCCGATAATCTTCACCTCGGTGATACAGAAGCAGCGCATCATGGAGGTGCTGCAGACGGCCCTGCGCGTATACGAATCGCGCCGCCGCCGCATCCCGACCTCCGAGTTCAACGACTACATGCTGCCGATAATCGAGCAGACGCCGCCTCCGACGACCAAGGGCAAGTATATACGCATAAAGTATGCAATGCAGCTGCCGACGCCGACGCCGCAGTTCGTATTTTTCGCCAACCTGCCGCAGTACGTTCGCGAGAACTACCGCCGCTTTATCGAGAACACAATCCGCGAGCACTGGGATTTCAGCGGGGTGCCGATTCAGATATACTTCCGACAGAAATAGCACCCGTATACGCTACGGTTGCGTCCGAACGGTGCATGCCCGCGATGGGCATGCACTTTTTTTGTCTGTTTTCGGCCATTGCGGCCGGCTTTTGCGTGAAAATTCATATATTTGTAGAATAAAATCGTGCACGGATGGACTTGAAAAGCATAAAACGTGACCTGACGCAGGCCTTGCGCCTTGTGGAGGGGTGGATGGCCGACGGCGAAGTGCCGGCAATAGAGCGCGACATGGCCCTGCGCAAAATAAGGGACGCATACGATGCGGTGATGTTTGCCGAAGCGGATGAGGATACCTTGTGCTGTCGGGAACATGTGCCGACGAAGGCGGAGCGTGTGCCGGAGAGTTGCCCGACGGTGGCGGAACCTGCCGTACGGGAGCCGGAGACGCCTTCATCCGAACCGGAGTCGCCGTGCGGTGGCGAGCCTGCGTCCGAGCCTGTATCCGCGCCCGAGCCTGTCTGCGAAGAGAGGGAACCGGAGGCTGCGGATGTTTGTGTAAAATCGGAAATTGCGGAGCCGGCCCTGTCGGGAAGCATGCAGAGTGCCGCCTGCGATGCAGCCGAGGCCGAAACCACGAAGCCGGAACTGAAACAGGAACCGGAACCGAAAACGGAGTCGGCATCGGAACCGGAACAGACCGAGGCGCAACCGGCCACTGAAGGTAAAGACGAAACGAAGCATGGCGGAGAGGGTGGCTCTCTGTTCGGTGAGGAGGAGATACTGTTTCGCCATCCGGTGCGCAAAAGCATAATAATGTCGCTATACGACGATGCTCCGGAGGAGGTGCATGAGACGAAACAGCCGGTGACGGCCAACGAACCGGCTCCGGCCCCGGCCACAGCCTCTGCCCCAACCCCAACTCCTGCGCCATCACATATACGGCAGGTTGACGGCAATGCCGTACTTGGCGAGGTGCTGGGACAGGATGTGCAGACGATCGGCGACAGCATCACGCATCCGAAGGACATAGCCGCTTCAGCCCCGGTGGAGTCGTTGAAGTCGGCCCTGAGTGTCGCAGACAGGTTCCTGCTGATACGTGACCTGTTCGACGGCGATGAGAAGGCCTGCGAGGAGACCGTAAACCGTCTCGATTCGTTCGGCAATCTCGACGACTGCATGGTCTATATCGTGGAGAACTATTCGTGGAAGCCGTCGTCCGACGGTGCAAAGCTGATTATGGAACTGTTGCAGCGTAAATTCCAGTAGACCCCATGCCGAAGCTATACGTAGTACCCACGCCGATAGGCAATCTCGACGACATTACGATGCGGGCCGTCAAGGTGCTGCAGCAGGTCGACCTGATACTTGCCGAGGATACGCGCACGACCTCCGTGCTGCTCAAGCATCTTGGCATCGAGAAACCGTTGCGTTCGCACCACAAGTTCAACGAACATGCCACCGTCGGCATGCTTGCGGAGACGATAGCGTCGGGCCGCGACGTGGCGCTGGTGTCGGATGCCGGTACGCCGGGAATCTCCGATCCGGGTTTCCTGCTTGTACGCACGTGTGTGGAGAACGGCATCGAAGTTGAGACTCTTCCCGGTGCCACGGCATTCGTTCCGGCACTGGTCCAGAGCGGACTGCCGTGCGACAGGTTCTGCTTCGAGGGCTTTCTGCCGCAGAAGAAGGGGCGGCACAAGAGACTGGAGGAGCTGTCGGGCGAGACCCGCACAATTATATTCTATGAATCTCCGTTCAGAGTTGTAAAGTGCCTCGAACAGCTCGCAGAGACGTTCGGCGGCGAAAGAAGGGTGTCGGTGTCGAGGGAGATCTCCAAGAAGTTCGAACAGACCGTACGCGGAACGCTTTCGGAGGTTGCGGAGTATTTCCGCGGGCATGAACCGAAGGGCGAATTCGTGATCGTACTCGCCGGAGCCGATTACAAGGGCGGAACCGCACGGGAGGAGTGCGGTGAAGATGCAGATGACCGGATGTGATGCCCCGCATGCGGGAATAATGTGACGTTTAAAAAGCGGATATGGCCGTAAAGGTTAAAGATATACTGAACAGAATGCAGGTCGGCCTGATGATGTGTCTGTGCCATACTGTATCTGCGTTGCCGTATTGGGTGCAGTATTATGTCATACAGGAGATTCTGTATTTCGTATTCAGATATGTCGTGCGATACCGCCGCCGTCTGATAATGCGCCAGCTCTCGGACTCATTTCCGGAGTGGGACGATGCCCGTGTGCGCAGGACATGCAACGCATATTACAGGACGCTTGCGGAGACCGTGGTGAATACGGTGACTTTGGCCGACATGGATGATTTGGAACGGGCAAGGCGTGTGACGTTTTGCGGCGCGGCCGATGTCGGGGAGAACATTGCCGGCCGTAATGTCGTTGTCCTCACGTCGCATTACGGCTTTTGGGAATACTATTCGTTTGCTGCGCTGTGGCTCTGCCGGGCACACCGCCTGATGGTCGCATACCATCCGCTGAAGGCCCGTGCATGGGATGATTTTTACATGAAACTGCGCAAGATAGATTGTGTGAATCCTGTATCGAGCAAGAAGTTCATGCGATACTTCATGCATCATCGGGACGGCATCGACGGCAACAATCTCGTCATAGGACTGATTTCCGATCAGAACAGCCCTCCACGCGGGGAGTGCCACTGGTACCGCTTCCTGAATCATGACTCACTCTTTTTTGACGGAGGCGAGCATTTGGCGCTCAAGTTCGGATTGCCGGTATATTATCTCGAGCTCGATCGGGTTAAGCGCGGATATTACCGGTGTAGTTACAAGATGATTTACGATGGCCGTGAACAGGTGGAACCTCACGAGATAACGGAACGCTATGTACGAAATCTCGAACGTACGATAGTGCGACGTCCTGAACTTTGGCTGTGGTCCCACAACCGTTGGAAGTTCCGCAGGGAGCCGGTCGCGGAGACTGCGGCAGAATAGGCTGGACATATGAAAACGGCGGTTGTGATACTGAACTGGAACGGCGAGGGGCTCCTGCGCCGGTTCTTGCCGTCGGTGGTGGCAAATACACCGTCGGCCGATATCGTCGTGGCCGACAACGGCTCGTCGGACGGGTCGGTACATCTTTTGCGGGAGGAGTTTCCTGCGGTGAGGGTGCTGGAACTCGGTGCCAACTACGGATTTGCGGAGGGGTACAACCGTGCGCTGTCGCAACTTGAGGGATACGGGTGCTTCGTGCTGCTGAACTCCGATGTGGAGGTCACGGAAGGGTGGCTGGAGCCGCTTGTAGGCGTGCTCGATGCCGATGCCTCGGTGGCGGTGGTTGCACCGAAGATATTGTCGCTCGGCGACCGCTCGAGGTTCGAATATGCTGGTGCGTCGGGCGGTTTCATGGATTTTCTCGGATACCCGTTCTGCCGCGGCCGCATACTCGACAGCATCGAGACCGACAACGGCCAATATGACGATCGCCGTGAGATATTCTGGGCAAGCGGTGCGGCGATGTGCTGCCGTGCCGACGTGTATTCGTCGCTCGGTGGGCTGTGCGGCGAGTTTTTCGCACATATGGAGGAGATAGATTTCTGCTGGAGGGTCCAAATCGCCGGCATGAAGGTTGTCGTGGAACCGCATAGCAGGGTGTATCATCTCGGTGGGGCATCTCTGGCTTCCGGTTCCGAACGCAAGATATTCCTCAACCATCGGAACAACCTTGCCATGCTGATGCGTTGCGCCTCGCCTGGGCAGAGACTCGTCGCGGCCGTCATGCGTCCGCTGCTCGATCTGACTGCGGCTTTCAGTTACCTGGTCGGAGGCAATCCGCGTGGATTCGCAGCCGTGTTCCGTGCATATGCCGACTTCGTGAGATGGCATCCACGGTTGCTGCGCGAACGCAGGACGATACGTTCGTCCGTTGCGGCGGATGCAGGACGCAATATATATAAAGGTGCGATATTGCTGCGGTACGCTTTCGGTGTTCGCAGATTCGATAAAATGATGTGAAGATGAAAAGACTCGTTATCATACCGACTTACAACGAACGCGAGAACGTTGCACGAATGATAGCAAAGGTGCTCTCGCTCGACGGAGGTTTCGACATGCTTTTTGTGGATGACGGCTCGCCCGACGGCACGGCGGAGATAATTGAACGCGAACGCGTGAAGGCTCCGGAGCGCATACATTTGATCCGCCGCAGCGGGAAACTCGGTCTCGGAACAGCGTACATTGCCGGATTCAGGTGGGCACTCGGACATGATTACGACTACATCTTCGAGATGGACTGCGACTTTTCGCACAATCCTGATGACCTGAAACGGTTGTCGGACTGCCTCGACGCAGGTGCCGACGTTGCCGTGGGTTCGCGCTATGTCCGCGGAGTGAATGTCGTTAACTGGCCGCTTTCGCGCCTGCTGATGTCGTATTTTGCTTCGCGATACGTACACCTGATTACGCGTATGCCTGTGTACGACGCCACGGCAGGGTTCGTGGGATACCGCCGCGATGTCCTTGAGAAGATAGACCTCGATATGGTACGGATGGTCGGTTATGGTTTCCAGATAGAGATGAAATATACGGCGTGGAGACTCGGATTCAGAATCTCGGAGGTCTCGATTATCTTCGTCGACAGGGAAGCCGGAACCTCGAAGATGTCGAGCGGCATCTTCGGCGAGGCCTTTTTCGGGGTGCTTGCCCTCCCGTTCCGCATAATATCCGGCAGAAAGTGACGGCAGACTGTGCCGGTGTGTGTATATCCGCATTTTGCAAATGCGGATATTTTTTATACAAAAAGGAATAAAAAAAACTTGAAAAACTTTTCAAGTTTTCGAAGTTTTAGCATATATTTGCCCCGTAAAAATGGATATCGCGATGACGCAACGGGAGAAAATAATAGAGAAGGCTTCGCAAATGTTTCTGAAACAGGGTGTAAAGGCCGTGCGTATGGATGACATTGCGGTCGAGCTCCGTATTTCGAAGCGTACGCTTTATGAGATGTTCTCCGACAAGGAGGAGTTGATGTTCCTGTGCACGCAGTATATTTACGACAGCGAGATGAATGAGCTCAAGTCCAGAACACACGATGCAAGAAACGGAATGGAGCGGTTGTTCATGGGCGTGGAGGTGCTGTTCGAATGCATGAAGGAACACAGCAGTCTCATAATGGGGATACGGAAGTTCTATCCCGAGACTTTCGAGCGTATAAGGAAAATCCATATTGAAAAGTCGTTCGGTCAGTTAAGGACGCTTATAATCAGCTATATAGATGACGGCCTTTTCGAAAAGAAGATCGACATAGAGCTTTCTGTGATAATATTTTACATAACCGTTACAGAAGTTTTGGGCCAGAGAGGCAATATATCCTATCTGGGCAGCGTTTCGGAAAAGGATGTCGTCATGTACATGCTCATACACTTTTTCCGTGGAATATCGACACTGAAGGGCGTGCAGATGATAGACGAATATCTGGTTGAGCAGGAGGGTAAAAGAAAAGACATATCAAAATAAAATCCGTTATATTGTTTATGAAAAGACTGTGTTTGTTTTTTGGTCTGGCCATGATTTTCTGTTCGGTCGCCAAGGCCCAAGAAACCGGAGACGGCGCTTTGTGTCTTACGTTGGAGCAGGCACTCGACATTGCATTGAGCGAGAATCCGACGATAAAGATCGCCGACCAGGAGATTGAAATCAAGCGTTATGCAAAGCAGGGCACCTATGCCAGCCTCTATCCGCAGATTGACGCATCTGCATCGTACCAGCGTTCGATTGCGAAACAGACTATGAGCATGGATTTCGGTGGTGAGACCCAATCCATCAAGGTCGGCAGCGACAACTCGTTCAACGGTGGAGTCACCGCTTCAATGCCTATAATAAACGCCCAGTTGTGGACAAGCCTTAAGGTATCGGCGCTCGATGTGGAGCTGTCGGTCGAAAAGGCGCGTTCGTCACGTCTGGACATGGTCGAGGAGGTTACCAAGGCGTACTATGCTGTGCTTCTGGCCAAGGAGTCGCTCAACGTGTACCGCCGCGTGTATGAAAACGCTGTCGAGAACAACAAGAACATAAAGAAGAAGTACGATGTCGGATCCACTTCGGAGTATGACCTCATACAGTCCAATGTTACTGTCCAGAATGCCATCCCGAACGTGTTCGAGGCGGAGAACAGCGTAATACTTACCTTGTGGCAGCTCAAGGCGCTGCTCGGTATCGACCTTCAGAAGAATATCGATGTCGTGGGTTCGCTTATGGATTACGAATCGACGATGTCGCACGCCTACGAACTTTCGGGACTCAACCTTGAGAACAACTCCACGATGAAGCAGTTGGACATACAGGAGGAACAGCTGGCCAAGGCGTTGAAACTGACCAAGATGGCCAATGTGCCTACGTTGAGCATAAATGCTGCATATCTGTATACGGCCCTTGGCAACGACGGTAAGTTCTTCACCGGCAAGGCGTGGAATCCGTATTCGTATGCTGGAATCCAACTCAACATTCCGATATTCGCCGGAAACTCCAAGCGCGCGGAGACGCGTCAGGCCCGCCTGAACCTGTCGAACCTCCAGTTGCAGAGAGAGAATACGGAACGTCAGTTGCAGGTGTCCATCGTGCAGTACATGAACAGCATGCAGACCTGCATCAAGCAGTTCCATGCGTCGGCAGCCAATGTGGCCGAGGCGCAGCGCGGTTATGAGATCGCTGTAAAGCGCTACGAGGTAGGAAGCGGTACGCTTGTCGAAGTGGACGACTCGCAGCTTGCATTGACCCAGGCCGAACTCAACCGCAACCAGTCGATATACAACTTCCTTACGTCGAAGGTGTCGCTCGACAAGATACTCGGAAACTACGAATTCAAATAACAGAGAGATATAATAACTATGAAATCAGCAATTTTAAAATCGCTATTTATCGTATGCGTGTTGGCAGGCGTGTCCTGCTCGGGCACAAAGAAAGCCAAACAGGAGGTCGATGAGTTGCCTAAGGTGACCGTCCAGAAGGTATCCAAACGCAATGTCGTACAGCAGTCGTCGTATACCGGAACGGTTGAGGCGTACGTGGTTAACAATATCGCTCCGCAATCGGCCCGCCGAATATCCGAGATACTTGTGGATGTGGGCGACCACGTCAAGGAGGGACAGTTGCTCGTGAAACTCGACAACTCCTCGCTCATACAGGCCAAGGTACAGATGGAGAATGCACTGACGGAGTACGAGCGTACCAACGAGCTGTATGAGTTCGGTGGCGCTTCCAAGTCGGACAGGGATTCCAGGCTGCTTACATATGAGGTTGCGAAATCGACATATGACAACCTATTGGAGAATACGACGCTTATTTCTCCGACCACAGGAGTCGTTTCGGCGCGCAACTACGACAACGGCGACATGTCCGGTCAGAACCCTATACTTGTGGTCGAGCAGATTCGTCCTGTCAAGATAATGATAAACGTGTCGGAGCTTCTCTTCTCGAAGGTTCACCGCGGCATGAAGGTATATGTTGTCTTCGATGCATACGGTGACGAGCAGTTCGTTGGCTCCATAACCCGTATCTATCCGACCATAGACAATGTCACTCGCACGTTCCAGGTTGAGGTGTCGCTTCCTAATAAGGATGAGCGTATACGTCCGGGAATGTTCTCGCGAGTTACGCTGCCTTATGCCAGCGCCAACAGAGTTGTCATTCCGGATCTTTCCGTGCAGAAGCTTACCGGTTCGGGAGACCGTTACGTATATATCTATAATCCGGCCGACAGCACTGTCCGTTACAGCAAGATCGAGCTCGGTCGCAGGATGGATACCGAATACGAGATTCTGTCCGGAGTCGAGGACGGTGACATGGTGGTAACTTCCGGTCACAGCGCCCTCACCAACGGAGCGAAAGTCGAACTCAAATAACAGCGACTGCAATGAATATATATAAAACTGCCGTACATAACCCCATATCGACGATACTGTTCTTCTGCGCCATCGCCGTATTGGGTGTATTCTCGCTGATGAGATTGTCGGTGGACCTGCTCCCGCACATCGAGACCACGCATATCATGGTCATAACGGCATACCCCGGTGCGAGTGCCATCGATATAGAGGAGAATGTAACCAAGCCGCTTGAGAACAGCCTCAACAGCGTTGACGACCTCAAGCATATCATGTCCGATTCGAGGGAGAATATCTCGGTCGTAACGCTCGAGTTCGAGTACGGTACCGACATCGAGGTGGCTACCGCCAATATCCGAGACAAGTTGGACATGGCTATAAACAGCCTGCCTGACGATGTCGATACTCCTATCATATTCAAGTTCAGTACCGACGACATACCTATTATGATGATGTCCGTGAGGGCCAAGGAGAGCTGGAGCGGACTCTATAAAATCATCGACGATATGGTATCGACACCGCTGGCACGTGTCAAGGGAGTGGGTACCGTCTCCGTGCAGGGTATTCCTGAGCGACAGGTACAGATATACTGCGACCCTTACAAGCTGGAGGCCTACGGCATCTCCATTGAGGGAATAGCCGAGGTCATAGCCGCCGAGAACCGTTCAATTCCGGGCGGTACGATGGATGTGGGCTCCAATACCTACTCTCTGCGTGTGGACCAGGAGTTTGAGGATGCCAAGGAGATGCTCGATGTGGTGATAGGCACTTATAATGGAGCAAACATCTATTTGCGTGATGTCGCTACGGTGACCGACACGCAGGAGGAGCGTACGCAGGAGAACTTCAACAACGGCAACCGAAGCGGTCTGATTGTGATACAGAAGCAGACCGGTGCGAACTCCGTGGATATTGCGACGAAGGTCAAGGCCAAACTCGATGAGATACGCCCGACACTGCCGTCCGATATAGAGATTGTTCCTTTTATCGATACTTCTGAGAATATTCTCGATACGGCCAATTCACTTATCGAGACGATTCTGACCACGTTTATCATCGTGTCGATTGTCGTCATGATGTCGCTGGGTCGCTGGCGTGCAACCATAATCATTGTTTTGACGATTCCGCTTTCGCTGCTTTCGGCTTTCATCTACATGCTTGCCGCAGGCGATACGTTCAACATCATTACCATGAGTGCGCTCTCCATAGCCATCGGAATGATTGTCGACAATGCCATTGTGGTTCTGGAGAATATCGCCACCCATATCGACCGCGGTGCCCGACCTAAACAGGCCGCTATCTTTGCAACCAAGGAGGTGGGCGTGTCGGTTATGGCATCCACACTGACGACGGTTGCCGTGTTCCTCCCGCTTACGATGATTACCGGTATGGCCGGTGTGCTCTTCAAGCCGATGGGATGGATGGTTACCATAATGCTTACAGTCTCGACTGCTGCTGCGATGACCTTTACTCCGGTTCTGTGCTCGCTCATGATGAAACAGAATCCGAAAAAGTCGTTCCTTCAGAAGTATGTCGATGCGGCCTTCAACTGGCTGAATGAAGTATACGGACGTGCTTTGGAGTGGGCCGTGCACCATCGCAAGACAATAGTATGCGGCGCTGTGGCAATATTCGTGGCGGTGGTAGGAGGTGTCGGTTCCAACCTTCGCACCGAGTTCTTCCCGACACAGGACAATGCCCGTATCGGAATAGACATACAGTTGCCTGTCGGTACGCGTCAGGAGATAACGAGAGAACTGGCGTTGCAGATATCCGACCGTTTCCGCAAGGAGTTCCCGGAGATCGAGACGATAAGTGTCACGGAGGGTGTGGCCGATTCGGACAATACCTTCGCGGCCATACAGGATAACGGTACGCATATGATCAGCATGAACCTGTCGCTTCTCAAGAAGACGGAGCGTGAGCGCTCCCTGTCGGAGATATGCGATATCATGCGTAAGGAACTGGGAGAATATACGGAAATACGTAAGTTCGAGGTTCGTGAATCAGGCCAGAAAGGCGGTGTGAGCGGACAGAGCTCGGTCGATGTCGAGCTTTACGGATACGACCTTGAGACTACGGACCGTATTGCAGAGGAGATCCGACAGATGATGCTCAATATCGAGGGCTGTACGGAGGTATCCATCTCACGTGATGAGTATACTCCTGAATACCAGGTTGTATTCGACCGTGAGAAGCTTGCCATGAACGGACTCAACGTGGCCACTGCCGCCACCTATCTCCGCAACCGCGTCAACGGCTCCGTGGCATCGTATTACCGTGAGGACGGTGAGGAATATGACATACTTGTGCGTTACGCAAGGAAATACCGCGAGTCCCTCGAGGATATAGAGAACATTACGATATATTCCTCGTCGGGCAAGGGTATTAAGGTCCGCGATCTCGGAAAGGTAATCGAGACGCAGACGCCTCCGACAATCGAGCGTAAGGACCGTTCGCGTTACATAACCATCTCCGGTTCCGTCGGACACGGTTATGCCATGTCGCAGATTGTCGATGCAACGGTTGCCGGTCTGAACAAGATGGATCTTCCTGTGGGTATCACGTGGGGTCTCGGCGGAACGTACGAGGACCAGCAGGACACCTTCTCGGACATCATATCGCTGATGGGCCTGATGATAATCCTCGTATTCGTGATTATGGCATCGCAGTTCGAGTCGCTCATGTATCCGTTCGTCATCATGTTCTCGCTTCCGTTCGCACTCGTGGGAGTGTTCCTCGGCCTGTGGATCACCGATACGCCGATGGGCGTGATGGCTCTGTTGGGCGTTCTGATGCTTGTCGGAATAGTGGTGAACAACGGTATTGTGCTCGTGGACTATACGCGGTTGTGTATTGCGCGAGGACAGTCGGTATACGATGCCGTAGTGACGGCCGGACGTTCGCGTCTGCGTCCTATCCTCATGACGACCCTGACGACCGTAATCGGTATGATTCCTATGGCAGTTGGAACTGGTGTCGGATCGGAGATGTGGACCTCGCTCGGTATGTCTGTGGCATGGGGTCTGTCATTCTCGACGCTCATCACATTGTTCCTCATCCCGGTACTGTTTACGATGTTCCTGTTCGTGAAGTTGCGCAGGGATGAGAAGAAACGTTTAAGAAAAGCTGAATAATAACATATGAAAGCAATATTCATGTCCTGCAATCAGGCGCTTTACGAAGAGGTGCTTGACAAGATGAAGAAACTGGGTATCCGTGGATATACCGGCTGGGAAGAGGTGGCCGGCTGTGGAAGCCGTGACGGCGAGCCGCATCTGGGTGACTACGCCTGGCCGACGCTCAACTCCGCATTCATATCCATAGTCGAAGACTCCCAGTGTGACGAGTTCATGCGGGCAATCTCCGAAATCGACAAGGAGAACGAGAAACTCGGCATCCGGGCATTCTGGTGGGAGGTAGGCGGAACCGTCTGATTCCCGATTGTCTGAAACAATACGGCGGCAGGTTTTCCTGCCGCCGTATCTGTTTATCTATATGGCGAATGTTATTTGTGCCATTTGAACACTGTTGCCGTTCGTGCCGTGTTGTATATCCTTATGTAGTGGTGCGGGTTGCCGTCAGCATCGGTCTCCGTGTAGGAGAAGTGTTCGGTGCCGACCGCTTCACGTTCGAAACCGCCGAAACGCTCTTCGTCCGTCGAGAGAACCATCGAGTATTTGCCGGGCCACGGAACCTCCGTTATGTAGTCCGGTATGGAGGCCTCCGGGTGCCAGTTGAAGACGAATAGCAGCCCCTTGTGCGAGAATACCATGGTCTTGTTGTCACGGTCCATCTGCCAGCAGTACGGATAGCCGTCCGAGAGTACCTTGTAGCGCTTGATCAGACGAAGCATCTGGCGGTCGAACTCGCCGAGTTGCGAATAGCGCAACAGTTTGTTGCGCGAGAGCGACCACAGACGCCGTGCATGCGCATAGCTCCAGCCGTTGCCTTCGCGCGGAAAATCTATCCACTCCGGATGGCCGAACTCGTTGCCCATGAAGTTGAGGTATGCCTCGCCTCCGGTCGAAATCGTCATCAGCCGTATCATCTTGTGCAGGGCCATTCCCCGTTCCACGACGAGATTCTGCGACGCACGGTCCATTGCGAAGTACATCTCCTTGTCCATCAGCCGGAAGGCTATCGTCTTGTCGCCCACGAGGGCCTGGTCGTGCGATTCGGCGTAGGCAACGGTCTTCACGCCAGGCATACGGTTGGTCATCACCGACCACATTTCGTCGATGTTCCACTCCTCGTCCGGTATATCCTTCAGCAGTTTTATCCAGAAGTCAGGTATCGCCATCCCGAGTCTGTAGTCGAAGCCTATGCCGCCGTCCTCGATGCTGCGGCACATGCCGGGCATCCCGCTAACGTCCTCGGCTATGGTCACAGCCTCCGGACGGAACTCGTGTATGAGACGGTTTGCAAGCATCAGGTATATTATCGCGTCGCGGTTGACCCCTTCGTCGAAGAACTTTTCGCGCGAGTCGAAATCGACATAGCCGTGGTGGTGGTATATCATCGATGTCACGCCGTCGAAACGGTATCCGTCGAAATGGAACTCGTCGAGCCAGTATTTCACGTTGGAGAGCAGGAAATGCTGCACTTCGCGCTTGCCGTAGTCGAAGATTTTGGAGTCCCAGTAGGGTTGGTACCCCTCCGGACCGGCCTTGGAGTACTGGTGGTCCGAACCGTCGAGTTCGTTTATGCCTTCGTTGAGGTTCTTGACGTAATGGGCATGCACGAGGTCCATGATTACGGCGATGCCCATCGAATGGGCCGTCCTGACGAGCTCCTTCAGCTCCTCCGGTGTGCCGAAACGCGACGACGGGGCAAAGAAACTCGATACATGGTACCCGAACGAGCCGTAATACGGGTGTTCGGCTATGGCCATTATCTGTATGGCGTTGTAACCGTCACGCCGTATCCGCGGCAGTATCTTCTTCGTGAATTCAACGTATGTCCCGACCCCCTCGCGCTCCTGCGCCATGCCGATGTGTGTCTCGTATATCAGCAGCGGGGTGCTTTTGGAGGCGTTGAAGTCGTCGCCCGACCAGTCGAACGGTTTCGGTACGGTGAACTGTGCCGTGAAGTTCTTTGTCTGCTCGTCCTGTACTACCCGGCGTGCATATGCCGGTATTCGGTCGTGCCATCCGTTCTGTCCGTGTACGTGTATCTTGTAGAGAGAACCGTCGGTAAGTCTGTCGGCATACATTGCATCCGGCAGGAATATGCTCCATACGCCGTTGCGGTCCCTGTCCAACCGCAGCTGCGTGCGCTGCCAGTTGTTGAAGTCCCCGAATATGTATACGTCGATTGCCTCCGGCAGCCATTCGCGGAACCACCATCCGGCAAGCGTGTCATCATACTGCCAGCCGAAATACCTGTACCCGTTGGCGTAGTCGACAATCGAACCGCAGTTCCTCTCAATATCCGCAAGATGCTCTCCGTAGAGTCTGTGGCGCAGATTTATCTCCTCCTCTGCAGGACGAAGCCATTCGTCCTGCTCCACCATGCGCAGATGCTTCTCCTTTCCGTCCATATGCGAAGCGTTTATTTTCTCAAATATAGTGAAAATTTATGAAACAGGCGCACCCGCAAAACAATAAATAGATCCGGATGCCGGCAGGCGGCCGAAGAGGGGCTGCATAAAAATTTCCGCCTTGCAGGGCTCTGCGGTTGGATATTCGAAAAATTTTCCTATCTTTGAAAGTCCGTTCCTTGCCGCCTTTCATGAAGGCTGTTGCATACGGAAAGTTTGCGGATTTTATTAACCAAACTCCATATAATTATGTTAGGACAGCCAAAGGGCCTTATTGCCGCCGCACTGGCAAACATGGGTGAGCGATTCGGCTACTATATCATGAATGCCGTTCTGGTGTTGTTCCTCTGTTCGAAGTTCGGACTGAGCGAAGAGCAGGGAACGGTAATTTATTCGGTATTTTATGCCGGAATCTATATTTTGAGCCTTGTCGGAGGCTGGATTGCCGACAGGTCGCAGAACTACAAGGGTACGATAATGTCGGGACTCATCATCATGGCATCGGGTTACGCCATGCTGTCGATCCCGGTACTCTCGACCGAGAACAACCTTGTATGGCTGCTTCCGCTCACATGTTTCGCTCTTTTCGTCATCGCATTCGGTAACGGTATGTTCAAGGGCAACCTTCAGGCCATCGTCGGACAGATGTACGACAACCTGGAGGCAGAAGCCGCAAAGAATGGCGAGGAGGCGCTGAAACAGGCAAAGGCAAAGCGTGACTCCGGATTCCAGATATTCTACGTGTTCATCAACATAGGTGGAGTCATGGCACCGTTCATAGCACCGCTGTTGCGCAGCTGGTGGCTCAAGGCGCACAACCTGGCATACAGCGCCGAACTTCCGGCTCTCTGCCATGAGTACATCAAGAACGGCACGGATATGGCTGCCGAGAAGATGAACAACCTTACCACACTGGCCGCACAGGTTACCGACGGCGCAGGAATAGCCGTAGACCGTATGGCCGACTTCTGCACGAACTATCTCAACATATTCAATACCGGTATTCACTTCTCGTTCATCGCGTCGGTGGTTGCCATGCTCATCTCCCTGTTGATTTTTGTGTTCACCAGGAAGATTCTCCCTACTCCGGGAAAGAAGAGCGCCGCCGTGAACGTCGAGTATACGCCTGCAGAGCGTGCCGCCGCAGCGAAGGAGATTCGTCAGCGCATGTATGCACTCTTCGCAGTACTCGGCATCGTCATCTTCTTCTGGTTCTCGTTCCACCAGAACGGAGCGTCGCTTACCTTCTTCGCTCGCGACTTCGTGAATACGTCGGTTATCCCGCCGGAAATATGGCAGGCCATAAATCCTTTCTTCGTAATCGTACTCACGCCGGTGATAATGTTGATATTCGGCGCTCTGGCCCGTCGCGGAAAGGTAATATCGACCCCGAAGAAGATTGCGATAGGTATGGGTGTTGCCGGTATGGCATATCTCTTCCTTTCGATATTCTCATATGCACAGGGTTACCCTTCGGCTACCGACTTCCGTCTGTTACCGGTCGACGCTAAATCGGCATTGATGGCCGGACCATGGGTGCTTATCGTGGTATATTTCTTCCTTACGGTGGCAGAGTTGTTCATATCGCCTCTTGGCCTTTCGTTCGTGTCGAAGGTTGCTCCGAAGCACATGCAGGGCCTCTGTCAGGGACTGTGGCTCGGTGCAACGGCTGTCGGCAACCTCATGTTGCCTGTCGGACCGATGCTCTACAACAAAATCCCTATCTGGGAGTGCTGGGCGGTGTTCCTCGCCGTATGCGTCATCTCAATGGGAGTGATGCTTGCAATGGTCAACTGGCTTGAAAGGGTTACCAAATAGACCAGCATACATATTTTAACAAATGGTGTCAGAGTCTGTCTGACACCTTTTTTTTCGAACATGTTTTTGTAATAGCAGGCAAATAATCGATGAATGCCAGAATGAAAGGAACCGTATGCGGTATAGTTGCTGCGGTCGCATATGGAACAAACCCGCTCGGAGCGCTCTCTCTATATGATATGGGCGTCAATACATCGTCAGTATTGTTCTATCGTTATCTGTTGGCCGTGGTAATGTTGGCTGCGGTAATGATTTTCAGGCGCGAGAGCTTCCGCATAAGTGCCAGACATCTCGGAGCGCTTGCCGTCATGGGTGCGCTTTTCGCAGTCTCTTCACTTTCGCTGTTCGAGAGTTTCAGATATATGGATGCGGGTATTGCCTCCACGCTTCTGTTCGTATATCCGGTTATGGTGGCTGTCATAATGGCCGTATTCTTCCATGAGAAGATTACGTTCGTCACGATTGTGGCCGTAATACTTGCCACCGTTGGTATATTCATGCTTTACAGGGGTGACGGGAATGCAAGTCTCGATGCTTTCGGAGTGATGCTGGTGATGCTCTCCTCGCTTACCTACGCACTATATATAATTGCAGTGAACAAATCCGTGCCGGGAATATCTTCAATGAAGACGACCTTCTATGTGCTGCTGTTCGGTGTCGCTGTCATTGCAATACACTCAATGTCGGGATACGGAGGCAAACTGCAGATGCTCGATACACTCCCGATGTGGGGCTATGCTCTGATGCTGGCACTGCTTCCCACGGTATTGTCACTTGTCCTGATGGCAATATCCATACGTTGCATCGGTTCGACTCCGGCTGCACTGCTTGGTGCGCTTGAGCCCGTCACGGCTGTCGTAATCGGGGTGTTCGTATTTGACGAAAGGGTGACATTACGCCTTGCCGCGGGAATGTTTCTCGTATTGCTGGCCGTAATACTGACCATATCTGCCAGACAGATTGCCGGATGGCGTTTCTCTTCGGCTGTGGATGCAGTTGCGGGGCTTATACATGCGGGTGGTGCAAGATTGCGTCATCCGTTCAGGTGGAAATAACATGCAATTATAGATAAAAATATGGGGGCCGGTTCTTTAACCGGCCTCCATATTTTTGTATGTCGTCTGTCTACAGAAATCCCTCCTTTACCAGTATCTCCCGGACTCTGTCCCAGTCCACGTGTGGGCGGACCGAATTGGGAGATGTCTTTAGCGGGCAACCCAGGGCGTTGTCGTCGATATACAGATCGGCGTACAACTTTGTGGATTTTGTCCACTTTTTCTGTTCCGGGTTGATGTTTACCGCATACAGCGGGATATTCCTCTCCTTGAACCACTCGACGGCAATCTTCTCGAGCTTGTCGCTGCGCATGGTGTAGAGGATGAGTTTGTGGCCTGCAGCCACCAGTTCCTTCAGGACAGGCTCCGCCCCGATATCCGTACCGAGATACGGGTATTCGTGGGTTACGCATGTCCCGTCAAAATCAATGGCGATGGTCAAACCTGAATTCATAGTCGTCAATATATCGAGCGGCGTGAATTATTCCGGCGAAGGAACTTGTTTATGCCCGTCTTGTCGAGTATCTTGTGCCAAAGGGTCGGGTCGTTGTCCTCGTCGGTGTAGCTATACGAATATCCGTATGTATGGTCTCTCTCCGTGGAACTGTTGAGGATGATACACATGTTCTTCAACTTGTTCTCACGGTAAAGTGCATCGATGTCAGGCAGCTGCCTGCGGTCGAGCAGGCCCTCGCGCACCACATATATGGAGATGTCGGCGACACGGCTGGCAATCAAGGCGTCGGCTATGACCATGGCCGGAACGCTGTCGACGATTATGTAGTCGTATTTTTTACGGCATGCGGATATTATCTCGTCGAGCCTGTCTGAGAGCAGCATCTCTGCAGGGTTAGGCGGTTGCAAACCGGCATAGATGAAATCGATATTCTCATGCATGTCGCTCTTTGCTATTATGCTCTCTACTTGCGTGGTCGTGTCACTTATGTATTTGGAAACGCCGTTAGGGTTGTTGCGCTGTCCCATGTGTTTGGTCATTGTGCGGCGTCGCAGGTCAAGGTCTATCATGAGCACCTTCGCGCCGGAGAAGGCGAGCGTCATACCGAGGTTGGTCGAGACGAATGTCTTGCCTGCATGGGCATTGGATGACGTAATCATTATCACCTGCATCTTGCTCCCGCTCGTATTCATGAAGTTCATGTTGGTGCGGATGATTCTGAACGCCTCCGATACTTTGTCGCGGCCGTTTTCGCGCACAGCCACTCCGCGGTGCGTCTTGCCCTCGTATACCGGTATGTCACCAAGGAACGGAACTCTTGTGTACCTTTCCACCTCCCTGCGGCTGTGTATGGTGGTGTCCAATGCCTCCTTGAGGTATATGATTGCAAACGGAATGGCGAGTCCAAGTATGAGCGCTATGAGCATTATGAAGGTCTTGCGCGGCGCAATCGGAAGGATAGGCCCGAATGCGGCGTCTATTATGCGTGCCGTATTCTCGGTTATGGCAAGAGAAATGGCATTCTCCTCGCGCTTGTTGAGCAGGTAGAGGTATAGCTCCTCCTTGATGCGCTGCTGACGTGCTATGGAGAGATACTCCTGTTCCTGTGCAGGCACCGAGCCGATCTTCATGTTTGTGAGGCTCTCCTCGCGGCGCAGGTTTGCGAGCTTGATCTCGAGTGTAGAGATGTGGGATTCGAGCGAAGCCAGAATCGCGTTTTTCATCGCCACCCGGTCACGGTCGAGCTGCCGTATGACAGGGTTGTTCTCGGCGCCGTTCTGAAGCAGTTTTTCGCGTCGGAGGACAAGTTCGTTGTATTCGGATATCTGCTGCGACAGCGATACGTTGTTGTCGCCGAGAGCTGTTATCGGGATAAGGCTTGTCTCCTTGGATGCATCGTTGAGATACTCCCTGATGAACCGGGCCATCTCGATTTGACTGTCGATACTCAATCCTTCAGCCTTGTATTGCGCACTCTCGGTGATGTTGCGCTCGGTATCCGTCTTGATATCGACCATGTTGTTATTCTTCTTGAAGGTCTTGATGTCGCTGTCGACCGAGCCCAACTCCTTGCTGATGATGACAAGACGCGAGTCTATGAAGTCAGCAGTTGCCTCGGTAACCTGCTGCTTGTCTGCAACGGCATCGTCGTTGTATACATCGATGAGGGTGTTTATGACATCCTCCGCGCGCTGTGCCACTACATCGTTGAGGGAGATGTTGATTATGGACGACATCTTGTTCGCAACCGATGATTTCGTGGCCTGACGGAACCGTGATGCCACTATCTCCTTACTGCTCTTGGATACATATATCGTCTTGCCGACATAATCCGTATCCATGTAGAGCGTCTTGCTGATGGTTACCTGGCAGTTCGGCAGGTCGATGACCTCTCCGTATGGTGCGGAAGCAGTGAATTTCTTGTCTGCCTTTTCGTCTATTCCCTTCTGCTTCGGTCGCTGGAAGTGGGATATTTCCACCTTGTCTTCAAGGAGCTTGACCCTGAAGGTGCACCTGTTGCCTTCGGAATCGTTAATGAAATTGACCTCTATCGGAGAGTGCTTGTAAAGGTCTACGGTCCGGAGCCCGGACTTCATGGTGTATCCGATGGTGAGGTTGAGTCTCTCTACGACATCCATCATAAGTCGTCGAGCCTGCAGCACGAAGAGTTCGTTGTCGACATTGCGACGTGTAGAGAATCCGGACAATTCGCTGAATACCGCCATCTCCGACGAGCCGCTTCCCTTTCGGCTGTCCTTTACCATAATCGTGGCTTCGCGATGGTATACCGGAGAGGTCCGCATGATGTAGAATGCGGCCGCGGCGATGAACAGCACCACCGATATGGCGAACCAGTGCCATTTGCTCAACATCATAGATATGATGTCATGGATGGTGATGGACTGAATGTCGTTCGGGTCTGCCGACTCCGTTTTCTGGCCGGCAAACTGTTGCTCGTTATGATTCAGTTCTGTCATTTGTATCTTAATTTTGTAGTAATTCCTGACGGATTATTTCTTGTTTGTGTACGATATTATGGTCATCGCCAGAGTCGCAACCGAAACAAAGGTGCTTGCGAGCGAGATCCAGAAACTGCGGTTCTGGTTGATTTCGGCTACTGCGGATCTGTAACGGTTAGGCTGCACGTATACGACATCGCCCTGCTGCAGGAAGAAAGCCGGAGAGGATATGGCATCCGTCTTGAGAAGGTTCAGGGTGTATATCTTTGTCTCCCCGTTCTCCTTGCGGATAACGGCTACGTTGGAACGGTTTCCGTAAATGGTCATGTCTCCGGCCATGGAAAGGGCTTCGAGAAGCGTTATCTGGTCACGCGTCACGTCGAACTGTCCCGGACGTGTAACCTCGCCGAGAACGAAAATCTTCATGTCGGCGAACTGTATGTTTACGGACGCGTCGCTTATGTATCCGCCTTCGATGATTTTCTTGGAAATCTCTTCGGCAAGTTCCGAACGGGTCTTTCCGGCGCAGTGTATCTCACCGATGATCGGCATGTAAAGGTTGCCGTTTTCGTCCACCGTACGAATCTGGAGGGAGTTTATTCCATTTATCGAAGTGCTTCCGAGCGGATTGCTCGAGAGGGAGTTGTAGGAGGTGGTGGCATTGAACGGCGCTGCGAGTTCCGGGTCCTTGCTGCTGACTACGACCGTCAGCCTGTCAAGCGGCTTTATGCGTATCCGGTTGTCGTCAGCGAGTTTTACTGCCGGGTTCTCGTTGACATCCTGGAAATAGATTATTCGCCTTTGCGGTGAACATGCACACGCTGTTATGGCGAGCATGCTGATAATGAGAAGTTTAATGCTTTTCATCGTATGTTTTGAAATTTTTTTCATGTGTAACTCTTCATTGGACATAGCGGACAGATTGCATGAAAACATCTGTTGGTGTCAATCATGTAAATATCCTTTTTGCTGTCAAAAGAGTAAAACTCTTGCAAAGATAAGATATTATATCAAAATAATCAGAGACTGAGACGTAAAAAAAACAAAAAACTTTGACGCCAATTCGAATTTAGCTTCAATTTGCTTAAATTTGGGAATTGAAAACACGAATAAAAAACTTTTTTTGCTATGATACATCCTACATGGAGCTACGATGCCGTAATTTATGAGCTCAACGTCCGCCAGATGACTCCCGAGGGGACATTGCGTGCCGCCGCCGGCAGGTTGCCTCATCTGAAGAGACTCGGGGTGGATGCCGTATGGCTGATGCCCGTATATCCGATAGGAGAGGCCGGACGCAAGGGGCCGCTCGGATCGTATTACTCCGTCCGCGATTATTGTGCGGTCAATCCGGAGTTCGGGACCATGGACGATTTCGACGCATTTGTACGGAGGGCTCACGAACTTGGCATGAAGGTGCTGATGGACTGGGTTGCGAACCATACGTCGCGGGACGCGCGCTGGCTGTCGGAATGTCCGGCGGACTGGTACGAACGCGACATGGAGGGTGAGGCCGTGGTGCCGTTCGACTGGAGCGACACGGCGAAGTTGAACTATTCCAACCGTGATGTGTGGAAGGGTCAGATCGATGCCATGACATTCTGGTTGAGGGAGCACTCCGTAGATGGTTTCCGCTGCGATATGGCGATGCTTGTGCCGATAGGGTTCTGGCAGGAGGTGCGCAAGTCCCTCCAAAAGATCAAGCCTGATCTCTTTCTGCTTGCCGAGGCCGAGGAGCCGGAGATGTTCGACCGGGCGTTCGATGCATGCTACGGCTGGGAGATGCACCATCTGATGTGCGATGTGGCGCAGTCGAAGCGGCGCGTATGGGATCTGCGTAACCGCATATATTCGGAACAGAAACGGTATCCGACATGGTCGATGCGGCTGACGTTCACGTCGAACCATGACGAGAATACGTGGAACGGCACGGAATTCGAACGTATGGGTGCGGCGGCCGGAGCCATGGCTGCACTTACGTTCCTGTTGCCGCAGGGGCTTCCGCTGATATATACCGGACAGGAGTTCGGGTATGACCGAAGGTTCCCGTTTTTCGAGCGTGAGCCGATGCCAGAAATGGCCGATAACGGATATACGGAGTTCTACCGCCGTCTGTGTGCCATGAAACACTCCAATCCTGCCTTGAGATCGGCCGACATGGGCGGCTCGTTCGTCGAGATCAACAACAACGCACCCGATTGTCTGCTTACGTTCGTCCGTGAGATGGGAGGCAACAGGGTGGTCGTGCTGATGAACCTCTCCCCGTACAGGGTATTCTCCGATTTCCATACCGGAATATACGCCGGCATGTATGAGGATGCCATGAGCGGAGAGAGACGCGAACTTTACGAACACGAATGGGGTGATATCGAACCGTGGTCGTTCCGTATATACGTGAAATAGCCATCGTCCGGACGGATGCCGGTCCGCGTTCTCAAAAAAAGGCTGAAGAGTTACAATTTTAGGAAATTATAATTACCTTTGCGGGACGGATAATTAATCGTATAAGGACTATAAAGGAGAGGTAATGAAGATTGCTCTTGCACAACTTAACTATACCATAGGAGACATAGGCGGCAATGCTGCCAAGATCATCGAGAATATACGCAGGGCGAAGGGTGCCGGAGCCGATCTTGTGATATTCGCCGAGCAGGCCCTGTGCGGTACGCCGGCCTACGATCTTTTGCGCAAGACCACTTTCCTGGAGCTATGCGATGAGGCGCTTGAGGATATAGCCTCGGAGTGCGACGGCATAGCGGCAATTGTCGGCTTGCCGATTCTCTCCGAGCGCGGAACATACAGTGCTGCAGCCGTCATTGAGAACAGGGAGATACGCCATTTTGTCACCAAAAAGAATATCACCGCACGCCGTGAGATGGGATTCCTTGTCAGCGGCACCGGAATCGAGAGCGTCGAAGTTGCCGGAGAGCGTGTGGCGGTGGTCGTTGGCGACGATTTCCGTTTT
This sequence comes from uncultured Alistipes sp., assembly GCA_944322005.1. Classification (GTDB taxonomy): domain Bacteria; phylum Bacteroidota; class Bacteroidia; order Bacteroidales; family Rikenellaceae; genus Alistipes. The sequence continues at coordinate 149,890 of CALUNL010000001.1, forward strand.
GTAAGGCAGGTTGACCGCAGTGTCGATACGCTCATAAGCATAAATGCGCGCCGTTATGGCCGCGGGATGCTCTCATACCGTTACGAGTCGATGCACAACCTTGCTTTCGTCGAGTCCAAGAACATCATAATCATAAACCAGATAGGCGGTTCCGGCGAGATAGTCTACGACGGTACGTCCGGAGTCATCAACAAGTATGGCGACCTCACGCTCGTGATGAAGAGTTTCGAGGAGGATTTCGCCATATATGATACTGCCGTTGAGCATAGCCCGTGCGAGCTGCCCGATACGCTGCACCGCCACGACAGGACAGCCATGCACTACAAGGCTGCCGTGCTCGGGCTGCGCGACTATTTCCACAAGAACGGATATGTGAAGGCCTGCGTCGGACTGTCGGGCGGTATAGACTCTTCGGTTGTGGCCTGCATCGCGGCCGATGCCCTCGGTCGCGAGAATGTCTACGGACTTATGATGCCGTCGCAGTTCTCTTCGGACCATTCGGTCATAGATGCTAAGATGCTTGCCGAGAGCCTCGGCATAAGGTACAGCGTTCTGCCCATAACGGAGGCTTACAAATCAATGGTTGACACACTCAAACCCGTAATAGGCGGCCGTGAATTCGACTCTACGGAGGAGAACATACAGTCGCGCATACGAACCATAATGCTGATGGCCGTACAGAACAAGACCGGCTACGTGCTTCTTAACTCCTCGAACAAGAGTGAGAATGCGCTGGGTCTGTGTACGCTTTACGGTGATACGGCCGGTGCGTTCAGCGTCACCGGTGACCTGTACAAGACGGAGATGTACGATCTTGCACGTTACATCAACCGTCAGTTCAACAACGTAATACCTGAAAACATCCTTACCAAGGAGCCGTCTTCGGAGTTGCACCCTGACCAGAAGGACAGCGACATACTTCCTCCGTACGAGGTTGTGGACGCCATCCTGCTGCGTATGATAGAGCAGGGCCAGCACCGGGAGGAGATAGTGAATGCGGGATTCGACTCGCAGGTCGTGGAGAAGATCCACACGATGATAATGCAGAACGAGAAGAAACGTTACCAGTATCCTCCGGTTCTGCGCCTTTCGTCCTGCGCCTTCAAACACGAACGGCTTATGCCTCTCATAAACAAATACGGTTACTGATGTTACATTCCGCTGACGGCATAAGGCACGAAGGCGTAGTCGCGTCGGTGGATGGTCGCCGCGTCTCGGTTGATGTCGAGGTGGGCGAAGCGTGCGGCTCATGCGCCTCGCGTTCGTCGTGTGCGCTCGGACGCGCACGGGATACGCGCAGGATCGTTGTCGACGTTCCGGCCGGAGAGGACTATTCCGCAGGTGAGCGTGTCGACGTCTCCGTGCGCAGCAGCATGGGGGCAATGGCCGTACTGTTGTGTTATGTCTGCCCGCTTGCGGTGCTGCTGGCGGTACTCGCATCGGCGGTGGGAGCCGGTTACTCCGATGGGGTTGCAGCAACGGCCTCGCTGGCGGCGGTTGCCGTTTATTATGCCGTGCTGTACCTGTTCCGGGGCAGGATATCGAAAAAAGTCTGTTTCACAATATCAAAATCGAAGATATAGACTATCGTTATGAATACTTTGGTTTTTACGATTCTGACACTATGCGTACTCGGCGTTGTTTCGGCGCTTGTTCTCTATTGGGTTGCGCAAAAGTTCAAGGTTGAGGAGGATCCGCGGGTCGACGATGTGGAGAAGATGCTCCCGGGTGCCAACTGCGGCGGCTGCGGTTTTGCAGGATGCCGTGCGTTTGCGTCGGCCATGGTCTCCTCCGATGACATTTCCGATCTTTACTGTGCAGTCGGCGGTGCCGACTGCATGAAGCGCATTGCCGATTATCTCGGCAAGGCCGCACCTGTGAAGGAACCTCTGGTGGCCACGGTGCGTTGCGGCGGAACATGCGAGAAACGTCCGCGTACCAATTCGTATGTCGGCGCATCGTCGTGTGCCGTCGTGTCGTCGCTCTATGTCGGCGAGACCGGCTGCGCATACGGATGCCTCGGGTATGGCGACTGCGTTGCGGCCTGCGCCTTTGATGCGATACGCATCAACCCGGAGACCGGCATCGCCGAGGTCGATGCCGACAAGTGTACGGCCTGCGGTGCCTGCGTCAAGGCGTGTCCGAAGGGGGTGATCGAGCTCCGCAAGAAGTGGCCGAAGAACCGCGCGATATATGTGTCGTGCGTCAGCCGCGACAAGGGCCCGGTGGTGATGAAGGCCTGCAAGGCGGGGTGTATCGGCTGTGGCAAGTGTGCCAAGGTTTGCGAGTTCGGAGCCATTACCATCGAAAACAATCTGGCGTATATCGATCCGTTCAAGTGCCGTCTGTGCCGCAAGTGCGTGAACGAGTGCCCTACGGGGGCCATAAAGCTTGTGGGGCTTGCGCCTCTGCCGAAGAAGACGGCTGAGCCTGCTGCGGCTGCGGCGCCGAAACCGGCAGCCGAAAAGCCTGCTGCGCCTGCGGCGAACAAGGCGGCGGTATCCGCAGAGCCTGAAACCGCAGAAAAGAAGTGATAAAAAAGTCAAGGAGAATCACAGCATATGATGAGAACTTTCCCCATAGGCGGAGTCCATCCGTCTGACAACAAGAAGTGGAGCAGCAACAGCGCCATCGAGCAGATGGACCTTCCGGATGTCGTGAACGTCCCGCTGTCGCAGCACATAGGTGCTCCGGCCACGCCAAAGGTGGCCAAGGGAGACAAGGTGCGTGTAGGCGATCTGATCGCCGAGGCTACAGGCTTCATGTCGGCCAACATTCATGCACCGGTTTCGGGTACGGTTACGGCCGTCGACATGCAGCCCAACGGCCAGGGGCTGCGTCAGATGATGATTACCATACGTCGCGAGGGTGATGAGTGGGCCGAAGGCATAGACCGCAGCGATACGATTGTCGAGAACTGCGAGCTTACCTCGCGCGAGATCATCGACCGCATCAAGGCCGCCGGCATCGTGGGCATGGGCGGCGCCACGTTCCCGACCCACGTGAAACTCTCGATACCGGACGGCAAGCATGCCGAGGCACTGATCATAAACGGTGTGGAGTGCGAGCCTTATCTGACGTCCGACTATCGGACGATGCTCGAGCGCGGACGTGAACTTATCATAGGTACGAAGATACTGATGCGTGCCGTAAATGTCGGCAAGGCCTACATAGGCGTCGAGAGCAACAAGCCGGATGCCATAAAACACCTTCGTTCGCTGCTCGACGGAACGGAGGGCATTTCGGTCGTCAAGCTGAAGACGAAGTATCCGCAGGGCGGCGAGAAGCAGCTGATTGCTGCCGTACTCGGACTGCGCGTTCCACCGCCTCCGGCACTTCCAATAGATGTCGGTGCCGTGGTCTGCAACGCTTCGACGGCCGTTGCCGTATACGAGGCGGTACAGAAGAACAAGCCGCTCGTGGAGCGTGTCGTGACCGTTACGGGAAAGCATATGCGCGAGCCGAAGAACCTGCTGGCGCGTTTCGGTACGCCGGTGGAGGCTCTCGTAGCCAAGTGTGGCGGACTGCCGGAGGGAGATGTTCGCGTGCTCAACGGAGGCCCGATGATGGGCCGTCCGCTCGTGAACCTCGGCATGCCGGTCATGAAGGGCTGTTCGGGAATCGTCGTCATGAGCGGAGCGGATGCTCTTCGCGGCCGCGAGAGCGCCTGCATCAAGTGTGCAAAGTGCGTCGAGGCGTGCCCGATGGGGCTCGAACCTTATCTGTTGTCCAAACTCTCGCGCCGAAAGGACTGGGAGAGCGTCGAGCGCGGCGATGTGGTGAGCTGCATCGAGTGCGGAAGCTGCCAGTACACGTGTCCGGCAAACATTCCGCTGCTGGACTACATACGTCTCGGCAAACAGACGGTTATGGGCATCATACGTACGAGAAACGCCAAGAAGTAGAACAAAATAACAACTCATTGATATGGCAAACAGATTTTTTGTCTCACCTTCACCGCACGTGCATGGCGAAATGTCCACCGTCCGCATAATGTCGGACGTAATCATCGCCCTGCTGCCTGCGCTGGTGGTCTCCATCAGGGTGTTCGGATGGGGTGCGCTGCTGGTTACGGCCGTCTCGGTCGTAAGCTGCGTGCTGTTCGAGTTCCTGATACAGAAATTCATCGTCCGCGGGCCGCTGACGGTGAACAACCTTTCGGCCGCAGTCACCGGAATGCTGCTCGCATTCAACCTGCCGGTCAACATTCCGCTGTGGATAGTTGTCATAGGCGCACTCTTCGCCATCGGCGTAGTCAAGATGCCTTTCGGCGGCATAGGCAAGAACCTCTTCAATCCGGCCATTGCCGGACGTGTGTTCCTGCTCATCGCCTATCCGGTGCAGATGACCTCGTTCCCGAGCCCGACCATCGAGGGGTATGTCGATGCCTATTCGGGTGCAACCCCGCTCGCTGCCGCAAAGGCCGGAGCAGTCGATTTCTCGAACTATGATGTCCCGGGAATGCTCGCCGGAGCCATTCCGGGTTCGTTCGGAGAGATTGCGACGCTCGCGCTGCTTCTTGGCGGAGCCTATCTCCTTATCCGCCGCGTGATAACGTGGCACATCCCGGTTGCAGTGCTCGGTACGATGGCCGTATTCGCCGTCATCGTATCGCTGTGCCGCTGCGAGGGGTATGCGATGCTCTACCAGTATCCGCTCTTCCACCTGCTGGCCGGCGGTGCCGTGCTCGGTGCCGTATACATGGCCACCGACTATACGACATCCCCGATGACGCATGCGGGAATGCTCATCTACGGTGTGGGCATAGGAGCCATAACGATGCTCATACGACTGTGGGGACAGTATCCGGAGGGAATGTCCTTTGCGATACTCATCATGAACAGCGTAGTGCCGCTCATAAACAAATATGTCAAACCTTCGCGTTTCGGCGCGAGATAATGTGTCGCGGATTATGAAGAGTACTTTGAAAAACATGGTTCTGGTGCTGTTCTCGGTGACCTTGGTGTCATCGGCCGTGGTCGGCGCCGTGAACATGATAACCGAGGATGCGATAGCGCAGGCGAAGGCCGAGGCCGTGAATGCGGCGCTGCGCATGGTTCTCCCGGAGTATGAAACCACTGAAAAGAGCGACCTCGTCATAGACGAACTGCCGATATCCGTATACAGTGCCGTCAAGGGCGGAGAGACCGTCGGATATGCCGTCGAGTCGCAGACGAAGCAGGGCTTCGGAGGAACGATACGGATGATGGTGGGATTCGATACCGAGGGACGCATAATAAACGTCAATGTCCTGGAACAGAACGAAACCCCGGGACTCGGCACCAAGATGTGCGACGAGGGCAACCCGCTGTTCGAGAGCGTGCGCAACAAGATACCGTCGCAGATGAAGCTCGCCGTAAGGAAGGACGGCGGCGAGGTGGACGCGCTGACGGCGGCCACGATATCGTCCCGTGCATACGTCGATGCGATAGCACGCGCATATGAGGCGTACGGACAGGTGTCCGGCAATGTTGCCGGTCAGCAGAACGAGAAAGGAGGCAACGATGGAGAATAGCAATGCAGAAGTGCGCACGGCTCCAGTAAAGGAGAGTGCAATGTCGAAGACGGCCGCATTCATGCGCGAGAAACTGCTTCTCGTGTGGAAGGGAGTCATACGCGAAAACCCTACGTTCGTACTTGTGCTCGGAATGTGTCCGACGCTGGGTACTACCACAAGTGCCGCGAACGGTTTCGGCATGGGCGTGGCCACGATGGCCGTGCTGATAATGTCGAACATCGTTATTTCGCTCGTCAAGAACCTGATTCCGGACAAGGTCCGCATACCGGCCTTCATCGTCATCATCGCGTCGTTCGTGACGGTCATACAGATGCTCATGCAGGCATATTTCCAGTCGCTTTACGCCTCGCTCGGCGTCTTCATCCCGCTGATTGTCGTGAACTGCATCATCCTCGGGCGCGCCGAGGCCTTCGCCTCGAAGAACGGCGCTCTCGACTCGGCTCTCGACGGAGTAGGAATAGGTCTGGGATTCACGCTCTCGCTGACGGTAATCGGTGCGGTGCGCGAGTTGCTGGGCAGCGGTTCCGTCTTCGGTTTCAACATCGGCATAGGCGACTACACGCCGCTGGTGCTGGTGCTTGCCCCGGGCGGATTCCTCGTGCTGGGATTCCTTATGGCATTGTTCAACAAGTTCGTAAAGAGATAGGAGTATGGAAGTTTCGTATTTCGCAATAATAATAGGCGCGATATTCGTCAACAACGTCGTCCTCGCGCAGTTCCTCGGCATCTGCCCGTTCCTGGGCGTATCGTCGAAGATCGAGACGTCGCTCGGCATGGGTGCCGCCGTAACGTTCGTAATGGCACTTTCGTCGATTGTGACATGGCTCATACAGACCTACATACTCGTCCCGTTCGGAATCGAGTACATGCAGACCATTGTCTTCATCCTGGTAATCGCCGCACTGGTCCAGATGGTGGAGATTATACTCAAGAAGGTTTCGCCGTCGCTTTACCAGGCCCTCGGTATATTCCTGCCGCTCATCACGACCAACTGCGCCGTTCTGGGTGTGGCCATACTGATGATTCAGAAGGAGTACACGCTGTTGCAGGGTGTGGTTTACGGCGTATCGACGGCGCTCGGATTCGCCCTTGCGCTCGTGATCTTCGCGGGCCTTCGCGAAAGGCTCGAGTTCGAGGAGGTGCCGAAGGCGTTCCGCGGTGTTCCGATTGCCCTGATTACGGCGTCGATACTCGCAATGGCCTTCATGGGATTCTCGGGGCTTGTATGATTCCAATATCGCAAGGCTTGCGGCGGACGGGAGTATCCCGCCCGCCGTTTTTTTTGTGCCGGGACCATTGGCGGGTTCATGCCTGATGTGGGGCCCCAAGACACTGCGATCCGGTAACGGACGGAGGACAAGTATGCCGTTGCACTCTCCGAAAGTGAATTTTTTGTATACCTATTCGGAAAATAATATTAATTTTGCAATTATTAAATCTTGTTCTCGCAAAAACAACTGCAAATAACCACCGAAACAATGAAGCAAAGAGTTACACTACATGACCGTACGTTCGAGGTAATGATACCTGCCGAGAAGATTGACGAGGCCGTCAGCGCAATTGCCGAGCGACTGAACCGTGATTATGCCGATTGTGAAAAGGCTCCTATTTTCGTGAGCGTATTGAGCGGTTCGTTCATGTATCTTGCCGACCTGACGCGCAAGACGACCTTCAACAACGAAATCGCTTTCGTCAAGATATCCTCTTACGAGGGTACGCAGTCGACGGGCGAGATCACGCAGCAGTTGGGCATAGACTTCGACATTGCGGGACGCGATATCATCATCGTCGAGGATATCGTCGAGACGGGCCACAGCATCAACCATATGGTCGATTACCTGCGTTCGAAGAATCCGCGTACGCTCGAGATATGCACGCTCTTCTTCAAGCCGGAGAAGTACCAGTACGACCTGCCGATAAAGTATTGCGCGATGGAGATCGGAAACGAGTTCATCGTCGGCTACGGTCTGGACTATGACCAGCTCGGCCGCAATCTGAAGGATATCTACGTACTTGCCAATGATTGACGCGGAGGTTTTGGACGGCGGGAGACTGCTCCCTCTGGTCGAGGATTTCTATACCGTTCAGGGCGAGGGCTTCCATACGGGCAAGGCCGCATATTTCATCCGTCTCGGCGGGTGCGACGTGGGCTGTTCGTGGTGCGACGCCAAATATACGTGGAATCCGCGGCTCTATCCGCCTACGCCTGTAGGGGAGATTGTCAGGCGTGCCGTCGAGTGTGCTGCGCAGTCTATTGTCATTACCGGTGGCGAGCCTCTGCTCTATCCGCTCGGCCCGCTTACGGAGGAGCTGAAGAGGCAGGGTTTGCAGATTTTCCTCGAAACATCGGGCTCGCATCCCTTCAGCGGGGTTTTCGACTGGGTGTGCCTCTCCCCGAAGCACAAACAGCCGCCTTTGGATGAGGCCTACGGACGGGCCGACGAGTTGAAGGTCATAATCTGCGGCGAGGAGGATTTCGAATGGGCCGAGGACAATGCCTCGCATGTCGGTGACGGGTGCATGCTCTACCTGCAGCCCGAGTGGAGCGTTTCGGAGCGAATCATGCCGTCGATAGTTGAGTATGTGAAGCGCAACCCGCGCTGGAACATCTCTATACAGAGCCATAAATACATGAGGATACCGTAACCGTAACGGTACGGACGAATGCGTACGTATGGGCAGGAAAAAGAATGAGGGAAAGAAGAGGGCCGGCAAGTTCTTCGGGAGCATCAAGGTCAACGTATGGCGGCTGCTTACGGCTGCCGTATTTCTGTTCATGTTCTTTCTCATCGGCCGCACCTGCATACAGATAATACGCACATATGCGGAGATACACCGTCTCAACACCGAAAAGGAGTTCTATCTCGAGGCCATAGAGGCCGACAGCCTGCTTATAGAGCGTCTCAAGTACGATGACTTTCTCGAGCAGTACGCGCGCGAGAATTTCCATATGCAGCGCCGCAACGAACACGTCTATATAATCGAGGAAGAGTAGGGATGACCGAATTCGGATTCATAGACTCCATACGCAGGGCCTTCGGCTCGTTGCCGGACAACGGCTTCGAGGGTATTGGCGACGACTGTGCCGTATATCCTGTCGGCGGCGGGGAGTCGCTGCTCTTCACCTCAGACATGCTCAACGAGAATGTCCATTTCCTGCGAAGTGCCGCATCGGCTGCCGAGATAGGCGCCAAATCACTGTCGGTTAACGTGAGCGATATTGCGGCAATGGGCGGAAGGCCTATTGCGACGATGCTGTCGCTCGGACTCACCGAGGATGCCGTGGGGGAGTGGGCTGAAGAGTTCATGCGCGGATACCGCGACGCTTCGGAGCGCTGCGGCGCCATGCTCATAGGGGGAGACACCACCATTTCGGAATCGGGGATAACCATATCCGTTACTGCCATCGGACGTTGTGCGGACGGCAACATAAAACGGCGTTCCGATGCGAGTGTCGGTGACATTGTGTTCGTAAACGGGATGCTGGGAGCCTCGGCGGCGGGGCTGAAGGACATACTCTCCGGACACACCGATACGGCCAATGCCCGTGTGCACCGCAATCCGGTGCCGCAGACCGAACAGGGCCTGTGGCTCGGGGGTCAGCCATGCGTGCATGCCATGATGGACATCTCCGACGGTGTGGCATCAGATCTCCTGCATATCATGAAGGCTTCCGGCGTCGGGGCTTCGGTCGATACGGAACGCATCCCGACGGAGGTGTCGGTAGAGGAGGCCGTGTGCGGAGGCGAGGACTACAAACTGCTGTTTACGGCCGATCCTTTGTCTGCGGCGGATCTCGAGCGCCGCTACCGCGAGCGTTTCGGTGAGGATATATACCGCATAGGCCGTATAACCGGCCCTGACCGGAGCGGTATCGTTTGGCTTGATAATGGACGGGAGGTATCGCCCGACTGGCACGGCTTCTCCCACTTCTGATTTCGGGCTATTTTCTGCCTCGGCAGCGGCGCAGTCCTAACAGGGAGCCCATGAAATCCCTCATGGCCTCCATTCTGGCAATCAGTGCCCCGACGGTGTATACAGCCACGCCGGCTGCAATCTCCGCAACCAGCCTTACGGCGGCATTCCATCCGCACGTGCATTCCGACAGCGCCGTAACGCACCCGTACATTACGGCCGTGAGCAGAAGTGTCGGCAGCAGCGACCTCAATATCCTTGCAACGGTTATATCGGCGAATCTTGCGGAAAATGCGATGTTTATGGCCGCGTCTATTGCGGTCATCAGCACGAGACCCCATGCGACGGCCATGACGGACCACGGAATCGTGACTGCGAGTATGACGGTCATTACGGCCTTTTTGGCTATCTCCAGCCTCACTATCACGCTGCCGTCGCTCTTTACCTTGAGAACATTGTATGCAACGGCCCCTATCGGATAGAACATCCCGCACAGCGACAGCACCTTGAAATAGGGCACAGTCGGCATCCACTTCTCGCCGAGCAGGACCGCGAACATATCTTCGGAAACTGCTATCATGCCGGCCATTACCGGGAACATCGCGAAGGCGGCCACCATTATGACGCGGCGGTACCCTTCGGCAAACTTAGCCTCATTGTCCCGCAGGTTCGACAGGGCAGGGTAGGTTACGCTCTGTATGGACTGTACGGCCGAACTTACGGGCAGCTCCTTCAGCTTCTGCGCCTGGTTGAAGTATCCGAGCACATCGGCCGAGTGCATCTTGCCGATGAATAGCTGGGCGACGTTCGCATATGCCGTGGAGATTATGTCGGTGAGCATTATGCGCAGCGAGAACGGTGCCATGGTGCGTATGGATGCCGTGGAGAACGAGCCCTTGCGCGCACGCCATGACGAGCCTTGCCACAGCATCGCGCCGCGTACGACGATCGTCCCGAGACGTTGTCCAACGAGACTCCATATGCCGGCTCCGGACAGTGCCATGACTATGGCGAGCGCATCGCCCGAGAGGGCGGCCGTGATGTTTATCTTCGACAGCCGTGCGAACTTGAATTCCCGGGTGAGAATCGTGTTCTGTATGACACACATCGCATTTATCGGCAGGATGAGGAAGAGTACCGGCGCAATCTCCGAGATGATTTCCATGCGGAAGAACCGTGCCACGAACGGCGATGCGAGTGCAAGTGCCGCATAGAGCACCCACGAAACGGCCATATTGAGAAGGAATACGGATTTGTAGTCGTCGTCGGTAGGCGATACCTTTCGTATCAGCATCTGCGAAAACCCGCTGTCGACGACAATCAGCGCAAGTGCTGTGAACACCGTGAGTATGGCCATCACGCCGAAGTCCTCCGGCATGAGCAGCCTCGCCACGATGATGCTCACGGCCATCTGCAACAGCATGGAACCGATCTTCTCGGCCGTGCTCCACGCCATTCCCGATGTAACCTTCTCTTTCAGCTGTTGTTCGGCCATGTTGGGGTTCTGCGTTTGATGTGTCACGCATGCCGGTGCATGCGGATGAGGGGCTACATCCTCTCATTGCGCTCCTTGCGCAGGAGCAGTGCCTCTATTCCGAGCGCGTAGGAGTCGGTCCCGAATCCGGCTATCGTCCCGACGGCCGCCGCTCCGACGAGCGACGTGTGCCTGAACTCCTCGCGGGCGGCCACGTTGGAGATGTGTATCTCGATTACCGGTACGGATATCGCCGCCACGGCGTCGCGTATGGCCACGGAGGTGTGCGTGTATCCTCCGGCGTTGAGCAGTATGCCGTCATACCTGCCGTCGGCAGCCTGCAGCGCGTCTATGAGTTCACCCTCGATGTTGGATTGGAACTCATCCAGACGTATGTCCGGATACCGTTGGCGCAGCCGCGCGATGCAGCCGTCAAGGCTCTCCGTGCCGTATATGCCGGGCTCGCGGCGTCCGAGCAGGTTCAGGTTCGGGCCGTTTATGATGAGAATATCCATTGCTGCGCAATGTTGGGCACATGGCATGCCCGCCGCTATTTGGCGGCGAGGCATGCGAGTGCGATCGAGTATTTCTTGGAGAGTACGGAGTCGCCGCGCGAGGTGAGGATGCAAGGAACCTTGGTTCCCATTACCATCGCAGCGAGTTCGCCGTGTCCAATGTGCGAAACCGACTTGAAGAAGACGTTTGCCGATTCGAGATTCGGGAAGAGCAGCGCGTCAACATCTCCGGCCACGGCCGAACCGCGCACCTTCTTGTGCTCCGCAACATCCTTGTAGAGGGCTACGTCCAGCGATATCGGGCCGTCGACAATTACGTCGCCGAGCTGTCCTCGGTCTCCCATCTTCGCAAGCATGGCCGCCTCCGTCGAGGAGAGTACCGATGGCAGTACCAGTTCCGACGGGGCTATGCAGCCGATCTTCGGGGTCTTGACGCCGAGCAACTCAGCCACGCTGCGCAGGTAGCCTATGAGCGTGCACTTCTGCTTGAAGTCAGGCTGCGGGATCACTGCTATGTCGGATGCCAGCAGCAGCTTGTGGTAGCCGCTCCACTCGAATACCGACACGTGGCTGAGCGTGCCCTTCGGCGGGAAGAGTCCGGCCTCCTTGTTGAGGATGCCCCGCATGTACTTGTCGGTCGACACCAGACCCTTCATGAGAATGTCGGCCTCGCCGGCCACAACGGATGCCACGGCACGCGAAACGCACTTCACGTCACTGCCCTCGTCAACTATGTTGAACACTCCGCAGTCGATGCCCTCTTCCTTGCAGGCCTGCTCGATGACTTTGCGCTCTCCGTAGAGGGTAGGCGCCACGAGACCTTCGCAATATGCGTCGTAAACGGCCTTGATGGTGTGCGAATCCTGACCGTATGCCACTGCCAGACGCTTCCTGTCGCGTTTGCGTGCGGCTTCAACTATTTCACTAAGATGTTTCATTTCCGTATATGTTTTTAACTGTTATTTCTAATGTTTTACGAGGTTGTAGGTGTCGGTAGCGATGACAAGCTCCTCATCGGTGGCTATCACGGCAACCTTCACGCGCGAATTCCCGTCGGAGATGATGGCATTGCGGCCGCGGACCGAGGCGTTGACCTCGCGGTCGATGCTAATGCCCATGAACTCCATGCCGCTGCATACGCTCTCGCGCAAGTCGGCCGAGTTCTCTCCGACACCGCCCGTGAATATCAACAGGTCGATGCCGCCCATCAGCGCGGCATATTTTCCGACATACTGCTTCACGCGCGAATAGTACATATCCCGCGCCAGAATGGCCCGCTCGTTGCCCGCTTCGTATGCGGCGTCGATGTCGCGCATGTCACTTGACACTCCGGACACGCCCTCGACTCCCGAACGCTTGTTTATCATCTTGTTGATATCGGCGAACGACATGTTCTCCTTCTCGGCGATGTAGAGCACCGCACTCGGGTCAACGTCGCCGCAGCGCGTGCCCATAACGAGGCCGTCGACCGGGGAGAATCCCATGGAGGTGCAGTATGACTTTCCGTTGAGCACGGCCGTCACCGAACCTCCGTTGCCGACGTGGCATGTCACGATCTTCGAGTTGCCGAGGTCGATGCCGGCAAGCTCCGCTCCCACGCGGGAGACGAACTTGTGGCTGGTTCCGTGGAAGCCGTAGCGGCGTACGCGGTACTTCTCGTAATATTCGTACGGCAGTGCGTAGATGTAGTTCGTAGGCGGTATGGTCTGGTGGAACGAGGTGTCGAACACGGCCACCTGCGGTATTCCCGGCAGGACCTTCTCTATCGAGAGTATTCCCTCGAGGTTGGCAGGGTTGTGCAGCGGTGCTATCTCGAAGAGAGAGCGTATCTTGTTTTTTACCTCCTCCGTGACTATGCAGCTTTGCGGGAAAAACTCTCCGCCGTGCGCCACGCGGTGTCCGACGGCCTTTATCTCGTCGAGCGAGGCCACTACGCCTTGCTCCCTGTCGGTCAGAGCGTCGAGAACGAGCCGGATGCCGGTCGTATGGTCGGGAATCGGCGTGTGCAGCGTGTATGGCGTGCGGCCTGACGGCTTGTGGGTGAGGTCTCCTTCGGCAAGGCCTATCCTTTCGACAAGGCCCTTTGCGAGGAGCGAATGTCCGTCATCGAGGATGTCGATGACCTGATACTTTATCGAAGAACTTCCGCAGTTCAGTACGAGTATTACCATTATGCTTGTGTTTTTTAATGTACGGTTGTCTCGGGCGGATATCCGCCTTGTTCGTTTCGCAAATATACGAAAAGGCAAGAGGAGTGACAAATGAAAAACAAAGTTTTTCGATCTGGTCGTTCCTGGCCGAATCGTATGCAATCCAAATATATGGAAAACGGGCGGAAAATGTTGTGCCCCCGCCCGTTTTTGGTTGTACATCCCTTGCCTCTATTCCGAATATTTGTATCCGACGCCCTTGAGTGTGGTTATGCTGTCGTTTCCCATCTTGCGGCGCAGCCGCCGTATGTGGACGTCGAGCGTCCTCTCTCCGACGACTATGCCGTTGCCCCATACGCGGGAGTATATCTCTTCACGGGTGAAGATACGCCCAGGCTCCGAACATAACAGCCGCAGTATCTCGAACTCCTTTCTCGGAAGCGTGACCTCGCCTTCTGCCGTTATGATGGAGTGGCGGCCTTCGTCGAGCCTTATTCCGGCCTGTTTGTCCGAATCTCCGTCGTCGAGACGTTTCATGATGGCATTCACCCGGCTGCACAGGACGCGCATGCTGACCGGCTTGGTGATGTAGTCGTCGGCACCGGCCATAAAGCTGTCGACCTGTTTCTCCTCCTCGCATACCGCCGAAAGGAATATGACCATCGTGTCTTTCAGCACAGGGTGCCGCCGTATGGCCTCGCATGTCTCGCGCCCGTCCATTACGGGCATCATCAGGTCGAGTATTATCAGGTGCGGCCTTATCTTTTCGGCGATCTTAAGCCCTTCCTCTCCGTTTCCGGCGGTGTAGACCTCGTATCCCTCCTTCGAAAGGTTGTATCCCACGAACTCGAGGATGTCGCGTTCGTCATCGACTATAAGTATCCGGTAGCTCATCTCGTCGCTCGGCTTGGCGTCAGAAAGCTACCGTCGGAACCTCGGCTGCAGCCGGCATGGCGGAGAAAAACTCCTTCTGCGTAAAGCCGAACATTCCGGCTATGAGGTTGGACGGGAAGGATATGACCTTGACGTTATATCTCTTTACGGCCTCGTTGAACTCCTTGCGTGCCACGGAGATGCGGTTTTCAGTCCCCTCCAGCTGCGCCTGCAGCTCGAGGAAGTTCTGGTTGGCCTTCAGGTCAGGGTAGTTCTCCGCAATGGCAATAAGTCGTCCGAGAGCCGACGTCACGTTGTTCTGCGCCGATACGTAGGCGTTGAGTTCATCCTTGGTCATGTTTGCCGCATCAAGGCTTATGGAAGTGGCCTCCGAGCGGGCCTTTACGACATCCTCGAGTGTCTGCTGCTCATGCTTGGCGTATCCCTTGACGGTGTTCACGAGGTTCGGAATCAGGTCCGAGCGGCGCTGGTACTGTGTCTCCACGTCGGCCCATTTCGCATCGACCTCCTGTTGTGCGGCCACAAGTCCGTTGTACGAGCTCCAGCATATTCCGATAATCAGGAGTACGACCACTCCGACAACTATCCACAAAATGTTCTTTTTCATCGTATTTTATCTTGAATGTTAGGTTAAGTTTGCAGGTTGTTTTTGTGCGCAGATGTTTTCAGAATCTGGAACCGGCCCCGCCTCCGCCGAAGTGGCCTCCGCCGAAACCTCCGCCAATGCTTCCTCCTCCGAAGCCACCTCCGAAGCCTCCGCCGCCCATGAATATGCCTCCTCCGCCGGACTTGTTGATGCGTCTTCTCCTGTGAGTCGTGTTGCCGCAGCTGCTGCATACGAAGACGTCATCCACAAGATCGTATCCCGACGAGGATTGCAACAGGTATGTGCCGCTGCGCTTGAGCTTGTGACGCCCGCACGACGGACATCGCGATTTGCGCCACGAGTCGTAGAGTGCGGACCCGGACAATATGGCCAGAATCAGGATTATGAAGATTATGATGTCGGGGCCTCCGTCGCTTTGCTCCATCGTGACCTCCCCGTGTTCGAGAATCTCCGCGACGGCCGCCACTCCGGAGATCATGCCGATGTCGTAGTCGCCGCGTGAGAGCGGCTGCACCATAACGCTCTGCTGTATGCGTTTGCACAATGCGTCGGGAAGGATGCCTTCCAGACCGTCGCCTGTGACGAAGCGTATTTCGCGCCGTTCGGTTACAAGGAGTATTCCGAGTCCGTTGTCGCTCTCGCCCGATCCGACTCCCCAGCGTGAGAACAGTTCGTGGGCGAATGTGAAGACGTCGTCGCCGTGGATGTCCTCGATCACGACGACGGCTATTTGCGCAAGGCCCTTGCGGCGTAGCGAGTCGCAGGCGCGGTCTATCGCAGCAACGGCATTGTCGGACAATATTCCGTCGGGATTCGACGTATATCTTGATGCATTGGCAACCTGTACGTTCGGCACTTCGCTCACCTTATATGTCCGTCCGTCGGCGGATGCGGTGAAAATTGCCAATAGCAGCAGGGTCGTCAGTATGCGTTTCATCTTCCGGAGCTTGTTTAGGGCAAAGATAAGAAAAAAGTGGGAGTGCAGTTGAAAAACCGAAAGAAAATTGCTACCTTTGTGCGAAACTATGCCATATGGCATGCCTTTCATAAAAGTGCCGTGGGGAGGTTGCGCCATGCGTCGTAAAGTGTCTGTACGGCATGTGAAAGGGGGTTGTGGAACGGATTTCCGTTTTGTTTCGGATGGAATTAGGGATGGGTTCGCTGCCTGTGCCGCGTGTCCGGAATGAATGACGGATACCGTCCGATATTGTAAATTACTAAAACTGATGAACTGAATATGTCTACCGAAAAGTCTACAGAGGTTTCCATGCAGGAACCGGTCAACGGTGTCGAAGAGATGACGCAGAAGGTGGTTGAACGACAGGTTGAAGAGTCGGAGGCGCAGCAGGCTCCTGCTGCTGCAGAGACGGAACCGTCGGATGTTGCGGAGGATACGGTCGTTTTGGAGGAGCCGTCGGTGGACGATTCCGCAGTAACCGAAACGTCTGCGGCAGAGAACGACTCCGTGACGGAGCCTGTCGGAAACGGTGTGTCGGAGAGTGAGCCCGAAGCCGGTGAAGATACGGCGGAGCTCGATTCCGTTGCTGGCAAGAGCAAGCCGGAACTGCTTGACATGCTTGCTTCGCTTTTGTCCGAGCGTCCAGTCCAGAGCATCAGGCGGGAGGTGGATGCGATCAAGGTGGCATTCTACAAGTTGCGCCGCGCGGAGACCGAAGCCGCCCGCAAGGCTTTTGCGGAGGCGAACGGACCGGATGCGGAGTTTGTTTCCGAACCGGATGCCGAGGAGGCTCGTCTCAAGGATCTTTTGAAAACATATCGGGCAAAGCGCGACGAGTACGCAGCCGTGTCCGAGCGGGCAAAGGAGGAGAATTACAGGACGAAACTCGAGATAATAGAGGAGTTGAAGAATCTCGTCAAGAACGAGGAGACGCTCAACAATACCTTCACCAAGTTCCGTGAATTGCAGACGAGGTGGAAGGAGACGGGCCCTGTCCCTGTACAGTATGTTAATGATCTTTGGGAGACATACAATCTCCATGTGGAGAATTTCTATGATTTCGTCAAGATAAACAAGGAGTTGCGCGATCTCGACTGGAAGAAGAACCTCGAACAGAAGACCCTGCTGTGCGAACAGGCCGAGCGCCTGGCCGAAGAGCCGTCGGTAATAGAGGCTTTCCGCAAACTGCAGAAACTCCATGAGGAGTGGCGTGAGATCGGTCCTGTTTCCGGTGAGTTCAAGGAGGCCCTGTGGGAGCGTTTCAAAAACGCTTCGAGCCAGGTCAACCGCCGTCACCAGGAGTACTTCGAGGGCATAAAGGCAGAGCAGGTCTCGAACCTCGAACGCAAGGCTGCCCTGTGCGAGCAGGTCGAGGCACTTGTTGTTGAGCCGATAACCACCCATAAGGCGTGGAACCGTGCGAATGAGAAACTGCTTGCCATACAGCAGGAGTGGAAGACCATAGGCTTTGCTCCGAAGAAGGACAATACGCGTATCTACGAGCGTTTCCGCGCCGCATGCGACAAGTTCTTCGAGCTCAAGCGCAAATTCTATTCGGAGGTCAAGGACAGCATGGAGGAGAACCTGCGGCTGAAGGAGGAGTTGTGCGAACTTGCCGAGAAACTGCAGGAGAGCGATGACTGGAAGGCGGCTACCGACAGCCTGTTGGAGCTTCAGTCCCGCTGGAAGGAGATCGGTGCGGTTTCAAGGCGTCATTCCGATGCCGTATGGCGCCGTTTCCGCGCTGCATGCGACAAGTTCTTCGAACGGAAGGCCGCATATTTCTCGGCCCGTGAGAATGAGTATATGGATAACTTGCGCCGTAAGAATGAACTTCTCGACAAGATGGCCGCGGCCGATATACTTGAGGGCGGTTATGACCTCATAAAGGATTTCCAGAGGCAGTGGAGCGAGATCGGCTTTGTCCCTATAAAGTACAAGGATGAGTTGCAGAAGCGCTACAAGGCTGCCATTGACAGGCTTTTCGGTGCAATGCGCGGTTCGGACCGCGAACGTTCGATGAGCAGGTTCAGAGACAAGGTTTCGTCTTTGCGCTCGGGAGGCGAGAAGCGTCTTCGTACGGAAAGGGACAAGCTTTACAACCGCGTACGGCAGCTCGAACAGGAGATAGCCTTGTTGGAGAACAATGTCGGCTTCTTCTCGAAATCGAAGGGCGCGGAGGCCATTATTGCCGATGTGCAGGAGAAGATAGCGAAGGCCAAACAGGAGATGGCCGACGCAATAGCGAAGGTTAAGATGATTGACGGCGAGGAGTAATCGCCGTCAATCGGTTTTTTTTGAGACATACGGAACTTACTGTCGGAACAAATATATTTCTTGCAATATGAAATTATCCAGACCCAAATACATCTTCGTTACGGGAGGTGTCGCATCTTCGCTCGGAAAGGGCATAATATCGGCGTCGCTGGCGCGCCTGCTGCAGGCAAGGGGCTATGTTACGGCCATACAGAAACTCGACCCGTACATCAATGTCGACCCGGGTACGCTCAACCCGTACGAACACGGAGAGTGCTATGTTACAGAGGACGGTACGGAGACCGACCTCGACCTCGGACACTATGAGAGATTCACGTCGATAACCACGTCGAAGAACAACAACGTCACCACAGGCAAGATATACAAGAGCGTAATAGAGAAGGAGCGCAAGGGCGAGTTTCTCGGCAAGACCGTGCAGGTCATACCGCACATCACCGACGAGATAAAGCGCCGCGTGCAGTTGCTGGGACACACGAAGCAGTACGACATAATTATAACGGAGATCGGCGGTACGGTAGGCGACATAGAGTCGTTGCCGTTCATCGAGTCCGTCCGTCAGTTGCGCAATTCGCTCGGATTCCAGAATTCCGCTCTCATACACCTGGCATGGGTCCCTTATCTGGCTGCATCGGGCGAGTTGAAGACCAAACCGACACAGCATTCCGTGAAGGCCCTGCTTGAGAACGGACTGCAGCCAGATGTCCTCGTCCTGCGTGCGGAGCATCCGCTCGGCGCGGCATTGCGCCGTAAGGTGGCACTCTTCTGCAACGTGCAGCCGGAGGCCGTCGTAGAGTCGATCGACATGCCTACAATATATGAGGTTCCGTTGCGCATGTACGAGCAGCACCTGGATATGGTTGTGCTGCAGCGCCTGGGGCTTCCGGTCGACGATTGCGAACCGGATCTGAAGTCATGGATCGCGTTCGTGGACAAGATAAAGCACCCGAGCCACACGGTCGACATCGCGCTCGTCGGCAAATATACCGAGCTGCCTGACGCCTACAAGTCGATAAGCGAGTCGTTCATACACGCCGGAGCCGCCAATGACTGCAAGGTCAAGCTGCATCTGGTCAATTCGGAGAAGATTACCGACGAGAATGTCGGGTCGATGCTCGGCGGCATGGCCGGCATACTCGTGGCTCCGGGATTCGGAAGCCGCGGAATAGAGGGCAAGATCACTACGGTGCGCTATGCGCGCGAGAACCGCATCCCGTTCTTCGGAATATGCCTCGGTATGCAGTGTGCCGTGATAGAGTTCGCGCGAGACGTGTTGGGCTATGCCGATGCCAACTCGAGTGAGATGGAGTCGGCCACCACGCATCCGGTGATAGACCTCATGGAGGACCAGAAGGGTGTTACGGCCAAGGGCGGTACGATGCGTCTGGGAGGGTATGCATGTACGCTGCAGCCCGATTCGATCGCGGCCAAGGCATATGGCACGACCAATATCGTCGAACGCCACCGCCACCGCTACGAGTTCAACAGCGACTACCGTGAGGCATTCGAGAAGGCTGGCATGAAGGCGGTGGGCGTCAATCCGGATACCAACCTCGTTGAGGTCATAGAGATTCCGGACCATCCGTGGTTTGTGGGAACGCAGTACCATCCGGAATACAAGAGTACGGTGGCCCGTCCCGCCCCGTTGTTCGTGTCGTTCGTCAAGGCGGCCATGGATTATGATGCCGAGCGAAATGCGGCGGAGAAGAAGTAAGACATTACATTATACATTTGAACATACGTTTACGAAATGGACAATAACAGCAAACAGTCTACCATAGGTTTCATATTGATAGCTCTCATATTCGTGGGCTTCATGATATATACCAACCATGAGCGTGCGAAGTACGAGGCGGCGGTTGCCGAGCAGCAGAGTCTCGTAGAGGCGGAGGCGGCACTGCAGCCGGCCGATACGACGAGTGGCGCCGCGACGCAGCAGAGCCTTGCCGCCGGAGAGACGGCACGGGAGCCGGAACGTCGTCCTGCGGACGAGTTCATCGCCGAGGCGGACAGTGTCGAGGAGGTTTTGATCGAAAACGACGTTCTGCAGGTACGCTTTTCGACAAAGGGCGCCCAGATGGTCGACGTGACATTAAAGGAGTATACCAAATACGCTCCGCGCGAGTCGCGCAACGAACTTGTGAAGCTCTTCGATCCGGAGTCGGCTAACTTCAACATGAGCATGTATCTGAAACACGATCTGCGCAATGTGAAGGTATCCACCTCCGACTATAACTTCCATCTTCTGCCGATAGAGTCGGGTGAGCACTCCAAGGTTCTCACCATGCGCCTGCCGGTCGGCAACGACGCATCGCTCGATTTCGTCTATACGGTATACGACGAGTTGCGCCCGGAGCGCGACTACCTCATAGACTTCGAGGTGCGCATGAACAATATCGCTCCGCTGATGGCGAACCAGGCGAGTGTCGGCATAGACTGGACCAACCGTTCGTACCAGAACGAGCGCAGTTTCACCAACGAGAACACATACACGACGATAGCCTACCGCCAGCCGGGTGAGCGCTCCATCTCCGATTTGAGAATGGGCACGGGTACGCAGAACAAACAGATATCGACCTCCGTGGACTGGATATCGTTCAAACAGCAGTATTTCTCGTCGGCTATCATTGCGCAGTCGGCAGACTTTACATACGCCGACGTGGCATACCAGACTGCCGAGGAGGGTTCGGGGTACATCAAGGACTTCTCGCTGCAGACGGCCGTGCCTTACACTCCGCAGACCGATTCGTACAAGTTCTCGTTCTACATGGGCCCGAACGACTATGCGGTGCTGTCGAAGGTCGAGGACATCCACGGCGAGGAGCTCTATATGGAGCGCATAATACCTCTGGGATGGATCATATCGAGCTGGATAAGCCGCTGGATAGTCATTCCGGTGTTCGACTTCCTGTCCCAGTATATCTCATCGTTCGGACTCATCATCCTCATACTCACCATAGGCGTCAAGATTCTCATCTTCCCGCTTACGTACAAGAGCTACCTCTCTACGGCCAAGATGCGCGTCATCAAGCCGGAACTCGACGCCATTGCTGCAAAGTACCCGCGCCAGGAGGATGCCATGAAGCGCCAGCAGGCAACAATGGAGCTCTATAAGAAGGCCGACATAAACGTCATGGGAGGATGCCTTCCGGCACTGATACAGATGCCGATTCTCATCGCCATGTTCCGTTTCTTCCCGGCAAGTATCCAGCTTCGCGGGCAGTCTTTCCTGTGGAGCGATGACCTTTCGTCTTATGACAGCGTGCTCCAGCTGCCGTTCAACATACCGTATTATGGCGACCATGTGAGCCTTTTCGCGCTGCTGATGGCGGTGACGCTGTTCGCCTTCTCGTACATGAACTACCAGCAGAGCCCGGCCGGAAACCAGGCACAGGGTGTTGTGATGAAGATAATGATGGTATATTTTATGCCGTTGATGATGTTGTTCTGGTTCAACAACTATTCGAGCGGCCTCTGCTACTACTACCTTCTCTCGACGCTCTTCACCATCATCCAGACGGTTGTGATACGCCACTTCCTGAACGATAACAAGATCCATGCGCTCGTGCATTCCAACATGGCCAAGCGTTCCAACGGCAAGAAGTCGCGTTTCCAGCTCAAGTACGAGGAACTCATGCGTCAGCAGGAGCAGATGATGCAGCAGCAGAACAATAAAAAGAGGTAGGGTGGAGTTCATTCCGAGCATATCCAACGAGGAGGTGTCCGCTCTGCCGGCGATAAGTTTCGACGGTGAGATCGTGGTGGTGGAGGATTCTGCCTCCCTGGCTTCCGCATGCGAGAGCCTGTCGCACGAAAGGCTGATAGGCTTCGATACGGAGACACGTCCGTCATTCACTGCCGGTGTGGTCAACCGTGTCGCACTGATGCAGTTGTCGACTGCAGAGAGATGTTACCTGATACGTCTCAACAAGGTGCCGCTCGACAAGGCGCTGATCGACATACTGTGCGACGAGGCGGTGACGAAGGTCGGTGCCGGCGTGCAGAACGACATCCGCGCACTCAACATGTTGAGGCATTTCCGGGCCAGGGGATTCGTCGATTTGCAGGACGAGGTCTCGCAGTTCGGCATCGAAGACCGCAGCCTTCGCAAGCTGTCGGGTATTATCCTCGGCAAGAAGGTCTCCAAGGCCCAGAGGTTGAGCAACTGGGAGGCGAAGGTGCTGACCCAGTCACAGCAGCTTTATGCGGCTACCGATGCATGGGTGTGCGTGGAGATTTTCCGGCGCCTTTTCGGAGACGGTGCCGATGGATTATCCCGATGATTGGCATTTGCCGGCAGGAAATCCGTATATTTTGTTGAAAAAAAACGCATGCAGATGAAGACAATAGAGATAGATTCCCTTTCCGAACTGGACGGGGTTGCCGAAGCCGTAATCGATTCGCTCGACGGACGTACCGTCGTTGCCTTTTGCGGTGAGATGGGTGCCGGTAAGACAACCCTTATCCGTGCCATCATGGAGGAGCTCGGTTCGAGTGATACGGTGACGAGCCCCACCTTCGCCATAGTGAACCAGTACCGTACCGGCAAGGGGGATACAGTCTACCATTTCGATTTTTACCGCATAAACTCCATGTCGGAGGCCTTCGACCTCGGTTACGAGGAGTATTTCTATTCGGGAGACCTGTGTCTGGTCGAGTGGCCGGAGAAGATAGAGCCGCTCATTCCGGATGATGCCATGATAGTCCGCATAGAGGTGACGGGCGAGACATCGCGCCGCTTCACCGTCTGCTGATCTGTTCCAAACCGTTCCGATGCGGTCCATGTGCGGCACTGCGTGAAAATAAATCGCGGTTGTCATTGTCTTTTTTGAATAGTTTTATAACTTTGCCCCCGCCATATGTGACATACATATATCGGAGATGAAAGCATTTGCAGAAGTAAAGCAGTTGCGTGAAGCATTGGCTTCGGAACGGGGCCGGAAGATAGGTTTCGTCCCTACGATGGGAGCCCTTCACGCAGGCCACCTCTCTCTTATGGAGCGTGCACGCCGCGAGTGCGACGTGGTGGTGGTGAGCGTTTTCGTGAATCCTACCCAATTCAACGACAAGCAGGATCTGAAGAACTATCCGCGTACGCCGGAGGCGGATGCGGAGCTGGTAGCCGGAGCGGGCGTAGACTATGTCCTGTTCCCTTCGGTCGAGGAGATATATCCGGAACCGGATACGCGCGTGTTCGATTTCGGCAAGGTTGACAAGGTGATGGAGGGGGCTACCCGTCCGGGCCATTTCAATGGGGTGGCGCAGGTCGTAAGCCGTCTGTTCGCCATAGTTGAGCCGGACCGGGCCTATTTCGGGGAGAAGGATTTCCAGCAGATAGCCGTGGTGCGCGCCATGGTGAAGCAACTCGGTCTGAATGTCGAGATTGTCGACTGCCCGATAGTCCGCGAGAAGGACGGTCTTGCGCTCTCGTCTCGCAACGCGCTCCTGGATGCGGAGCACCGTGCCGCCGCGCCGGAGATATATGCCGCCCTGCGCGGGGCAGCCTCGAAAGTGGGCGAGATGACCCCTTCGGAACTTACGGCGTGGGTGGAGTCGCGCATCAACTCGAATCCGTTGCTCAAAGTGATATATTTCCAGGCCGTGGATGCCCTTACGATGCAGCCCGTACAGTCATGGGACGAGTGCGGACGCATACAGGGTTGTGTGGCCGTCCAGGCCGGCAACGTGCGCCTGATTGACAATATAAAGCTGAAATAACGCCATGATTATCGAGGTTCTCAAATCGAAGATACACCGCGTGACGGTTACCGAGGCCAATGTCGACTATGTCGGCAGCATAACCATCGACAAGGAGCTGCTCGACGCCGCCGGAATCATCCGCGGGGAGAAGGTGCAGGTGGTGAACGTCACCAATGGCGAAAGGCTCGAAACATACGTCATACCGGGACCGCGCAAGAGCGGTGTAATATGCCTTAACGGCGCAGCCGCCCACAAGGCCAGCGTTGGTGACGTTGTGATAATCATATCGTACGCACACATGGATTTCGAAGAGGCCAAACTCTTCAAGCCGAGTGTCGTATTCCCCGATACGGCAACCAACCGTATCGTAGAGTAATCTCCGACGGCGGGAGTTCTGCCGTTCGCCGCAGAGCAGGCCTTGCGGCGGGATGAAACTGAAACGAAAGACCCTTTTGCGATGGACTGGCTGTTGTCGATTCTTGCGGTTCTGTTCATTGTGGTCGGAATCATCGGCTGCATCGTTCCCGTTTTGCCTGGGGTAGTTCTTGCCTACGGCGGATATCTCTGCGCATACTTCTGTTCATACTCCGACATCACCGTATCGTCGCTGATCCTGTGGCTTGTCCTCACGATCGCCGTCTCCGTAATAGACTATTTCCTGCCTGCATACATGGCCAAGGTTTTCGGCGGTTCGAAGGCCGGAATGCGAGGTGCCACGGCCGGACTTGTAATCGGATTTCTCGTCGGCAATGTCATAGGTACCATAATAGGCCCGTTCATAGGGGCCGTAGTTGGCGAGCTTGTCCATGACAGCAAGGATCTGGCACGGTCGCTGAAGGTTGGCTTCGGTTCTTTCCTGTCATTTGCAGTAGGTACGGGACTCAAAATCGTCGTGTCGGTGATAATGCTGGTGCAGGTGCTCTCCGACATATTTCCGGTTGTGCGCGACGGGATAAAAGCGTGGTTTTGACCCGTATGCTGTCCGGTTTATTGCCGAGATACAATAAAAATCTGGAATTTACGTTGGAAAATATAGCGAAAAACGGAATTATATTAATCCAAATCACTGATATGATGAAAAGATTCTATTTCATGGTGTTGCTCATCGCCGCAATGGTGATGACATCATGTTCGAAGTACAGGTACGAGACCGTATCGGGTGACCCGACCAAGACCCGTATCTATACTCTCGACAACGGACTGAAGGTCTATATGTCCGTAAACAAGGAGACCCCGCGTATCCAGACCTTTGTAGCCGTCAGAGTGGGTGCCAAGAACGACCCTGCCGAGACCACGGGCCTTGCACACTATTTCGAGCACCTGATGTTCAAGGGTACAGACAAGTTCGGTACGATGGACTACGAGGCCGAGAAGCCTTTGCTCGACGAGATCGAGCAGTTGTTCGAGGTCTATCGCAACACGACCGACGAGAAGGAGCGCAAAGCCATATACGCCCGCATAGACAGCGTATCGCAGGAGGCGTCGAAGTACTTCATCCCTAACGAGTACGACAAGCTCATGGCCGCCATCGGCTCCAACTCGACCAATGCCTGGACCTCCAACGATGAGACAGTATACATGGAGGATATACCGGCCAACGAGGTTGAGAACTGGGCGAAGATCCAGGCCGACCGTTTCGCGTCGCCTGTAATCCGCGGCTTCCATACCGAGCTTGAGACGGTTTACGAGGAGTACAACATGGGCCTTACCGATGACTCGTCGAAGGCATGGGACAAGATATGGGAGCTTATGCTGCCTGAACATCCGTACGGCCAGCACTCCGTAATCGGCCTTCAGGAGCACCTGAAGAACCCTTCGATAACCAACATCAAGAACTATTACAAGACCTACTATGTGCCGAACAACATGGCTGTCTGCATGTCGGGCGATTTCGACCCGGATGAGGCCATCGAGATAATCGACCGCTATTTCGGAAAGCTTGTGCCGAACGAGAACCTGCCGAAGACAGCCGATTTCGTTGCCGAGCCTCTCTCCGCTCCGGTTTCTGCCGAGGTCTACGGCCTCGAGAGCGAGCAGCTGTTGATGGGATGGGTCATCGGTCCGGCAAAGTCGGATGACGGTTACATGTCACAGATTGTTGCCTCGATTCTGAACAACGGCCGCTGCGGTCTTATCGACACCGATATCATTCAGAAGCAGGCCGCGCTCAGTGCCTATGCATACAACGTGTCGTTTGCCGATGCCGGAGCCATGCTGCTCGAGGGTGCGCCGAAGGAGGGACAGACCCTCGAACAGGTACGCGATCTCCTGCTTGCGGAGGTGGAGCGTCTGCGCAACGGCGATTTCGACGAGTCGCTGCTTTCGTCCATCATCGCCAACTACAGACGTACGGAGATGGCGCAGCGCGAGAGCAACTTCATGCGTGCATACGGAATGGTAAGCTCGTTCATCACAGGCAAGACGTGGAAGGATTACATCACGGAGACCGACCGCGCCGCCAAGCTCACCAAGGATGAAATCGTAAAGTGGGCCAACGAGAAGTTGAAGGCCGACAGCTACGCCATAGTCTACAAGCGCGAGGGTGAGGACAAGACGCAGAAGAAGATAGAGAAGCCGCACATCACGCCGATAGAGACCAACCGTGATGCGGCGAGCCAGTATCTTACCGATGTCCAGAACACGGAGGTTGCGCCGATTGAGCCGGTCTTCATCGATTTCGAGAAGGACATGGCCGTGACCAACATGAACGGCAACATCAGCGTTCTATACAAGAAGAACGAGGTGAACGACCTCTTCTCGCTCATATATCTCTATGACTTCGGTACCGCCGGCGACCCTGAAATAGATATGGCGGTGAACTACATGGAGCTGCTGGGTACCGACACCGAGTCGCTCGAGGAGATTCAGCGCGAGCTCTACGCCATCGCCTGCAGCTTCGATATCGTTGCCGCGAGCGACCGTACGTATGTCATGATAAGCGGTCTTGGCGACAATATGGAGAAGGCCATGACCATCGCCGAGAACTACATGAAGAATGTCAAGGGTGACGATGCGGTTCTTGCGGAGGTTAAGCGCGACGTTCTGAAGCAGCGAGCCAACGCCAAACTCGACGAGTCGGCGAACTTCAGCGCGCTTATCAAGTATTCGTTCTACGGTGCCGATGCAGTGCGCCGCAGCACGCTTACGAACGACGAGCTGAATGCCCTTACGTCGGACGAACTGCTTGCCAAGATAAAGAACCTGTGCAACTACAAGCACCGCGTGATGTACTACGGTCCGGAGTCGAAGGGCAAGCTGATTCAGACGCTCAATACGCTGCACAACGTGGCCGAGAATCCGCAGGAGGTCGACTACAAGCCTTTGCAGGAGGTTATCGTAACCGAACCGACAGTTACGCTTGCACAGTACGACTCCAAGCAGATACGTTATGTGCAGTACTCTTGCCGCGGCGATCGTTTCGACGTATCGCTCGACCCGATGGTAAGGCTCTACAACGACTACTTCAGCGGAGGTATGAACTCCATCGTCTTCCAGGAGATGCGAGAGGCCCGCGGACTTGCATACACCGCATATACCGACTTCTCCGAGGGCGCAACTGCGGAGAATCCGTACAAGTACTTCGCATTCATCGCCACGCAGAACGACAAGCTCCGCGACGCCGTTACGGCATTCGACGAGATAATCGAGAACATGCCGCAGTCGGAGCACGCATTCGAGATTGCCAAGGAGAGCCTGCTCACCTCGCTTGCGACGAACCGCCGCGTGAAGTCGTCCGTACTCTGGGCCTATGTCGACAACTGCAATATGGGTGTGGACTTCGACCGCAACAAGGTGGTTTACGAAAAGGTTAAGGATATGACGCTGCAGGATGTGGTTGACTTCCAGAACAAGTATGTCAAGGGCCGTGTCTACAACTACGTTATCCTCGGTGACCGCAAGAACCTGGATATGAAGTATCTGAAGTCTCTCGGCAAGGTCAATTTCGTTTCGCAGGAGGAGATTTTCGGATATTGATCCCGCTGAAGGTTCCGCCTTCGGGCTGAACATGCTGTCGGACGGAAGCGTATGAGGCGCCTCCGTCCGGCTTTTTTTGTGGCCATGCGTTTCGGATTTCGGACCTTTTTTCCTATCTTTACACGGATTAAGAGTTCGGCGATGAGAGTCTCGGTCGTACAGTACGATATCGCATGGTGCAACCCGCAGGAGAACATCCGGCGCGCGGAGCGGCTCATATGCGGTAACCCGCCTTCGGACCTCTACCTGCTGCCGGAGATGTGGGACACCGGTTTCGTCATCGAGGCCGGCGACGTGGCACGTGCGGAGTGCGAGTCGGACTCTTTGCGGTGGATGCTCCGTACGGCCGCCGAACGCGGATGTGCCGTTGTCGGGTCGATGGCAGTGCGGGACGGAGAAGAAATCTTCAACCGCATGTTTTTCGTGACGGAGGAGGGCATTCTGGCTCGTTACGACAAACGCCACCTGTTCCGTATCGGCGGCGAGACAAAACACTTCACGGCCGGCAGCGAACGCGTCGTGGCGGAGTGGCGCGGGGTAAGGTTCCTGCTGCAGATATGCTACGACCTGCGATTCCCCGTCTGGTCGCGCAACCGCGACGACTATGATGCGGCGATATATGCGGCATCGTGGCCAGTGCCGCGCATGGGAGTGTGGGAGACTCTGACGAAGGCCCGTGCAATCGAGAACCAGTGCTGGGTAATTGCGGCCAACCGTATCGGCCGCGACCCATATTGCGAGTACAATGGCGGAAGCGTCATCGTCGATGCCTGCGGACATGCCATTGCCGGCACGTCCGACGCGGAGGGTCTCGTGACGGCGGAGCTCGATATGGAGGCATTGCGTGATTTCCGGCGCAAATTCCCCGTAGGGAGGGATTCCGACCGCTTCACGCTGGAATGCGGCAGATGAAATTTGTGTTTTGGCATGAATATTTAAACCGAAATAGAGATGAAGAAAATTTTTATTACAGCCATGGGAATTTTTGCAGCTGTGCTTCCGGGGTGCTCGGACTCCGGACAGAAGGAGCAGGAGTGGATTGTCGACCGCTTCGACGACATCAAGGTGATACGCTATGAGGTTCCGGGGTTCGAGCAGCTCCCGCTCAACGAGAAGATACTCGTATATTACCTCTCCGAGGCGGCCAAATGCGGGCGCGACATCCTCTACGACCAGAACTTCAAGTATAACCTTGCCATCCGCAGGGCGCTGGAGCAGATATACGAGAGATATGACGGCGACCGCAACGATGCCGACTTCAAGGCCATGGAGAAGTACCTCAAGAAGGTGTGGTTCGCCAACGGCATACACCACCACTATTCGAACGACAAGTTCGTTCCGGAGTTCTCGCGCGACTGGTTCGAATCGCAAATGGATGTCTGCGGTGTCAACGAACCTGTCCCGACAGACCTGCTGGTAGACATAATATTCGACCCGTCGCTCTATCCGACCCGTCTGAACCAGACGGCAGGTGTAGACATGGTGACCTCGTCGGCGGTGAACTATTATGAGGGTGTGACGCAGAAGGAGGTAGAGGCGTTCTATCGCAAGATGAGGAATCCGAACGATCACCGTCCGGTGTCGTACGGTCTCAACTCCAAACTCGTGAAGGAGGCCGACGGACGCATCGTCGAGCGTGTGTGGTATATCGACGGCATGTACGGTGATGCCATAAAGAAGATTGTCTACTGGCTTGAGAAGGCACAGGGTGTGGCCGAGGAGCCGCTCAAGGGCATTATCGGCGACCTTGTCAAATATTACCGCACGGGCGATTTGCGGGATTTCGACACCTACAGCATCAACTGGGTTGAGGATACAGTCTCGAACATCGATTTCATCAACGGCTTTATCGAGGATTATAACGATCCGCTCGGACGCAAGGCTTCGTGGGAGAGCAACGTCAGCTTCGTGGACAGCGACGCCTGCCGCCGCACGCGCATAATAGCCGAGAATGCACAGTGGTTCGAGGACAATTCTCCGATCAATCCGGCATACCGCAAACCTGTCGTGAAGGGAGTCTCGGCAAAGGTCATTACGGTGGCCATGCTGGGCGGCGACTGCTATCCGTCGACGCCGATAGGCATCAACCTGCCGAATGCCGACTGGATTCGCAAGGAGCACGGTTCGAAGTCGGTAACCATCGACAACATAACCTATGCATATGACAAGGCGGCACAGGGTAACGGCTTCCGTGAGGAGTTCGTGCTGCGTGCCGAGGACCGCGACATGATGGAGCGTTACGGAAAGATAGCCGACGACCTGCATACCGACCTCCACGAGTGCCTCGGACACGGTTCGGGACAGCTCGCACCGGGCGTGAAGGGTGGTGAGCTCGGCTCCTATTCGTCGACTCTGGAGGAGACCCGCGCCGACCTGTTCGGCCTCTACTATATCGGCGACCCGAAACTCGTCGAACTGGGACTTGTACCGACGACCGACGTTGCCAAGGCTGCATATGCATCCTACATCATGAACGGTATGATGACGCAGCTTGCGCGCATCGAGCCGGGCAAGAATGTGGAGGAGTCGCACATGCGCAACCGCAAGCTGATTGCCGAATGGTGCTACGAGCAGGGTAAGGCCGACAACGTAATCGAGATGGTGAAGAAGAACGGCAAGACATATGTGGTTGTCAACGACTTCGACAAACTGCGCCAGCTCTTCGGCAAGATGCTCTATGAGGTGCAGCGCATCAAGAGCGAGGGCGACTACGAGGCCGGCAAGGAGCTTGTCGAAAAGTATGCGGTGAAGGTGGACGAGAAGCTGCACAACGAGGTTCGTGAACGCTACTATGCGCTCGGCATAGAGCCTTACGGCGGATTCGTCAATCCGGAATATGAACTTGTGGAGAAGGACGGCGAGATTGTGGACGTGAAGATTTCATATCCTAACAACTATGTGGAGCAGATGCTGCACTACTCGCACGACTACTCGTTCCTGCCGACGCTGAACTGAGACAAACGGCAGTGAAAAAAACAGGCGGGACCGAAACACGGTCCCGCCTGTTTTTTCGTTTGTTGACGGCTGCTACTCGTAGCGCCCCGACTTGAGGCGGTTCACCTCGTCATCGGTCAGGAACCTCCATGCACCGCGCTTGAGGTTCTTCTTCGTCAGTCCGGCATAGTATACGCGGTCGAGCTTCGTCACCTTGTAGCCGAGGTGCTCGAACATGCGTCTTACGATGCGGTTGCGGCCCGAGTGTATCTCCACGCCGACCGACTTCTTGTCATCCTTCAGGTATGAAATCTCGTCGAAGTAGGCCTCGCCGTCCTCGAGCGTGATGCCGTCTGCAAGTGTGTCGAAATCGGCACGGGTCAGCGGCTTGTCGAGCGTTACCTCGTAAATCTTCTTCTTGTTGCTTGACGGGTGCGTCAGTTTGCGCGTGACGTCGCCGTCGTTGGTGAAGAGCAGAAGTCCGAGCGAATTCTTGTCGAGACGGCCGACAGGGTAGATGCGCTCTGCGCATGCCCCCTTCACAAGGTCCATGACGGTCTTGTCGGCATGCTCGTCCTCGATTGTCGTTACGTAGCCCTTCGGCTTGTTGAGGAGCAGGTAGACGTTCTTCTGTCCCTGTATGCGTTCACCGTTGAAACGCACATCATCGGTCGGCAGTACCTTTGTGCCGAGTTCGGTGACGATGGTGCCGTTGACACTTACCAGGCCGGCCGTGATGTACGAATCGGCCTCACGTCGCGAACATATTCCGGACTGCGCCACAAAGCGGTTGAGTCTGATCTCGCCGTCGTTTTTTGCAGGGTTGTATTTCGGATACGGCTTGCTGCCGCGTACGGCTGTATGTCCGTATCCGCTGCGAGCCTTTGCCGGGCGGCCCTGCTGCGGCTTTCCGTACTCATGCTTGTCGAAACTGCGTGAGGAATTCGCTCCGCGCTCCGGGCGTCCGTGTGCATGCGACGGCTTGCCGTAGCCGTGAGTACGTTCGGTTGCGGCGGATTTGCCCACTTTGGACGGATATCTTTTTTCCGAGGAGTCGTGCGACGTTTCATGCCTGTATTCGGAACGCATCTCCGAACTTCCGACTGCGCGCTCCCTGATGCGGTTGTCTTTTGTGAAATTGGGGTTGAAAGATGTGCGCTTGCGCTCCTGTTCCGTATGTGCTGAGCCGTTGCGTGGTGCACCGGTGCTCCCGACACGCTCCGTGCGTGCCCCGTGCAGGCGCTTGTCCTTGCCGAAACGCGAAAGTACCGCGCTCGAATCGTTCTTGAAATCTTTCATGTCGAATGTCTGTTTTTACGACGGCAAAGGTAAACTAATTTTTGATAACCGTATCAAACCGTAGGCCAAATCATTGCAAAAACCGTAATTCGCTACCGAATAATCCTTTCAGGCGACCGTAATCAGCCAAACAGGGCAAAAAGCATGACGTATGGGAGAATGAAGATTTATTTTTCGTACTTTTGCGGGCGAATGGCACAGACTCTACGACGATGAACAGGGAAATATTTCGCATAGCCGTACCGAACATAATTTCGAACATCACCGTTCCGCTTATGGGAATCGCGTCGATGTTCATCGCCGGACATATCGGCAACTCCACCCATACGATAGGCATGCTGGCTATCGGAGTCTCGATTTTCAACTTCATATACTGGAACTGCTCGTTCATACGTATGGGTACGAGCGGCCTGACGGCCCAGGCGTTCGGCGCCGGGAATTACCAGGAGACAAGCAATATGCTTGCACGTGCCGTAGCCGTGTCGCTGCTTGTGGGAGTGGCTGTGCTGGTGCTGCAGTACCCTCTCGGCGAGTTGTCGCTGATGATAATGAACGGCGACGAGTCGGTGTCCGATTACTTCTATGCCCGCATATGGGCCGTGCCGGCCGGCATAATGCTTTTCGGCCTTAACGGATGGTTCACCGGCATGCAGAATGCCGTGATACCGATGTGCACATCCATTGTCGTGAATGTGGTGCACGTATTGTGCAGCCTTTGGTTTGCTCTCGGACTCGGCATGGGCATCGTCGGCATCGCCTATGCATCGGTAGTCGCCCAGTGGACGGGACTGCTCGTATCGGCGGTCCTGCTGTTCGCCGTATTCGGAAAGACGCTGCGCAAGGTCGACCTGCACGAGGTTATCGACATGCGCCCGATGCGCGAGTTCTTCCGTGTCAATGCCGACATAATCGTCCGTACGTTCTGCATCGTTTGCGTATATACCTTCTTTACCGCCGCGTCCTCGCATATGGGCGACAGCGTGATACTTGCCGTGAACGCCATGCTCATGCAGCTGTTCACCCTCTTCTCGTACATGAACGACGGCTTCGCCTATGCTGCCGAGGCGCTTACGGGCCGGTTTGTCGGGGCGCGCGATGTCGTTTCGCTTCGGCGCTGCATAAAGCGCTGTTTCGCGTGGACGCTGGTCACCGCACTCGTCTCGATAGGGATATATGTGGGATGGTGGCAGGAGATTCTGTCATTCTTCATGAGCCGTGATACGACGGATGCGGAGGCGATACTTGCAACGGCACACCGTTATATAGGATGGGTTATGGCGATTCCGCTTGCGGCGGCCATACCGTTCACCATGGACGGAATGATGGTGGGGGCCACGCTAACCAAGATCATGCGCAACTCGATGCTGCTCTCGACGGCGGCATATTTCGCCATATATTACGGCCTGCGCGGTGTCATGGGAAACGATGCCCTGTGGCTGGCCTTCACGTCGTACATGGTCATACGCGGCGTCCTGCAGTTTTTCATGTCTCACCGCATGCACGACCTGTTTGCCCGTGCCGGGAAATAGCGGTTGCCTGCCGGCTCTCCGCCGGTACGGATGTCTTGGTTATGATAATGGGGTAGCGCCTGGCTCGGTGCTATGGCGCATCATCAGTGCGTGTCGCGGTACCATTGCGTCTGTTTCCACTCTTCGGCGTATGCCTCGCAAGGGGCGCTGGTCGTGATGCCCGAGTAATAGTTTATATCGTTCGCCATGCCGTTGTATGCGGAGTAGAATTTCTGGGTATGGTAACGCGATACGACAGTCTTGTCCAGCTGCGCGGAGAATGCGGCGACCGCATCCACGTCGGCGCACGAACGGTTGGTGTAGTCCTCCAGATCGAAGAAAATGTGCTCCGTCATACCCTCGTAGGTCTGTATGTCGGCTATATCGTAATTTTTGGATTCTGACTGGTTCACGCGTTTTGCGGCAGCGGCGAGCGCCTCGAGTTCCGAACATACCGTCACGGCGGCGCATGCCGAACGGTACGACTGGAGCGGGTACTCGGAGTAGTAGTCCACATATGCGCGGCATACTCCGTCGAGGTCGTACGAGCGTCCGTTGTCGGTCAGCAGCAGCGGCATCACGAGGTCGTACGGGAATCCCATGCCCATGACCTCGCATGGCGATGCGAGTATGCGGTCGGCCGTATTCCGCATGTCATACACGGCCTCTACGCTCGACATGAAGCATGCATCGAACATAAGGTATGAAAATTTGATGCCGGTTGCCTCGAGTGCTGCGGCGAACTCGTCGGTGTCGAACTGCGTGTCGTAGTTGTCGCCCATATGCCTCATCTGCGGCGCCCCTTCGACTGTTTTCCACAGGTATTTGCGGGCGGAGCTCAGAGACAATGACGTGGGCTGGCTCTTCGGTATCCATCCGGTGCCGTGGGTATGCACTATGAGGGAGTACTCCTCCGCCGGGGCGAACTCAATCATCTCGTTGAGGTTGTCCGTAAGCATCTGCGGGGTGAAGGTCGATGGCAGTTTGTAGTCGCGTATCTTTTCGCGTATGCCGGTCCCCTCCACATTGTCGTAGCGGAGTTCGTAGAGTGTCGCGTCGAGTTTGGTGCTCTGTATGAAGGCGAGAACTCTCGACGAGCCCTGTATGCCGGACGAAAGCGCGCCGACCACCTTGTCTATGTTGCTCTCGTAGCTCGCCTTGAGGCTTGTACCGATGAAGTAGAACAGAATTGCCTGCGGAGACGAGCCTGCGCGTTGGAACACATCCATCGATATGCGGCAGTCGTTGTTGTCCGCAAGGTATACGTCTATGGTGCCGAGCTGAATCTCGCCGTCGGTGATGTTGCCTGATGCGGCGGTGACCGTAACGGTGCCGTCATCACTCTTTTCGCTCGAGAATGCGTCGGATGAGCAATCGACAGTGAACTCGAAAGGCGTTGTAACCTCGAACGAGTTTTGCGAACCGGCCGTTCCCGACAGCAGCAGGCTGCTTTTGTTTATGAGCAGAGCGGGGTTGCTGTATACCTCTACGCTTCCCTCCTGCTCGATGCCGTCGACGTAGAACCGTACATCGCCGGTCTTGACCGTGTCGACTGTGAGGTTGTCGCGTGGAGCCGTTACGCTTATCTCATACTTGCCCTTGTCAGAGTCTCGGCTGACGAAGCTGTAGCTTATGTCGTCAGAAGTCTCTATCTCGAACATGTCGGTGGCCGAGGTGAACCTTATGGAGGCCTCCGAACCGGCGTCGGCGCCGGTGTATACCTTGTCGTAGCCGTATTCTATGAGTATCTGCGGGTTCTGATATGCCACCACTCCAATGAACTTCGTATTCAGAAGCTTGAACGACAACTGCCCGAGCATGACCGTCGACAGGGTGTTGTTCGCCTGCAGTGCCGTTGCGGTGATTTCGATATTCTCACCGGCCGGGCCGCTCGACGGGGAGCAGACGAAACCTTCGGTCGGGAGAATCTCCCAGTCGTATTTGGATGTAATCGAGAACGTCTCGGTGGAACCTTCGGCACCGCCGATATACAGGGAGTTGTTCTGTATGCCGTTCACGATAAGGTCGCCCGATACGGCATATTCCCCCTTGCGGCAGCCGTATGGCAGCAGCAACATGGACAGCATCATCGTGGTATAAAGGGCAAACCTTCTGATGTTCATGGCGGCAAAGAATATCCTTGTTTCGGGCAAATATACGGAAAAACCGTGTAACTTCAAAAGTGGCGGCTATTTGTACTCGCGAGGCTTGAGGTTGTTTATCTGCCACGTGCGCTCGCGCTTGAAGGTGTAGTTTTCCGGCTTGTTCCAGTATATGCGGCTGTAGTCGAAATAGTATCCCTTGACCTTGTTGTGCGGAACAGTGAACGGGACGAACTCCACGGTGCGGCTTATTATGCGCCCCTTGAGGTAGTTCCAGCCCTTCGCGGCGATGTAGTCGAGACCGTGCGAGAACATTATGATGTGCATCGGCGTCTTCTCCTTCAGACCGTTGCCGGAGTTGCCTATGCATCGCAGTATGCCGTTCATGTGGTCGTAATACGCCTTCTCCCGCTTCTTGTCGCCCGATGCGCCGTATGCGTATGCCATGATGTTGAGCAGCTGCGGGCTGAACGGGTCCTGTTCCATCGCTTCGGTGCAGGCGGCTATGAGCTCGTCGATGTCGGTCACCGACGGTTCGTCGATGGCAAGACGCGACATCACGTTCTGCACGCGATCCATTCCCTTGTTGTTCTCCAGAGGCTTGTACTGGAGCTGGAATGCGAAACCGTAGTACAGGTAGTGATACTCGTCGTCGGTGAGCTGTTCTCCGTTCTTGTACCGCATCATAAGATTTGGATAGAAATACGGAGAGGTCGCTTCGGTGATCTTCTTCAGTATGTCCTCATTGTCCGGGACGCGGGTTTGCGACGGCTCCGGTACAGGAGCCTGTGCGGTTGTCTGCTGCTCCTGCACATTGTTTTGTCCCTGCGTCTGTTCCTGTGCCGATGCGGCCTGCATCGACAATGCGACCGACAACATGGCGACAATAACTCTCTTCATCATCGTAAATTTTTCGTACAAACGTTATTGCGGACGTTTTTCGTATCCGGCCATGCTCTCCGACATCCTTCTCCTCAAGGACCCGCTGCCCTCGGCGAGCGGAAGCCGTACGGTGTCGCCGCAGATTCCCTTGAGCGAAAGTGCGGTTTTTATGCCCGTTGGGTTGCCCTCCTCGAAAAGTTCGGCGGTAATCTCCTTCAACGGCGCAAACAGCGCGTCGGCCTCGTCGAAGCGGCCCTCTGCGGCCATGCGTACCACGGCCGACATCTCTGCCGGGTAGAGCTGTGCGAGAACGGATATGACACCGACTCCGCCGAGTCTCATGATGTCCACCGTCAACGCATCGTCACCGCTTATGAGCGCAAAATGCTCCGGCAGCAGTTCGTGTATGCGCTTCATTTGCGCAAGGTTGCCCGACGCTTCCTTTATTCCGATGACGTTCGGGCAGTCGCATACTATGCGTTGCAATGTCTCGGGTGTGAGGTTCACGCCGGTACGTCCCGGGATGTTGTACAGGATCACCGGCAGCGGCGAGGCCTCCGAGACGGCCCTGAAATGCCTGTACAGACCCTCCTGATTGGGCTTGTTGTAGTATGGGCATACGGATAGTATGGCATCGTACCCCTTGAGGTCCCACGTGCGTATCGTCTCCACCGTGTCGCGGGTGCAGTTGCCGCCTATTCCTATCACGAGCGGCAGGCGGCCTGCGTTGCGCTCGCGGATGAACATGGCCACAGCCCGTCGCTCGTCCGCCGACAGCGTCGGCGACTCCGATGTGGTGCCCAGGGCGAGGATATAGTCCGCCCCGCCCGATATGATGTGCTCCACCAGCCGGGCCAGGGCGGCAAAGTCGACCGAGCCGTTGCCGGCGAATGGCGTTACCACGGCAACGCCCGTGCCTGAAAACATCTTCTTTCCCATATCGTTCTTCATTTTTACATATTCTCTCTTCCGTTTCGTTCAGAAAAGGCTTCCCTGTTCGGGTGTCTTCTTCGTTGCGGCATCGGCAGCCGTCCTCTCCGTGGATGCGGCGCTTTTTGCGGCAGTTGCACTTGTCGGCGCCGAGCCCGAATCTCCGCCTATCATTCCGATGAACTCCTCTTCCGACACGAGCCTTATGCCGAGCTTTTTAGCCTTCTGCAACTTCGTTGGCCCCATCTTGTCGCCTGCGATTATGAAATCGGTGTTGGCGGCAACGCCCGACTGCACCTTTCCTCCGTGGGCCTCGATGAGCTCCTTCAGCCGGTCGCGCGAGTGCTCCCTGAATGTTCCGGAAACCACTATGTTCCTCCCCGCGAGAGTGTCGGAAACCGATTCCCGCTCCTCCGCCTCGAACTGCAGCCCGGCTTTGCGCAGACGTTCGATAATCGTACGGTTGCTCTCGTCGGCAAAGTAGTCGGCGATCGAGTCGGCAATCTTCTCTCCGACCTCCTCGGACTCCATGAGCTCCTCCGGGGTGGCCTGCATTACGGCGTCCATGCTGCGGAAATGTTCGGCAAGATACTTTGCGGTGGTCTCACCGACAAAGCGGATGCCCAGTCCGAACAGTACGCGGTTGAACGGCACCTTGCGTGAGGCGTCGATACTCCTTACTATATTGTCGGCCGATTTGTCGCCGAGTCTCGGCAATTTCGCGAGGTCGGCGGCCTTGAGGTCGTACAGATCGGCTATGTCGCGGATAAGCCCCCTCTCGAAGAGCAGCTCCACGGTCTCCGCACCCAGTCCGTCGATGTCCATCGCCTTGCGGCGGATGAAGTGGATTATGCGTCCGAGTATCTGCGGGCGGCAGTGGCTCTGGTTCGGGCAGTAGCTCTTGACCTCGCCTTCGTAGCGTACCAGCGGCGTACCGCATACGGGGCACTTGTCGATGAACTCGAACGGCCGGATGTCGCGCTCGCGCTGCGAATGCTCCACGCCGGTTATTTTTGGGATTATCTCTCCGCTCTTCTCGACATACACCATGTCTCCGACACGGATGTCGAGCTGCGCAATCTGCTCTGCATTGTGAAGCGTGGCGCGCTTGACGGTCGTGCCTGCCAGCTGCACCGGCTCAAGGTTGGCCACCGGGGTTATCGCTCCCGTACGCCCCACCTGGAAATCTACGCTCAAGAGCTTCGTCAGCGCCTGTTCGGCCTTGAACTTGTAGGCAACGGCCCAACGCGGTGCCTTGGCCGTAAAGCCGAGCGCACGCTGGTCGGAGTACCGGTTGACCTTTATGACCACTCCGTCCGTCGGGAACGGAAGGGCCTTCCTTCCGGTATCCCAGTAGTTTATGAACTCCTCGATCTCCTGCATCGAACGGCATATGCGCATCTTGTCCGATATCTTGAATCCCCATTTGCGGGCATGCTCCATGCTCTCCCAGTGCGATTCGTATGGCAGACTCTCCCCGGCAAGCTGGTAGAGCGTGCAGTCGAGGCCGCGCTTGGCCACGATGGAGGACTGTTGCTGTTTCAGCGTGCCGGCCGCTGCGTTGCGCGGGTTGGCGAAGAGCGGCTCGCCGTTCTGTTCGCGTTCGGCATTGAGACGGTCGAACGAGGCGTACGGCATCAGAATCTCGCCCCTTATCTCGAACAGCCGTGGATAGTCGTCGCCGCGCAGCTCGAGCGGGATGGAGCGTATTGTCCTGGCATTGGCCGTCACGTCGTCACCGCGCTCGCCGTCGCCGCGTGTCGCCGCCTGCATGAGGCGGCCATCCTCGTATGTCAGCGATATGGCCGTGCCGTCGAATTTCAGCTCGCAGACGAACTCCGTCTCTCCGACCTCGCGCTCCACGCGCTCGACAAATTCGCGCAGCTCGTCTATGGAGTAGGTGTTCGAGAGCGAGAGCATCGGGAACCGGTGTTCCACGGATGCGAAATCGGCGGTGATGTCGCTGCCGACCCGTACGGTCGGGGAGTTCGGATCGGCGTATTCAGGGTGTGCCGCCTCCAGATCCTGCAACTCGCGCATCATGCGGTCGAACTCGAAGTCGCTTATCTCGGGCGAGTTCTCGACATAATATTTATAGTTGTGATGGTTGAGCGCCCTGCGCAGCTCCATGATTCTCTCCTGTACCATAAATCTTCATTTGACGACGCTCTGGCGTCGCCCATAAAGATAGCCATTTTGTTCGGAACGTCGCCGCGAAATGAAAAAAAATGAATTTTTTTTTGAAGAATTGACGAAGTATTCATTTTTTGCGTATACTTGCGGAAAATTTTTGAAGATACCATGGCAACAGGAAACGCAAAAAAAAGATTGGTCGTAAGTTTTCACTCTCTCCCGGTGGACCTCCAGGAACAGGTAAAGGCCTTGTATCCGGCGGGTTATCTCGATGCGATGATTCGCGTGGACAAGCCTAATGGCGATTTCTTCTATGCCGTACCTTTCGAAACGGAAGATGTCAGCTATCTGGTTAAGGTAGACGTCAAGATAGACGATCTTTCCGAGGATGATGAGGACAAGGACTACTACGATGAGGAGATAAAGGGCGCCGACGAGATCCAGGACGACGAATCCGACGAGGACCCGGTTGACGACGGCTCCGATTTCGGCGACGATGCAATGTGATCCTCCGCTTGCCTCAAAGCAATGCCTCTCCGTTCAGGAGGGGCTTTTCTTTTGCCGTGTTGCCGCACGGCGTGGTTCGGGGCCTCTGTTTGATAAAATGTTGATAACTCGGCCTGCCCGGATACCGTTACGCCGGCCAATATCCGTATCTTTGTGGGGTGGCGGAAACACCATGAAATAAAATAGACTCAACAATATGAAAAAAGTCGATGTGGTCCTCGGTCTGCAGTGGGGCGACGAGGGCAAAGGCAAGGTAGTGGACGTCCTGACGCCGGGATACAAGGTCATTGCGAGATTCCAGGGAGGTCCGAATGCCGGACATTCGCTCCGTTTCGACGGGCAGACGTTTGTATTGCATACCGTTCCGTCGGGAATATTCCGCGACGGTTCCGTGAACATCATCGGAAACGGCGTGGTCATAGACCCTGTAATACTCTCCGAGGAGATTGACAAGATCGAGAGCCTGGGCATAGATGTCCGTTCACGCCTTCTCATCTCAAAGCGCGCACACCTTATCCTCCCTACACACCGCATGCTCGATGCGGCAAGCGAGGCAGCCAAGGGCAAGACCAAAATCGGTTCGACCCTCAAGGGAATAGGCCCTGCTTACATGGATAAGACCGGTCGCAACGGCCTGCGTGTGGGAGATATCCTCTCGCCGGAATTTGCGGAGCGCTACGAGCGTCTGAAGGAGAAGCATATCGGCCTCTTGAGGCAGTATGATTACGAATATGACATCACCGAATACGAACGCAGATGGTTCGAGGGGATAGAGAATATCCGCCGTTTCGAGCTGATCGACAGCGAGCAGGCGGTTAACCGTTATCTCGCCGATGACGTTTCGGTTCTTGCAGAGGGAGCGCAGGGCTCGATGCTCGACATAGATTTCGGTACCTATCCGTTCGTCACTTCGTCCAATACGCTTTGTGCAGGTGTTTGCACGGGTCTCGGAGTTGCTCCGACGCGCATAGGCAACGTGTATGGTATTTTCAAGGCATATTGCACGCGTGTGGGCAGCGGCCCGTTCCCTACGGAGCTTTTCGACAGCGTCGGCGAGTGCCTCCGTCAGATAGGCCACGAGTTCGGCGCCACGACCGGTCGTCCGCGCCGTTGCGGATGGCTTGACCTTGTGGCGTTGAAATATGCGGTGATGATGAACGGTGTGACGGAGCTCATAATGATGAAGTCCGACGTGCTCAACGACTTCGATACGATAAAGGTGGCCGTAGGCTATGAGGTTGACGGACGCCGTGTCGACTACTTCCCGTTCGAGAGCAACGAGGAGGTTATGCCGGTATACCGTGAGTTCCCGGGATGGAAGTGCGACATCTGCAATGTTCGCAGCTACGACGAATTCCCGAAAGAGTTCCGCGATTACGTTGCGTTCATCGAGCAGGAGACAGGTGTTCCGGTGAAGATTATATCGGTCGGTCCGGACAGGGACGAGACGGTTGTAAGATAGCCTGTAGCCGGGTTTCGGAGGGCGGTCCGTTTCAAGGACCACCCTCCGTATTTTATGGCGGATGCCGGTTTTTGCCGCATTGTGCATCCCGATGGGGAAAATTTATTACCTTTGCGCCGGCGACGTAACCGTCGCTTGGGATTTATTGTAATCTAAACTATTGACAATTATGGCTTACAATCTGCTTAAAGGCAAAAAAGGCATCGTATTCGGTGCTCTCAACGAAAACTCCATCGCATGGAAAGTGGCCGAGCGTGCGGCCGAGGAGGGCGCGGAACTGGTGCTTACCAATACCGAGGTTTCGATCCGTCTCGGAACCATCGGCCAGCTGGCCGAGCGTCTGGGAACCATTGTCGTCCCGGCCGACGCAACGAGCGTGGAGGACCTCGAAAACCTTACCGACCGTGCCATGGAGCACTTCGGCGGCAAGTTCGATTTCGTCCTGCACTCTGTCGGCATGTCGCCGAATGTACGAAAGGGACGTGCCTACGGTGACCTTGACTACGGTTTCCTCTCCAAGACGCTCGACATCTCGGCAATATCCTTCCACAAGATGCTGCAGGTGCTCATGCGCAAGGATGCGATAAACGACTGGGGTTCGATCGTGGCCCTTACCTATATAGCCGCACAGCGCACGTTCGCAGGATACAGCGACATGGCCGACGCCAAGGCGCTCCTGGAGTCGTTTGCCCGCAGTTTCGGTGCGGAATACGGCCGCAAGCACCATGTCCGCATCAATACCGTTTCGCAGTCGCCGACCATGACCACTGCCGGAAGCGGCATAGCCGGAATGACCGACATGCTCGACTTTGCGGAGCGCATGTCGCCGCTCGGCAACGCTACGGCCGAGGATTGTGCCAACTATGTGGTTACGCTCTTCTCCGACCTTACGCGAAAGGTTACGATGCAGAATCTCTACCATGACGGAGGATATTCGAGCATGGGCCTGAGCGAGGATGTGATGCGCGTATATACGCAGGGCCTTGCGAAATAGCGGCAGCCTTTACGGATAATAATACGGGGCGGAACTCGGAAGTTCCGCCCCGTATTTTGTTGGGATATGCCGCGAACGCTATGCCGGTTCGGTCTGCCGGCATTCGCATTCGACGCTCGCGCGCTCGGCTCCGAATACGTTCAGATGCAGCTGTTCCGACATGTACGAAATGGCTTTCTGCGCCTTTACGGAGTTGCCGGCGCCGTCCAAAGGCGGGGCGAATGCCGCAATGCCCATCACTCCCGGGACGACACCCATTATGCCGCCTCCGACGCCGCTTTTTGCAGGCACTCCCGTGGAGAACATCCAGTCGCCGGTGCGCTCGTAGAATCCTACGGTGGCCATGAGCGAGGTTATGCACGGCGAAATCTCCGGACGGAACACACGGCGCCCCGATACCGGGTTGCGCCCCTCGAAGGCTATGGTCGCGGCCATGATGGCGAGGTCGGCTGCGGTTACGCCTATCGAACATTGGCGGGTGTAGATGTCGAGCGACATGTCGGGATCGTCGTATATGCGGTTGTAATTCCTGAGCAGCCAAGATATGGCCCTGTTGTTGAAGTTTGTCTTCGCCTCCGATTCATACAGTTCGGATATGAGCGACACTTTCGAAGCGCACAGCTCCTCGATGAATCCGTGTATGGCCGCCCATTTGCGCCTTCCGTTGCCGGTCGGTCGTATGAGCGAGCAGGCCGATATGGCTCCGGCATTTACGAGCGGCGTCGACGGGTGGTCGTTCTCGAGAAGTATGGCCATCACGGAGTTGAACGGCAACCCGGTGGCATCGGCGCCTATCTTGTCGAGTATCTCCTTACGCCCGTACTGCTCCATGGCGAGTATGGCTGTCGGCACCTTCGATACGGATTCGATGCCGAACGCATAGCCGGTGTCGCCGACAGTCAGCGTGTCGCCGTCGGCCAGGCATACGGCTATTCCGAAAAGGTCTTTCGGTATCCCGGCAAGATAGGGGATGTAGTCTGCGTTTTTGCCCGAGGAGTCATCCCTGAACTTCCCGTAGGCATCGTTCATCGCCGCAGCGATGCGTTTTTTGTCTATTTTCCCATTCATGACCGTGTTTTTTTATCATTTGTCTCCCAGTGGAACGGTGCGAAGTGGTCGGCAGCGTCGGTGCTGCGCCACGAAGGCTTGCGCATGGCGTATATGATGAATGGAATGACCACTACGACGACGCATCCGACGACGAGTATCGAAACCCATACCTTCGGGCTTCCCGTAGGAATCTGCGACGGCGGGATGAAGCTCAAGACGAAGGCCAGCAGCGAGCCGAGGAAACCGACTCCGGCGATGAGCCACATTGTGAAGTTGCCTCCGAGCCTGAAAGGACGCTTCTCGGACGGCATCTTGTAGCGCAGGGCTATCGCTGCGGCGAACATCATCAGGTACATTATCAGGTAGAGCAACACGGTGAGCTGCGACAGCACCTGGTAGAACGACTGTACGGACGGCATCACCACGAACAGAAGGCTCAATAGCGTGACTATTCCGCCCTGTATGAGCAGGATGTTGCGCTGTACGCCGTTGGCGTTCGATCGCTGGAAGAAAGGCGGGAGATATCCGGCCTTGCCTACCGCGAAGATACCCTTGGACGGTCCGGCCACCCACGTGAGCACTCCGGCAAGCACTCCGAACATCAGCGCGATGGCGATTATCGGCGATGCCCACGACATGTGCAGGTACTTGAAGTAGTTGTCGAATCCGATGAGCAGCGACTGTGTAAGGCTGACATCCTTGGCCGGGATTATGAATCCGAGCGAGAATGTGCCGAGAATGAATATGCAGACCGTGATTATCGAACCGATGATGATGGCCTTCGGATAGTTTCGGCTCGGGTCCTTGACCTCCATCACGTGTATACCCATCATCTCCATTCCGGCATAGAACAGGAATATGCCGCTTGCGAGCACGAGATTGTCGAGATTGGTGAGGTCGGGGAAGAAGCTCTGCGACATGTCCATGTTGTTGTGGCCTCCGGTCGAGAGATAGACTATTCCGAGGATGATAAGCAGTGC
The DNA here is from genome assembly GCA_944322005.1 of uncultured Alistipes sp. Taxonomy (GTDB): domain Bacteria; phylum Bacteroidota; class Bacteroidia; order Bacteroidales; family Rikenellaceae; genus Alistipes. Next base: position 194,651 of record CALUNL010000001.1, read on the forward strand.
GGCCGGGATGATTGTCCCGATTATACCGCCCCATTTGCTGATTTTGCCTACCCAGCCCAGACCCTTGAGCGAAATGAACGTTGCAATCCAGTATATCGCAAGCACTACGGCGAGCGTGAATACCTTGTTCGATGCCAGCGACATGTCGTGTGTCTGGTCCATCCCGATGAATGCGATGGATACGGCGCCGAAGGTCAGCACGGTAGGGTACCAGATGGTGGATTCGATCCACTGCAGCCATATCGCGAGGAAACCGGCGCGTGCGCCGAATGCTTCGCCTACCCAGCGGAACACACCTCCCTGCTTGTCGGAGAACATCGCCGCAAGTTCCGCGGCGACCAGAGCCGTAGGGATGAGGAACACTATGGCCGCGAACAGGTAGTAGAATGCCGACGACGGCCCGTAGACCGATTCGGCGGCCAGGCCGCGCAGGCTTACCACGGCCGTAACGTTCATGATTGCGAGCGTCATGACGCTCAATTTGAACCCAGTATTTTTTTTAGCCTCCATAATGAAATGAATATGTTATGATTCGTTTACGATTCCCGCACCGGCGCAATAATTACGCCAAACGGAGACGCGACTGTGCGGTGTCCTTACGGCGCACGTATCGGAAAATTTTTTAACTTTGTCCGTATGAAAAGACTTTTCTCCACAACGCTTGCGATATTCGCATGTGCGGCGGTGCTCTGCGGATGCGGTGGCCGTGCCGGAAGCAGAACCCGATCCGAAGGCGGTGACAACAATGCCGAATACCGTTTCCGTATGGTTGAGCCTCCGATGCAGATACTCGAAGAGAACAGGTTTGCGTATATGCGCGAACACTATTGGGACAGGTTCGATTTCCGGGATACGGTCTTCATCTCAAAGGTGGATACGCTGGAGATGATTCGCGCCTATGCCGCATTCGTTGCCACCTTCGTCGGTCCGGTCGACGGCGAACCGATAGCAAAACTCATGGAGCGTGCATCCACCTCGCGACGGATGCTGGACTATTTCGTCATGCTTTCGGACCGCATTCTCAATGATCCAAATTCTCCGTTGCGCAGCAGCGAACTCTACATACCTGTGCTGCAGGCGCAGATACGCTCGCCGTTCTATGACCGCTACGAAAAACTCGGCCCGGAATACGACCTGAATCTGGCCATGCAGAACAGGATAGGAAAGAGGGCAAACGATTTCGAATATACGCTTGCCTCGGGCAGGAGGGGAACGCTGTACGGACTCAAGGCCGACTACGTACTGCTGTTCATCAACAATCCGGGATGCCCGATGTGCAAGATGCTCGAGGAGCAGCTCTCGGCTTCGGCACTGGTCTCGGACATGGTGGCCTCCGGAAGGCTGAAGGTCCTGGCCCTTTATCCGGACGAGGACCTCGATGCATGGAGAAGCTATGCGCATCTGATGCCGAAGGGGTGGATAAACGCCTATGACGACGGCTGCAAGGTGCGAGACGGCGAGATATACGACTTGCGTGCAATACCTTCGATGTATCTGCTCGATGCGGAGAAAAAAGTGCTGATAAAGGATTCCGTTTCGGCTGTGGAGATAGAAAATGCCCTCTCCGGCAGGTGACGGCATAGGAGTTGTTTATGCATTTATAAAAATATATTATTTCCGGCTTTGGGCAATGTTGATTATATTTGCTGTCGGAAATATATGAGAATAACCTAAAAAATTAAGATTATGGCAACAAAGAAGTGGCGTTGTACCGTATGCGGGTACATACATGAGGGCGACGAGGCTCCGGAGAAGTGCCCGTTGTGCAGGGCTCCGCGCGAGAAGTTCGTTGAGGTGACCGAGTAACCGGCGGCATATATTCCGCATTGTCGCAATGTACGGTGTCGCAGACCTTTATGCGGTTTGCGGCACCGTTCCGCATGTGCCGGAGACGGTGTGATGCGGGTTTGTTTGATGTTTTTTGCCGAAATTTTTTGCAGTTATCCGAAAAAAGAGTACTTTTGTACGCTTTCAGCCGCAGAGGCCACGGAGGGTTGGGTGAGTGGCTTAAACCAGCAGTTTGCTAAACTGCCGATATCGTAAAGGTATCCGCTGGTTCGAATCCAGTGCCCTCCGCGAAGTGTGGCGGACCGTATTTCGGTCCGCCTTTTTTATTGTTTGCCCTCAAAGCCCCGTTTTGGTGTATTCACTGTGAAATTCTGCATTTTTTTTGTATCTTTGTGAGTTGGTATGAAGGATAACGAAAGGGACATATTGGACTCGCTCGAACGTAGCGACTACAAATACGGTTTTACATCCGACATCGAGACCGAGCTCATAAGACGCGGACTTGACGAGGAGGTCATACGGACCATATCCGAAAAGAAGCAAGAGCCGGAATGGATGCTCGAATACAGGCTCAAGGCGTACCGCCACTGGCTTACCATGGAGGAGCCGAAATGGGCGCACCTGACGATTCCGCCGATAGATTTCCAGGACATAATATATTACGCTTCGCCGAAACAGAAGAAGGCGCTCGGCTCAATGGACGAGGTCGACCCCGAACTCCGCCGCACGTTCGACAAACTGGGCATTCCTCTCGAGGAGCAGAAGGCGCTGGCCGGAGTGGCCGTCGATGCGGTGCTGGATTCGGTCTCGGTCAAGACCACGTTCCGCGAGACGCTGGCCGAAAAGGGGATAATATTCTGCCCTATATCGGAGGCGATACGGGAATATCCAGATCTTGTGAAGCGTTATCTCGGCTCGGTGGTGTCGTATGCCGACAACTTCTATGCGGCTCTCAACTCGGCGGTATTCTCCGACGGCTCGTTCTGCTATATACCGAAAGGCGTGAGATGCCCGATGGAGCTCTCGACATATTTCCGCATAAACGCGCAGGGCACCGGCCAGTTCGAGCGTACGCTCATCGTTGCCGACGAAGGCTCGTATGTCAGCTACCTTGAAGGGTGTACGGCCCCTCGCCGCGACGAGAACCAGCTGCATGCGGCCGTCGTGGAGATCGTCGTCGAGCGCGACGCCGAGGTCAAGTACTCGACGGTACAGAACTGGTATCCGGGTGACAAGGATGGCAACGGCGGCATCTACAATTTCGTGACCAAGCGCGGCCTGTGCCGCGAGAACGCCCACCTTTCATGGACGCAGGTGGAGACCGGCTCGGCCATAACGTGGAAGTATCCGAGCTGCGTGCTTCTCGGCGACAACTCCGTGGGCGAGTTCTATTCGGTGGCCATGACGAACCATTTCCAGCAGGCCGACACCGGAACCAAGATGATTCACATAGGTCGCAACACGCGAAGCCGCATCGTTTCGAAGGGCATATCGGCCGGCAGGAGCCAGAACTCCTACCGCGGCCTGGTGAAGATAGGCCCGAAGGCCGAATGCGCACGCAACTATTCGCAGTGCGATTCGCTGCTTATCGGGGACCGTTGCGGAGCTCATACGTTCCCTCATATCGACAGCCGCAATTCGACGGCGGTCGTGGAGCACGAAGCCACGACATCGAAGATTTCGGAGGATCAGCTGATGTACTGCAACCAGCGGGGGCTCTCGACGGAGGAGGCTGTTGGCCTTATCGTGAACGGTTATGCGAAGGAGGTGCTGTCGAAGCTGCCGATGGAGTTCGCCATCGAGGCGCAGAAGCTGCTTTCGATAAGCCTCGAGGGCAGTGTGGGGTAGAGGATGCTCCATGTGGAATTGTAACAAGAGATTGGAAAAGATATGTTGACAGTAAAGAATCTGCACGCCTCGGTCGGCGACAAGGAGATACTTCGGGGCATAAACCTCGAGGTGAAGGCCGGTGAGGTGCATGCCATAATGGGCCCGAACGGCTCGGGCAAGAGTACGCTGGCCTCGGTACTGGCCGGAAGCGAGAAGTTCACAGTCACCTCCGGCGAGGTGACCTTCCTCGGCGAGGACCTGCTGCCGCTTTCGGTGGAGGAGAGGGCGCGCCGCGGTCTGTTTCTCGGGTTCCAGTATCCGGTGGAGATACCGGGTGTCTCGATGGCCAACTTCATGAAGCTTGCGGTGAACGAACGCCGCAAATACCTCGGTAAGGAGCCGGTGGGCGCCGCCGAATTCCTGCGCATGATGCGCGAGAAGAGCGCCGTGGTGGAGCTCGACTCGAAGCTCACTTCGCGTTCGGTCAACGAGGGGTTCTCGGGCGGCGAGAAGAAGAAGAACGAGATATTCCAGATGGCGATGCTCGAACCGGAACTCGCCATTCTCGACGAGACCGACAGCGGTCTCGACATCGATGCCCTGCGCATAGTCGCAACGGGAGTGACAAAACTGCATACGGACAGGAATGCCACGATAGTGATCACGCACTACCAGCGGCTTCTGGACTATATAGTGCCGGATTACGTCCATGTCCTCTACAAGGGCCGGATAATATATTCCGGCGACAAGAGCCTTGCGCTGCGACTTGAGAAGGAGGGTTACGACTGGCTGATAAACGAGTACGGCGAATGATGAATCCGGATGAAATATTGAAGTCGGGCCTGTTTGCCGTGTTTGCCGGGGGTGTGATCTCCTCCGATACCGACATTTCGCGCCCGTTGTTGCTGCTCGATCCGCGCAGTGTCGACGTGAGTGTCGAAAGGACGGACTCGGAGGTCGTCCTGGCCATACTGCATACCCGTACCGACGAGTCGGGCGTGAATATCACGGTCGGCGAGGGCGCCAGGCTCTCGATTGTCGAGCTCTACCTTGCGGAGGCCTTTTCGGAGGTCAGGATATCGCAGCGTGTATCGAGTTCGTGCCGGATGGTGTGCGCCGAACTGTGCGGCGCCAATGTATCCTACCGCATGAACCTGGAGGGAGAGGGTGCGGAAAATGTGTTGCGCGGACTGTTCGTGGCTTCCGGTGCGGATCATTGTACCGTGAATATTGTCACCAACCACCTCGTCGGCGGCTGCAAGAGCGACTCGATGGTCAAGGGGGTTGCCTTCGGACAGGCTACGGGCGAGTTCCGCGGGCTGGTCTACGTTGCCGAGGATGCGCAGAATACCGATGCCATGCAGCAGAGCCGCAACATACAGTCGGGCGGGGCGCGCATATCCGCGATGCCGCAGCTCGAGATATATGCCGACGACGTGCGATGCAGCCACGGAGCGACCGTGGGACAGATCGACGACGAGGCGGTGATGTACATGCGCCAGCGCGGACTATGCGAGGAGGAGGCCCGCAGACTGTTGGCCGAGGGCTTCGTGAACGACATAGTGTGCAGGTGCGATGTGGAGCCGCTGCGCCGAATCATGGAGGAGCGCGTGGCTGAAAAAACAGAGGGATTGAGATGAGTTTCGATGTTGAAAGGATAAGGGAGGATTTTCCGATACTCGGCAGCAGGGTCTACGGACGACCGCTGGTGTATCTCGACAATGCGGCGACCGCACAGAAGCCGCAGTGCGTCATCGATGCCGTGTCGAGGGCATACACCGAGTGCAACTCCAACGTCCACCGAGGCGTACACACGCTTTCGGAGCGGATGACGGAGCTTTACGAGCAGGCGCGCGAGCGAATACGCAACTTCATTGGGGCGGATTCCTGCGGGGAGGTGATATTCACCTCCGGGGCGACGGCGTCGCTGAACCTCGTCGCATATGCATGGAGCGAGAGGTTCCTGCATGCCGGTGACAACATCATCATAAGCGAGATGGAGCACCACTCCAATCTCGTGCCGTGGAAACTTGCCGCCGACCGCAAATCGGCGGAGATAAGGGTGCTGCCGGTGGACGATGACGGGCGCCTGATGACCGAACGGCTTCCGGAACTTCTGGACAGCCGTACGAAGGTGGTGGCCGTTACGCAGGCCTCGAATACACTTGGTACGAAACCCGATTTGCGCCCGATAATCGAGGCGGCGCACTCGGCCGGTGCTATTGTCGTGGTGGACGGATGCCAGGGCGTTGTCCACGGGGGCGTCGATGTCAGGGCGCTCGACTGCGACTTCTATGCCTTCTCCGGGCACAAACTGTACGGCCCGACAGGCATAGGCGTGCTCTACGGCAAGAGGGAGATACTCGAGGCGATGCCGCCGTTCTTGGGCGGAGGCGACATGGTCGACAAGGTCTCGTTCGAACGCATCACCTATGCTCCGCTGCCGTTGAAGTTCGAGGCGGGAACGGCCGACTTTGTCGGTGCCGTGGGACTGGGCGAGGCCGTAAGGTATGTCGAGTCACTGCCTGCCGTGGAGGTTGAGGCTCACGAAAGGGAGCTGCTCGAATATGCCACGGAGCGAATGCTTGAGATAAAGGGGTTGAAGATATACGGAACGGAGACTGGCAAGACGCCTATCGTAAGTTTCAATGTCGACGGAATAAGCCATTACGACATGGGTATGATACTCGACAAGACGGGTGTCGCCGTGCGTACGGGACACCATTGCGCCGAACCGACGATGCACCGTTTCGGCGTTACCGGAATGTGCCGTGCGTCGTTCGCCTTCTACAATACCCGTGCGGAGGTTGACGCTCTTGCGGACGGTGTCGTGAGGGCGGTCCGCATGCTCGGATGACCCCGGAAGAATAAAATGGAGAAGACCTATGTTCATCGTACTCGAAGGGCTCGACGGAGCCGGTAAATCCACGCAGATAGGCCTCTTGCGCGACATGTTCGCCGCAATGGGCGTCGAAAGCGAATACGTGCACTTCCCGAGATTCGATGCCCCGGTCTACGGAGATCTCATTGCGCGTTTCCTGCGCGGTGAGTTCGGCGGAGTGGACGAGGTGTCGCCGACACTCGTGGCTCTGCTTTTTGCCGGAGACCGTGCCGACATGGCGCCGCGCATCCGGGAGTGGCAGGCGGAAGGCAAGGTGGTAATCGCCGACCGTTACGTCTATTCGAACATAGGTTACCAGTGTGCCAAGATTGCCGACGCGCAGGAACGTGAGAGGCTGAAGAGGTGGATACTCGACCTCGAATACGGCCAATGGGATATTCCGCGGCCGGACCTTTCGCTGTTTCTCGACGTGCCGTTCGAATTTACGGTGCGCAAGCTCACCGACGTGCGCGAGGGGGACGACCGTTCCTATCTGAACGGCGCCAGCGATATCCACGAGTCGTCGCTCGCTTTGCAGCGCAGGGTCCGCGAGGTATATCTCGACGCCGCATCGGCCGACGACACGTTCCGGGTCGTGGATTGCAGCGACGGAAACGGAAACATGGCATCTCCCCAAACGATATTTTCGAGAATCAGGCAGGAGGTTCTGCCGCTTGTGAACGGACTGCGATAGAATGGGGGCGGACTTGAGACATAAGCGTTGGTTCAGGGTGCTTGCACACGTGTGCCGCATCCTGTTTGCCCTGACGTTCATATCTTCGGGTTTCGTCAAGGCGATAGACCCGTGGGGTACGGCGCTGAATATAACCAACTACCTGATAATATACGGCTTCGAGTCGCTGAAACCGTACGTCATGGTCTTCTCGATATGGTTGTGCGGCGCGGAACTTATGATGGGTCTCATGCTGCTGTTCAAGGTGCGCGTAAGGCTCATATCCATATTCGCCGTGCTGTCGATGATATTCTTCACGACGCTGACCTTCCTCAGCGCCACATGGATCCCGGTGGAGGACTGCGGCTGCTTCGGCGATGCGCTGAAACTATCTCCGACGGAGACGTTCGTCAAGAATCTCGTGCTGCTTCCGATGGCCGTTTGCGTATGGTGGCGATACCGTCCCGACCGGATCTTCGCATTCTCCAAGCTCGAACTCCTGCTTACGATACTATTCTGTTCGACGAGCATGGGTGTCGGCATATACAGCTATTACCACCTTCCGCCGTTCGATTTCCTGCCGTACAAGATTGGCAGCAACATAGCCGAGGATATGGAGAAGGCCCGCCACGAGCAGGCAACGGCCGACGTGGTGCTCGTCTACCGTAACCGCAAGAGCGGAAAGCTGAGGGAGTTCACTCTCAAGGACAAGGCCTGGCACAACGAGAAGCGCTGGGAGTGGGTCGATACGCGTGTGTCGGAGGAGCAGGACAACAAGGTCGAGCCTATGGTGCTGGAGTTCTTCGTGCGGGATGAAACCGGAGAGGTCACCGACAGCCTTTTGTCGGTAAAGGGCAAACTATACATGCTCTGTGTGTCGAATCCGGATCTTGTCGACGAGAAGTGCGGCCGGAGGCTGAGGTCGGCAGTCGAACGTGCACACGAGGAGGGGGCCGGCATAGTATGTCTCGTCCCGGAGTATATCGACAAACCTACCTACCGTTCGTTCGACGGCAGCGAACCCGTAAAGTGCTACAATATCGACCTCAAGACCATGAGGACGATGCTGCGCGCGAATGTCGGTCTTGTCGAGCTTACTGACGGAACCATAACCGACAAGCGCAACTGCCGCGACATCGGCAAGTGATGTCTTCTGGAGTAGGAATGCTCCATGGTTCGGTAGTGAGGGCTCTCCGTTTGTGACGGAGCTTAGCCAAAACTTGGAGATGATAGGCGGCATTTCGGATTTTATTCCGAAATGCCGCCTATGCCGTAGTATTACTTCCGTAGACGATGGCCTATTCGCACAGAATGGGCCGCAATATCTCCGGCACGCATGGCGTGCAGCTCTGGATTGCATCGAGCAGGCTGCGCCCTCCGTCGGTCAGCGAGAAGTACATCTGCCGCCTGTCGCTCTCTCCCATAATACGGGATATGAGACCTTTGCGTTCAATTGACGCTATCACTTTCGAGGTGTTCGACGGGGTGAGGCCGAGCATCTCTCCCAACTCGCCGGAGGAGAGGCGTCCATTCTGTTGCAGGCAGCAGAGCGCCATCGCCTCGTTGAGGCAGACTCCGTGCTTATCTTCCAAACACAGTTCGAACTGATGCACGGCGCGCTGTATGTCACGTATCTTGCAGAGCGGATTCATGGCTGTCACGGTTTGCGGTAAACTGCACTGCGGCCGCATATGGTTATGCAGTGGCCGCATTCGATACATGTGTCCGGATCAATCTCGGGAAGCGAGAATCCCTGTTGCGATATTGCGCCCACGGGACACTGGTCTATCATTGGGCATCGGTGGTTTTGCGGACACCGGGCCGCATCGATTGCAAGTGGCATGGCTGCTGAATGTATTGGTTCTTCATTTGTCGTAATGACTGCCGGACGTCGGATTGCCGGGTTGTGACCCGAATCCGATGTCCGGCTGCCTTACCGTATTGGTGATGTCGGATACCTCCTATTTGCCGAGTAGGAAGGAGTCGATGATACGCTTGAAGTCGGCTTTGCCCATTGCCCCCTGCGCTACCTGCGGCTTGCCGTTCACTGGAATGAACAGCAGAGTCGGGATGGAGCGTATTCCGAAGTCTGCGGCAAGAGTCTCTTCGTTCATCGTGTTTACCTTGTAGATGACGATCTGCCCGTCGTATTCGGCAGCAAGTTCCTCGAGAATCGGTGCCACCATTTTGCATGGACCGCACCATGGTGCATAGAAGTCCACGATTGCCGGTTTGTCACCGAGATATATCCATTGCGTAGGGTTCTTCTCATAGTCTGCTATCTTGGCGAGAAAATCTGCCTTTGTCAGTTCGATGGTTTTCATAGCTTTCTCCTTTTTGTTGTTGTCCGAAGCCATGGCCTTCGGCGCGAACAGCGCAGTGGCGGCCAGGACGAGAGACAGAATAAATTTTTTCATAATCATGATAACATGTGCCGTTGTTGTGTGTCGGACACGGTGCAAAGATAAGAACTATTTTTCAAAGGAACAAATTTCCATTGGAAAATATTTGTGCGTGAAGTAACGGAGGGGCAAGTTGGCGATGCATGGTCGCATGGCATGGGGTATCGCATGGCATCCCGATTGGGACAGGAATGCGGTTTTGCATTGTGTTCGGGACAGGCGTATGCCTTCCTTTATTTTCTCGTCAGTTCGTGCAGCAGTTGGGGCATTCCGACCGCGGACCTGGCCTTGATATGTGTTACCGGGTTGCGGACGAACGCAAGGTTCGGCGAACCCGGGTCCACAAGGTAAATCGGAACGTCCGGACGTACGTAATTGATGAGCGATGCTGCCGGATAGACGGCAAGCGAAGTTCCGACGACGATGAATATGTCGGCCGTACCGGCAATCTTTGCCGCACGGTCGAACATGGGCACCGCCTCGCCGAAAAATACGATGTGTGGCCGGAGCAGCGAGCCGTCCGGGGCCTTTGCGTCCGGGTCCTGATACCATCCGTCAAGGCCTACGATCAGGTCGGGATCTGCCGAACTGCGCAGTTTCGTGAGTTCTCCGTGCAGGTGGGTGACGCGCGTGGAACCGGCGCGTTCGTGCATGTTGTCCACGTTCTGCGTTATCACCTGCGTGTCGAAATACTTCTCGAGTTCCGCAATGGCGTAGTGTCCCGCATTGGGCTCCTTTTCGTACATCTCCTTGCGGCGCTTGTTGTAAAACTCTATTACCATGTTGCGGTTGCGCGCCAGGGCTTCCGGCGTGCATACATCCTCGATGCGGTAGTTCGCCCACAATCCGTTGGCATCGCGGAATGTAGGTATGCCGCTGTCGGCGCTGACACCAGCGCCCGTGAAAACGACGGCCTTTTTCATGGCTGGACTATTTTTTGTCGTGTATCTTCCCGAAATATATGTCGAGCAGTTCCTTAGCAGCGACGAATGAACTCAACTTGGCATCCAGAACCCGCTTCTCGGTATCTTCGATGCGGCTCTCGATGTCCGGGTCGAGATAGAAGCTGCTCTTGAGTGCCTCGTTTATGCTCTCGTACATCCAGTATTTGTTCTGCTGGTTGCGGTGCTGCTCAAAATAGCCGTTGCGCTGTATGAATTCGAGAAAGTCCTCGACTCCTTTCCATACCTCCTCGAGTCCGGTCCCCTTTACGGAGGAGCAGGTGTAAACCTTCGTGCGCCAACCGGAATCTGGCGTCGGAAAGAGCTGCAATGCGTTCTGGAACTGCGCCTTGGCAAGCTCCGCACGGTGTATGTTCTCGCCCTCGGCCTTGGTGATGAGCACCATGTCGGCCATCTCCATGATACCGCGCTTTATGCCCTGGAGCTCGTCGCCGGCTCCCGAAATCTGCAACAGCATGAACATGTCAACCATCGAATGTACGGCCGTCTCGGACTGTCCGACACCTACGGTCTCGATGAATACGACATCGAAGCCGGCTGCTTCGCACAGTACGATCGTCTCCCTCGTCTTGCGGGCCACACCTCCGAGCGAGCCGGCCGAAGGGGAGGGACGGATGAATACCTTCGGGTTGGTTGATATGCTCTCCATTCGGGTCTTGTCTCCGAGAATGGAGCCGCCGCTGCGTTCCGAACTCGGGTCAATCGCCAGCACCGCAAGCTTGTGGTGGAGCGATGTGACCATGTTGCCGATTGCCTCGATGAATGTCGACTTGCCGGCTCCCGGAACACCGGTTATTCCGATTCGGACCGATTTGCCGGCATGCGGGAGACAGCGTTCGATGATCTCCTGCGCCTGTGCATAGTTGTCGGGGTTGTTGCTCTCGATGAGGGTTATGGCCTGTGACAATATCGTGATGTTGCCGTCGAGTATTCCCTGCACATATTCGTCTGTCGAGAGTACGCGTCTCTTCTTGCGGACGAAATAAGGATTCACCATCGGCTGGTTCTCAACTCCTTCCGTTACATTGAGTGCACTGTCATGGTGCATGTCGCGGTACTCTTTCTCGTAATGGTCTATTTTTGTGAATGACATGTTATCTGTATTATGTTATTGATTTTGTTCCATAAGTTCCACCAGTTTCTCGAATGTGAGCTGTCTCGGGTTGCCGAACCATAGCGCCTTGCGGCGGGAGTCTATTATTACGCCGAACGGAGCGTATTTAACGCCGAACCGGTCGAAAATACTGCCGCTTTCGCAGATTACGCCCGACCTCCCGGAAGCAAAATCCTCGGCCCATCCGCCGAGGCTCTTTTCCGACTCCTTCGTGACTATTATTATACCGAGACGCCCGGAGCGTTCGGCGAATCCGGATATCTTGCGTATGGAGTTTATGCACGGGACGCTCGACGTGTGCACGAATCCTATGTAGGTGAATTCGCTTTTGGGAGGGACGTACCCGTGCAGCCACGACTCCGTCTTGATTTTTGGAGTCTTTTCGTACAGACCTATGTTCTGTGCCCGGACGGAACAGGATGCCGTCCAGAGCAGTATTGCCGCAAACGTTATGACGGAAAGTTTTCTCATTGTCGGCACAGTGTTTCCCTGTTGCGAAAATACGTCAATTTTACGGGAAAAACAAGAGTTTCACGGGAAATGAAAAAATGCCGTGGCGGCGGTTAAAAATGTTGCCGAATAGTTTTTTATTTACGAATGAAAAATGTATTTTTGCAAAGATTTGTTCGAAGGGGGGCAGATTCTGAAAAAACAGGACAAAATATCGCATACAACATAGTAACAAACATATTCAAAAACACTAATCAGTCATGAAAGTATCACACATCGAACATCTCGGCATCGCAGTGAAGAGCCTTGACGAAGCAATTCCTTATTGGGAGAATGTATTGGGTCTGAAGTGCTACAAAATCGAGGAGGTAGCCGACCAGAAGGTACGTACGGCATTCTTTATGCTCGGACAGACCAAAATCGAACTTCTCGAGCCGACATCCGAGGATTCGACCATCGCAAAATTCATCGAGAACCGCGGTATCGGCATCCATCACATGGCACTTGCCTGCGAGAACATCGAGGAGCAGCTGGCCGATGCGGCAGAGAAAGGACTCCGTCTCATTGACGCCGTTCCGCGCAAGGGTGCAGACGGCATGACCATTGCGTTCCTTCATCCGAAGTCGACGCAGGGCATTCTTACCGAACTTTGCGAAAACAAGAACAAATAGAAAACCGGTACAGCCATGAGCGAAATACAGAACAAAATAAACCAACTCATAGAGAATCGTGAAACGGCCCGTATGGGCGGAGGTCAGAAGGCCATCGACAAGCAGCACGACAAGGGCAAGTATACAGCCCGCGAGCGTATACAGATGCTGCTCGACGAAGGCAGCTTCGAGGAGTTCGACATGTTCGTAACCCACCGTTGCTATGACTTCGGAATGGAGAAGAAGCACACCTTCGGCGACGGAGTCGTTACGGGTTACGGAACCATCGGCGGACGTCTGGTCTATGTCTTCGCACAGGACTTCACCGTTACGGCCGGTTCGCTGTCGCTCGCACTTGCCGACAAGATCTGCAAGGTAATGGATATGGCAATGCGCAACGGCGCCCCTTGCATCGGTCTGAACGACTCGGGCGGCGCGCGTATACAGGAGGGTGTGAACGCACTCGCCGGATATGCCAACATATTCCAGCGCAATGTCATGGCGTCGGGTGTTATCCCGCAGATTTCGGCTATCTTCGGCCCATGCGCCGGAGGCGCCGTTTACTCGCCGGCACTCACCGACTTCATCATAATGAAGAAGAACACCTCCAACATGTTCCTTACCGGCCCGAAGGTCGTAAAGACCGTAACGGGTGAGGATGTTACGCAGGAGCAGCTCGGCGGAGCTGTCGTACACACCTCCAAATCGGGTGTTGCACAGTTCGCAGTCGATACGGAGGAGGAGGGTATCGCCCTTATCCGCAAGCTCCTCTCATACATGCCGCAGAACAACATGGAGGATGCTCCGCTTGCTATGTGCACCGATAGCATTGCCCGCCTCGAGGATTCGCTCAACGAGATCGTTCCGGACAATCCTAACCAGGCATACGACATGTATGACGTTATCCGCGCCATCGTCGATGACGGCGACTTCCTGGAGTCGGCCGCAACCTATGCCAAGAACATAATCACCTGCTTTGCCCGCTTCAACGGACAGAGCGTCGGTATCATCGCCAACCAGCCGAAGTTCATGGCCGGTGTGCTCGACATCAACGCAAGCCGCAAGGCCGCACGTTTCGTACGTTTCTGCGACGCGTTCAACATTCCGCTCGTAACGCTGGTGGATGTTCCGGGATTCCTTCCGGGAACGACGCAGGAGTACGGCGGCGTAATCACCCACGGAGCCAAGCTGCTGTTCGCATATTGCGAGGCTACCGTTCCGAAGGTGACCGTCACGCTCCGCAAGGCTTACGGAGGCGCATACATCGTGATGTCGTCCAAGCATATCCGCGGTGACATCAACTATGCATGGCCTACGGCTGAGATCGCCGTTATGGGTGCGAGCGGTGCCGTGGAGGTGCTCTATGCCAAGGAGCTCGCAGCGTTCACCGACCCTGCCGAGAAGGCCAAGTTCATCGAGGAGAAGGAGACCGAGTACAAGAACCTCTTCTCCAACCCTTACAATGCAGCCCGTTACGGCTACATCGACGACGTTATCGAGCCGCGCAATACGCGTTTCCGCATAATCCGCGCATTGCAGTCGCTCTCGACCAAACGTCTGCAGAACCCGGCCAAGAAACACTCGAATATTCCATTGTAAACCGCGCGCATCATGACACTTTTCGTAATAGATTATCCGCTTCCGTGGTCGAACATCCTTCTGATAGCGTTGTTCGGCATCGCGATAGTGTTCGTGGTTCTTGTGGTTCTGGTCTATATAATGCGTCTGTTCGGATACGTGTTCACTCGCAAGCACAAGGTTACCAACACCAAGGCCCCGCTGGCAATCAGCGAGGAGGAGGTCGTTGCAATCGTAACCGCATTGAGGCTATACAACAGCGCCTTGCATGACAAGGAGTCCGACATGCTGACCATCAACCGCATAACGCGAATGTATTCGCCTTGGAACTCGAAAATTCACGGTCTTACACAGATGCCAGAGCATCACAACAAATAAGTCAAGTTCACAATGAAAAACTATTCACTGAAAATAAACGGCAATCAGTACAATGTCGATATCGACGAAATCAACGAGGCTTCGACCGAGGCCAACGTGGTCGTAAACGGCACGCAGTATAAAGTTGAAATTCTCGGCGGCAAGGCCCGCAAGGTAAGCAAGCCGCATGTCATCCCGGCACCGGAAGCTACGGGTCTTTCCGTGACTCCGACCACGGCTTCGAACAAGCCGGTGGCAAATCCGGAGGTCTCCGCTTCGGCATACAAGGTGGTATGTCCTCTTCCGGGAACCATTCTCTCGGTGAACGTAAAGGAAGGCGACAAGATCTCCGCCGGTCAGACCCTTTTGGTCGTAGAGGCCATGAAGATGGAGAACAACATCGACGCGGAGCGTGGCGGAGTCGTCAAGTCGGTGGCCGTACAGAAGGGCGCTACCGTAATGGAGGGCGATGTTTTGTTGGTAATAGAGTAGTTGAGATATGTTGAGTCTGTTTGCAACCGATTTTATCGAGAATAGCCTCATGAAGTTCATCCAGACCTCCGGTCTGATGGCGATATTCTCGGAAGGAGGGTACAAATATGTCATAATGATATGTATCTCTCTCCTGTTGCTCTACCTTGCCATAAAGCACAAGTTCGAACCGCTGCTGCTTCTGCCGATAGCATTCGGAATGCTGCTTACGAACCTTCCGGGAGCCAACATGTTCCATGCGGAGCTGTTCGCGGGCGGACATGTTCACTGGGACATATTCGTTGGCAAGGCCGGTCTTATCGACTATCTCTATCTGGGAGTAAAACTCGGAATATATCCGTGCCTCATATTCGTGGGAGTCGGAGCCATGACCGATTTCGGTCCGCTTATCGCCAACCCGAAGAGCTTCCTGCTGGGAGCTGCGGCACAGTTGGGAATATTCCTGACCTTCATCGGAGCAATCGCTCTCGGTTTCACCCCGGCGGAGGCAGCTAGCATAGGAATCATCGGAGGTGCCGACGGCCCTACGTCCATATTCCTCACCTCGAAGCTTGCTCCTGATTTGCTCGGCCCTATCGCCATCGCGGCCTATTCGTACATGGCGCTTGTGCCTGTCATACAGCCGCCGATCATGCGTGCGCTCACGACCAAGAAGGAGCGTATGATAAAGATGTCGCAGCTGCGTCAGGTTTCCAAGACCGAGAAGATCATATTCCCGCTTGTGATTACCATCATCATCTCGCTGCTGCTGCCTGATGCCGCTCCGCTTATCGGATGCCTCATGCTCGGCAACCTGATGAAGGAGTGCGGTGTTGTGGACCGCCTGAGCAAGACCGTGCAGAACGAACTTATGAATATCGTGGTTATCTTCCTCGGTATATCGGTCGGCGCTACTGCAACCGCCGCTTCGTTCCTCAACCCTCGTACGCTCGGCATCCTTGCCCTCGGTATCATCGCCTTCGGTTGCGGTACTGCCGGAGGTGTGCTGCTCGCCAAGTTCATGAACCTGTTCCTCAAGGATGGCAAGAAGATAAATCCGCTCATCGGTTCGGCCGGTGTTTCGGCTGTGCCTATGGCTGCACGTGTGTCGCAGACCGTCGGACAGAAGGACAACCCGAGCAACTTCCTGCTCATGCATGCAATGGGTCCTAACGTGGCAGGCGTCGTAGGTTCTGCCGTGGCTGCGGGTATCCTGCTCTGCATGCTCGGATAAAACAGACGCATGAACCGGGAATATTCCCGTTAAGGTTGGATTTCAATGGCAGGGATAAACTTTATCCCTGCCTTTTTATGTTTCAGGAATGAAAGTAACGGTTAACGTACATTATCATACCGTATGGGGCCAGAGGCTTCGTCTTTGCCTTGCCGACGGAGGGTTTCACGACATGAACTGTGCATCGGACGGGATGTGGATGACCACGTTCGATATTCCGTCGCGCAGTAAACATGCGGAGTATATTCTGGAACTGCTCGAAGACGAGTGTGTTATCCGGCGCGAATGGCGTGGACGCCGGGTGGAACTCGATTCCGATGTGCGGTATGTGAATATATCCGACTGCTGGCGCGATATGCCCGAATGCCGGGCTCCATACTCTTCGATGTTTACGGATGTCCTGTTTGCCCACGAACCCGTGAGACTGCGCCGTTTGCACTCGGGTGAGGTGCGCATCGAGGTCGAGGCTCCGACATTGCGCCGTAACGAGAGGCTCGGAATATCAGGGTCTTCGCCGCAGTTCGGGTGTTGGGACGTATCTCATGTCAGGGATATGTCGTACCGGGGCGACGGCATGTGGGAGGTCAGGCTTGACGGTAGTGCCGTTGAGGGTGATGTGGAGTACAAGTTCGTGGTTATGGATGCCGACTCCGGGCGTATCGTACGCTGGGAGAATGGCGGAAACCGCCGCCTGGCATACTCCGTGCCGCTTAACGGAGGAGCCAGGGTCATTACCGGATTGCGACTGCGTGACGATTTTTCATGGCATGGCGCGGGCGTTGCCGTGCCGGTATTCTCGCTGCGCTCGGAAAACGGTCTCGGCGTAGGGGAGTTTGCCGACCTGCGGTTGCTCGCAGACTGGTGCGCGGAGTGCGGTATGGGCGTCATACAGATACTCCCGGTCAACGACACGACAATGACGCGTACATGGCGTGATTCGTATCCGTACAATACGGTGTCCTCATTTGCCCTGCATCCTCTGTATGTGAGACTGGACGACATAGGCCGTCCGCGCGACGCGAAGCTCCGCCGGGAGATGAAGCGCCTCGGGAAGGAGCTTAACTCCCTGCCGCAGATCGATTACGAGAGGGTCATGGCGGCCAAGGAGAGATTCCTGCACGAACTGTATTCCGAGTATGGCGGCGAATGTGCCGCAAGCAGCGAATACCGCGAGTTCTTCGACCGCAATGCATCGTGGCTCAAACCTTATGCGGTGTTCTCGGCATTGAGGGACGAGTTCGGCACGCCGGATTTCTCGAAATGGGGCGACTATTCGACCTATGAAGCCGGCAGATGTGACCGATATGCCGAGGAACATGCCGGAGAGGTGGGGTATTACTGTTTCGTGCAGTACCATCTCGACCGCCAGCTGCGCGAAGCGCACGATTACGCACGCTCGAAGGGTGTGGCCATAAAGGGGGACATTCCGATAGGCGTAAGCCGTACGGGTGTCGATGTGTGGATGTCTCCGCGCCTGTTCGACACGGGATCGTCGGCCGGTGCCCCGCCGGATGACTTCTCGACGACTGGACAGAACTGGGGATTCCCGATTTACGACTGGGAGGAGATGTCAAGGGACGGATATGCATGGTGGCGTGCGCGCCTGGCAAAAATGTCGGAGTACTTTGACGCATATAGGATCGACCACATACTCGGTTTCTTCCGTATATGGGAGGTGCCGTTGGGCGCGGTGAACGCGCTCTTGGGCGAATTCAACCCTTCGTCGCCTTACAGTGAGCAGGATATACTCTCTTACGGGTTTGCATTCGACCGTAACCGCGATACGGCCGTGGATTACTCCTCGGATGATGTCCTCTGGCTCGAATACCGTCACGGCCGAGGCGGCTTCTACTGCCCGCGCATAACGCCGTTTGCAACGGAGTGTTTCGCAAGGCTTCCGGAGGAACAGAAACGGGCATTCGAGCGTATACACAACGATTTCTACTACTGTCGCCATAACGAAATGTGGCGCAGCGTCGGCCGGCTGCGGCTGTCGGCACTCGTCGGCTCTGCTCCGATGCTGGCCTGCGGCGAGGATCTCGGAATGATTCCGGACTGCGTCCCGGGGGTGATGCGCGAGGAGCAGATTCTCTCGCTTGAGATCGAGCGCATGCCGAAAGCCATGGGCTGCGAGTTCTCCGATGTATCGGGATACCCTTATCTCTCCGTATGCACCACCTCGTCGCATGATACGAGCACGTTGCGCGGATGGTGGCGCGAGAACCGCGACAAGACGGAGAGTTATTTCCGCAATGTTCTGAAACACGAAGGCGATGCACCGGAGGATGCGACGCCGGAGATATGCGCAGAGATAATCTGCCGCCACCTCTCCTCGCCCTCTATGCTTGCAATCATCCCTTTGCAGGACTGGCTGGCAGTGGACTCCGCTCTGCGTGCGGCGGATATCGACGGGGAACGCATAAACATTCCTGCCGATGCACAGCACTACTGGCGTTACAGGATGCACCTCACTCTGGAACAGCTTTTGAAAGAGGAGGGCTTCCGCGGCAGGATATCCGCCATGGTGAAGGGCTCGGGCCGCTGACCACTGCATCGCGGCAAACATAAAGGCAACCCCATCGGGGTTGCCTTTATGTTTTGTCAGCTGTCCAGTCTATTTGTACTTGAAGCGCTTGATGCTGTTCTTCGGCGTACGCTCGAAGTCGTCGTCCAGCAGCTCGATATCCGTCACCTGACTGTATGAAGGCAGCTTCTGGTTGAGCAGGATCAGGTTCGACTTCATGATCGTGCCCAGCTGACGGCGGTCGAGAGGGTTCTCGTCGTTGTTCTCCGCCGCGACGATTGCAATGATGCGCCCGTCGCGTTCGATTACTATCGACTCCTTGACGTGAGGCATCGTGTTGAGCTGTTCCTCGATCTCCTCCGGGTAGATGTTCTGTCCGTTCGATGTGAGGATCATGTTCTTGGAGCGCCCCTTGATATAGATGTTGCCGTACTTGTCGATGAGTCCGAGGTCACCGGTCTTGAGCCAGCCGTCTTCGGTGAACGCCGCCTTCGTGGCCTCAGGATTCTTGTAGTATCCGAGCATGACGTTGGCTCCGCGCACCTGTATCTCGCCGACGACCTTCTCCTGGTTTTCGGAGTCTATGCGTACATCCATGTCGTCGACAGGCTTGCCGCATGAACGGAAGGCGAAGTTGTACCAGTCCTCGTATCCGATGAGCGGGCCGCATTCGGTCATTCCGTAGCCCACGGTATACGGCAGGTGAACCTTGCGCATCATGATCTCTATCGGGCCGCTGATGGCTGCACCGCCGATTATTATGTGTTTCATGTTGCCGCCGAAGGCTTCGAGCAGCTTCTTGCGTACGGCACCGTAGATAAGGTCCTTGAGAATAGGAACCGACGTTGCGAACCGCATTACCGGTTTGTCGAGGGTAGGGATGACCTTGTTGCGGAATATCTTCTCCACGACCAGAGGCACCGTTATGAGCATGTACGGCTTCACGTCGGCGAAGGCCTGCATCAGGATTGTCGGCGTAGGCGTCTTTCCCAGGAAATAGACGCTGCATCCGCTCGAGACCGGATATACGAACTCGAACGCGAGCCCGTACATGTGGGCCAGAGGGAGCATCGACACGATATGCGATCCCTTCGGACATGGTATGCGCTTGACTCCGAACGAGACGTTCGACGAGATGTTGCGTACGGAGAGCATAATGCCCTTCGGCTGCGATGTGGTGCCAGAGGTGTAGCTGATTGTGATAAGGTCGTCCGGTTCTCCGGTCTCATACTGGAGAAACTTGCGTTTCATGCCGTTGGGGTAGTGCTTGCGGAAGAGCTGGTCGATATTCGGTATCACCGACGAAAGACGGTCGTTTACCGAATAGAGTTCCGAATAGTCCTCGATGTTGATGGCCCCGGAGAGTCTTGGCATGGCAGCCGGGTCGAGAGCCTCCCATATCTTGCTCTCCGTGAACAGCAGCACGCTGTCGGAGTGGTCTATCAGCTTCTGCAATCCATCGGACGAGAAACCGTTGAGGATAGGCACTGCAACTGCACGGTATGAAGTTATGGCAAGATAGGCGATGGCCCACCGTGCCGTGTTGTTCGCACATATTGCGATTTTGTCTCCCGCCTTTATGCCGAGTTTGCGGAATATTATATGCAGCTTGGCGATGTGCGTTGCCACGTCGGCATAGAGGAACGTATCGCCCTTGTAGTCGCAGAGCGCCGGCTTGTGCCAGTTGTCCTGGGCTGCTTCCACGAATCTTGTGATGAAATGTTTCATATGATGGCAGTAGTAATTGGTTGAACAGAAGTTTGCAGTATCCCTCATGGCTACTTCATCAGCCATGACGTGATACTTTTGGCGTAGGTCTTCGATATCGGTATGTCCGGCACACCGTCGAGGCCGAACTCTATGAATACGCCCTCTTTTTCGCGGCGCAGCACCTTTACGCGGTCCATGTTGACCATATACGAACGGTGACACCGACGTATGTTGTCGTCGCCGAGCTGTTCGGCCACACGCTTCATGGTGTTGCGGACCATTGTCTTCTTGACTGCTCCGTTGTTGAGATACCAGACGCATACGTAGTTGTCGGCCGACTCTATCATGAGCAGGCTGTCGCGCTTGACGGAGAGACGCAACCCCTTGTCATCGTTGAACAGTACGTATGCACGCTGCTGCGCGGCTTCGTCATTCTCTATCTGTTGGTTCAGCCGTTTCAACTGCTGCACCTTTTCGACAAGCATTATGTATACGAAACTGTATCCGTACGGAATCAGCAGTATGCATGTGGTACGGAAGAAAACCTTGACGAATACCGTAAGCAGGTTCTCATGGTGGAACATGGCCGACGAGCACAGCGTGATGATTACGGCGAGAATGATAAACTCCAGCAGGTTCCAGAGTATGAACTTCGAGTATGTTATTCCGTATCGGCGGTTGTAGCGCACCATTATGGCCCGCGATATGCCGATGGCGGCCAGACCCGTCAGTACCATGAAGGTAAGTGCGGCATAGAACGACTCATCCTCCGTGAAGTGCCAGTCGGGGAAGTATCCGAACGAGTCGAGGCGTATGGAGCCGTATATGTCGAACGGCCTGAATACGACGATGAACAGGAACGTGAACAGGGCCATCGAAAGCAGGATGGCCGTCTGGCTCGAACGCCGGTATATGGCGTTGGGTATTTTCCTCGATAACGTTTCAGTCATTCTCTTCGTCGGGTTGCGGTTTTATGCGACCGGATACCGTATCGACGAAATTTTCGCCGTCGTCGCACGAAACGTAGTATTTGTCCTCGTAGATGTCGGTTATCTCGATGAAGTCGGACCATTTGGAGGCATATATCTTCACAAGGTCCATCTTGCGCAGGTTCAGGAAATATCCGTAGTATCCGAAGAACCCGGATGATGCGAATATGGGCAGAAAAAGCTTCATCTCCTTTGCCGGAACGGTACGGACCGAGGCTATGTCCTCATACGGTATCTCCGTGTAGTCGGAGATGCAGCATATCTCTATCCCGTCCTCCGTAATGGCTATCTTGCGCGGTATGGAGAGTGTCATCAGCCCGATTATGGCGAGCATCAGCGACAGAAACCATGCGAGTACATATCCGCCTTCGAAAATCAGCGTCAGGACAATGCCGGTCACGATGAATACGACGATGTGCACCACCGTCCAGTACCATGTGCCGTAGCTCAAGCGGTATTTGTACTCCTTGTTCACTCCCTTTCCCGAAGTTTTCCTGCTATTGCTTCCGCGAAGACGATGTCTTCGGGTGTCGTTATCTTTATGTTGGTGCGTTCACCTTCGCAAAGCGTTATCCGGTGCCCCGCATGTTCCACTACGGATGCATCGTCGGTGAAGGCCTTGTCGTAGGCGGTGTCGTATGCCTTGCGCAGCATCTCTGCGTCGAACACCTGCGGCGTCTGTATTATGCGCAGCGATGAGCGGTCCTCGGGAATGCTCCCGTCGCCTTCTATTCGGCGGAACGAGTCAACAGGCCTTACCACCGGTATTGCGGTGCCGTTCTCTTTTGCGCAATCCACGGCGCGGCGGATCATCTCCGCCGAGGCAAATGGCCGTACGCCGTCCTGCACGGCTATCAGGTCGAGCTCCATGCCGTCAAGTGCGGCCAGGCCGTTCTTCACGGAGTGGAACCGCTCCTTTCCTCCTTCGGCCAGCATGTGCTTCGCAACGGGAAACCTGGCCGACAGGTTGCGCCAGAAATCCGCCTGGCCGGCCGGCAGGACAACCACCAGTTTTGCCGTCGGCAGCGCTGCGGCGAAATTGTTCACGGTGCGCGTGAGCAGCGGCTCCCCTCCGACGATTGCGAACTGTTTCGGAATGGAACCTCCCATGCGGAGGCCTCCGCCTCCGGCAACTATTATCACTCCTGTTCTTGTAGCTTCCATATGAGTTTCTTGCCGAATCCGAGCGTATTGTCCGTAAGCTTCATGAAATCCGGACGCAGCATCCACAACTCCAGCTTCATTACCGCCGCATAAGGGAATTTCGCCAGATATGTGTGCATGGCATTGTCATCCCCGTGTTCTGCCGTGCCGCATATCTGCAATCCCTGAACGCGTCCAACGATGCGCGTCTCGAGCGCTATCGCCGCTGCAACGTGCGGGTTACGCTCCATTTCACGTCCGTGTCTTGTCTCCTCTCCGGAGGTGAATACCAGCATGTTCCTGTCGCGGTCGTATGCGTAGAAGCATGTGGCGCAATAGGGCAGTCCCTCCTCCGATACGGTTGCGAGCGTCAACACGTGGTGACGCTCGATGAACCGTATTATCCTTTTGTCGATGTCGGCCATTACCTTATGACAATCGAATCGAGTTGGGTGATGCGCATCGAGTCCGGCACCTCCCCGTTGAGCTCCGCGATTACCCTGTCGCGTACCCATTCGAACTTCTCGCGGTTGTCCTTTGAAATCGGTTCGGCCGGCTTCTGCGGAACCTTGAGCGGGTTTATCGGAGTCGAACCCCTCCACAGACGGAAATCGAGGTGCGGGCCTGTCGAGCGTCCCGTGCTGCCGACATATCCGATGACTTCGCCCTGCGATACGTGCTTGCCGACGTAAAGCCCTTTGGCATACCTGCTCAAATGAAGGTATCCCGACGTGAGGTTGCCCGGGTGCTTGACCTTTATCATGTTGCCTGCAGCTCCCTTGTTCCCCTTCATTATCACCGTTCCGTCGGCTACGGAGCGTACCGGAGTTCCCACCGGTGCGGCATAGTCGACTCCGTGATGCGGCCTGTATACCTTGAGTATCGGATGATAGCGTGCATTGGAGAATTTCGACGAGATTCTGGTGAACTTGAGCGGAGCCTTAAGCAGCTGCTTGCGCAGGGAGCCTCCGTCAGCCTCCCAATACTGGACCTTTCCTCCCTGCGGGAACGGAATGGCATATATATCCTTCCCTCCGTGGTTGAATTTTGCTCCCCACACACGGCCTATGCCGACGGATAGGGTGTCGATGAACTTTTCGTCATATATCACCGTAAAGCTGTCGCCGGCCTGTATGCCGAAGAAGTCAACGGTCCACTGGTAAATGTCTTCGAGCTCCGAAGCCAGCGAATACGGCATGTTCTCCTTCATTATCGCGCCCCACAGCGAACTCTCGATGACGGCGCTGCTCTTCTGGCGGCGTACGTCCACGTCACGAACCCCTGTCGAAACCGATACCGAGTCACCGAGGAATGCGAATACGACGTAATCCGTAAGGTTTTTCTCGTAGACCACGTAGTCGAGCACCTGCGATACGGAGTCGCTCTTGATGAATGTCGTATAGTTATTCCCTGCGCGGATCTGACGCAACGGGCACACGTCTGCCGCAAGACGGTCGAGCTGGCTTATGCGACGGGCGTCTATGCCGTTGGCGTCGAGAATCTTGCTCCATGTGTCGCCGCGCTCCACCGTATGCTTTTCTATAGTGTATCCGTCGGCATCTATGCCGAATACCAGATTGCGCTCTTCTGCTTCGTTTTCCTCTCCGGACTTGCTGCCGCAACCCCAGAACATCACTCCGCTGCACAGCAGGAGTGCTATTGCAAAATAGATTTTTTTCATACTTGCAAAGTTAAGAAAAATATGACAGAATCTCCAGAAATGGCCTCGCTTTTTGAAAATTTGGCGATACGGTTTTGCCGGTTCGCATATTTTTCATACCTTTGAAAAAATATGTGTCGGAATGAAACAATTGTTGTTGAAGATAGCCTCTCTTGTCTATGGGGCGGTAATCCGTATCCGGCACATTCTGTTCGATATGGGCGTCCTGCATAGCCAGGAGTTCGACATACCTGTTATTTGCGTGGGAAATATCACTGTCGGCGGAACGGGAAAGACTCCGGCGGTCGAGATGCTTGTCGAGCACTTCTCACAAAAGAGCAGGGTGGCTGTTCTCTCCCGAGGCTACGGACGTGCGACAAAAGGGTACAGGGAGGTGCAGGTTGACGACTCTTACCGTACGGTGGGGGATGAGCCTCTTCAGATAAAACGGAAATTCCCGGATGTACTCGCGGTGGTTTGCGAGAAGCGGGCCCTAGGTATATCCAGGATACTCGAGAGGCATCCCGATACGGAGATCGTGATTATGGATGACGGCTTCCAGCACCGTTATGTCAAGCCATTCATAAATATCGTTATGGTTGATGCGACGCGTCCTGTAGAGCAGGATCATCTGCTGCCTTACGGACAGTTGCGGGATACCGTTTCGTCGCTTGCCAGGGCACACTATTTCCTCGTTACGAAGTGTGCAGCAGACATGACGCCGCTGGATGCGAGAATATTCCGCAAGGTGCTTGTCCAGATGCCGTATCAATCGGTATATTTCACACGGGTTTCAAGTTGTATGGCCAAACCGGCATTCGGCGATACGGATGCTAGATGTCCTCGCGGCAGCAGGGTTATTGCCATGTCTGGAATAGGCAACAACGAATCGTTCATAGCCGGGCTGCGCCAACGTTACGATGTGGTTGCAACGCTTGAGTTCGAAGATCACCACTCCTATCGTGTCGGTGACCTCAAGCGTATGCGCCAATTGTTGCAGAAGCATCCGGGAGCCGTGATCATGACTACCGAAAAGGATGCGGTGAAGTTCTCGCACAGCAACAAGGTGCCAAAGGACATACGTGACAGCGTATTCTATGAACCCATAGAGATTGATTTTATGTACAATGCCAGGGATGAGTTCCTAGGTAAGCTCGATAAGGATTTAAAACAACGCGAAAATGGAACACATATTAGAGGCTGCTGAATATATCCGCAGCGCAACGGGGGGATTCGAACCCGAAATAGGCATAATTCTGGGCACCGGACTCGGAGATTTTGCAGACAATATCGATGAGAGATACTCGATAGAGTACAAGGATATACCTCATTCGCCCATATCGACCGTCGAGGGTCACAAGGGCCGTATGATATTCGGAGAGATCGCAGGCCGCAGGGTTGTGGCCATGCAGGGCCGTTTTCACTATTACGAGGGTTATAACATGCGCCAGGTGACATTCCCGGTGCGCGTCATGGCCGTTCTCGGCATAAAGTATCTGTTTGTGTCGAATGCGGCGGGCGGAGTCAACACGTCGTTCCGCGTAGGCGACCTGATGGTCATAACCGACCATATAAACCTGCTGCCGAACCCGCTTATCGGTCCTAACATGGAGAAGTTCGGTCCGCGCTTCCCGGACATGCACGAGTGCTACGACCGCGGAATCATCGCCAAGGCCACTGCCATTGCCGAGAAGGAGAACATAAAGCTCCAGTACGGTGTTTACGTTGGGACTACGGGACCGTCATTCGAGACGCAGGCCGAATACCGCTATTTCCACGCCATAGGCGGCGATGCTGTCGGAATGTCGACCGTACCGGAGGTCATAGTGGCCCGCCATATGTCCGTTCCGGTATTCGGAATGTCGGTAATAACCAACTGCGGACTGAGCGATGAGAAGGGCGACCACGAGGACGTTCAGCGGCAGGGAAAGAAGGCCGGAATACGTATGGCGAAACTTTTTGTGGAACTTGTTAAACAACTTTGATTCAACACAATATGGTCAATAAGGTAATTTTGATAGGAAACGTGGGCATGGATCCTGAAATCAGGACTCTCGAGTCGGGTGTGAAGGTGGCACGGTTGCGTCTTGCGACTACCGAGCGTATATTCGACCGTCAGACCAATGAGACCAAGGAGCTTACGGAGTGGCATACGGTGACCCTGTGGCGCGGTCTTGCCGATGTGGCGGACAGATTCGTACACAAGGGCAGCCAGATATACGTGGAAGGCTCGCTGCGTACGCGTGAATGGACCGACCGCGACAATCAGAAACGGACGTCTGTTGAGATAGTTGCCAACGATATGAAACTGCTCGGACGACGTTCCGACGGAAGCGGCCAGCAGCAATATGCGCAACAACCTTCGGCAGCTGCACCGTCGCGCGCTCCGCAGCCGGCACCGGCGGCTCCGGTCGTTCCTGACGACGGTCCTGATGACCTGCCGTTCTGACAGGTCTATTTCCAGTATTTGGGAGGTATGAGGTGTACCAGTGCGGATCGGATGAACGAGACCACAACTCCGTCCCGCTGATACACCATCCGGCCTTTCCAGATATTCGATATTCTTCGCTTTATCCGGAAGATCCAACCTTTGACGATACCGGAAGGTATCTCCTTCTCCTTGTATTTCAGAACATCGCGCCATGCCCGTTCGACAAGATCGGTGTCCGTCGAACGTCTCGGACATTTGTCAGGGCTCAATCCTATGTAGTCCGTACACATCGAGTTCAGGCAGTCAAGGTATACCGTGAATCCGCATTTGTCGGCAATCTCGTACATTTTCCCCCAGTCCACGGAGTCTCCATACCTGTCGAGGAACAGTGCCCAGTCGGTAAGATGGCGTAGCGATATGTTTTCTGCGGCGAAATGGCTGCCTGAATGCAGAATCAGGAACATTGCGTTCAGATTGGGTGACGGTGTGTATATCGTCTCTCCGTCGAGCGTCTCCGCTATTGCAGGTTCGGTATCGGCGAATCCTTTGAGGTATGCCTCTATCGTCTTCTTCGACCTGCGCGAGTGGGTCTCGACGAAATCGTAGTGGTTCTCCACCATTATACCGTTTACGTAGAATACCGTATGGTGATGGTGGCTTTCGTTGACATCTGCGGATAGTCTTTTTCGTACAATCTCATCGCCGCGTTTCTGCTCCCCGAACAGGTATATGTCTATGTCGCTGCAGGGGCGATGGTTAGGGTGCGGATAGAGTAATGAGAGGCCCACACCCTTGAGGATCATCATCCTTATGCCATTCTGGCGGAACAATCCCGCGAGCTGTACCGCGGTTCTGCGTTTCTCGCCGTATTTGCGCTCAATCTTGTCAACCGACGAGATGAACATCATCTTCGATCTTCGCGGGATGGAGATTCCATACTCCATTATCGCGTCGAAAATGATTGCGGCGACTCCAGACCTCAGGGCGATGGAGTGGATCTCCCTCCACTCTCCCTCCTCGATGTTTCCGAGTCCGTCAATCTCGGATTGCGGTACGGACCCTCCCCATAGAGACATGCGGATGAGCAACGATATTGTCCTTATGTGACGGTCAGACATTGTTTGCGTACCTATATCTTGTGGTAATCAGTGTACCATTTTACGAACTCTCCGATTCCCTGTTTCAACCCAACATGCGGCCTGTAGCCGAAATCCCGTTCCAGCTTGGAGGTATCGGCATAGGTGGTATATACGTCACCTTTCTGCATCGGCAGCATATTTTTGACGGCCTTTCGTCCGAGGGCATCCTCGAGCGTACTGATGAAGTCCATGAGCTGCATCGGGCTCCCGCAGCCGATATTGTATATCTCGGCGGGAACCTTTTTACCTTCGGTAATCTGTGGCGCCCTGTCTATCACGCGTACCACTCCCTCGATGATGTCGTCGATATATGTGAAGTCGCGCGAAAGGTTTCCGTTGTTGAATACGTTGATGGCCTCTCCGGCGAGAATCGCCTTCGTGAAGAGCATGGGCGCCATATCCGGACGTCCCCATGGCCCGTAGACCGTAAAGAACCGCAAGCCGGTAGTCGGAATGCCGAAGAGTTTGGAATAGACGTTGGCCATAAGCTCGTCCGACTTCTTGGTTGCGGCATACAGCGACGACGGGTTGTCCACGCGGTCATCCTCCGAGAAAGGGGTTTTGGTATTGCCGCCGTAGACGCTGCTCGACGAGGCGTATACGAAATGCTTCAACGGATAGTTGCGTACGCACTCAAGAAGGTTGATGAATCCGACGACGTTGCTTTCGACATATGAATATGGATTCTCGAGCGAGTAGCGGACGCCTGCCTGTGCCGCAAGGTTCATTACGGCATCGAAATGCTGTTCGGCAAAGAGCCTTTGGAGAGATTCCCTCTCCTCGAGACCCATTCTGATGAATGTATAGCCTCCGTTGCGGCTTTTCACTGCATATCCCCACTTTGCCGCCTCATCCTTCGATATACCTGTGGCCTCCAGCCGGGCGAACTTCAGACGCGGGTCGTAGTAATCGTTTATGGAATCGATTCCTGTTACGCTGTCGCCGCGCTCGAGCAGGCGCCTTACAAGGTGGAAGCCTATGAATCCGGCCGCACCGGTTACGAGTATCTTCATGTTTGCCTGTTTCTTTATAGCACAATTATTTTCCTATGGCCGAATATTCGAATCCTTCGGCCAGTACTTCGGCCTTGTCGTAGAGGTTGCGCCCGTCAACTATTGCAGGCCTGCGCATGAGCCTCTTCAGGGCGGTCCAGGACGGAATGCGGAACTCGTTCCATTCGGTGATCATGGCAAGTGCATCAGCGTCGGTTACCGCATCGTACATGTCCTTGCAGTATGTCACCTTGTCGCCTATGCGGCGGCGGCACTCATCCATGGCAACCGGGTCATATACCTTTACCTGCGCACCGCCACGTAACAGTCGGTCTATTATCACCAGTGACGGCGCTTCGCGCATGTCATCCGTCTCGGGCTTGAACGATAATCCCCACAGGGCTACCGTGCGACCTTCAAGTCCGCCGAGCATCTTCTCGAGCTTGTCGGCGACAATGGCCTTCTGGCGTTCGTTAACCGCTTCGACTGCCTCGATGACACCCATCGTGTATCCGTAGTCGCGTGCCGTTTTTGCCAGCGCCTTGACATCCTTCGGGAAGCACGACCCTCCGTACCCACATCCTGGATAGAGAAACTTCGTGCCGATACGTGCATCCGCGCCTATGCCTTTGCGCACCATGTCGACATTGGCTCCGACGAGCTCGCAGAGATTGGCAATGTCGTTCATGAACGATATTCTCGTGGCGAGCATTGCATTGGCAGCATATTTTGTCATCTCCGCCGACGGTATATCCATGAAGTATATCTTGTACTTGTTTATCTGGAAAGGTCTGTACAGGCGTTCCATGACGCTTTTGGCGCGATCGCTCTCGACTCCTATCACGATGCGGTCCGGCGACATGAAATCCTTAACCGCGGCGCCCTCCTTCAGAAACTCCGGATTCGAGGCCACCTCGAACTCGATATTCTTGCCTCGTTTTGCCAACTCCTCCTCGATTACGGCCTTGACCTTTGCAGATGTGCCTACCGGAACGGTGGATTTGGTTACGAGTATGGTGTATTTCTCGATGTTTTGTCCGAATGTCCTCGCCACAGACAGCACATACTTCAAATCGGCGGAACCGTCCTCGTCAGGCGGAGTTCCGACTGCGGAGAATACGACCTCGACATCGTTCAGACACGATTTCAGGTCTGTTGTAAAGTGCAATCGTCCGACCCTGCAGTTGCGTCTTACTATCTCGTCGAGGCCCGGTTCATATATCGGAATATCTCCGGCCTTGAGGCGCTCTATTTTCTTGCTGTCTATGTCGACGCACGTAACGTTGATCCCCATTTCCGAAAAACAGGCTCCCGAGACCAGTCCGACATAACCTGTTCCTACAATTGCTATATTCATTCTTCCAATTGTCGTATTTATTCAACCCCTCTTATTCGTCAACCCTTCCCGGATATGCTTCAAGGGCCTTGCCTAGAATCTTTATGGCGCGTTTGAGTTCCTGCCGGTTTATTACGTAGGCTATGCGCACCTCGTTGCGTCCAAGCCCCTCTTCGGAGTAGAATCCCGATGCCGGTGCGAGCATAACTGTTTCTCCTTCGTAGCTAAAATCCCTGAGGCACCATTCGCAGAACCTGTCGCAGTCGTCTATAGGCAGTTTCGCCACAGTATAGAATGCCCCCATGGGAATAGGGGAGTATACTCCCGGCAGCTTGTTCAGTTCGTCGATAAGGCAGTTGCGCCTTTCGATATACTCCTCATAGGTGTGTATGGCATACGAACGCGGCGTGTCTATCGAAGCCTCAGCGACAATCTGTCCTATGAGAGGCGGGCTCAACCTAGCCTGGCAGAGCTTCATTACCGCATTGCGCAGGTTTTTGTTTTTCGTTATCAGCGCCCCGATCCTTATGCCGCATTCGGAGTACCGTTTCGAAACCGAGTCTATCAGAACGACGTTCTCTTCCACTCCCTCCAGGTGGCATGCCGATATGTATGGCGAACCCGTATATATGAACTCCCTGTAGACTTCGTCCGAAAAGAGGAAGAGGTCATATTTCTTTACCAGGTCCCTGATGAGGTTCATCTCCTTGCGCGTATAAAGGTATCCGGTAGGGTTGTTGGGGTTGCATATCAAGATGCCTTTTGTGCGCGGATTTATCAACTCTTCGAACTTCTCTATTGGCGGCAGGGCAAACCTCTCCTCGATGGTCGAGGTTATCGGTCTTATTACGGCTCCGGTGGATATGGCGAAGGCCATGTAGTTGGCATATGCCGGTTCCGGGACAATTATCTCGTCTCCCGGATTCAGACAGGATAGGAATGCGAAAAGCACTGCCTCGGATCCACCGGCCGTAATGATTATGTCATCGGCCGACAGCTTGATCTGGTATTGGTCGTAATATCCGACCAGCTTCTCACGCAACGACCTTATGCCGTCGCTCGGACTGTACTCAAGTATTTTGCGGTCTATGTTGCGCAGTGCTGCCAGACCTGTTTCCGGAGTCTCTATGTCCGGTTGGCCGATGTTGAGATGGTGCACCTTTATTCCGCGCCTTTTGGCATCCTCTGCCAGCGGGGCAAGACGCCGTATGGGGGATTCGGGCATCAAAACGGCTTTTTCGGATATCTGTGGCATATGTATAATCTATCTATTGTCTGTCTCTGTAACGGATTATTTGTCAAGCGCTTCGAAGCGGGAGTTGCGACTCTTGAACTCCGGAACAATCTCCTTCATCATACGCACCATATTCATTACATCTACATTTATGGCCATTTCGTGCAGTTTGTCTACGGCTTCGGATATCTTGTCGTAGTCGTAACTGCGCACATGTGCTATGCGTATCTTCTCGTGAGTGGTTTCCGAAGTGTTCTCTTCGTTGTTCAATACCTCTTCATACAATTTTTCTCCGGGACGAAGACCGGTAAACTCTATCTTTATGTCCTTGTCCACCTCGAAGCCTGCGAGTTCTATCATGCGCTTGGCAAGGTCGACAATCTTTACGGAGGCACCCATGTCGAATACGAATATCTGGTTGCCGATACTCATTGTCGCAGCCTCCATCACAAGCCGGCATGCCTCCGGGATGGTCATGAAGAATCTGGTTATGTCCGGATGAGTTACCGTAACAGGACCTCCGTGCATTATCTGTTCGCGGAATCTCGGTATTACGCTTCCGTTCGAGCCGAGTACGTTTCCGAACCGTGTGGTTACGAATTTCGTCTTTCCCTTTATCTTTCCTTCGCTTATGGCGGTGCCGAGCGACTGAGTGTATATCTCGGCAAGGCGCTTCGAACATCCCATGATGTTGGTAGGATTCACGGCCTTGTCGGTAGATATCATAACCATGATCTCTGCGTTGTATTTGAGACAGGTATCGGCGAGGTTGCGGGTACCGTATACGTTTACGAGTATCGATTCGCAAGGATTCTCCTCCATAAGAGAAACATGCTTATAGGCGGCGGCATGGAATATGACCTGCGGATGGTATGTGCGGAATACGAAATCGAGTCTCTCTTTCTGCCGTACGTCACCTATTACGGGTATTATCCTTTTGCCGTTGAAACGCTCCTCCAGTTCGAGACGAATGTTGTGCATCGGCGTTTCGGCATTGTCGAACATGACGAGACTGTCTATGTCGAACGACGCAAGCTGTCTGCAAAGCTCCGAGCCTATCGAACCTGCGGCACCGGTTACCAGTATGGTCTTTCCGTCGAGCATGGCCTTGATGCTGTCAAGCGAGATGTTTATCTCGTCGCGGCCCAAAAGGTCCTCTATGCGTATTTCGCGCACGGCAGACTCCATGATGCGTCCGTCTACAACTTCCTCTATGGACGGCGATATGAGTACCTGCGTCTTGAGGTCGATGCAATACTTTATAAGCCTGTCCTGCTCCTCCTTTGCCGTTTCGTATGTCGGGAATAGAACGCCGCCTATCTGCTTGCGCTTTATCAGCCTCTTCACATTTTCCTTGTCACTGAAACCGTATACGGTGAGTCCTGAAATCTTGTTGCCGGATATGGCATTTCCCGGCTGCAGGAATCCGATCACCTTATAGTGTGGTGAGTTCAGCAGACGTGCGCGCAGTGCTGTCGATTTGTCGTTGGTGCCGTATATGAATATGTTCTTGCGGCGGCCGTTTGCTATCATGACCTGTTTCAGGGCCTCGTAAACGACAATCATAAGTATTCTTATGCCGACCATGCCGCAGAAGAATATCAGGGCATCGGCAACTATAGCTATGGCGCTTGCCGAATTCTTGATTGAGAACGGCAGTACCATGGCTATGTAAAGTATCAGCTCCTTGATTATTACGACGACGCACAGACGCCATATGTCGGCGAGAGTAGAGTGGCGAATGATGACCTTATGGGTCTTCATGGCCATTATTGCAACAAGGGTGGCCGCCAATGAGATCAAGAGTATGTAAAGCGAATACCTGGCCGATATGGAGTATGCGATCACGGCATTGGTGCACAGTATAGCTATCAATGTGGATACGACCGATACAACTGTGTCGATGAGCGCTATTATCCCGGCGTGTACGTAGTGCCCGGATGTGTATTTTGTTAAAAACTTGCGAAAGATGGATATCATATTCCAATATGATTTTGAGGGTAGTAGCTTTTTCGAAAAAATACTTTAAATTGTTACAAAAATAATAAAATTTCTTAAGAGACATCTTGCACCGGTTAAAAAATACACGTCTGATGCTATTGTTGTCTTTCTGTTTGATTTAAACGCATTTTGGCAGGAGGTCACAGCGGTAGACATTGACGGCGCGACGCTATTTGGACAAATAAAAAAGCCGGAGATTTTCTCCGGCTTTTTTATGATACGACTCTGTAGATTACAGATTGCTGTTTACTTCATGCCACTTGTCTATTTCAGGGATTATACCCATCTCGATCACCTCATCGCGGAGCTTGCAAAGGTGCTTGTAGCTCTCTACGAGGGTCTGGTGCTCCTCCGGCGTGCCCTCTACAGGGATGTATTCTACACCCTTGGAGGTTATGGAGGTCTCCATGGCCATCATTATGTGGTTGAACTCCGGAGTATTTACATATACGCCGGCCGGCCAGCGGAACGGTGCGCCTCCCATTGCGGCGGCAATCATCTCGACGGAGAGGAATGCAGGGCTCTGGAACGACGAACGGCCGCGGAGGTCGATAATGTGCTTTCCACCCTGGATTACGCGCTGACGGAGCTCCTCCCAATCCTTCTGCGGCATCTTGTCGGTGCCGATGATCTCGGAGAGCGGGGTGCCGTCAACCTTGGTCGTAGAGGCGAATACGGCCATCTGCTCGCCGTGGCCGCCGTAGGTGCGGGAGTTGACGATCTTGTCGGCAGGTATTCCGAAATACTTGGACAGCTCGCTGCGCAGACGGGTCGAGTCGAGTGCGGCGAGGGTGGTGACACAGCTCGGTTTTACGCCGGAGTATATCAGCGTGATGAGGCCGGTGATGTCGGCAGGGTTGAATATCACTACGATGTGCTTTACATCCGGGCAGTACTGGCGGATGTTCTTTCCGAGTTCGGCTGCGATCTCGGCATTGCCCTTGAGCAGGTCTTCACGGGTCATGCCGGCCTTGCGGGCAGCACCTCCGGACGAGATAATGTACTTGGCGTCGGTGAGGGCCTCCTTCACATCGGAAGTGAAGGTGAAGTTGACACCCTCGAATCCGCAGTGGTACAGCTCCTCGGCTACACCCTCGAGTGCCGGTGCGAACGGGTCGTACAGGCAGATGTTCGACGACAGTTTCATCATCATGGCGCACTGTGCCATGTTGGAACCAATCATGCCGGCTGCGCCGACGATGGTAAGTTTTTCGTTTGTCAGAAAGCTCATGATTGAGATTTTTTATTGGTTGTTTTATCTGTTGTTGATAGCTCCTTTTGCAAAAACGGCGCAAAACACCGCGCGGTCCGTACCGGTCCTATTCCACTTCGATATAGGTGCACTCTATGCCGACTCTTTTCAACAGGTCGAGCCCGTCCTCGTTGTGGTATTTCTCTCCGTACACGACCCGTTTGATGCCGGCCTGTATTATCAGCTTCGAACACTCCAGGCACGGCGATGCCGTGATATAGAGCGTGGCTCCGTCACAGTTGTTGGCGCTTTTGGCCACCTTCGTTATGGCGTTGGCCTCGGCATGCAGTACATAGGGCTTGGTAAGACCCATGTCGTCCTCACAGATGTTTTCGAATCCGGACGGAGTGCCGTTGTACCCGTCCGATATTATCATCTTGTCCTTGACGATAAGTGCGCCGACCTGTCTTCGGACGCAATATGAGTTCTCTGCCCATATCCGAGCCATCTTCAGGTAGCGTATGTCGAGCTGTCGCTGTTTTTCCTCTGCGTATCCTCCCATGTTTGCAGCCTTTTAGAGACCTTTTCCGTGACAGTGCTTGTATTTCTTGCCGCTTCCGCAAGGGCACGGGTCATTGCGGCCGACCTTCTTCTCCACGTGCATCGGTGCAGGCTTGCTCTTGTCCGTCTGTCCGGCTGCGGCAGCCGCTGCCATGCGGGAGGCCTGGAGACGGTTCACGTCGACCTTCGCACGCTGCTGGCGGGCCTTCTGTATCGATTCGGCATTCTGCTCCTTTACCGGGATGTACGATTTGTTCAGAATGGCAAGCACGTCGCGGTTCACCTTTTCGAGCATCTTCGAGAAGAGGTTGAACGACTCGAACTTGTATATCAGAAGCGGATCCTTCTGCTCGTACGACGCGTTCTGCACGCTCTGCCGCAGGTCGTCCATCTCGCGCAGGTGCTCGCGCCATGCGTCGTCGATTGTGGTGAACATTACAACCTTCGAGAACATCCTGTATATCTCGGCTCCGTCGGTGTCCTTGCACTTCTGCAGGCTTACCGGAATGTTGTATCCGAGGTGGCCGTTCGTCAGAGGGAAGTATATGTTGCCCTCCATCTGGTCCTTGCGGTCCTCGTATATGCGCTCCATAACCGGCCTTACCGTATCGGCAACAGCCTTGGCGCGGCGGTCGTATGCGGCCTGCAGATCCTTGACCATCAGTTCTACGAGCTCGTTGCGCTTTACGCTGTCGAACGTCTGCTGGTCGAACGAAGGCTGTACGCCCACTTCGCGTATGAGTTCGAAGCTGAACTCCTCAAAGTCGTAACCCTCGTGCTCGTTGAGGAACGCCTCGGCGTAGTCGTACATTATGTTGTTGAGGTCGATTTCGATTCTCTCACCATAGAGCGCGTGGCGGCGGCGCGTATAGATAACCTCGCGCTGCGAGTTCATCACGTCATCATATTCGAGCAGTCGCTTTCGTATTCCGAAGTTGTTCTCCTCGACCTTGCGCTGGGCGCGTTCCACGGCCTTCGACATCATCTTCGCCTGTATGGACTCTCCCTCCTGTATGCCCATGCGGTCCATCATCGATGCTATGCGCTCCGAACCGAACAGACGCAGAAGGTCATCCTCGAACGATACGTAGAACTGCGACGAACCCGGGTCTCCCTGACGTCCGGCACGTCCGCGCAGCTGGCGGTCCACACGGCGGCTCTCGTGGCGTTCGGTGCCGATTATCGCCAGACCTCCGGCATCCTTCACCTCCTGCGTGAGCTTGATGTCGGTACCACGTCCCGCCATGTTGGTGGCGATGGTCACCTGACCGGCGCGTCCGGCCTCGGCCACAATCTGCGCCTCGAGCTGGTGCTGCTTTGCGTTGAGGACGTTGTGCTTTATGCCGCGGATCTTGAGCATTCGGCTGAGCAGCTCCGATATCTCGACGGATGTGGTTCCGACAAGCACCGGACGCCCCTGCTTCACGAGATTGGTAATCTCCTCGATTACGGCATTGTACTTCTCGCGCTTGGTCTTGTAGATTATGTCGTCGCGGTCTTCGCGGATTACCGGCCTGTTGGTCGGGATGACGACAACATCGAGCTTGTATATGTTCCAGAACTCCGAAGCCTCCGTTTCGGCCGTACCGGTCATACCGGCAAGCTTGTGGTACATTCGGAAGTAGTTCTGGAGCGTTATGGTGGCGAAGGTCTGCGTGGCGGCCTCGACCTTCACGCGCTCCTTGGCCTCGATTGCCTGGTGCAGTCCGTCGGAGTAGCGGCGGCCTTCGAGTATACGGCCCGTCTGCTCGTCGACGATCTTGACCTTGTTGTCCATCACCACATACTCGACATCCTTTTCGAACATCGCGTATGCCTTCAGAAGCTGGTGTACGGTGTGTACGCGCTCCGACTTGAGCGAGTATTCGCTGATGAGTTCATCCTTGCGGCGTGCCTTCTCCTCTATAGGCATCTCCTCCTTCTCGAGGTCGGCTATCTCGGCGCCGATGTCCGGCAGCACGAAGAATCCGTCCTCGTTGAAGTAGCGCGACAGCACCTCGTGTCCCTTGTCGGTCAGCTCGACCGAGTTGAGCTTCTCGTCGATGACGAAGTAGAGGTCGTCCGTAATCTCCGGCATGCGGCGGTTGTTGTCGGCCATGTAGATGTTCTCGGTCTTCTGCATCTGGACCTTGATTCCCTGCTCGGAGAGGAACTTGATGAGCGGCTTGTACTTCGGCAGACCCTTGTAGGCGCGGTACATCAGTATTCCGGCCTTCTCCATCTGACCCTCCGAGGCGAGCTTTCTCGATTCGGCGACGAGATTCGTCACCAGGTCGCGCTGCAGGCCGTACAGGTGCTCGATTGACGGGCGGTACTGCTCGAAGAGCTGGTCGTCACCCTTCGGCACCGGGCCGGATATGATGAGAGGCGTACGTGCGTCGTCGATGAGCACGGAGTCCACCTCGTCGACTATCGCATAGTGGTGCTTGCGCTGTACGAGGTCCTTCGGCGAGGAGGCCATGTTGTCTCGCAGGTAGTCGAAACCGTATTCGTTGTTGGTTCCGAACGTGATGTCGGCCATGTATGCCTTGCGGCGTGCCTCGGAGTTCGGCTGGTGGACGTCGATACAGTCCACCGAGAGTCCGTGGAACTCGTACATCGGGCCCATCCACTCCGAGTCTCGGCGTGCGAGGTAGTCGTTGACGGTCACCATGTGCACACCCTTGCCGGCAAGCGCATTGAGGAACACCGGAAGGGTAGCCACGAGGGTCTTTCCTTCACCCGTCGCCATCTCGGCGATCTTGCCCTTGTGCAGCACGACGCCGCCGAAGAGCTGTACGTCGTAGTGGACCATGTCCCACTTCACGTCGTTGCCTCCGGCCATCCAGTGGTTGGCGTATACGGCCTTGTCGCCCTCGATTTTCACGAAGTCCTTGGTGGCCGCGAGGTTGCGGTCGAAGTCGTTGGCCGTTACGACAACTGTGTCGTTTTCGGCAAAACGGCGGGCCGTGTCCTTCATTATGGCGAATGCCTCCGGAAGGATCTCGTCGAGTATCTTCTCGATTTTCTCGTCGATACGCTTCTCGGTCGTGTCTATGTTCTTCGAAATCTTCTCCTTCTCCGATATCGATATGTCTGCGGATTCGAGACGTTTCTTCTGCTCGACGATCGAAGCCTCGTCCTCGGCGATGAAGTCGGCTATGCGCTTGCGCAGAGCTGCGCTGTGTGCACGCAGTTCATCGTTCGACAGAGCCTTGATGGAAGGGTATATCTCCTTGATTTTGTTCAGATATGGTTCAACCTCCTTGCGGTCCTTGTCGGCCTTGGACCCGAACAGGAGTTTGATCAAACCGGTAAGTATGTCCATAAATCAGATTGTTTTTGTGTGGTTCTATAAATAACGCGCCAAAGATAGTGATTTGTATGCTAAAATACAAAATATGCCGCCTTGCGGAGCCAATTTTATTCCGTTTCGGAGACACTCTGTACGATTCTCATGCCTATGGGGCATTCCGAGCATCTCTGCCGGAGGCAATACTCGGTCGACAGCTGCAACAGCGCCTGGCTTTCGAACGCATTCTGCACCTTTACTCCGCAGTCGTACCACCGGTTCAGGAAGCGGTTGCGTTCCGGCGGTATGGCTTCGAGCAGGGACATGGCCCTGGCGCGCAGTGTCTCGTTGTCGAGATAGCTGCCGTATGCGTATTGGAGCGGTGCCACGAGGTTTATGCCGAGCAGATGGCTCTTTTCGCGGCCGATACGCTTCGGAACATCCTTCGTAAGTTCGGCCGGAATGAAGTGCGAAACCCAGTACGGAGAGGCCTCCACGCCGAAGAGTTTCTCGACATCCGACGGCTTGCGGCACTCCAGCAGCGAGTTCATCACGAAATCCTTCTGCGAGAGAAATGCGGCTATCTGCGCAAGGCGGAGCACCGGATGGTTATAGGGCCGTATCTCGCGGATTTGCCATGCGGACGCCCGCATCGGAGTTATGCCGTACTTGCGGGCCAGATAGAAGAATTCGCTCTTCAGCGACAGGATGTATTCGTCGTCGCGGTAGATCGCCAGCAGTCCCGATGTGCCGAGAAGCAGCGCCTCGACCGATTTCGGGGATTGCTGTTCCCGCAGGATGATGCCGTAGTTTACGGTTTTTGCTATGTGCTCGTAGGCTCCGCGGTTGCCCGTCACGTCCATTGCGCGGAACAGCATCATGTAGAAGGTCTGGTTCCAGTTCTCGCCGGAGTCGAGGTATATTTCGCGGATCTTGCGGTATTTGCGCACGAGACGGTCGTATCCCGCATCGGCGAATATCTCGCTGCGGTGTATGCCGTCGAGCGAACACAGGTATTCGGCACAGGCTTGAGACGATGCCCCGGCCTGCAGGTTTTTCAATATTCGGTTTGCGTCCCTTTTCATCCGTTTCAGAACAGACCGAGTTCGAGCAGAGCCTCCTCCGACATCATGCTCTTGTCCCACGCCGGCTCGAATACGAGTATGACGTTCACCTTCTTCACGCCTTCGACCTTCCCCACCTGCATGTTCACATCCTCCACCAACTGGTCCGCAACCGGACAGTTCGGCGCCGTGAGCGTCATCTGTATCGTCACCTCTCCCGACGGGTCGTAATCGATGTTGTAGATCAGACCGAGGTCGTAGATGTTGACCGGGATCTCCGGGTCATATATGTTTTTGAGTGTAAGGACAATGTCCTTTTCTACTTTCAGTATCTCTTCCGGTGTCATTGCTGCTCCTTTCCAGAAAATGCCAGCGCATACATGCGCATCTGCCTTATTGTTGACATGAGACCGTTGCCGCGGGTCGGCGATAGGTTCTCCCTGAGACCTATGGCATCCATGAAATAGAGGTCGAGGTCCACTATCTCCTGCGGCGTGCGGCCGTTCATTACGCGTATCAGCAGGGCTATGAGCCCCTTGACTATTATGGCGTCGCTGTCTGCCGAGTAATATACCTTGCCGTCTTCGAGCCGGGCGTCGACCCAGACTCTCGACTGGCAGCCCTCTATTATGTAGTCGTCGGTGCGGTGCGCCGGGTCTATCTGCGGCAGCGAGTCGCTCAGGCCGATAAGGTAGTCGTACTTGTCGAGCCAGTCGTCGAAGATTGAGAACTCCTCGATGATTTCATCCTGAATCTTGTCTTTCATATCTTCGCTAACGTTTTGTTTCTTCCAGTATTTCTGCGTCGGAGGCCGACGGGCAGCAGATACCGAGCATGTGCGCCACGGTCGGAGCGAGCGATGTTATGTCAATCCTGCGGTCCGTGCGAACTGGTTTCGCTCCGCCTCCGTATATAATCAACGGAATACGGCTGTCGTAATTGTACGGCGAACCCGACATCGAGACCTTGTCTTCGCGCTCCTCTATCCTGTCCGGAGCAAGGCATATGACTACGTCCCCCGAGCGTCGCGGATAGAATCCGTTCTGCATGCGCCGCGTCACGGGATTGCCGCAGCAGCCGTTCTGCATCGCCGTGGCCGATACGGCGTGTGTCACCCCGCGGAACTGCAGGACGAACGTTGCAACCTCCGTGCGAATCTCCTCGAGCGACTGTTTCCGGTTGAAGATTACGTCATGGTCGAGGTATAGCGAGTTGTCGTTATACCCGAGAACCCATTTGTCCTGTCCGTGACGTGCGCTCAGGAAGGCGTTCACGATGACCTCGAACTGTCTGACGTTGAATCTGTCTTCGGGTTCCCCGGTAATGTCGAACGACGGACTTGTTCCGTGGTCGGACGTAAGAGTGACAACCACGTCGGACGTCGATTCTGCCTGTGCATAAAGGTATGTCAGAAAATCCTCCAATGCGGCGTCAAGGCAGTAGAGCATGTCTTCGTACTCGATGGATTCCGGCCCGTATTTTTCGGCTATGTTGCGTGAGGCGTCGATGTATATGTTCAATATGCGGCAACCCTGTCCGCGTATGGGCAGCATCGTACCGAGTGCCTTCTTGGCGAACTCGAGCGTGGCGATGTTGCCGGCCGGGGTGAAGGAGAGCGCCTGTACGATATCGGGTTCGGCCCCCTTCGACGGCTTGACACGGGTGCTCGCGTCGTAAACCGTAATGTCGGTCGAACGGGTGTTGAGATATCTGTTGCGGGTGTACTTGCCGTACCATGTCCCGGATGTGAATACGCGGTTGAATCCCGTTTCGTTGTATGAACGCACCCAGTAAGGGAGCGTTTTCATGTAGCAGTCGGCCGAACTCCAGTCGCCCTTGTCGTCTATCCAGTAGCATTCGCCTCCGCTTCCGGCCGTGAGAATTGCCGATTCCGCATCGAGAGCTATGGTAACGGCCTTCGAATCCGCATTGCAGGATACGGCTGCCTCGGACAGGGTTTGTGCCCCGAGTCTCGAACATTCGTATACGGACGATATGCAGTCGGCCTCCATGCCGAACTCCTCACGCATGGTGCGGTCGCCTATATACAGGGATACCGGTTTTCCGGTGTTGCGGTTGAACCACCTTTCGGATACGGCCCCGTGTATGGCAGGCAGCGTACCGGTGGAGATTGATGCGGCACCTGCGGCCGTTGTCGTCGGCATGTAGTCGAGGCGGCAGTCGGTGAATACGATGCCCGAGTCCAGCAGTCTGCGGAACCCACCTTCGCCGAACCGTTCACCGTAGCGGTCGAGGTCCGATGCGCGCATGGAACTTACTACGATGTTTACGGCTATGCGCGGGCGCTCCGCATGTGCGGTTACGCATGCAAGCGAAAGGGCAAGTATTATTAGCGGTCTGATTGTCATGTACGGTGACTTTTTAAAGTGCGCGCAAATTTACATAATTTATTTGCAAAAGCGTCCGAAAAAGTTGAGCTCCTCCGAAAAATCGATCTCCTTCATCGCTCCGGCTGCTTCCGACATCTTCCGGCAGAAGGCGGCGTACTCCTCCGAATCGGGATTGAACGGGCGGTGGGCTGCTGCCGCGACGATTCGCTCCACACGGGGAAGGAGCTCCCTTGCCCCGTCGGATAGCGCCGTGGCAGAGAAAATCTCCCAGATATAGTCTATTGCCTGTGAATTCGGGTGTACGAGGTCGCGGTCGTAAAACCTGTAGTCGCGCAGGTCATCGTTAACGATTTCGTATGATGGGAAATAGAAAGCGTTGTCGTGGCGGCCGACGATTTTGTCTACGGCAACCCTCAACACAGCCTTGCTTACGGAGTTCCCCTCCAGCCCGTCGCCTACATGCCTTACGGGACTTACGGTGAATATTACGTTTTTTTCTCTCAGAAGCCCCGTCATGAGGCGGTCGTACATCCCGACGATTTCGTCGGCGGATAACCTGCGGCGGGTGAAGTGCGACTGCGGGCGTTTGTGGCAGTTGGCCACGACACGACCAGTCGCATTGAGCTCGTATATCCATGACGTCCCGAACGTCAGTATAACCCAGTCGGCCCTTTCAAGCGCTTCGTGTCCTGCCTGTACCGCACAGTTCATCTTTGCGAGCGCCTCCTCGGCCGTTTTCCCCGACAGAGACGTGTGTGCGTCGAACGAGAACCAGCGTCCGTCGGCATGCGTGAACTCTTCGGCGGCATACGGCCTTCCTTCGGCGAACCTCTCCAGCGAGGCGGCGATCGATGCCGGATTGAACATTATGCCGGTGGGGTTGGACACGACCCGGAATTTGGCCCTTTGCAGCCGTTCGGAGATGTTTTCTGCGAAGCATGACCCCATGGCGAATATCCGCGAGGAGTAGCCGATGCTCTCACGCAACGGATGCGGTGTTATCTCTGTGCGGAA
The DNA here is from genome assembly GCA_944322005.1 of uncultured Alistipes sp. Taxonomy (GTDB): domain Bacteria; phylum Bacteroidota; class Bacteroidia; order Bacteroidales; family Rikenellaceae; genus Alistipes. The sequence continues at coordinate 237,653 of CALUNL010000001.1, forward strand.
TTTCATTGCATTGCTGTTTTTCTGCAAATATATGAAAAATGCGGGTATGGTCGGATTTGCTGTTTTCTGTTGTTCCCTATTGCTTCCTGTTGTGAAACTCCGGATACGGCGACCGCCGGGCAGATGTACCACCCGGCGGTCACAGATCCGAAAATGCCTATTATTTGTTGATCTTTGCCCACGAGTCCTTCAGCGTAACCGTGCGGTTGAACACGAGGTGTTCCGGGGTGGAGTCGGTGTCCGGGCAGAAGTATCCCACGCGCTCGAACTGGTATGTGCGGCCGACAGGGGCATCCTTGAGCGAAGGCTCGAGGTATCCCTCCGTTACAATGAGCGAGTTCGGGTTGAGGTTGTCCTCCCACGAGGTCTGTCCCTCCGAGGTGTCGTTCGGGTCCTCCGTGCGGAAGAGTGTGTCGAACAGGCGGATTTCGGCCTTTACAGCGTGCTCGGCCGATACCCAGTGGATAACGCCCTTCACACGGCGTCCGTCGCTTGACGAGCCGTCGCCCGACTGCGGGTCATAGGTGCAGCGGAGTTCGACGATATTGCCTTCGTTGTCCTTTACCACCTCCTCGCACTTTATGAGGTACGAGTAGCGCAGACGCACCTCGGCGCCCGGGCTCAACCGGAAATACTTCTTCGGCGGCACCTCCATGAAGTCGTCGCGCTCGATGTAGAGAACCTTCGAGAACGGCACCTTGCGGGTTCCGGCCGAAGCATCCTCCGGATTGTTAACCGCCTCGCGCATCTCGACCTTTCCATCCTCCCAGTTGGTTATTACGACCTTGAGCGGGTTGAGGACCGCCATGCGCCTCTCGGCTACCTTGTTGAGGTCCTCGCGCACGCAGAACTCGAGCTTGCCGAGGTCTATCACGTTGTCGCGCTTGGCCACTCCGACCATCTCGGCGAAGGCGCGCACCGACGCCGGCGTGTAACCCTTGCGGCGGAGTGCGCATATGGTCGGCATGCGCGGGTCGTCCCATCCCATTACGGCACCCTCCTTCACGAGCTTGAGCAGGTTGCGCTTCGACATCATCGTATAGGTGAGGTTCAGGCGGGCGAACTCGTACTGGTGCGACGGGTATATGTCGAGAGCCTGTATGAACCAGTCATACAGCGGACGGTGCACGTCGAATTCGAGCGTGCATATGGAGTGCGTTATCTTCTCTATGGAGTCGCACTGTCCGTGCGCATAGTCGTACATCGGGTATATGCACCATTTGTTGCCCGTGCGGTGATGTTCGGCGTGGATTATGCGGTACATGATCGGGTCGCGGAAGAGCATGTTCGGGTGAGCCATGTCGATTTTGGCGCGCAGCACCTTCGAACCGTCCGGGAACTCCCCGTTCTTCATCCTTACGAAGAGGTCGAGGTTCTCCTCGACGGAGCGGTCGCGCCACGGCGAGTTTTTGCCCGGCTCGGATACCGTGCCGCGGTTCTCGCGGATCTGCTCCTGCGTCTGGTCGTCGACATATGCAAGCCCCTTCTTTATAAGTTCCAGCGCCCATTCGTAGAGCTGGTCGAAGTAGTCCGACGCATAGCGTTCGAGCGCCCAGTCGAAACCGAGCCACTTGATGTCGCGCTTGATGGAGTCCACGTATTCGACATCCTCCTTCACGGGGTTCGTATCGTCGAAACGCAGGTTGCACTTGCCTCCGTACTTCTTGGCGATCCCGAAATTGATGCATATGCTCTTGGCGTGTCCTATGTGGAGATATCCGTTCGGTTCTGGCGGGAAGCGGGTCTGCACCCTCGTTTCGCCCTTGGCGATGGATTCTTCTATGATTTCTTCAAGGAAGTTCGGTGATTTCTCTTTGATCTCGTTGGTCTCCGTATTCATATTCTTGTTCGCAAATGTTGTTTATTCAATATCTCTTTTCCGGTGCTTCGACCGGTCATAAAGCGTCGGGTTTATTCTGGCCGATACGCCTATCAGCTGTTGGCAGTACATCTTCTGTCCGTTGTACTGGAGCACCATCTCCGCGCGGACACTGATACTGTCGTTGCAGAACGAACGCTCGTAGCCGATTCCGGTGCGGTTGTATATATTGTGCAATGTCCCGTAGAACGGGTCACCGGCATATAGCCCGTCGGCATACTCGAGCCCGTCCTTACCCGTGCTGTGGTAGAACGGCATCAGGTTTTTGCCGTAATAGAGGTCGTTGCTCAGGAATATGCCCCATATGGACATTCTGAAATTGAACTCGCCTCCCATCGGGGCCTTCCATCCCTCGCCGGTCTGACGGTCGCGCTGCATGGTCTGCAGGTATCCGAGCCCGATCTCGAAATCGAAGAGCGCCGTGAAGCGTCCGCGGATGTATGGATTTATGAGGACGTTGTCGACCACGTTGCCCTCGAATGTCGACTTGTTGGCATAGTGCTGTATCGACATCGAAACTCCGGCGTCCATGTGCTGCTTGAGGAATGTGCCTCCCGCGGCAAACAATACGCGGAACTGTTCGCGTACGTCGACCGAATACATTCCTTCCCAGTCGACGGCCAGTTCAGTGAATGCCTTTTTGCCGGTATAGCGCATGGCTACACCGCGTATGAGGTTGTTGTATATCAGCGTCGAGTCGCTGAAAAAGGCCCTTGAATATCGCCCCACGAGATGCGAGCGTTCGAATATTCCGGCGTTGGCCCCGAACTTTCCGTTCTCGAAGCCGTAATATGCCACAAGGTCGGCGCGGTCGATGAACCGTTTTGAACCGAAGTCCTTGAGGGCCGATGCGCCGAGAACCACCGAATGGCGGTCGTTCCACCGGTATTCGAGCGACGGCAATACCCTGACGGCGAATATCGTGCGTGAGGTTCCGCAATCGCTGCCCGCATATTCGGTGTTGTCGAAGTGCGTGGAGATTTCACCGTTGAAAAGCAGCTCCTGCGCATCGGCTGCAAGGGATGCGAGGGCGGCCAACAATACGGTCAGACAGAATTTCCTGCACATTTTGTACATACGGAGCAAAATATCGTTCAAAAGTAGCAAAATATTTTTTAATTGTTTTAATTTTGCACTAAATATCACGGAAAGCGATGAGAAAAATAACCAACGCCGAACTCGGACGTCCCACCGTGGAGGAGTTTTCGCACATGGAGAAGATGCCGGTGGCGGTGGTGCTCGACAACGTGCGCTCGGCGCAGAATGTCGGGGCATTTTTCCGTACAGGCGACGCTTTCGCCGTCACGAAGATATGCCTCTGCGGCATTACGGCCGTGCCGCCGTCGCGCGAGATACACAAGAGCTCGCTCGGTGCGGAGTTCTCCGTTGCCTGGGAGCATTACCCGACGACGGAAGAGTGCCTTGTCCGCTTGCATGACGAGGGTTACCGCATCGTGGCCGTGGAACAGGTCGAGGGGTCGGTCTCGCTCGATGAGCTGCGGCCTGATCCTTCGTGCAGGTATGCCCTCGTATTCGGGAACGAGGTGCTCGGCGTGGGGCAGCAGGCCGTCGACATGTGCGATTCGGCGATAGAGGTGCCGCAGGCGGGCACGAAACATTCGCTCAATGTTGCCGTATGCGGAGGCGTGGTGCTGTGGAAATTTTTCGAGAAGTTTATCGAACGTTAAAATACAAAGGTTGAAAAATGGTACAGGCAGAACAGATTAGAGAGGTTATAAGACGCCAGGATGCGTTGGGGAGGTATCTTTGACATCGACCGTAAGCGCATAGAACTTCAGAACGAAGAGGAGAAGACTCTCGAACCGGATTTCTGGTCCGCTCCGGACAAGGCCGAGGCGCAGTTGCGCAAGGTGGCGTCGATCAAGAGCTGGATTACGGATTTCGACAATATTTGCAAACATACCGAGGAGCTCGTCCTGATGCCCGACTTCATAAAGGAGGGTATTGCGACCGAGCAGGAGTGCGATTCGCTTTACGCGGAGTGCGTTTCGCTCATCGAGGCACTGGAACTGCGCAACATGCTGCGCGGTGACGAGGACCGTCTCGGCGCCATCGTCGATATAAATGCGGGCGCCGGCGGCACGGAGGCTCTCGACTGGGCGTCGATGCTCATGCGCATGTATGTGCGCTGGGGTGAACGCCACGGCTACAAGGTCAAGATGCTCGACTACCAGGCCGGGGACGAGGTGGGCGTGAAATCGTGCACCATGGAGTTCGAGGGCGAATACGCATACGGTTATCTCAAGAGCGAGAACGGTGTTCACCGTCTCGTCCGGCTGTCGCCGTTCAACGCAAACAACAAGCGGCAGACCACGTTCGCGTCGGTTGCCGTCACTCCGGCCGTGGACGACACGATAGAGGTTGTAGTGAATCCGGCCAATGTCGTGTGGGAGACCTTCCGCTCGAGCGGTGCCGGCGGGCAGAATGTCAACAAGGTGGAAACGGCGGCGCGTCTGCGATACAAGTTCCGCGACGAGGATACAGGTGAGGAGATAAGCTATGTCATCGAGAACCAGGAGACGCGTTCGCAGCTGATGAACAAGGAGAATGCGATGCGCATACTCCGTTCGAAGCTCTACCAGCACGAACTCGACAAGCGCATGGCCACGCAGCAGGCGATAGAGGCCGAGAAGAAGCGCATAGAGTGGGGTTCGCAGATACGCTCGTACGTATTCGATGACCGCCGCGTCAAGGACCACCGCACCAATTACCAGACCTCCAATGTCGATGCAGTCATGGACGGAGACATCGACGGTTTCATAAAGGCATATCTTATGGAGTTCGGAGGCAAATGACCGCAGTAGAATGATGAAGTGCAGTATTATCGGGAATTTTGTGGCGCTTGTTGCCGCCGCATTGCTCGCGACCGGTTCGGCGCATGCCGGAATACGTGTCGGGGCGGAACGTACGGAGATGTGGCTGCCAGATCTTGAGGGCCAGCGTGTGGCCGTACTTGCAAACCACACCTCTCTTGTGAATGGCGAACACCTTGTCGACATGCTTGTGCGGTCGGGTGTGAACCTTGTCGGAATAGTGTCTCCGGAACACGGATTCCGCGGTACGGCCGATGCCGGCGAAAAGGTGGGGGATTCGGTCGATGCGGTTACGGGTATTCCCGTGTGGTCGCTCTATCGTTCCGGTACGTATCGCCTGTCGGATGAACAGATGCGGTCGTTTGATGTGATGCTCATCGATTTGCAGGATGTCGGACTGCGATTCTATACATACCATATCACGATGCTGAAGGTCATGGCCATGTGTGCCGACTACGGGCATCGGGTGATAGTCCTCGACCGTCCGAATCCCAACGGCATGTATGTCGATGGCCCGTTGCTGGACATGAGATTCCGTTCGGGAGTCGGTATGTTGCCGATTCCGGTTGTACACGGCATGACCGTCGGGGAGCTGGCGCTTATGGCAGTAGGCGAGGGTTGGGTAAAATGTCCCGGTCTGAAGGTGGTGCCGTGCAGCGGTTACACCCATTCGACGCGTTATGTGCTTCCGGTTGCTCCGTCTCCCAACCTGCGCTCGCAGCACGCGATTTACCTCTATCCGTCGACGTGCCTGTTCGAGGGTACGGTCTGCTCGCTCGGCCGCGGGACCGACTTTCCGTTCGAGGTCTACGGCCATCCGGATATGAAGGGTTGTTCCTTCTCGTTCACACCGCGCTCGGTTCCTGGCGCGAAAACTCCGCCGCTCATGGACAGGGAGTGCTGGGGCGTGGATTTGCGTTCGGTGCCGGATGACGAGGCAATATCCGGTGGATTCAATCTCGAATACATAATCGATGCCTACGGAAAGATGGGTATCGGCGAGAAGTTCTTCACACCGTTCTTCGAAAAACTCGTGGGGACTGATTATGTGCGCCGCATGATTGTCGACGGCGCTTCTGCCGATGAAATCAGGGCCTGCTGGAAAAGCGACGTGGAATCTTTCAAGGAGTTGCGGCGCAAATACCTGCTCTATCAGGAGTGACGGGCTTGATACAGAGAATGAAAATCGGCCGTTCCACGTGAGGAACGGCCGATTTTTTTGCCTGTGACCTACAGGTATTAAAGGTGTATCGCCTCCGAAGGGCAAACGCCGGCGCATGCGCCGCATTCGATGCACTTGTCAGGGTCGATTACATAGATATCACCAGCCGAGATGGCCTCGACAGGGCACTCGTCGATGCATGTTCCGCAAGCAACGCACGAGTCTGAAATTTTGTATGCCATAATTTATTTTATGAATAATTCGCATACAAAAGTAAGACTTTAATATTTAATTTCCAAAAAATAGTATCTTTGTACGATGTGCGATGAGATGTATCGTACGCAGCTTCGTTTTTGCAATGTCTTGTCGAATGACGCTTACGTTTCTCGGTACGGGAACATCGCAGGGTGTCCCCGTCATAGGCTGCCGGTGCCCGGTATGCCGCTCTTCGGACCCGCGCGATGCAAGATTGCGTACGTCGGCCATGGTGGAGTGCGATGGCCGTCGTTTCATAATCGATGCAGGCCCTGATTTCAGACAGCAGATGTTGCGCGAGGATGTCAGCCACGTAACGGCGATTCTGCTGACCCACAAGCATAAGGACCATACGGGCGGCATAGACGATGTCCGTGCGCTTAATTTTGTGGATTACCCGACGATACACCCTGTACACATATACGCCTCGCCCGATACTGCCGCATGTGTCCGCAAGGATTACGACTATGCCTTTTCGGAGGAGCGCTACCGTGGGGTTCCATATATAGAGCTACATGAGATAGATGTATCACGTCCGTTTACGGTGGATGGTGTGGAAATCGTACCGGTTTCCGGCACCCATTCCGTATTCGAGGTCACGGGATACAGAATAGGGAAACTCGCATACCTGACCGATTTCAAGCACATTGACGAGAGCGAGGAACGAAAACTGGCGGGGCTCGACATCCTCGTGGTCAACGCCCTGCGGTTCACGCCGCATGATTCACATTTTTCTGTGGGTGATGCTCTGGAATTGATAGGCCGTGTGAAACCGCGGATGGCATATCTGACCCATATGTCGCATGATGTGGGGTTGCACGAGCAGGCGCAGCGTAGGTTGCCCGATGGCGTGATGTTCGCATACGACGGTCTGAAAGTTGAAATTTGAACAGCATATGAAAAACGCATTGAAAGGTAAAACAGTCATCATAACTGGAGCCTCGTCCGGAATAGGGGAGGCGATGGCCAAGGTCTATTCGAAGATGGGTGCCAGGCTTGTGCTTGGGGCCCGCAGCGGACAGAAACTGCACGATCTGGCCGAGCAGCTCCGGGAGGAGGGCGGCGAGGTCGTGTATTGCGTCACGGATGTGACGAAACCGGAGGATTGCAAGCAACTTGTAGACAAAGCCGTCGATGCCTTCGGCGGGGTGGACATACTCATCTGCAATGCCGGCATATCCATGCGAGCACTCTTCGACGATGTCGACTTGAGCGTTCTGCACCGTCTGATGGACGTGAACTTCTGGGGTACGGTATATTGCACCAAGTATGCTCTGCCTTACCTGCAGAAATCGAAAGGGTCGCTTGTCGGAATATCATCCGTCGCCGGACTGCACGGACTTCCGGGGCGTACCGGATACTCCGCATCCAAGTTTGCGATGACGGGATTCCTCGAGACGGTACGTATCGAGAACCTCAAGAAGGGACTTCACGTAATGGTGGCCTGCCCGGGCTTCACGGCCTCCAACGTACGCTTCTCCGCGCTTGTGGCCGACGGCTCGCAGCAGGGCTCGACGCCTCGCGACGAGGGCCACATGATGACGGGAGAGCAGGTGGCGAAGATTGTGGCAAAGGGTATTGCCAAGCGCAAGCGTCTGTGCCTGATGGAGATCGAGGGTCGTGCAACACACTTCGTAAAGAAGTTCGCACCGGGATTCCTCGACAAGATGTTCTATCTCGTGATGTCGAAGGAGCCGGATTCGCCGTTCAAATAACGACGGATACATATTTCATGGCCGCGATGTTTGTCGCGGCCTTTTTTGTATCTGTACGTGTCCCGTCTTTTTTGTCCTGCGGCGGGGGGGATAAAAAAAACGGCCGCACACGTGCGGCCGTCGATATTCCGTATGTTCCGTTACTTCTGTGCCGGAGCCTCCTCTGCCGGAGCTGCCTCCTCTGCTGCAGGAATCTCCGCCTGCGGCATTGCCGGCTGCTCGCTTGCACTCATCTCGATGAGCGCCTTGGCGTCATTCGATGCCGAAGAGTCGTTTGCGGATGCGATATGGCTGTCCATGGCCAGCGTTGCAAGAAGGCTGAGAACCAAAATGGTTATGGCCATTCCCCATGTGAACTTCTCAAGAAAGTCTGCGGTCTGGCGTACGCCTATTACCTGGTTGGAGACGCCGAAGTTGGCTGCCATGCCGCTTTTCGGATTCTGTACGAGCACGGCAAGTACCAGAAGAACGCTCGCGATGAGAATCAGTACGATGCAAAACGTGTATAACATATTATCTGTTCGTTTTAATTATTGTTCGCAAGTTTTTCGATTTTCTCGGCAAAGTAAACACTTTTTTCCGTATTTCGCAAACTTAATTTGCGATATATTTCAATGGCTTCCTCTTTCAGTCCCTGCGCGGCGTAAACTTCGGCCAGCTCCTCCGATACGATATCGTCGTCGCCGTCGATATCGGCCTCAGTCTTTATCTCCGTGTCGTCGCTGCCGCCCTCGTCTGCAACTATGCGGTAGTCGTCCATCCTGAGGAAACGGTCTATGATCTCGCCTTCGGTCACCTCCGTGAGCAGTTCCGTGTCGATATGCGGACGGTGGAGCGAAGAGAGACCGCGGTTCTGCCTCAAGAGCATCTGTATCGGGTCTCCGGCCCCGGACAGGTGTTCTGCAACTTCACGCGCGACTGTAAACCACGGATATTTGTCGACGAGTGCGCCGACTGCCTCTGCGGAGGGTGCCCCCTCCTCTTCTCCGTAGCGTATGTATCTCTGGAAGTTGTTCATGAGGCTTTACCAGTTGGATGCAGCCGCCTGGAATATGTCGGTCACGAGCTGCGATACGATTTCCGTGATGAGTTCTCCCTCGACCTCCGTGAGAAGCCTTGTGGAGTCGTAGTCGGAATATGCGGAGAATGTCCTGTTGAACGACATCTTGTCGTCGATGGCATTGGTGAACTTGACCTTGACGGTAATCGTCAGTCGGTTCTGCAATGCATAGTCGCCGCTCGATACGGACGAGGTTGTCGAGGTGTATCCCACGATTTCACCCTCGAAGGCAAAGTCTCCGCCCTCCGGGACCTGCACCAGACGCGTCTGTGAGGCAAACTTCTGTGTGAGTTCGTCGGTAAGGGTCGAACTCAGTATAGGTGCCACCATGGGGGCGTTGTTCGGGAAATAGGCAACGCTGAACGTCTTCGCCTCGGCCGGAATCGATGCTCCCGAAAGGGAGTATGTCACCTTGCATCCGGTGAGCAGCGCTGCGGCCGCAATGGCCATGAACAATCTTCTTATTATAACCATAATATCGTCAATCCTTGATTCCGAGTTCCTTTATCTTCCTGTAGAGCGTACGCTCCGACATGAACAGCTCCGCGGCGGCGGCACGTCGGCTGCCTCCGTGTTTCCGCAAAGCCCTTACGATGAGTTCGCGCTGCATGTCGGCCTTGCTCATCTCGTGTGCCGGCTCGTCCACGACCTCCTCGCTTTCGGCGTATATCTCCGGCTCCTGTGCGGTTGCCTTGCTCGGCAGCAGACCCGCAATGTCCTTGCGTTCCGTACCTACCATGTGTCGCGTGAACTCTCCGTGCATGTCACTTACCATGCGCTTCAAGTCGTTGATATCGCTGCGCATGTCAAACAGTACCTTGTAGAGCAGTTCGCGTTCGGAGTTCATCTCCTCTGCCTTCGACTGGTTCATAATGCTCGGCGAGGATTCCACCCGCTGGTCGGGCAGATATTTGGCCAATATCTCGGGTGTTATGGTGCGCGACTCCTCAACGGCCGATATCTGCTCCGCAACGTTTTTCAGTTGCCGTATGTTTCCGCGCCAATAATACCCTTCGAGCATCTGGCGCGCCGCCGCGTCGAGCGTTATCGCCGGCATGCGGTACTGTACCGCCACGTCGCTTGCGAATTTGCGGAACAGGATGTATATGTCCTCCGGCCGTTCGCGCAGGGCAGGAACGGCGATCGGAACTGTGTTGAGCCTGTAGTAGAGGTCCTCGCGGAAGCGTCCTTCGGTTATGGCCTTCATCAGGTCGGCATTGGTCGCGGCCACGACCCTGACGTTTGTCTTCTGGACCTTTGCGGAGCCTACACGCATGAACTCTCCTGTCTGGAGTACGCGCAGCAGGCGCACCTGTGTCGAAAGCGGCAGTTCGCCGACCTCGTCGAGAAATATGGTGCCGCCGTCGGCCTCCTCGAAATATCCCTTGCGGGAATCTATTGCACCGGTGAACGAGCCCTTTTCATGCCCGAACAGTTCGGAATCTATGGTTCCATCCGGTATGGCACCGCAGTTTACGGCTACATACTTGTTGTGCTTGCGGGCCGAATAGGCGTGTATTACCTGCGGGAAAAACTCCTTGCCGACGCCGCTCTCGCCCGTTACGAGTACCGAAAGGTCGGTCGGTGCAACCCTTACCGCCACCTCGAGGGCGCGGTTGAGAAGTTCGGAATTGCCGATTATGCCGAATCGCTGTTTTACCGATAAAATGTCCATTTCAGTCGGGTTTATTGTTGTTGTTCTGGAGCGGGTCGCTCAATCTGCCAGCGCAGAGCGTCCATTGCTGCCTCATCGTCTATTTCCCTGGAGCACCAGTAGCCGTATGCGATTACGGCCACTGCCGCGAGCAATACCACCACAGCTATGAATATGAAGAACCCGTCTCCGCGGCTGCGGCGTCTGTTGCGTCGCGCGTCCTGTGAAGGCGCCGTTGCCGGCTGCTCCTGCGGCTGTGCCGCGGCTGCAACATCCCTTTTTTCGGAGTCGTTGGTTCGGGCAGGCATGTCGGCTTCCTTCGGTGCGGATGAGCGTAAGGAGTCGGCTGGAACCTTGCCGGCCTCATGCACCTTTGCATGTGTTGGCGTACCGGCCATGCGGATGTTTCCGTTGAGGTCGGATACGAGGCTGCCTATCTCTCCCATATCGAAGCGTCCTGTTGCGGATAGCGAATGCCGGACTTCGAAAATGAAGCGGTCTATGGCACCTGCGCATTCGATCTCGCCGAGCCCCTTCTTCGCCAGAAGACCGCGCAGTACTCCGTCGTCGGTCTTAAGAAGTTCCGAGAAAAGCACCTCGCCCGGACCCTTTACGATGAAGGATCCGAAAGAAGGTATAGTCAGCCGGCGGTTGTTGCGCAGATAATCGGTTATTACGACTCTGATATCCATATGTGACATGTCTACTCTTTTCGCAAAGATAGTCATTTTGGCGAGAAGAGCGGGACAAAATCACAAAAAAATGATACGCAGGCTACTCCACGAGCAGGAATGCCATATAGCATGCCACTATCGCCAGCAGGCACAGCACCCTGATTGCGGTTTTCTGCGTCTTGAGGGCGGGAAGCGTCACTATGGTTGCAACCAGTCCGAATACGAGCAGGTTCTGCACCTTGACATCGGTAAAGTCGTAGATGTCGCTTCGCAGGCTCAGCACGTCTGCAATGCAGAGTACCATGAAGTTGAAGAGGTTGCTTCCCACGATATTGCCGACGGCGATGTCGTAGCTCTTCATGCGGAACAGGGCGATGGTGGACGATACCTCCGGCAGCGATGTGGCCACGCCGAGGAATATCGCACCGGCGAGTCCCATTCCGATATTGTACTGTGTGGCAAGGTCGTCGGTTACGTATGTCATGACTACGCTGAGCAGTACGATGCCTATGCTGACCAGTGTGAATCTTGTGACTATCTGGCGCGTGGAGAGGGTTATGGAGTTCTTGTCATCCTCTTCCGATTCGCTTTTATTGCCGGCGAGGTAACGTACACCTATGGCGTATAGCAGGACGATTATGATTGTGACAATGTTCAAGGTGGCAATCTCGAAATCGAGTATGTTGAACCACTTGAGTATGAGCACCGCATAAATCAGTATCACGAACAGGGTTACGAGGATGTTCCCCTTGGAAATCCGAGCGCGACGGAAACTGGATATTGCGATGAGGCTTACTGTTGCCAGCATTGCAAGATTGAACAGGTCGCTGCCGAGGATGTTGCCTATGCAGAGGCTCGGCTTGTTCAGCAGAACCGTTGCTGATATGCTGGTGAAGAGTTCGGGAAGGGATGTTACCGCCGACAGAAGGACTCCGCCGAGAAATGCCCCGGATAATTCGGTGGTCTTGTCCAGCATGTCAATGTATTGCGAAGCCTTTATCGAGAAATATACTACGAGTGAGGCTACTATGATATATTCCAGTATGACTAGCATTATCTGTGGCTGTTTTTATCGTTTATTATGGAGTCTATGTATGCCTTGATCTTGGGCGCAGGATCTTCCCATGTGTCGGGTTTGATGACCTTGTTGTCCTTGGGGTTGTAGTGAGGCTTTCCGTCCGGCCAGAGTTTTGCCATGTTGGCGTCGTGCACAATGTTGAACAGTTCGTCTGGTTCCAGGCCCATCTCCACAAGCGTGCCGAGTGCAAAATACATGAGGTCTATCATGGCGTCGGCCTGGTCGTAGATGGTGTCGGCCACCAGAAATTCCGCTACCTCTTCGTTCATCCATTTTGCACGACTCAACGCCCTGCCTTTCTCTATCATGCCCGGCTGATCGGCAACCGGATGTCCGAATTTTTCGTTGAACATACGGACATCATTCCACTCTTTGTTCATGTTTATTCAATTGTTTTGTTGTTGAATCTTCGGTTGGCAAAGGTACTATTTTAGTTGGGAATTTGTTGCTTTTTTTCGATGTAATATATTATATTTGTACGATTTTATCCGTATGTCACTAATTGTGCGTACTGCTGGCGCATTGGCAGGCGGATATCTCATTTATCGTTGAACAAATAAAACAAAATTTGAAATGTGCGGAATAGTCGGATATATAGGTAAAAGAGACGCATATCCAGTCTTGATACAGGGACTTCACCGTTTGGAATACAGAGGTTATGACAGTTCCGGAGTCGCAATGATAAGCAATACCGGCGAACTGAACGTGTATAAGGCCAAGGGTAAGGTTGAAGCGTTGGAGCATTTTGCCCAAAGCAAGGATTTGAACGGAAAGATAGGTATAGCACATACCCGTTGGGCGACACATGGAGAGCCGAATGACATCAACGCTCATCCGCATTGCTCGCAGTCCGGAAAATTTGCTTTGGTTCACAATGGTACGATAGAGAACTACAACGTTCTGAAGGTAGCCTTGCTGAAACATGGATATTCTTTTGTGAGCGAGACTGATACGGAGGTTGTCGTACAGCTCATCGAATATATTCAGGATACCAACAACTGTTCTCTCTTCGATGCTGTGAGGGAGGCGATGAAGCAGATTGTTGGTGCGTACGCCATAGCTGTCATCGACAGGGACAACCCTGATCAGATAATTGCCGCACGCCAGTCTTCACCGCTCGTCATAGGAGTGGGGGATGACGAGTATTTCCTTGCATCGGATGCAACTCCGATAATCGAATACACCAATAAGGTCGTATATCTCAACGACGGGGAGATTGCCGTCATCAACCGTGGAGAGAAACTGCATGTGTTCAAGATAAAGGGTGAGACGGAGACGTCGATAAACATCACCGAACTCAAGATGAGCATCGAGGAGCTTGAGAAGGGCGGCTATCCGCACTTCATGCTCAAGGAGATATTCGAACAACCGAAGACCCTTGCGGACTGTATCAGCGGGCGTATTACGAGCGACGGCAAGAAGGTCGTCCTTTCGGGAGTGATATGCAATAAGGAGAAATTCCTGAATGCCAACCGCATAATAATCGTCGCATGCGGCACCTCGTGGCATGCCGGACTTATCGGAAAGCACCTGTTCGAGGACTTTTGCCGTATTCCGGTCGAGGTCGAGTATGCAAGCGAATTTCGTTACCGCAACCCGGTGGTTACCGATAAGGATGTGCTCATAGCACTGTCACAGTCCGGTGAGACTGCCGACACGCTTGCGGCATTGGAACTTGCAAAGAAAAGCGGGGCGTTTGTATTCGGCATATGCAATGTCATTGGCTCTTCGATACCGCGAGCCACAGATTCAGGTTGTTACATACACGTAGGACCGGAAATAGGAGTTGCCTCCACAAAGGCGTTTACAGGACAGGTCACCGTTCTTGCGATGATGTCCATTCTTATCGGACAGATGAAGGGAACCATCGACAAGGCTACATTCGAGAAGGTTGCCGCCGACATCAGGCGAGTTCCGAAACTCATCAAGGAGATATTCAAGATGGACTCACAGATAAAGGACCTTGCGAAGATATTCACATATGCCCGCAATTTCCTCTATCTCGGCCGCGGATACAACTATCCGGCAGCATTGGAGGGCGCCCTGAAGCTCAAGGAAATCTCCTATATCCATGCCGAGGGATACCCTGCAGCGGAGATGAAACACGGCACCATAGCCCTAATCGATGACGAGATGCCGACGGTGGTGATTGCCATAAAGGACAATGTCTACGAAAAGACGTTGAGCAACATACAGCAGGTAAAGGCGCGTAACGGACGCGTTATCGCAATCGTCACCGAGGGAGACGACGTCGTCTCCAAACTCGTTGACTATACGATTGAAGTCCCGGAGATATCGGAGTGCCTTACGCCGCTCCTTACGTCAATTCCGCTGCAGTTGCTTGCATACTACATTGCCGTCAACAAGGGCCGTAACGTGGATCAGCCTCGTAACCTTGCTAAATCCGTGACAGTAGAGTAGCTTTGCGAATTTATACCTTAACCCAACCTAAAGAACCGATAAATTATGAAAAAGATTCTTGTGCTGCTGCCACTGCTGTTTGCAGCAGTGGCTGTCGAAGCAAAAAACTACATCGTCTCGACTCCCAACACCTCACTCGTGATTACTGCGGATGAGGGGAAGCCTCTCTATTTCCGATATTATGGAACAAAGGCCTCGTCGGATGACGTGTTCTCGTCACACCGATCCATGAAGTATCAGGCTTACCGTTCATTCGGAACCCGTTGCGATGCACCTTATGCGTGCCTCGTCAAACATGCCGACGGAGACAACGCCACGAATCTCGTGGTGCGCAACGTCGAGAGCCGTGAGGACGATACGACTACCGGCCTTGTTGTCACATTGGAGGACACGGCGCATCCATTGACGGTACGTCTCCACTATGTGGCCTACAAGGATTGCGACGTGATGAAGTTCCATGCGGACTACGTCAACAACGGCAAGAAGCCTGTGGTGCTTCAGAAATACATGTCGGCGGTGCTGCCGGTAAAGTCGCAGGAGTGCTGGCTGCTGCATCTGAACGGCGACCATGGAAATGAATGCAACGAGAATATAGAACCTCTTGGCGAGGGTATAAAGATCATATCTTCGCGTGACGGCGGACGCAATTCCGTCGGCAGCAATGCCGCGTTCATGCTCGGAACGGACGGCAAGATAGAGGAGACGGAGGGCAACGTCATTGGCGGAGTGCTTTCCTGGACCGGCAATACATATATAGAATTCATAAATACCCGTCAGAATGGCGATCCGATTCTCATCCTTGCTGGAATAAACCCTGAGGCTTCGGACTATACGCTCGACGGTGGAAAGACTCTGGAGACGCCGGAGATGGTCTTCTCGTACAGTACCAGCGGAAAGGGCCAGGTGTCGAGAAATCTGCACTACTGGGCGCGTCACCATCATGTTCTCGACGGAACCTCGATGCGCCACGTACTGCTCAACTCCTGGGAAGGCGTGCACTTCGACGTTTCACAGGAGGGTATGAACGAGATGATGAAGGATTTCTCGGCGCTTGGCGGCGAGATGTTCGTGATGGATGACGGCTGGTTCGGCGGCAAGTATCCGCGCAATGATGGTACAACATCTCTCGGCGACTGGTGTGTTGCCAAAGACAAGTTGCCGGAGGGCGTCGACGGACTCATCCGCTTTGCAACGGACAAGAACCTCAAGTTCGGAATATGGATTGAACCGGAGATGGTCAATACCAAGAGCGAACTTTATGAGAAACATCCGGACTGGGTATTGCGCCACGAGTCATTCGACCCGACTTACGGTCGCGGAAAGACGCAGCTGTTGCTCGATCTGACCAACCCGAAGGTGCAGGATTTCGTGTTCGGCGTGGTGGACAACCTCATGAAGAGCTATCCGGAGATAGCCTACATCAAGTGGGATCACAACATGTCGATGCTCAATGCCTCGTCGCTCTATCTGCCGAAGAGCAAGCAGTCGAACCTCTATGTGGACTATCATCTTGCCCTAAAGTCAATTCTGGAGCGTGTGCGCGCCGCATATCCGGATCTTATAATTCAGTTGTGCTCGGCCGGAGGATTCCGTCTGAACTACGGTTACATGCCTTATTTCCAGGAGGTGTGGACAAGTGACCAGACCGATGCCCTTCACCGACTCTATATACAGTGGGGTGCACTCGATTTCTATCCGTCCAATATCCTTGCCGCACATGTTTGCTCGCCTCGCAACAAATACACGCAGAGGGAGATTCCTGTGAAGTTCCGTTTCGACGTGGCTTCGATGTGCCGTCTCGGAATGGAGATGGTGCCGGCACAGTTGACCGATGCGGAGAAGGCCTATGCAACTCGTGCCATTGCGGAGTACAAGCGTCTGCGCGGAACCATCCAGCAGGGTGATCTCTACAAGCTGGTATCCCCGTATGAGGGCAACCGCGACTATGCATCGCTCATGTATGTAGACGGCGACAAATCGCACGCCGTACTTTTTGCATATCGTACGATATTGTTCCGTCACATGCCGGACAAGATAATAAAGCTGCAGGGACTCGATCCGGAGCGCAAGTACCTCATCCGCGAGGTATGCCCGGAGGTTGAGGGCAAGCCGCTGCCGATAGACGGAAAGGTCGTAAGCGGAAGATTCCTTATGGAGGAGGGTATCGTGCTGAAGGATCTGAACAAGGCATATAGCAGAACCCAACCGTTCAACGACATCCGTGAGATGAACGATTACAAGAGTTTCGTACTGGAACTCATAGCGCAATAATCCTGGCAACCGATAAGGACGTACCGATGATAACCAAGGCCGAATTCAAGTGCAGTTCCGAGCGTTTGGGACAGATCCCCAAGGACGGATTGAAAGATATCGCGTTCATAGGCCGCAGCAATGTGGGCAAATCGTCGCTCATAAACATGCTGACGGGGCATAAGGGTTTGGCCAAGGTATCGGCGACACCGGGCAAGACCAAACTTATAAACCACTTTCTGGTGGACGGAACGTGGTATCTTGTCGATTTGCCCGGTTACGGATACGCCAAGACATCGAAGAGTCAGAGAAGCGGGTTTGCGAAAATCATAACCGATTACGTATTCGGGTGCGAGAAGATGTATTTTCTCTTCGTGCTCGTCGATTCCCGGCTCGAGCCGCAGCGAATCGACCTCGAATTCATACATCTTCTTGGAGAGCACTCCATACCGTTCGGACTGATTTTCACCAAGGGAGACAAACTCTCCAAGGCCCAGTTGCAGAAGAGCGTGGAGATCTATTCGAGAACACTCTCGGAGGAGTGGGACGAGCTTCCGCCGATGTTCGTCTCATCGAGCCGCACTTCAGCGGGCAGGGATGAGATACTGGAGTTTGTTGATAAAATTTTAAAATAATTTAATATCGCATTGGGCAAATCCGATTAAAATATATAATTTCGTCGCGCCAAACAACACATAATTTCTCAAATTATGGCTATCCACAAAATAAAATTCTTCTCGGGACGCAACTCCCGTTACCTCGCAGAGAAAATCGTTGCCGCCTACGGAACGACGCTCGGAGAGTGCGAATGCCTGGAATTCAGTGACGGAGAGTTCCAGCCTCGCTACAATGAATCAATCCGCGGTTGCACCGTGTTCATCATCCAGTCCACCTTCCCGAAGTCGGACAACCTCATGGAACTGCTCATGATGATTGATGCCGCTCGCCGCGCATCGGCCTACAAGGTCATTGCGGTGATGCCTTACTTCGGATGGGCCCGTCAGGACCGCAAGGACCGTCCGCGTGTGCCTATTACCTCGAAGCTTGTGGCCAACATGCTTGTTGCGGCCGGAGTCGACCGTATCATGACTATGGACCTGCACGCCGACCAGATTCAGGGATTCTTCGATGTCCCGGTGGATGCCCTTTATGCGAGCGGTATGTTCGTGCCGTATATACAGAGCCTAAATATCGAGAACCTCTCCATTGCGGCGCCCGACATGGGCGGTGCCAAGCGTGCCGGGACCTATGCAAAGCTGCTCGGAACCCCTATCATCATCTCCCATAAGGAGCGCGCCAAGGCAAACGTTGTCGGCAGCATGACTGCCATCGGTGAGGTCGAGGGCCGCAATATCCTGATTGTCGACGACATGATAGATACAGCCGGAACGATATGCATGGCGGCCAACATGCTCATGGAGCGTGGCGCGAAGAGCGTGCGTGCGGCGATCACCCACCCGGTATTGTCGGGAGCAGCATACGAGCGTATAAACGACAGCGCACTTTCGGAGGTAATCGTGTCGGATACCATTCCTCTTAACCCTGAAAAGGACCTCCACAAGTTCACGGTGCTCACATGCGCCGACATCTTCGCCGAGGTAATAGAGAGGGTGCACAACTACAAGGAGATATCGTCGATATTCTTCCATTGACATATCGGCATCCCATAAATGGGGCGGGGAAGCAGATGCTTCCCCGCCTTTTTTTGTCATTATGTGAGCGATGCCGGGAAATTGCGCCACACCGGCATGCGCGGAGGTGCCTATGGACTACTGCTGTTTCGCAATGGTTATCGTGACGCCTCCGGTAAGCCAGAAACCGGGCCGTATGAGCCCTCCGAAGTCACAGTAGCGTGTGTCGGTGACGTTGTCGGCATCCAAATGGATAGCCACCGGTCCCGATTCGTATCGCAGTCTTGCCCTGAGCAGGAAGTAGGGCTTGAAGTCCACCTGCTCGGTCACCATGTGCCCCTCTGCATCGAGCTTCAGCGAGCCGTCGGCGTTGCGCAGGTAGGCCGTATATGATCCGTAACGGTCGTACAGCGTCCCCGTCAGTGCGACGGTAAATCCTTTCAGCGGACTCAACTCCATCGATACAGAGAGCTTGTTGCGCATGTAGTCGAATACGCTTGAGGTTACGACATCGTTCAGTTTGGAGGTGGTTATATACCCGTACGAGAGACTTATGCTTCGAAGGAGGCCGCTTTTCGGACGGTATCCGGCCTGAAGGTCGACGCCGAATGTACCGAGCCTCGACTCCTGCTCGGAGTGCCATTTGTCGTACAATGTCTCGCCGTTTACGACGAGCTCGTCGCGCCACACCCAGTCTATTACGTTGCGGCCGTCGCGGTAGAACGCCATTGCCGATATCTGCCACGGCCCCTTGCCGTAACCTCCGCCGATGCGGTAGGTGATGGCCTGTTCCGGGACGAGGTCGGGGTTGTTTATCTGCGCGGCGGACGAGTAGTATAGGTCCGTGAACGTCGGCAGACGCATCGACTGCGTTGCCCCGGCTTCGGCGTGCCAGCCGTTATGGCTTCGGTAGCTTCCGGTTGCGGACCACGATGCCGATGTGCCGTATGGCGTCATGCATACGCCGACGGAGGCTGCGACTCCGAACCTGTCCCATCTCTTCGCATGGCGCAGCCACAGGTTGCCCACATGTCTCGATTTCGCGTATTTGTAGTTTCTGCGCGGAGTCTCCATCTTCTCGCCGAGGTTGGAGCTGAATATGTGGTGGTACATGTAGTCGCCGCCTATGGACGATGTTCCCCATCCCCAGCGGTAGTCGCCCCAGACCTCCGCACCGATGTTGTCGGTGTTGTGATAGTTGGTCGGGGTCCCTCGGGTCCACTCGTATCGGTCGAAATTCTTGCGATAGCTTACGCTGGCATGAACCTTTGCCCGCCCGAACTCCCTGGTCCAGCGGAGCGAGCCGAGTGCGGTGGATGTCTGTTCGAACTGGTCGCGGTTGTATGCGGCATAGAAGCCGTTGGAACCGAACATGCGCCCCTGCACTCCGGCCTGGAAGTCGAACAGGCCCGCCTTTGGCGAGTCGTATGTCATACGCAGGTATCCGTTTGCGTTTTGGAAGTCGGTGTTGTAGGTATAACCGTCGCTGCGGCGGAACGAACCTGCGGCGAACACGGTCAGGCGGTTATGGGTTACGGCTCCTGACAGGTTGGTGTAGAAGTACCCGTATTGCCCTCCCTCCATGCTCAACCGGAGATATGTGGGGTATAACGGCGCCGTGCGGATATTTACGGAGCCGGCATAGGCCCCTACGCCCGTTACGCCCTCGATGAGGTCGATCCCCGAGATGCAGTCCATGTCTATGGGCAGTGAGTGAGTCTGATGCCCCGTACGGGCATCCGTGAAGTTGATGCCGTTCAGAAGCAGCATCGTCTGGTCGAAAGAACCTCCGCGGACCGAGATGTCGGCTTGCGCTCCCTTGCCGCTGCGTTCCCTGACATCGATGGCCGGACTGCTTCCGAGGGCCTCTTCCAATGTCTGGATCGGCGCACCGACATCGGCCTTGCGGTCGAATATCGGTGTTTGCGGCAGAATGCTGCGTGTGGGACCGTGTTTGCTCCCGACGACCTCCACCTCCTCTATCCGCAGGTTGCGGAATACCGAGACGGTGTCGGTCTGTGCACGCGACTCTTCGGCCGCAAGCAAGAGAATCGACATCCCGACCGCGAGTACGCCTATGGTCACATGACGGTGGAGACTGGCGAAGATTCCGTAGCTCGCACGGCTCCACCGCCTGAAACAGGCGATTTTCCTGTCGGTCGGTTGTTTTTTCATCTTTTTGATTTGAGTTGTTTGTTGATAAATTAGTTATTTGAAAGGCCGTGTCTGCAATCTCCATCTGAAGAGATCCGGCACGGCTTGGTGTAAGTATAATCTTATGTGTAACGCATGTCCTGTCGTTATAAAATATCGCGGAGGAAACGTCCCGTATGGCTCCTTTCGCAGGCGGCCACCTCGGCAGGGGTGCCCGATACGATTATCTCGCCGCCCCCTTCGCCGCCCTCCGGGCCGAGGTCGATGATATGGTCGGCAACCTTGATGACATCGAGGTTGTGCTCGATGACGATTACGGTGTTCCCGCGGTCCACGAGCTTGTTGAGAACGCCGAGAAGCTGACGGATGTCCTCGAAATGGAGTCCCGTGGTCGGCTCGTCGAGCACGTACAGGGTCTTTCCCGTATCCCGCTTCGAAAGCTCGGCCGAGAGCTTTATGCGCTGGCTCTCACCGCCGGAAAGGGTGGTGCACGGCTGTCCGAGCGTGAGATATCCCAGGCCAACATCCTGTATTGCCTTCAATTTGAGGTATATGGACTGTATTGGCTCGAAAAATTCGACGGCCATGTTCACCGTCATGTTCAGAATGTCGTTGATGTTCTTGCCCTTGTATCTTACCTCGAGCGTCTCCTTGTTGTAGCGGTTGCCGCCGCAGGCCTTGCACTTGACATATACGTCAGGCAGGAAGTTCATCTCGATGGTCTGCACACCGGCTCCGCGGCACTCCTCGCAGCGGCCGCCCTTGACGTTGAAGGAGAAACGGCCGGCGTTGAAGCCCCGTATCTGTGCGTCCGGCGTCCGTTCGAACAGCTTGCGTATCTCCCCGAACACGTTGGAGTATGTGGCCGGATTGCTTCGCGGAGAGCGCCCGATCGGGGACTGGTCTACCACCACGATCTTGTCTATGTTCTCGATGCCCTCTATCGAGTCGTACTGCAAAGGCCGGTCGTAAGACCTGTACAGGGTGCGGGTAAGTATCGGCACCAGCGTCTCGTTGATGAGCGACGACTTGCCCGATCCGCTCACGCCTGTGACACAGATGAACTTGCCGAGCGGGAAGGTCGCATCCACGCCCTTGAGGTTGTTGCCCCGGGCTCCGCGAATCGTTATCTCCTTTCCGTTGCCTTTGCGCAGTGTTTCCGGTATCTCTATGCGCCTGCGGCCGCTCAGATAATCGGCTGTGATGCTGTCCGATGCGAGTATGTCGTCGAAGGTGCCTGCAGCCACGATGTGACCGCCGCGGCGTCCGGCCTTCGGTCCTACATCCACGATGAAATCGGCCGCACGCATCATCTCCTCGTCGTGCTCGACGACGATTACCGAGTTGCCCGCATCGCGCAACTCCTGAAGTGTCCTTATGAGACGCCTGTTGTCCCGCTGGTGGAGGCCTATGCTCGGCTCGTCGAGAATGTAGAGCACGTTCACCAGTTTAGAGCCTATCTGCGTGGCAAGTCTTATGCGCTGGCTCTCGCCGCCCGACAGCGAACGGGTGGCACGACCGAGCGACAGGTATCCCAGGCCTACGTCGATGAGGAAACGCAGCCGCTCGCGGATCTCCTTCACTATCTCCTGCGCAATCTTGCGTTCGCGGTCGTTCATGTAATCCTCGATGTGGGACATCCACTCCGAGAATGCCGATATGGACATCGCCGAGAGGTCGGCGATGTTCTTGTCTCCTATGCGGAAGTGCAGCGCTTCGTCCTTCAAACGCGACCCGCCGCACAGCGAGCATGTACGGTAGATGACGAACTGCTCGCGCCACTTCTCGCCGCGGCGCGAATCCTCGTCGCCGCACACCATGTTGTTCATGTATTCGGCCACACCCTCCCACGAGCGCATCTGACGTCCGTTCTGGTAGGAGAATGTGGACAGATTTATTGCCAAAGGCTCCACGTCGCCGTAGAGTATCGCGTTCAGCCCCTCGGACGGAATGCTTCCTATCGGGTCGTCGAGTGTGAATCCGTAGCGTTTTCCGAGTGCCTCGAGCGTGGCGAAGAGCATGTTGCTGCGGTATTTGCCAAGAGGCGCGATGCCGCCGTCGCGCAGTGACAGCCTCTCGTCGGGCATTATCTTCTCGGTGTCGAATACGGCCTCCTCGCCCAGTCCGTTGCATCGCGGGCACGCCCCTTTGGGCGAGTTGAACGAAAATGTGTGAGGCGCCGGCTCCTCGAATGCCATTCCGGTGGTCGGGCACATCAGGTTCCGCGAATAGTAGCGCATCTCGCCGGACGGGTAGTCGTGCAGCGCCATCGTACCCTTTCCCTGCCGCATGGCCTCCTTGAGCGAGGTCATTATGCGGTCGCGCGACTGCTCCGATACGGTCAGCCGGTCGATTACGAGCTCTATGGAGTGGACCTTGTAGCGGTCGAGCCTTTCACCGGCTCCGAATTCGCGTACCTCGCCGTCGATGCGGGCATATATGTATCCGCGTTTGGCGAGCGACTCGAAGAGTTCGCGGTAATGGCCCTTGCGCCCCTTGACTATCGGTGCAAGCAGCGCAATCTTGTGTCCGGAATATCCCCCGACAATGAGGTCGCAAATCTGTTCGTCGGTATAGTGGGTCATCAGCTCGCCGGTGGCCGGTGAGTAGGCGCGCGAGGCGCGGGCGAAGAGCAGTCGCAGGAAGTCGTTGATCTCGGTTACGGTGCCCACCGTAGAACGCGGGTTCTTGTTGGTGGTCTTCTGCTCGATGGCCACGACGGGGCTCAATCCGGAGATGCGGTCGACGTCGGGACGCTCCATGGAGCCGATGAACTGACGGGCGTATGCCGACAGCGTCTCCATGTAGCGGCGCTGACCCTCGGCGTATATGGTATCGAATGCCAGCGACGACTTGCCCGAGCCGGAGAGTCCGGTTATGACTACCAGACTGTTGCGCGGAATCTCGAGGTCGATGTTCTTGAGGTTGTGAACCCTTGCGCCTTCGATTCTGATTTTGTCCTCCATCTTTGTCCCGTATCCTACATTCAGGCTCCCATGAGCGTGTTGAGAATATCATGCAAAGATACTAAACCTATCAAATCTGCGAAACAAATGAGAACAATAATTACCGTAAAGGCCTTTATGAAACCCTTTCCCCAACCCACCATATAGTGCGAGGCGAGGAACGAACCGATGATGTTGCCGAGGCCGTGGATGAGGCCGAACATGTAGTCGACCTGGCCGTTTATCATGAAGACCGCCAGCGAGAATGGCGTTGCGATGAGAATCACGAATCCCTTGATGACGTTGGCCGTGACGATGTCCATGCGCATCGACCACAGGGTGATGGCAAGGATCAGATAGCCTATGCCCACGTATATGTACCCTCCGTAGAAGCCTATCAGGAGGAACCATATGTAGTGTTTGGGTTTCACCTCGATGTTGTTTCCCGCCTTGATCTTTATCCGGTTGTCGAATATGATGTAGATGAGGATTATCAGCAGGATTACACCGAAACATATCTTGAATATGGTTTCGTCTATGTGCGAGGCCACCAGCGAGCCGGCTATGTTGCCGACAATGACCGGTATGGAGAGCAGAAGTCCGTGGCGTACGTTGAGCATCCGCTTGCGGATGAAGGTGACGGTGGCCGTGAGGTTCTGCAGCAGCACCGCTATGCGGTTGGTACCGTTTGCCATTCCTATCGGCAGCCCGAGGGCCGTGAACATCGTTATCGTGATAATCGAACCGCCGCCGGCCAACGTGTTGATTATGCCGACAATTATGCCGGATGCGATTAGTGCTATGATGATGTTCCAGTCCACTTCCTGAGCCTTTGGAATTTCCAACCTATATACAAATATAGCGAAAATACCGCTATTTTACAACACGCTCCGAAATGAACCGACAAATTTGTCCGTTCTCGGAATGTTTTTGTACATTTGCACCACCAATCATTTTCACGATGAAGACAGGAGAGGTTCAAACTTTACGCGTGGCGCGCGTGTCCGATTACGGTCTCTATCTTGAGGACGGGGAGCATAACGAGGTGTTGCTTCCGAACCGTTACGTGTCGCTGGCACAGAAGGTCGGCGACGAGGTGGAGGTGTTCGTGTACCACGACTCCGAGGACCGTATCGTCGCGACCACCGAAACCCCGCTCATAAAGGCGGGTGAGGTGTCATACCTCGAGGTGGTGGACAAGAACATACACGGTGCGTTTCTCAACTGGGGCATAAGCGGGAAGGACCTGTTCCTGCCGAACCGCAACCAGCAGGGCGGAGTGGTCGTAGGACGACGCTATTTTGTCTACATGTATGTGGACAACGTGACCGGGCGTTGCGTGGCGACGGGCAAACTCAAGAACTTCGTGAACAATGAAGGTGTCGTGACCGTGGCTCCGCGTCAGGAGGTAGACATTCTTGTCGTTTCCGAGAGCCCGATAGGGTATCGCGTGGTGGTCGAGAACCGTCACTGGGGAATGATATACAAGAACCAGATTTTCCGCAAAGTAGAGATAGGCGAGCGTTGCAGGGCATATGTGGTCCGCGTTACGGAGGACAATCGCATAGACCTTTCGCTGCAGCAGCAGGGATTTGCCCAGGTGAAGGGATCGGCGGAGCATATATGCGGGGAGCTCAAACGCAACGGCGGTTTCCTGCCGCTGGGCGACGACAGTGCGCCGGAGCAGGTGCAGCAGATGCTGCAGATGAGCAAGAAGCAGTTCAAGCGTTCGCTCGGAATGCTCCTGAGCAGCGGACGTGTGCGTATCGTGGAATCCGGTATCGAATTGGTTGAAGGCAAGAGATGAGTAACAAGAAGATAATAACCGCCGAGAGGGTATCGCTCGATGTTTCGGACAATTATGTCTATCGCCGTTCGCTTCTGGCATACCGCCGTGCGGCGGAGATGATAGGAGGGGATGTGCTCGAAATCGGTACGGGTACCGGCTACGGGGCAGAGGTTCTCGCGCCGAAGGCCGACCGCTTCATTACCGTGGACAAGGACGCCCCGACGCAGTTGTCGCTGCCGGAGAACATAGAGTTTCATATGATGGAGGTGCCTCCGCTCGGATTCGAGAGCAACTCGTTCGATTATGTGGTTTCGTTCCAGGTAATAGAGCATATCGAAGACGACATGTCGTTTGTCCGCGAAGTGTCGCGCGTGCTGCGCCCGGGCGGGAAATTCATCGTAACTACCCCAAATGCTCCGATGTCGCTTACTCGCAATCCCTGGCACGTGAGGGAGTACAATGCCGACGAACTTTTCAACCTGTTGAGCTGCAACTTCGCAGAGGTTGAGATGATGGGTGTTGCAGGAAACGAGAAGGTGATGACGTATTACCGCAAGAACCGCAAGAGTGTCAGGCGGATAATGCGTTTCGACGTGCTCGATCTCCAGCACAGGCTTCCGCGGCGGATGCTGCAGTTCCCGTACGATGTGATGAACCGTCTGAACCGGAAGATGCTGCTGAAGGGCAACCGCTCGCTCACGGAGTCGATCGCCGAGGATGACTATTCGGTCGTACCGTACCGCGAGGATTGTTTCGACCTCTTCTTCGTAGCCTCAAAATAGCCTTTTCGTGTTATCGTTCATGCCGTTTCGTGCATGAGGGATTTGTTCGCGGCCCGATATTTGAGATCCGACCGTATGAACAAATCATCTCATACGGTTATGAAACGAAAAATACTCTTTGTCATGGCGGCCATATTGACCGTCGGGTTCTTCGTGGTGGGCTATACGCAGTCCTCAAAATCAGCCAAATCATCGTCGAGTGCGCAGTCATCGAAGGAGATGCAGCGCGAGGAGCGCCATCGCCTGCGCGAGGAGCGCCGTGCACAGCGCTTGCAGGAGTACGAGCACTATATGGACTCGATAGTGCTGGCCCGCAACTTCCAGTTCGACCCTACGAGCATGCAGCAGCAGCCTGCCGGCGCCACGCGAATGCTCAACAATCCGAACTTTCTGCTCTCGTTCTGGGGAACGGGTGAGGTCGATGTCTGCCTTCCGTATCTGAAGGGCGTTACTCCTCCGTACTATTACGTTATCCTCAACTACACGCTGCCGATGGTCATGAACTATATGACCGAGCAGACGAACGAGGGCTGGCTCGTTACATTCTCCTCCACGCTCTTCTCTGCCACCGATTACAAGTTCTCGCTCGAGATATACTCCTCGTCGGGAACGGCCACGCTTACAATCTCGACGCCTTGGTATCCTGATGTGCAGTACAGCGGCACCATAACCGGAATCAACTGACATGAAGCGTCTTCTGGCGATGACCGCAATGCTGCTCGCCGGCGTTGCGGTCTTTTCTCAATCCAGGCCGAAAACGACGCTTGCCGGGCGTCGAAGCGCACGGGCTGCGGAGTTCCGTGCGCGGGCCGATTCGCTGCTGCGTTCGAGGGTGTATACGTTTTTCCCGACCACCATGCAGAATGCACCCGAAGGGGACATGCGTTTCGTCTACGACTCCTATTTCTATCTCCACATGGGCCTTGACAGCGTGTCGCTGCACCTGCCGTTCGAGTTCGTCAACTATGTCATAGATACGGAGACGTTCGACTCTCCGGTGAGAAACTATACGGAGCGTCCGGACAGCGGATACTGGAGCATAATGTACACAATCGACAGTGACGGAATTCCGTGGGTGGTTGATATGGCCGTATCGTACGATATCGAGCGCACGGTGCTCTCCATCTCCACCCCGAAGGCGACCATGCGCTATGTGGGATATATTTCCGAAGGGCGCAAAGACTGACGTGCGTCCGCAATTGTCAGGTACGGAGATACAGCCGCAGGAACGGATATCGATACCGTACTTGAAACAGGATGAGCGCCTCTTATGATGGCGCCATCCTGTATGTAATATGAATGGAATTATCTTTTTCGCTTGCCTGTCTGCGGCTTAATTGTTTTCGGCCTTTCCCTCTTTGACAATCCCGGCCTTCTTCAACAACGGCATAATCAAGGGTGTAAGAATTCCGGCTATAATCGCCGAAACAACTATGACTGCAATCTGCTTCCAATCCATATTGGTGATATTTTAGGTTAATTTCTACAAAAATAGCAAAAAATATGAAAAGTGCCTCTGACGCAGCGGGAAAATAGTATCTGCCGCATGTTCCCGCATGGACGAACCGTTTCAACGGTGATATGCTGACAGTTTCGGAATCTACGTAAACACTATTTCGAAAGGTTTTCGTATATTTGCATTTAATAAATGGAGATTCATATGAGATTCCGCATAGGACAGGGGTATGACGTACATGAGCTCGGCGACGGGTTGAGGCTTGTGATAGGCGGAGTGGAGATACCGCATTCGAAGGGTTGCATTGCACATTCGGACGGTGACGTGCTCATACACGCCATCTGCGATGCCCTTTTCGGAGCTGCCGCGCTCGGCGACATAGGCCTGCACTTTCCGGATACCTCCGACGAATTCCGCGGCATCGATTCGCGCGAGCTCCTGCGCAGGACGGTGCGCATTCTCGGCGAGCATGGCTATGCGATAGGCAATATCGACTCCACGGTGGCCATGCAGCGCCCCAAACTGCGCCCGCACATAGATTCCATGCGTGCGGAGATAGCCGCAGCGGCCGGAATAGACGTTTCGTGCGTCTCGGTCAAGGCCACTACGACCGAACACCTCGGATTCGAGGGAGAGGAGCGGGGTGTCTCCGCAACGGCGTCGGTACTCATATATTCGGAATAGCACAGATACGAACCTGAAAAAATACTCGAAACTATGGCAACGATAAGAGATTTGAAACCGGAACTGGTTTGGACGATATTCGACGACATCACGCGCGTTCCGCGTCCGTCGAAAAAGGAGGAGCATATCATTGCATTTCTGCTGGATTTTGCCAAGACACACGGTATAGAGTGCCGCCGCGACAAGGTGGGCAACGTAGTCATGCGCCGCGAAGCCACTCCGGGCATGGAGGGCCGTCCGACGGTTATTCTGCAGTCGCATATGGATATGGTCTGCGAGAAGAATTCGGACGTTGACTTCGATTTCGAGAAGGATGCAATCCGCACGCGGGTTGACGGCGAGTGGGTGAGAGCCGAAGGTACGACGCTCGGCGCCGACTGCGGAATAGGCATGGCTGCGGCATTGGCTGTACTGACCGACGAGAGCGTGGAACACGGCCCGATAGAGGCTCTGTTCACGGTGGACGAGGAGACGGGACTTACCGGCGCCTTCGAGCTGGAGGAGAACATGATAAGCGGCAAGTATCTGATAAATCTCGACTCGGAGGACGAAGGGGAGCTGTTTATCGGCTGTGCCGGGGGTATCGATACGGTGGCCTCGCTGCGTTATCACGAGGAGCCTGCTCCGGCCAACTATGTATTCTATCGTGTCGATGTCTCCGACCTGCTCGGCGGGCACTCCGGCGATGACATCAACAAGGGAAGAGCCAACTCCAACAAGATTGTGGCCCGTCTGCTTATGATGGCCGATCGTCTGTACGAATGCCGTATGAGCTACTTCTGCGGAGGTAACCTTCGCAATGCCATACCGCGTGAGGCATATGCCATATTCGGTGTGCCGTCGCGCTTGCAGAGGGGATTCGAAAAGCGTTACGAGACATTTGCCGAGGATGTGCGTGCCGAATACCGTTATACGGAGCCTAATTTCCGCATGTCGCTCAACGCTATGCCGGCTCCGGAGTCGGTACTCGACGAGGCGTCGCAAAGTGCGCTCATAAATGCACTCGTAGGTGTCCCGAACGGTGTGCTGGCCATGTCTCATGCCGTGGAGGGACTTGTCGAGACATCGACTAACCTTGCGTCGGTAAAGTTCGAGAAGGGAGGAACGATAGTCATAACCACGTCGCAGCGTTCATCGGTCGAGAGCCGCAAGATATATGCGATGCGGCAGGTGGAATCGGTGTTTGCTCTTGCCGGGGCCGATGTCACGCATTCGGACGGATACCCTGGTTGGGCTCCGAACCCAGATTCGCGCCTGCTGGAGTGCTGCCGCGAAAGCTATGTCTCGCTGTTCGGATACGAGCCGAAGGTAAAGGCCATACATGCGGGTCTCGAGTGCGGACTTTTCCTCGAAAAATACCCGGACCTGGACATGGTGTCGTTCGGACCGACGCTCCGCGGCGTCCACTCTCCGGACGAACGCATAGAGATATCCACGGTGACAAAGTTCTGGCAGCTGCTTACGGATGTGCTGAAGAGGCTGGAATAGAACCTGTGAAACGGTACGTAATGGGGCGGGACGGAAGTTCCGCCCCGTCTTATTCCGCTATTCCGTGGTTGGCCGTAACCATGAAATATTCGCCGCCGGAGTAGTCTATTATGCCGGAGACGGAGAATTTTCCTGTCGGCATCTCTTCGCCTGCGTAGAGGCAGCTGCCGCGTGTCTGTATGGCGAATGTCGCGCCATTGCCGTCGACGATATGGCGGCGGGTGGTGACATATTCGCCGTCGACAGTCTCGCACCAGCATCCGTTTCCCGTATCTCCGGTCAATGATACGTCGCGGAAGATGACGGGCCGGCTTATGTCGGATATTCCGATCTCGTCGGGACTCTTTTCGGTAGGCATAATCTCCACGCCGTTGCCGCTGTCGGTACGGATATATGTGGAGATGGCCTCGGCCGGCAGCCCGTCGACCGAAAAGTCCCCTGTCGGGTGCGCCCCGAGCTCGATCTTGCCCCCGACACGGCCGAGGGTCATGCCGTTGCAGTAGACCGTGATGTTGGAATATACGGGCAGCTGTCTGTATAACTGCGTCGCGTCGATGCATATCTCGATGCCTCCGGTCGTGTCCGCCACGACTATGCTCCTGTAGTATTCGCCGAGCCAGTCATTGGCCACGACGGTGCCACTGATCGAGATGTCCGTCCTGATGTCATAGACCGTGCCGCTGCACAGGGATTTGAGATATGCAATGCTTACGGTCCCGGGGTTGTCGGCATGGGGAAGGGCGGACGAAGTGTCGCATGAAACGGCGGCAAGAAGACTAACTGCCGATGCTATCGCTGTTGTCAACCTCATAGTCGTCTGCGGAACGTGGTTTTATGATATACCGGTCGCCTTTGCCGGTTACATTGCCGTATTGCAGAATGCCGCATACGGAGAGTTCGGATTCGGGTATCTCTTCTCCGGCGAAATCGGCATAGTCGCTTACATATGTGTATATGGCGTTGCCGTCGGCATCTTCGAAATGCCTGTAGCCGCGGAAGGCGCGGTCCGTATCGCTCTCCTCCGGAACATATTTCAACCCTCTGATTACGACCAGACGGCCGCATGCATCCGTGCTTGCATCGTATACCCGTATCTCGGCAGGCGTGACCACCGAAATCTCGGTGCCGTGTGCTATGTGTCTGTCCAGCAGAATGTCGGATTCGAAATACGACACTTCGTCCAGCGAGTAGTCAGCTGCCGGAAGGCCTATCTGGAGGCCGCCGTAGGATGGTGCCGCGGCACAACCCTTCAGCCGTACCGATACGGTTACGCCAACGGGATATCTGTTGTGGATGTCGTAAGTCCCGGCCATTATCTCTATGCCGCCGGACGAATCCTCGATGAAGAAACTCTTGTAGAAGTTCCCCGCTTCGTCGGATGTTGTCACAAGTCCGGCAATTATGGCGTCGGCATCTATCTCCGGCACTCCTTCGGCGCATTGGCGTTTGAATTCGGCTATGCTTATGGTTGCCGTTTCGGCTTCGCCTGGATTGTCGGGAAGTGTATGGCGGTCGTAACAGCCCGCCGACAGCGCCGTTGCCACGGCAAGAAATATTCGAATCGATTTGTACAATATGGAGCCAATCTGTTCAAAATAATTACAAATATAACACAACTTTCGGATTTAAATTGTTAAATTAGCCATCGATTTAAATGCATGACGATATGAAATTCCTGCTGCAGTCCGACGCTGCCGAGAACCTCGACAAACTTATCGTTCCGGACAGCGTACAAAAGGCCAAATTTGCCGAAACGGTGCATCGCCTGACGAATATTGATTTGGAGACCCTGCTCTCGAATGTTGTGTCGGAGGCGTGCTGGGTACTGATAAAGATAGCCATTGCACTGCTGATATATTTTGTCGGACGTTGGTTCATCAGGTGGATAATACGGATAATGGACCGAGCCTTCGAAAGACGCAAGGTCGACCGTTCACTGCAGACGTTCCTGCGCAGCCTTGTCAAGGTCATATTGATGATTGGCATGATACTCATCGTCGTCCAGACGCTGGGTATAAATACGTCGTCGTTCGTTGCGCTGTTTGCTTCTGCCGGTCTGGCAATAGGTATGGCCCTGAGCGGAACCCTGCAGAATTTCGCCGGAGGCGTAATCCTGCTTCTGCTCCGTCCGTATAAGGTAGGGGATTATATTACATCCCAGGGACAGTCCGGATTTGTTGCGTCGATAGGGTTGTTCTCCACGAAGATACATACGAGCGACAACCGTACGATATACATCCCCAACAATGCCATATCCTCTTCGATAATAGATAATTACACCCAGTCCGAGACCCGCCGCCTTAGTTGGACCGTATCCATAAGCTATGGGGATGACGTCGATGTGGCCAGGGCGGAGATACTCAAGATATTGGGCTCCGACGAGAGGGTAAAGTCCGAACCTGCACTGCCGGTAGTATATGTCGAGGCTCTTGCAGACAGTTCGGTGAACCTTACCGTGAGGGCATGGGTTGATACGGTGAACTATTGGGAGGTGTTCTTCCTTATGAATGAAAGATTCTATAAGGAGCTTCCGAAGGTCGGAATCAACTTCCCGTTCCCGCAGATGGATGTCCACATGAAAAAGGATTGACGTTTTTGGGGACAGGATAGGTTTTTGCAGCCAAAATAGCTATATTTGCACAACTAAACAGATATTATACCATGGAACTTAAGGAGATATTGGCAATATCCGGACAGCCGGATCTGTACAGATACATCGCGCAGTCGCGCAACGGCGTAATCGTGGAGTCCCTGACCGGGGAGAAGAGGATGAATGTCCCTGCATCGTCGCGTGTGAGTGCGCTGTCGGAGATTTCGATGTTCACCGAGGGTGAGGACAAGCCTCTTGCAGCCGTGTTCACGGCCATGTACGAACATACCGGAGGCAAACCTGCGCTTTCGCACAAGGAGTCGCCGGAGCGGTTGAAGGCATTCTTTGCGGAGGTCGTTCCCGACTATGACAGGGAACGCGTGCATGTGTCCGACATAAAGAAGGCCGTGGCGTGGTTCAATCTGCTGGTAGGCGCCGGATTCACG
This sequence comes from uncultured Alistipes sp., assembly GCA_944322005.1. Lineage (GTDB taxonomy): Bacteria > Bacteroidota > Bacteroidia > Bacteroidales > Rikenellaceae > Alistipes. Next base: position 270,600 of record CALUNL010000001.1, read on the forward strand.
GAGTTCAAGCTTCCGGACGAGGAGCAGGAGCCGGCCGCCGAATAGCCGGTGCCGGCAGATACCGTCCGACGGTATGACAAAACGTATCCGGAACAGCATGGCTGCATGCGTTCCGGATATGTTTGTTTCTACGGATTTTTATTTATAAGAACACGCACAAAAGGACTATTGCCGCGATTACGGCTATGACTGCGCATGCTACCTGCAATGCGAGTATGCGGCAACCGCGCGGCATGCGTATCCCGCAGTACGGGCATCTGGACATGCTCACCGGTACGGGCATTCCGCATTCCGGGCATATTACGGTCGGTTCGTTGTTCGGGTTTATGTTCCCGAGGTCCGGGTATGTGTTCATGTTGGAGACTGTTTTGTGCAAAAATAGTAAAAAATGATAAAACAGATACATGCCGGCAAAAGACGATTCATGAATCTTTTGCTGTTGGCCGACGAACAGCTGTCGATGATAGAGCGCTACCTCGGCCGCGGCGACATGTTCGTCATGTACGAAGGTGAGTGTGCCGTGGCTGTTGCGGTCGTTACGGATGAGGGCGGCGGAGTGTGCGAATTGAAAAATATCGCCGTCGGGCCGGATTGGCAGGGCAGAGGTCTCGGCAAACACCTTGTGGAGTTTCTGTGCGGACATTACGGCCGGTCGTTCCGGACAATGATTGTGGGAACGGGGGAGACCCGGCGCACAATGGGCTTTTATGAGAGATGCGGATTCGCCCGTTCACACAGGATAAAGAACTTTTTTACGGACAACTATGACCATCCGATAGTGGAGGATGGGGTAGTGCTCTCTGACATGATATACTTCAGCAGAAAGTTGTAATAAACTATATTGAAAAAAGACCCGCGAATCGTTGCGGGTCTTTTTGCGTTATTCGTGAGAGTGTTCGTCGCCGTGGCGGCCGAGTACCGTGTGCGGCACGTTGCCGTGTGTGACTATCTGTATAGGACATTGGTAGTTGTCGAGCTGTTCCTGCGTTATGATGTTGGAATCGTGACGGTGCACGCTGCGGTTGACACAGACGATGCTCTTGACGACGCTCGTTATGGTGCCGATGTCGTGCGAGACCATTATTATCGCCATGCGGTCGTTCAGATGCCGCAACATCGTGTATAGCTCGTTTTCGAAGCGGTTGTCCACGAAATTCGTCGGCTCGTCGAGTATCAGCAGCTTCGGTGACAGTATCACTGCGCGACACAAAAGTGCGCGTTGCAACTGGCCTCCCGATACCTCGCCGATCTGGCGTCCGGCAATATCGGCAATTCCGGCGCTCTCCATCAGCTCCAGCGCATGCGCCTTGTCCTTGCGCGTGTATCCGTGCATGAAGCCTTTGGCCGACTGCAGTCCCGACATTACCACGTCTGCCACGGTTATCGGGAAGTTGCGGTCGAAATTCGACTGTTGCGGAAGGTAACCTATATGGCGCTCTCCACCCGAATAGAGCTCCGGCGACAGGGTAATGGTACCTGTATGAGGGACCGATCCGAGAATGCTCTTTACAAGGGTGGTCTTGCCGCCTCCGTTCGGGCCGATTATACCGATGAAATCATCGGCGTATACATCGAGTGAAACGTCTCTCAACGCCTCGTAACCGTCGTAGGATACGCTTACGTTGCGCATTTCCACTATTGTCTCTGCCATCAGTTTTCGGTGATTAGGTAAACCATGCGGCGGATATTGCCGAATATCTCCTCGTCGAGAGGATTTATCTCCACGGCTTCGGCCCCGATGTCTTCGCAGACTGTCTCAACGCTCGAACGCGGGAACTGCGACTGGTAGAATACCCGTTTTATGCCGTCGCGGCGGGCCATGTCTATGATCTCGCCCAGGCGTTTCGCACTCGTCTCCTTGCCCTCGTTCTCGATGGAAACCTGCTCCAGACCGTAGTCGCGTGCAAGATAGGTCAATGCAGGGTGGTAAATGAGGAAATATGACGACGGGGCGCACTTGCACATCTCCGCAACCTCTTCGTCAAGATCCAACAGCTTGTTGCACAACGCCGTATAGTTGTCGTTGTATTTCAGGGAGTCGGGTAGTGCTGCATGTATCGCCTCGAAGGCGTTTTCGGCCATTATTGCCAGCTGCTTTGGCGAACACCATATGTGCGGGTCCACTCCGTGTGCGCATTCGTGGCCGTGGTGGTTGTGCGAACAGCTCCCGGCGATAACCTCCACATTTCGGCTTAGGTCGACGACCTTCTCTTTGTCCCTAACCTTCGAAATCAGATTGCGCTCGAAGTCTATAAGCCCGACATTGAATATCATACGCGCCTCATTCAGAGCTATGAACTGTTTCGGGGTGGGTTCGAACGTCTCCGGTGATGCTCCGGCCGGAACCAGCACCTCTATGTCGAAGTCGTCTCCGACGATTCCATGTATCAATGGCTTTAAAGGAGCGATCGATACGTATATGCACTCTTTGTCCGATCTTTTTGTAGATGTGCAGCCTGCAATAAGTATGGCTGCAAGAATGGCTGTTGCGAATTTTCTCATTTTGTCCTTTATGGAACGGGCTTGGCACCCCGAACATTATTTCAAGGCAAAGATACTAAATATGGATGAATGCGGTTTCCCGCCGAGGGAATTTTATATATAAATAAGGTGTGTCGGATATGTGGGTGGATGACAGTAATACAATGTGATGTAATATGTACATTATGTTAAATTATGTTTGAAGGAAGAAATCCGGAACTACCCCGGATGCATGATTGCCTGTTGTGTCGGTGCAAAACGGTATGACACATCTATGATAAGACGGTTTGTGTTGTACGGCAGTTCTGTTTGGAGTTATTAACTGTTCTGTCGTTATCTGTTTCCGGTCAACCGAGGTTCTTGCAGCTGACGGAGTCGAGGGATTAACTGGATCACAAAAGCCAACGATTTGCCTGGGATACATGATTACGTACGCCGTTTCTTCAGAAAAAGTTTCGGAATACGGTTGTTGCTCCGGATGGTAAAGGTCGACAAACATCGTCCGTCGGCCTTTATAAGTTGTGATTCAGCGTATTACGTCCCTATATCTCCATGTTTAACGCGCTGAGAGTGCGATAGAATCCGGTTTGCGGGAGAATATACGTGAATTTTGTACGTAGAACGGTTCAAATCTCAGATGGAGAGAAAGACTCGAATGTGCGGTCCCGGTACAATATTATTATGCGCGATATCTCGGACTTTGTCATTCTGTCCGGAACCGGAATTGCCGTCCGGTTATTTTCAGTTACCGCAGTTGGTGATTTCGTTCCGGATACATTGACCTGTCCGGCCTCTTCCCCGAAATCGAACAACAAGCCGGCAGATGATTTCGAGGTTGCCGGTTCGGAGACGGAATCGTTGTACATCTTCTCCGAATCACCGAGCAGCCAGTAGGGGTTGACCTGAGGAAAGGCGTTGACGATTTTGCATATCAACTCGTAGCCCGGATTGTTGCGTCCGCTCAATATATGGGATATTCCGGCCGGTTTGATTCCGAGTATTTCGGCCAGCCTGCTTGCAGTGAGATTCTCCTTCTGCATCAAAATTCTCAATTTTTCCTTCATTTTTATATCCGGAGCAATGTTTTTACAAATATAAAAACATTTTACAACAAAAGCAAGCAGAGTTTATACAGTTGTAAAATGTTAATAACTTTCAACATTGTTTACAACTGTTAATACAATACATATGGTTAAATCTTGATCCAGGCAGTATGTCATTTAATTCCATATATAATTCATATAATTTATTGATATATTGGTGTATTTTCAAATATATATAGCCGGAATATAGTTATATCCGACTTTATGGCTTGTAACCTGCCTATGTACTGATTTATTAATTTATATATATTATACAATACATTGATATATTAATAGTTATATATTGATAATTCAGTTTATGAACTGTATAAATGTGGTGTGATTTGCAGCCTCTGTCTACCCTATCTTTGCATGTTGATTTTTGTTAAATGAAAGGCGAGTTAACAAATGTTTATAGCTTTATTTGTTACATATGTAAATGATATAGTGGGCACCAACGTTTACAAATGTAAATCAAAGATGTTGAAATGTGGATTTTTTTGATAAAATCAGGATGGAATCTATCGTATATCAATTCAATCTGATTTTTGGGATATATTCTCTTTGATTATGTTAAATTCTGTTTGTTCAGATAAATAAAAAAGTCCTTATATAATTGAATATAAGGACTTTCGTGTTGATTGGCGCTACCCTATCCGCGTAATCTGCTTGCTATTTTCTCGAACTCATCCGGAGTGAGCTTAAGCTTTTCCTTTCGGAAATCGACATCGCTTTCGCTGTTTATCGGTATGAGGTGTATGTGCGCATGCGCTACTTCAAGCCCGAGTACTACTACTGCGACCTTTCTGCATCCGCTCCACTCCTTTATTCTGGAGGCCACTTTCTTGGCGAATACGCTCATTTCACGCAATGTGTCATCGTCCAGGTCGAATATGTAGTCAACCTCCTTTTTAGGCACTACGAGCGTATGTCCTTTGGCGAGCGGATTAATGTCGAGAAATGCGAAGAATCTGTCGTCCTCTGCCACTTTGTAGCAAGGTATGTCGCCGGCAATGATCTTTGAGAATATTGATGCCATGGTATTTGAATTTTTATGTGCTGTCTTCTTGAAAATATGACCTATTCCTCCTCCTTGAACTTGGGATTCAGAATTTCACTGTATATTACCGCCTTGCGCAGGTCGAAACCTTCCGCCATTTCATCGGATGGCTGCTGCGTTTGGCTTACCGTGTCGTATTTTGCGTCAGACGGTACTGCCCCGTTGCTTTTGCGTGTCGGCTTGCGGGATATGTATCCGGATTCACCGTTCGCTTTCGGTCCGGTGTGGTCGGCGGCTGGCTTGCCTGTATACCCTTTCGCCGCATCGTGTTTTACGTGCCTGTCCTGATCGGATGGCTGTTCGGCAGGATGCACCATATCCGGTCTTTGTGTTGGATGATATGGCCTCAGCAATGGTTTTGCCGTCGGTGTCGGGGCTTCATCACTGCCGCGTTGTTCGCGATTGGCCCTGTTTCTCGAACGTATGGCACTGAATATCCATATGCCTGCGATCAGTATCGCCAGTATATTTTCAAATATCGTGTCCATAGCGTCTTATTTTTGCCCGTATTTTAGTTGGACCTTAATCCTTTATTTCGGTGCTCCTTTTGGCCGTTTCTATACCCTTCACGTGCCTGAATTTGTCCATCAGCGCGTTCAGAGAGTTCGCATCCTGTACGTATACGCTTATGCTGCCCTCGAATATTCCGTCGTGGCTGCGTATGCACACTTCGCGTATGTTGATGCTGAAGTCCTCCGATACTATGTGCGAAATGTCGAGCAACAGACCCATGCGGTCGATTCCGCGCAACTCTATTGTCGACAGGTAGGATACGGCCTTGTGCTGGGACCACTTTATCTGGTCCTTTATTATGTTGTTGCCGTATTGCGATGCGAGCCTGTTCAGTTCGTCGCAGGTGGCCTTGTGCACTATTATCTTGCCCGTGGCATTGTCCCTGAAGCCGACCACGCTGTCGCCTGGAAGAGGATTGCAGCATGGGGCTATCGTGAACTCCTCGTCGGAGACGGATCTCTTTACCGGCTGTTCGTCGCCTTCGCTGTCATCGGGTTCGTCCGTATTGAGCCACAGTTTCCAGAATTTGAGTATCTTGCTCTTCGAACTCGATTTGAGAACCTTCTCGATGTTGTCGAGGCTTATTATTCCCGCTCCTATCTTGCTGTAGAATTCATCCTTGCTGTAACACCCGTAGGCCGGAATGACCTTGCGCAATACCCTTCCGCTGGCTGTTATGTGGTATTTGGCAAGCTGTGACTCGAAAATGGCTATTCCGTGCTCGATATTGTTCTTCCTTTCGCGTTTGAGGAAACTCGTTATGGCCTGCTTGGCCTTTGTCGTGGTGACAATGTCGAGCCATTCGGCCTTCGGCTTGGCGTTATCGGCCGTAATGATCTCTATCTGGTCGCCGGAATTTATCTGTTTGGTCACCGGCTCGATCTTATGGTTGATTTTTGCGCCGATGGCCTTATTGCCTATCTTGGTGTGGATGTCGTACGCAAAGTCGAGGGCGGTGGCGCCGTATGGCAACCTGCGCTGCTCTCCTTTTGGCGTAAAGACCGTTATCTCAGATGTATACAGCGATAATTTAAAGTTATCCAGGAACTCGACGGCATTCTCGTTTGGGCCATTGAGTGCATCGCGCACTTTCTTGAGCCAGCTGTCGAATGCGTCATCGTTCTGCGAAAGCGTGGCATGCTTGTATTTCCAGTGTGCGGCAAATCCGCGCTCGGCGATATCTTCCATCCGCTGGGTGCGTATCTGTACCTCCACCCAAACGCCGTCCGGTCCCATTACCGTCGAGTGAAGCGCTTCGTAGCCATTGGCCTTCGGCATGCTTATCCAGTCGCGCAGACGGTCGGGTTTCGGTGCGTAGATATCCGTTATGGAGGAGTATATCTGCCAGCATTGCGTCTTTTCAGATGGGAATGGCAGCGCCTGGAATACTATCCGCACGGCAAACAGATCGTATATCTCCTCGAACGGTATCTGCTTGCGCTGCATCTTTGTCCATATCGAGTATACGCTCTTTACGCGGCCTGATATTTCGTATGAGATATTGTTGGCGTCGAGAGCCTTGCGTATCGGTGCGCAGAACCTTTCGATATATTCGCTTCGCTGCGGTTCGGTCTCCCTGATTTTGCGGGAAATCTCCTCGTACTCCTCCGGGAACCGGTATTTCATGCAGAGGTCCTCGAGTTCGCTCTTGATGGGGAACAGACCGAGGCGGTATGCCAGCGGCGCGAATAGATATATGGTTTCGCCAGTGATTTTTATCTGCTTGTCGCGCGGCATATAACCGAGCGTACGCATGTTGTGAAGCCTGTCCGCAATCTTGATGAGGATTACCCTCACGTCGTCCGACAGGGTGAGAAGCACCTTTCGGAAATATTCGGCCTGCTCCGAGGTGTCGGCATTGAAGACTCCCGACATCTTGGTAAGGCCATCTACCATGGAGGCTATTTTGGGGCCGAATATGCGCTCTATGTCCTCGACCGTGTATTCGGTGTCCTCGACCACGTCGTGGAGCAGGGATGCCACAACAGACTTAACGCCGAGCCCAATCTCCTCGATCACTATCTTGGCTACGGCAATGGGATGCAGCAGGTAAGGCTCGCCGGAACGGCGCCTTACCCCCTGATGCGCCTCCTTCGCAAGGAAGAAGGCACGCTTGATGAGGTTCCAGTCCTCGTCATTCTTGCATATCTTCGTGCAGGAGTCGAGAAGGTCCTTGTAGGCCTCATCTATGAGTTTCTCATCCTCGGTGCTGTAGCCCATCAGTCACTATTGTTGTTTGTCGTTCTTCATCGCTTCGCGGACCTTTGCCTCTATTTCGGCGCAAAGTTCCTTGTCGTTCGTCAGCAGCTCCTTGACGGCGTCGCGGCCCTGTCCGATCTTGCGCTCTCCGTATGAGAACCACGAACCGGCCTTCTTTATGATGCCGTAATCGACTCCCAGGTCGACGATCTCTCCCGTCTTGGAGATTCCCTCGCCGAACATGATGTCGAACTCCGCCTTCTTGAACGGTGGCGCCACCTTGTTCTTCACCACCTTCACGCGGGTTCTGGTTCCGAGTTGTTCCTCGCCGTCCTTTATCACTGCCGTGCGGCGTATGTCGATTCGTACGCTCGCGTAGAACTTGAGGGCGTTTCCTCCGGTTGTCGTCTCCGGATTGCCGTATACCACGCCTATCTTGTCACGCAGCTGGTTGATGAATATGCATACGGTCTTGGTCTTCGAGATGCTCGACGTGAGCTTGCGCAACGCCTGCGACATGAGGCGGGCCTGCAGACCCATCTTCGAGTCGCCCATCTCGCCCTCTATCTCCGCCTTCGGCGTAAGGGCCGCCACGGAGTCTATGACGATGATGTCTATGGCGCTCGAACGTATGAGCGAGTCGGCTATCTCAAGTGCCTGCTCGCCGTTGTCGGGCTGTGATATGAGCAGGTTGTCGATATCCACGCCGAGCTTCTGTGCGTACGAACTGTCGAACGCGTGCTCCGCATCTATGAATGCCGCGATTCCGCCGGCCTTCTGCGCCTCGGCTATCGCATGTATCGCCAGGGTGGTCTTGCCCGATGATTCCGGGCCGAAAATCTCTATTACTCGCCCTTTCGGATATCCGCCTACCCCGAGTGCCATATCGAGTGTTATGGAGCCGGTCGGGATGACCGGAATGTCGCTTACGGTCTCGCTGCTCATGCGCATGATGGATCCCTTGCCGAAGTCCTTCTCGATCTTGTCCATTACGGCCTTGAGGACCTTCATCTTATCGGGATTCGCCTGTTGTGTGTTGTCTGCCATGATGATTATCTGTGTTTTATTGTTTGCAATTATTGTGCGTATGAATCCATTATCTGTTTGAAATGGTTCTTCGTGTCGACCTTGTCGAATATCTTCTCTATGCGCCCCTCGGCATCGATGATGAACGTTGTCCGTTTCACTCCCATGTACTTGCGTCCGTACATCGACTTTTCGCCCCATACACCGAATGCTTCGCATACGCTGTGGTCGGTATCGGCCAGGAGCGTGAACCCGAGCGAGTGCTTGTCGCAGAAGTTACGGTGCGACTGTTCGCTGTCGGGGCTTACGCCGACAATGCGGAATCCGGCTGCGGCGAGCGCCTCACGGCCGTCACGCAGGCTCTTGGCCTCAAGCGTGCAACCCGACGTATTGTCTTTCGGGTAGAAATACAGTACGGTTTTCTGCCCTTTGAGGTCGGCATCGGTGAACGGTTGTCCCTCCTGCGTCCTCGACTCGAACTTCGGGATGCATTCCCCTATGGATGGTGTTGTCATTGTCAGTCGTTTTTTTATTGCAAAATTACTTTCAAATATACGGATTTTTCTTTGAAATTGTGCCCTGATGCGCAAAAAATCGGTCTATTGCCATACCATTACCGTTTCGGTCTGTCGTCTGAACTCCTCCTCCGATGTGTTTATGCGTCTGTGGCATGCCGGGCAGCGTATGGCAGCCTCGGTCTCTACATGGCATTCGCATCCCACGCAGGCTATGATTGCACCGTAGTCGTTTCCCTGGTAGTGCAGGAATTGCGTCCCGCAATGCTTGCACCTGATTCTGTAGCTCGTTCCCATGATTCGTATCTTTTGTTGGTTACGAATACAAAGAAACATGGTGTGCGTGTCAATTAGTGACACAAATGTCGGATGCCGTGATTTTTTGTTAGATATCTCCGTGTACGACCGTGCGGAGCCGGTGGCATTGTATGGAAATGGAGGTAATATGGGATTGCCTGTAGCGGGTTTCAGTCTCTGACTTTGCCGAATCTGTGCAGGTACTCTTCCATATAGGCTTCGAGTTCCGGCGAGTCGATTATGTGCACATCGTCGAGAAGTCCGGCAACGAATCTCCCGATACCGCGCATGTCGGCAACTTCGGTTTCGAGGATCCAACGGCCGTCTCCGTTCGGTTTCACATATCCCTCCGAGAGCGGATACTCCTCCATAAGCAGGTTGTGGGCGATGAGTCCGAGTTCTACCCTTACGCGTGTGCAGGTATTGCCCTGCATTCGGAATATGTCCATGAAGCCTTCCTCGTGTTCGCCGGCGTGTTCCCATTCACGGTCGGTAACCTCTACGCTGCCGATGCGGGCCGTCTTGAAGATCTTGTTGCGGCCGTCCTCCGTGTCGTAGCACCAGACATTTACGTAGTTTGTGGTGAATCCGAACGGTTCGACGAGGCGGTCCTTGACTGAATGGGCCGACTTGTAGCCTATCAGGACGGCTTGGCGGCGGTTCTCTATGGCCTCTATGAGCGCATGTACGGTGGAGGCCGCGTGTCCCTTTACGACCGTGTCGGCCAGGGCCTTGCTGTCGTAGACCGAGTAGAGTTTGCGCTTGAGGTTCTGTTTTAGGACATTCGTGTCGTCGATATTCTCTATTGCGCGGCGCAGTATCACGGCCTCCTCTTCGGTGAAATGTACGAGCTGCGATATGTCCTTGAAGTGCGGGGATTCCTTGTCGAGCCGTATGAAATCACCGCTCTTCTTTATAAGGAATCCTGCTTCGCGGAAGGTGTCGATGTATCGGTATACGGTGCGGCGCGACATGCCGAGGCGCTCGGCAAGGTCGTCGACGCTGTACTCGACGTTCGCCGTAAGCATCTTCATCAGACGCAACAGTCTCTCTATCTTGGGTTGGTCCACGATTCAAAGGTAAGATAAAAATTGGTACCGTTATGCCGATACCAATTTCTCTATCTCCTCGACCTGCCTGCGGAAGGCCTTGTCGGTCTCCATCAGGTTCGAGATGGTTTTGCACGAGTGCAGCACCGTAGCGTGGTTTCGTCCGCCTATGGCGTTGCCGATGGCCGTGAGCGGCGATTTCGTATGCTGCTTGGCGAGGTACATGGCGAGCTGGCGCGCTATGGCTACCTCACGCGTACGCTCCGACGAGTTCAGACGTTCGCGGTCTATCGACATGTGCTCGCATACGACCTCTATTATGTGGTCGATGGTTATCTCCTTCTGGTAGAGCGAAACATACACCTTCAGAATCTCCTTGGCCAGGGATATGGTTATCTTGCGCCCCATGAACGAGGTGTTGGCCACGAGCGAGGATATGGCACCCTCTATTTCGCGTATGTTTGCCGATATGTTCTCGGCGAGATACGTCACCACGTCGTCCGGAATCTCGGCATTCAGGCGTGCGGCCTTGGCCTTGATGATCTTTATCTTGGTCTGGAAGTCCGGAATGAGTATCTTGGCCGACAGTCCCCACTTGAACCGTGTGAGAAGGCGCTCGTCGATGTCCTTCAACTCTACCGGCGGCTTGTCGGATATGAGCACGAGCTGCTTGCCCGACATCTGCAGGTGGTTGAATATGTTGAAGAATGCGTTCTGTGTTCCCGGCTTTCCCGAAAGCTCCTGTATGTCGTCGAGGATCAGCACGTCAACGGCCTGGTAATAGTGGATGAAGTCCGGTACCTCCTTGTTGACCGTCGCGGTCTGATACTGTGCCTGGAACTTGTTCATAGCCACATAGAGAACCTGCAATTCCGGATAGCGCTGGCGTATCTCGTTGCCTATTGCCTGCGCCACGTGGGTCTTGCCCAGACCCGAATCCCCATATATGTAGAGAGGATTGAACGGTGTGTTGTTGCCTGGGTTCACGGCCACAGCCATGCCGGCCGACCGCACAAGACGGTTGCACTCACCCTCGATGAAGGTGGCGAACGTGTAGCAGCTGTTCAGCTGCGGGTCGATTATTATCTTCTTGAGGCCCGGAATTACGAAAGGATTTCGTATAATTGCGGAGTCGGTCTGCGTATTGAACGAGTGAGAAGTCGAGGTGACGTTCGACTCGGAGGCAATCGACGGTATTTCGCTCTTCGGAACTGCATAGCAGAGACGCGTCTGCTGTCCGAACGATTCGGCAATGAGCGGACGCAATACTCCGATGTAGTTGTTCTCGATCTGGTCTACGAAGTTCTTGTTGGGTACGCGCAACCGCAGTGTCGTTCCGTTGAATTCGAGCGGTACGATGGGAAGAAACCATTTGGCGAACTCCTCTGCCGAAGTTTGGGCCTTTAGCTGGCTCAGACAGTTCTGCCAAGCGTCATTGTATGTCGCCGAGTTTGTGTGCATCTCATTTATAGTCAATAGTTTGTCGGATTGGATGCTGTGAGGAGCGCTTGTTCGATGGCAGTTCTTCCGTACCCTTTTTCGACATTGCAAAGTTGTGAATAAATTTATATTAAAAAAAGCACCCGCTCTATTGTTTGTTATCTTTTTTTATATATAGAAAATCAATGCGTTTTTTCGGTGCGAAATTTAACTTGTTGATAGTTAAATTGGAAATAATTTTGTATATTTGTCTTAATGGAATTAAGAATGATTATTACAAAATTATAGGTGAAACCAATAAAATTCAATTGACTGATAATTATGAACAATCTTGAACAGCTAGTAAGAAGCAAGGCTCAGAAGTGGCTCGACGGAGATTACGACGAGGCAACGAAGAAACAGGTGAAATATCTTATGGACAACGATGCGAACGAACTCACGGAGAGTTTCTACAAGGACCTTGAGTTCGGAACAGGCGGTTTGCGCGGAATAATGGGTGTGGGAACCAACCGAATGAACATATATACGGTCGGATTCGCAACGCAGGGACTGGCCAACTACCTCAAGATGAATTTCCCGGGCGAGGAGATACGTGTCGCCATATCGCACGATTCGCGCAACAACTCGCGCATGTTTGCCGAGCGTGTTGCCGACATATTCGCATCCAACGGTTTCAAGGTATTCCTGTTCGACGCCCTGCGTCCTACTCCGGAGTTGAGTTTCGCAATCCGCGAGCTCAAGTGCCAGTCGGGCGTAATGGTAACCGCGTCGCATAATCCGAAGGAGTACAACGGCTACAAGGCCTACTGGAGCGACGGTTCGCAGGTTACCGCACCGCATGACGTGAATATAATAAAGGAGGTAGAGAAGATAACCGAGGTATCGCAGGTTCTGACGGGAAAGAACCCGGAGAACATCACAATCCTCGGCGAGGAGTTCGACAAACTTTATCTTGCCGCCATCAAGGAGTTGTCGCTGTCGCCGGAGAGCGTGAAGCGCTTCCACGACTTGAAAATCGTATATACCCCGCTTCATGGTGCCGGATACCGTCTTACGCCGGCATCGCTGCACAACTTCGGATTCACTAACGTGATCATGGTAAAGGAGCAGTCCGTACTCGACGGCAACTTCCCTACCGTGGCTTCGCCTAATCCTGAGGAGCGCAAAACCATGAAGATGGCCATCGAGCTGGCCGAGCGCGAGCAGGCCGACCTCGCAATGGCAACCGACCCGGATTCCGACCGTATCGGTGTGGCCCTGCGTACGGGCAAGGGCGAGTATGTCCTGCTCAACGGCAACCAGACGCTGATCCTGCTCATGTGCTACCAGCTTACCCGCTGGGCAGAGCTCGGACGCATAAAGGACGGAGACTATGTGGTTAAGACCATCGTAACGTCCACTATGCCGGATGCTGTGGCCGCATATTACGGGGTCAAGTGCTACAACTGTCTCACCGGATTCAAGTATATTGCCAAGATCATCCGTGAACACGAGGGTAAGGCCAAGTATATCGGCGGCGGCGAGGAGTCGTTCGGATACCTTGCCGGAGACTACGTGCGCGACAAGGACGGCGTATCCGCATGTTCGCTGGTTGCGGAGGCTGCCGCATGGTGCCGCGATACGAAGGGCATGACGCTCTATGAGTGGCTGCAGGATCTCTATGTCAAGTTCGGATTCTACCGCGAGGGCCTGGTGAACGTTGTCCGCAAGGGCAAGGATGGCGCGGAGCTTATCCAGAACATGATGGTCGAGTACCGCAACAACCCTCCTAAGAGCATTCTCGGCTCGAAGGTGGTGACGATTCTCGACTACAAGACACTCGAGTCGCTCGACGTTGCCACGGGTGTGAAGTCCCCTATCGAGGGCGTTACCGACAAGAGCAACGTGTTGCAGTGGATTACCGAGGACGGTACGCGCGTATCCGTGCGTCCTTCGGGAACCGAGCCGAAGATCAAGTTCTACTTCGGCGTGAGGGCCGACCTTCCGTCGGTAGAGCAGTTCGAGAAGGTGCAGGCCGAACTCGATGAGAAGATCGAGGCAATCAAGCGCGAACTTAAACTCGAGTAGTTTCCGATTCTTCGCAATACATCAAAGCAGCGGACGCCGGCTTCAAGCCGGCGTCCGTTTTCATTATAGTGTGTTCCGCCGGCGCACCGGCGGAGCGGTCGGATCCGACTATACGCAGCCCTGCGACATCATCGCGTCGGCCACCTTCATGAAGCCGCCGATGTTGGCGCCCTTGACGTAGTTGATGTATCCGTCCTCCTCGGTTCCGTACTTGACGCATACCTCGTGGATGTTGCACATTATCGAGCGGAGTTTCTCGTCGACCTCTTCGCGTGTCCACTTGATGCGCATCGAGTTCTGCGACATCTCGAGGCCGGAGGTTGCCACTCCGCCTGCATTCGAGGCCTTTCCTGGCGAGTATAACAGTTTGTTGCTATGGAATATGCTTATGGCCTCCGGAGTCGAAGGCATGTTGGCGCCCTCGGCTACGCAGATGCATCCGTTTTCGACAAGTGAACGTGCGTTGTCGCCGTTGATTTCGTTTTGCGTGGCGCACGGCATGGCAATGTCGCACTTTACACCCCACGGGCGCTCTCCAGGGAAGTATTTGGCATTCGGGTAGCGCTCTGCATACTCCTTGATTCGGCCGCGGAAGACATTCTTGAGCAGTTTTACGTACTCCAGCTTGTCATGGTCGAGGCCGTCCGGATCATAGACGTATCCCGACGAGTCGGAGAGAGTTACGACCTTGGCTCCGAGCTGCAGGGCCTTTTCGGCAGCGAACTGCGCCACGTTTCCGGAGCCGGAAATCGTTACTACCTTGCCCTTGAACGACTCGCCGCGCGTTGCAAGCATCTCGTTTGCGAAGTAGCAGACGCCGTATCCGGTAGCCTCCGGCCGGAGCGAGCTTCCGCCCCATCCGAGTCCCTTGCCGGTGAAGGTACCTGTGAACTCGTCGCGCAGGCGCTTGTACTGTCCGAACATGAATCCTATTTCACGTGCTCCAACGCCAATGTCGCCGGCTGGAACGTCGGTGTCCTGACCGATGTGGCGGTAAAGTTCGGTTACGAACGACTGGCAGAAACGCATCACCTCGTTGTCGGACTTGCCCTTCGGGTCGAAGTCGGAACCGCCCTTGGCTCCACCCATAGGCAGAGTCGTGAGGCTGTTCTTGAGCGTCTGCTCGAAGGCGAGGAATTTCATGATGCTCAGGTTGACGGAGGCGTGGAAACGGATGCCGCCCTTGTAAGGGCCTATGGCGCTGTTCATCTGCACGCGGTATCCGCGGTTGATCTCTATGTCGCCGCGGTCGTTGAGCCACGGTACACGGAACATGATGACGCGCTCCGGTTCAGCCATTCTTTCAAGAACCTTCATCTTCTGAAGTGCAGGGTCCGCGATGATGTACGATGCCAGAGATTCGACCACCTCGCGTACGGCCTGATGGAACTCAGGCTCGTTAGGATTCCTGGCGATGAGTTTCGCCATGAAGTTCTCCACAAATTGTTGCTCTTGTTTCTCCATAATATATTGAATAAAAATGGGTTATGGTTCTATTCTGTATATCTTGCCTTCGATGAATGTCACCCATACCGCACCCTCCGTGTCGACATGGAAGTCGTTGGCCGAGGAGTTGCCCAGTTTGGCAACATGGCGTACGGTTCCGTCCGTCAGGTTCACGGCCGCGACCATTCCCGTACGGTTGGCCATGTAGGCCGTCTCGCCTACAACGGCCACCGGGCAGAAGTTGTGGTCGTAGCCCCATCCCGCATCGGCGCACCACAGCTCCTCGTAGCTTTCGGCACTGACCGGCACGGCCACCATCTCGCCGTCCATAGTCTTTGCGTAGAATATCGTTCCGTCGTCGCTCAGCCCCGTACTCTCCCTGACGCGGCGTCTCTTCTCACGCCATATTTCGCGTCCTGTTTCGAGGTCGATGAATGTCATGTGCCTGTCCGGGGCGACAATCATGACGCGGCCGCGGGATATTCGCGGAACGATATGTCCCGGCGAGAAGAGGACGTTGGCGCTGCCGTTGTTCCACCGCCACAGCTCCTTGCCGCTGCGTGTGTCGATGCAATACAGGTGCCTGTCCCATGCTCCGAATACCAGCCTGTTCCCATCGGCCGTAGGGCGCCCCTGCGGCTGTCCGCTCCCGAAGCCGAACTCCCATTCTATGCTGCCGTCGGCGGGATTTATCCTGAACATCCGCCCGTCGCAGCCGGTATATAGAGCGCCGTCGTGCAGGAGGCAGTCGCCTATCATTGTCTCCCGGCCGAGGGCGTGCCATACCACCCTGCCGTTTTCGGCATCGAGCGCAAACAGCCCCTCGCCGGCCGTAGGGACTATTACTATGCCATCCGTGCATACCGGTGTCGAATAGAGCGTGTTGCCGAACCTGCGCACCCATTTCGTCTCCCCGCGCCTGATGTCGTATGCCGTGAACTCGCCCGACGAGTTTCCGTAATAGAGTATCCCGTTGCCGACGGCGGCCCCGGTGTATATCGAACTGCGGTCGCTCACCACCAGTTCGGCCTTCATGCCTCCCAAATCGAGCGGCGGCGTGGCCGGCGCGGACTCTATCTCTGCAAGCTCGCGGCTGAAACCCTGACGTATGGCATATTGCCGTTGCGGCCTCTCTCCTATTATCTTTTCGTTGACGAGTATCGAGTCTCCCGAGAATTCGAGTATGGTATATCCGAAACTTTCGCCTCCGTCGCGCTCCGGCAGCATCAGCGAGCGGCATACGATGCCCGGAACGGAGTCGAAGTTCATGAGCCTCGGTTTGTGGTAGTGCCCGCATATTGACGCTGCGACATCGTGACGACGGATCACCCGTATTATGTCGTGACGGTTCGCAAGGTCGTTGTTGAGCGGGTAGTGGCATACGCCGACGATACGGCGCCTGCCGGCCTTCGACATCTGCCGCTCTATCCACGCGAGGTCCTCGGTGCGGATTATGCCGTCGGCCATCTTCATGTATGGTCCCGACGGAAATGCCACGAACAGGTATCCGCCGGCCTTCGCACTCATGCGTCCGTCGTGACCCCACAGACGCCGGAATTCGGCGCATGCGCTCTCGCTCCATGTCGTTTCGTGGTTCCCGGTGGTGATTACCGACGGGTGGCGCAGGCGGCGCAGCTTGCGGTGTATGTTCCGCAGCTCCACGTTGCTGCCGGTGTTGGTCACGTCTCCCGCAATGACGACAAGGTCGCACTTCGTGCGGTTGATCTCGTCGATTGCCTCGTCGAGTATGGAGTCGTTTGTATTTCCCGGCGTAACGTGCGTGTCGGTGAGTACTATGACGGTGGCGTTCTGCCGCCGCTGTGCCGTTGCGCAGGCAAGCGATAACAGAAACATCGATATGAGCACCGCCCTTTTCACTTTACACGTATCAGATTTATGCCGTCGCGTATCGGTATTATCACGTTTTCGACCCTCGGGTCCTCGAGCACCCTGCGGTTGAAGTCTATTATGGCCTGCGTCTGCCGGTCGCCGTGTGCGACCTCGTTGACTATCTTGCCGTACCACAGTATGTTGTCCGCCAGGATGAAGCTGCCGCTGCCGACCAGGCCGTTGTCCATCAGCATGTCGTAATATTCGACATATTCGCGCTTGTCGCCGTCGATGAAGACCATGTCGAACCGACCGCCGAGCCGCGGCGCTATGTCGAGCGCCGAACCTATGTGCAGGCGTATCTTGTCGCGGTGAGGCGACCGCCCGAAGAACGACCGGATCATATTCTCAAGCTCGTCGTCGTATTCGCAGGTGTCGATGGTGCCGTCCTCGTCAAGCCCTGCGGCCATGCTCAGCGCCGAATATCCGGTGAATGTCCCTATCTCTAAGATTCGCTTCGGATGGAGCATGCGGACCAGCATCTCGAGCAGCTTACCCTGTGCCCGGCCCGAGACCATGCGCGGGTTGATGGTGCGCAGGTAGGTCTCGCGCTCCACCTCGCGCAGGAGTTCATCCTCCGGCGATGTCATGTCCCTTACATATCGTTCCAAAGCATCCATCTACCCTATCTGTATATGAGTGCCGACGGGTCGCTCCACACCTCGTTGGCCACCTCCATGAGCTGTGAGGCCGTTATCGACTCTATCTTGCGGTATACCTCCTCCATCGTATCCACCTCGCTGTGCACGAGCAGGCTCTTGCCTATGCCGAGCATGTAGCCCTCGTTGCCCTCCATCGAGATTGCGAGTTGCGCTATGAACTGCCGCTTGGACATCGACAGCTGCCTTGTCGTCATGGCGTTTCTCTGCAGTTTGCCTATCTCCTGCGCTATCAGCTCGCGGCATTTGTCCGCGTTGTCATGGTCCGAACTGAAATATATGACAGCCATGCCGCAGTCGGAATATGGCGTGTAGCTCGCCTCGATGTTGTACGACAGTCCGTGCTTCTCGCGTATGCTGATGTTGAGTATCGAGTTGGCGCACGGACCGCCGAGTATGTTCGTAAGCAGCGACAGCGGCAACCGTTTCGGGTCGAGAATGTCGTATGCCCTGTTGCCGGTGATGCAATGCGCCTGATGCGTGTGGCGATTGACGCTCTTCTCGAACCGTACGTATGGTTTCGGTGCCGTCCTCACGTGGGTCCGTACCGTTGCCGGACGGTCGGCGAAATACCTCTCCGCAATCCTCTCGATGCGGCTGTCGGAGATGTTGCCTATCGAGGCGAAGACCATCTGGTCGGTCGTGTAGTTGCGCCCGACGAAACCCCGTATCGAGTCTCCGTTGTGGCGTGCCAGGTCGCGCTTGTATCCGAGTATGTTGTGGCCGAGTTCCGACCCTTCGAAGAGCATGTCCTCGAAGGTGTCGTATATCATGTCCATCGGCGAGTCCTTGTAGGTGTTTATTTCGTCGATGATGACCTCGCGCTCGCGGTTCAGTTCGCGTTCCGGGAACGTGGAGTTGAATACCACGTCGGAGATGAGCTCCGCCGCCTTCGAGATGTCGCTGCGCAGCGTCGTAGCATGAACCGTGGTGTCCTCCTTTGTCGTATATGCATTCAACTCGCCGCCGAGATTCTCGAGGCGGCAGTTGACCTGGTATGCCTTGCGCCGGACGGTTCCCTTGAAAAGCCCGTGTTCGGTGAAGTGCGCCAGGCCGTGCTCGTCGGCCCTTTCGTCGCGGCTGCCTGCGTTTATCATCAGCGCACAGCGGGCGACGGCGCTCTTGACGCAACGGTGGATGCATCGTATTCCGTTCGGAAGCGTATATGTATGAAACTCCTCCATTGTTACCCTTTCAGATGTTGTTTGAGAAAATGGCCGGTGTGACTCCGTTCGCAACCTGCGAGTTGCTCCGGTGTCCCTTCGAAGACAATATCGCCTCCGCCGTCTCCGGCCTCCGGCCCGAGGTCTATGACATGGTCGGCGCACTTTATCACGTCCATGTTGTGCTCGACGACGACAATCGTGTGGCCGTTGGCGATGAGTGAGTCGAAGGCCTTGAGCAGCTTCCCGATATCGTGGAAGTGCAGGCCCGTGGTCGGCTCGTCGAAGATGAACATGATGTTGCGCTCGTCGTTGTCCTTGGCAAGGAACGACGCGAGTTTCACGCGCTGGCTCTCGCCGCCAGACAGCGTCGACGAAGACTGCCCGAGCTTGATGTAGCCGAGTCCGACGTCGCTGAGCGGCTGCAGGCGCTCGACGATGCGGCGGCACGTTGCACATTGGTCCTCCCCGAAGAACGAAATCGCCTCGTCGACACTCATGTCCAGTACGTCGCATATGTCCTTGCCGCGGTACTTGACCTCGAGAATCTCGTCCTTGAAGCGCTTGCCCCCGCAAGCCTCGCAGACAAGTTCTATGTCGGCCATGAACTGCATGCCGACCTTGATTACACCCTCTCCCTGGCACTCCTCGCAACGCCCTCCGGCGATGTTGAACGAGAAGTTGCTCGGGACGATGCCGTTGTGTTTCGCATACGGCTGGTCGGCGAACAGGCGGCGTATCTCGTCATAGGCCTTTATGTATGTCACCGCGTTCGAGCGCGACGACTTGCCTATCGGGTTCTGGTCGACCATCTCCACCGACTTTATCCGGCCGAGGTCGCCGTCGAGACCGTCGAAGTCTCCCGGGCGGTCGCCGCTCTCCATTATGTGGCGGCGCAGCGCCGGGTAGAGTATCCCCTTCACGAGCGTCGATTTGCCGGAGCCGCTTACGCCCGTGACGCATGTCATGACACCCAGCGGGATGTCGACGCTTATGTTCTTGAGGTTGTTTTCCCTTGCTCCCTTGATGCGTATCCGTCCGTTGCCGCTGCGCGGGGTGACGGGCAGCGATATGCTGCGCCTTCCGGTCAGATAGTCTGCCGTGAGGCTGCCTTCGGCATGCAGCAGCTTGTCGAAATCCCCGCTGAAAACTACCCTGCCGCCGTTCTCGCCGGCCTCCGGACCCATGTCCACGATATAGTCCGCGGCACGTATTATCTCCTCCTCGTGTTCGACCACGATGACCGTGTTGCCGAGGTCGCGCAACTGTTTCAGGACCGCTATGAGGCGGTGCGTGTCGCGCGGGTGCAGGCCGATGCTCGGCTCGTCGAGGATGTAGAGCGAACCGGTGAGGTTGCTGCCGAGCGACGTGGCGAGGTTTATGCGCTGGCTCTCGCCTCCGGAGAGCGTCGAGGAGAGACGGTCGAGCGTGAGGTATCCGAGACCTACGTCGCTCAAGTATTGCAGCCTTGTCCGAATCTCCTTTGTTATCCTTTCGGCCGTCCTGCTGTCGTGGTCGTCGAGTTGCAGTGAGTTGAAGAATCCGATCAGCGAATCTATGCTCATCGAGACCAGCTCGGCGATGTTTTTCCCTCCGACCTTCACGTACAGCGCCTCCTTGCGCAGGCGGCTGCCTCCGCACTCCGGACATACGGTCTTTCCCGTGTAGCGGGCCTTGAGCACGCGGAACTGTATCTTGCGCCGCTCCGAGTCGAGATAGTCGAAAAAGCGGTCCAGACCGTCGAAATACTCGTTGCCGCGCCACAGCAGCCGTTTCTGTTCCGGTGTAAGCTTGTAGTATGGCTCATGTATCGGAAATCCGAACTTGTAGGCGTTGTTGACAAGCTGGTCGCGGAACCACTTCATCGTGTCTCCGCGCCAGCAGGCTATGGCGTTGTCGTATATGCTTTTGGACTTGTCCGGTACGACGAGGTTCTCGTCTATGCCGACAACCTTGCCGTATCCTTCGCAGCGAGGGCAGGCTCCGAGCGGATTGTTGAAACTGAAAAGGTGCTCCGTCGGGTGCTCGAACTCTATGCCGTCGGCCTCGTAGCTTGCCGAAAACTCGCGGATGGAGTCGCCGGCGATGATGACGCAACTCTCCGTGCCGTAGCCGAAGGCCCTCGATACGGAGTCCCTGATCCGCGTAAGCGAGTCATCGTCGGATCCGACCTTGAGGCGGTCTATCACCACATATATCCCATCGCCGGAGGATGCTGTGTCGACACCGGCGATGAAATTCTCTATGGATACGGTTTTGCCGTCGGTATACACGCGCATTATGCCATCGCCGAGCAGCTGCAGCAGTTTCTCGATTATTCCCTGACCCGGGTTCAACCGCAGCGGTACGGCCACGATCACACGCTCCCCGTCGCCGAGCGACAGTACATGGTCGGCTACGTCATCCGTACTGTAGCATTTGACCTCGTTGCCGGATATCGGCGAGTATGTCTTTCCGATGCGTGCGAACAGGAGTTTCAGGTAGTCGTATATTTCGGTCGAAGTTCCTACGGTAGAGCGCGGATTGCGCGTGTTGACCTTCTGCTCGATGGCTATCGCAGGCGCAATGCCGGATATTATGTCGACGTCGGGTTTGCTGATGCGCCCGAGGAACTGGCGGGCGTATGCCGACAGGCTTTCGACGTAGCGCCGTTGCCCTTCGGCGAATATGGTATCGAAGGCGAGGGTCGACTTGCCGGAGCCGGAAAGCCCCGTCACCACCACAAGCTTGTTGTGTGGTATGTCCACATCTATATTCTTGAGATTGTGGACCCTTGCCCCTTTTATATGAATCGATTCGTACACTATTCGCTGTTGATTTCGATCCCGGAAACCTTGCCCAGTCTTCCGAGAAGCGTCTCCGCCCTGCTCTTGCGTATCGAGAGCCTCATCGAACATATGTTGTCGAACCTTTGCTCCTCGATGCGCGGATTCTCCTCCTTAACTATCCTCATTACGTCGTTCATGGCGACATACGGAAACTCAATCCCGATCCTCACATCCACCGTGGTCTCGATGACCGTGCAGTTGTCTATTGCCGCCTGGGCCGACTCCCTGTATGCCTGTATGAGCCCCGGAACCCCGAGTTTCGTTCCGCCGAAATACCGCACTACCACGATCAGGCACTGCGTTATCCCGCGCGAGAGCATCTGCCCGAGTATCGGCCGGCCGGCCGTACCCGACGGCTCGCCGTCGTCGTTGCAGCGGTACTGCTCTCCGTATGCCCCCAAACGCCATGCGTAACAGTGGTGCGTGGCGTCGTAGTACTCCTTGCGCAGTCCGTCCAGTATCTCCTTTATCTCCCCTTCATCGCTTACGGGATAGGCGAATGCAAGGAATTTGCTGCTGCGTTCCTTGTAGACGGCCTCACCCGGTTGCGCTATGGTCAGATAACTGTCTTCCACCCTACCTTATCTTCTTGAAGAGCCTGCTCCACCGTATGCCTTCGCCGTCGAGTCCCTTCGAGAAGGCTATGAACGAGGCTTTGCCCACGATGTGGTCCTCCGGAACGAAGCCCCAGAAACGCGAGTCGGCCGAATTGTGGCGGTTGTCGCCCATCATCCAGTAGTAGTTCATCCGGAAGGTGTACGTGTCGGCCTTCTCCCCGTTTATGAATATCTCGTTGCCGCGAACCTCGAGCTCGTTGCCTTCGTATTTCTCTATTATGCGCCTGTATAGCGGCAGGTTCTCCGTGTTGAGGGCAACCGTTGCCCCTTTGTACGGTATCCACAGCGGCCCGAAATT
Source organism: uncultured Alistipes sp. (assembly GCA_944322005.1). Lineage (GTDB taxonomy): Bacteria > Bacteroidota > Bacteroidia > Bacteroidales > Rikenellaceae > Alistipes. The sequence goes on from CALUNL010000001.1 coordinate 293,230, forward strand.
GTCCTGCGTCCATGTGTAGGAGGCGTCGTTCGGGAATATGTCGGTGCTGCTCTCGCGGACGTTGTACCTCGTTACCGATATCACGTTCGACATACCCCTTACATGCTCGGCCGCCTCATCCGTCATCGCCATATAGTAGTAAGGCGTGCTGCCGCTGTATTCGGTTATGCCGAGGTTGTTGAGGGCGTACTGTGAGAAAGGTGCGGTGCAGTGCACGAAGTATATGTACTCCTTTGTCGGTATGGGCTCCTGCATCACACCGTTGACATATAACTCCGTGTCCACTATGCTGATGGTGTCGCCGGGCATTCCGACACACCTCTTGATGTAGTTTTCGCGCTTGTCGACCGGACGGGCCACTACGGTGTAGTCACTGTACAGACGGCGGCGACCCTCCTTCTCGCCGAAGGTCGTCTGATACTCGCGCAGCACGTCGTAGTATGTCACGGCCTGATTCTCGAGCAATACGGTATCCCCCGCAGGGAAGTTGAATACTATCACGTCGTTGCGGCGTATCGGCTTTAGGCCCTTGAGACGGTGGTACGGCCACTTTATCGCCTCGGAATATGACTTTTTCGACTGCGAGAACGGCATGGTGTTGTGCACGAACGGCATCGAGAGCGGAGTGTTCGGAACCTGCGGTCCGTACGACAGCTTGCTTACGTAGAGGTAGTCACCCACGAGGATGGTCTTCTCCATGGAGGATGTCGGCACCTTGTAGAGCTGGAATATGAACAGGTGTATCAGCGTAGCGGCCACCACGGCCCATACTATGGCGTCGACCCATCCGTATATGGCATTGTATATGCGGCTGCGGGCGCACAGCGCCTCGTTGTGGCGCCACACATAGCGGTAGAACAGCCGCGAGATGTAGTAGTCGAATACAAGAAGTTCGCCCAGAAGCATCCAGGCATTTCCCGGCCATATTACGAACAGGAGTATGTATATTATCGAGGCAATGGTGAACCGTGTCCACCTGTTCTTGAAAAATTCGCGTACGTTCATCTTTCTCATTCGTTAAACAGGTCGTCTATGGTGAAAACACCCTTCTTGTCGCATATGAACTCGGCTGCGACTACAGCGCCGACGGCCAGTGCCCGGCGGCTTTTGAGCGTATGGCGCAACTCCAGCACGTCGTCATCCGACTCATATGTCACGGTGTGTGTGCCCGGCACCTCGCCCTCGCGGACTGAGGTTATGGCGATATCCGACGCTCCGGCCTTTGCGGCATCGGCCCAGCTGCTCTTGCGCTCCATGCGGGCTAATATGTCGTCGGCGAGCGTTATTGCCGTGCCGCTCGGGGCATCCTTCTTGTGGATGTGGTGTATCTCCTCGATGCGGACGTCGTACGAGTCGAAGCGGTTCATCAGCTCAGCGAGGTAGCGGTTCACGCGGAACGCCACGTTCACTCCGAGCGAATAGTTCGACGAGTATATCATCGTTCCGCCTACCTCCCGGCAACGCTGCTGCAGCTCAGGCAGGCGCTGTGTCCAGCCGGTGGTGCCGCTGACAACCGCCGTGCCGCTTTCGATGCAGGCGAGGATGTTGTCGTATGCCGTGTCGGGCGTGGTGAACTCTATCGCCACGTCGATGTCGCGGAGGGCCGACGGGGTGAGTTCGCTGCGGTTGTTTTCGTCGATTATAAGTCCTATGGTGTGGCCGCGGCGGAGCAGTACCTGCTCGATTTCGTGTCCCATTTTGCCGTAGCCGATGATTGCTGCTTTCATACTTGCGAATGGTGCGGGAATATAACCTTCCACAACCTGCAAATATAGTCTGTTTTGGCGGAAAAAACAAACCCGGATTTGCTCTTCTCGGTGCTATTTTCTATATTTGTGGACATCATGAGGTATTTCGCGGAACTGAGATACGACGGCGGCGCATATTGCGGGTGGCAGCGGCAACCCGACGCCCCTACCGTGCAGGGCGTACTCGAGGCGGCCCTGTCGAAAATCCTTCGCGAGCCTGTCGAGACCGTCGGAGCGGGACGTACCGATACGGGCGTGAATGCATCATACTACGTCGCCCATTTCGATGTCGGGACGCCGTTCGATGCCGGCCAGCTGCTCTTCAAGGTGAACTCCCTGCTGCCTCCGGACGTGGCTGTGGATACGGTAACCCGAGTCGGGGACTCGGCGCACGCGCGATTCGATGCCCGCGAGCGGGAATATCTCTATTTCATCTCCCGCGTTAAAAACCCTTTCATCCGCAACTCCGCGTGGATATACCGCGGCACGCTCGATCTTGATGCCATGAATGCCGCCGCGCGCATGCTGCCCGAGTACGACGACTTCACCTCGTTTGCCAAGCTGAACTCCAACAACAAGACGAACATATGCCGCATATATGCATCCGAATGGAGCGAATGCGGGGACGGGGTGCTGAAATACACCGTCCGCGCCGACCGTTTCCTGCGGAACATGGTGCGGTCGCTGGTGGGGACGATGGTAGATGTGGGACGAGGACGTCTGACTCCGGATGATTTCCGCGCCGTAATCGAGGCACGCGATTTGTCGCGTTCGAGTGCGGGAGCGCCTCCGCAGGGACTTTTCCTCAACGACATTCGCTATCCGGAGGATGTTTTCAGCAGAAGAACCAATGCAAACCTTATAAAAACATTTGAGATATGATTGTACAGATCGTTTATTGGGTAGGTGTATTGATATCGGTATATTGTGTATACGACATCTTCACAAAGAAGAAGGGAACCGGCCTTGCGGTGAAGATCCTCGCATCGCTGTTCGTTCTCGTTACGAGCTGGATAGGCGCCGTAATCTACTATCTGTTCCTGCGCGACGGGATGAAGTAGACGGTTTTGCGTTGTGATACGAAGAGAGGCATGTCCAGCTGGACATGCCTCTCTTCGTTTGTGTCGTGTGCAGGCCGCTTTATGCTTTCGCTGCCTCTGACGCCTGCATCGCTGCCTCCATGATGCCTTCGCTCATGGTAGGGTGCGCATGTATGGTGCGGGCAATATCTCCGGCTGTGACCCCGAGCTGCTTCGCAAGTGCAGCCTCGCCGAGCATCTCCGTTACATTGGCCCCGACAAGGTGCGCTCCGATCAGTCTCTCTTCGCTGTCGAAAATCAGTTTTGCAAATCCCTCCCTCTCTCCGGAAGCCATTGCGCGTCCCGACGACGAGAACGGAAAGCGCCCTACGCGGTACTCTATACCCCGTTCCTGTGCCTGCTTCTCGGTGAGTCCCACCGAAGCCACCTCCGGAGAGGTGAAGACGCATGACGGTATGGTGCCGTAGTCGATTTCGGCCGGTGTGAGGCCGCATATGATCTCCGCGCAGCGTATCGCTTCGGCCGTTGCGACGTGGGCAAGGGCCGGCGTAGCGATTATGTCTCCGATGGCGTATATGCCTTCGACGCTGGTGCGGAATGAGGAGTCAACGGCTACCCTGCCTCGTTCGGTCCTTATGCCCAGCTCCTCGAGCCCGAGGCCCTCGATATTGGGCTGGATGCCGGTTGCCGACAGGACAATCTCGGCGGAGAGCCTCTCTTCGCCCTTTTTACCCTCGACGACCACCTCGCAGTCGAATTCGCCAGGGGTGACGTCGCGCACTGTGGCCGATGTCATGACATTCACGCGCATGCGGCGGAACGAGCGTTCGACGGCCGCCGCCACCTCCTCGTCCTCAAGCGGCATAATCTGCGGCATGTACTCCACGAGCGTCACCTTCGTACCGAGCGTTGCGTAGAGCCAGGCGAATTCGCTTCCTATTGCGCCGGAGCCTATAACCACCATGCTCTCCGGCAGGCGGTCGAGCGAAAGGGCATCCTTCGACGTGATTACGTGCTTGTGGTCGACGGGTATCGACGGCAGCTCCCTCGGGCGTGCACCTGTGGCGAGGATTATGTTGCCGGCTTCGTAGAGGGTGCCATCCACATCCACCGAGGAGGCGGAGGCAAGGCGTCCGAATCCGTGTATGACATCGACGTTGTTCTTTTTCAGCAGGAACTGCACTCCCTTGCTCATGTTTGCCGCTACCGTGCGCGAGCGGGCCACGATTTTGGCCATGTCGGGTACCGGGTCGCAGGCCAGCTCCACTCCGAAGCTGCCGGCATTGCGGCAGTCGTTGAAGACGTGTGCGCTGCGTATGAGTGCCTTGGTAGGTATGCAACCCCAGTTCACGCACGTGCCACCCTCTTCGGCCCGTTCGACGACCGCAACCTTGCGGCCGAGCTGCGATGCCCGTATTGCGGCGGCGTATCCGCCGGGGCCGCTGCCTATCACGATGATGTCGTATCTCATTGTCAGTTATCTTTTGGAATCCTCAATATGTCTCCGTTGTCGGCGGCTACGGCACGCTTCCACTTCTCGTTGTAGCCCGGGAACTGTATCTTGTCCGGAATGCCGCGGCCGTTGCCGTTGTCGATGAATCCCTTCTCGTTCTCCGACTTGACATTGCCGTCCATGTACTTGACAAGCAGATAGCGGTCGAGATCTGTCCACCGGTCGAATAGTTTCTGCGCCGTTTCAAGCGAGTATTCGGTAAGAATTTTGCGTGCGCGCTTCGGCGACATGCCTGCCACTTCGGCGTCTACCTTCTCGACCTCGGCCAGACGGTCGTTCTCCCACTTGTCGACAACCTTGCGGATGTCGCTGCTTATCATGTCGTAGCGCATGTAGGCGAAGTTGGTCACGCGGTTGAAGAGCCAGAACATGGATGTAGGCGAGTATTCGAGCATCGAGCCGTTGTTCTCGTCGAGGGTGTGCGGCACGGCGGTTATGTTGCAGTATATCGGCGTTAGGCACGACGTGGCGGCATCGTCGACACCGAACCACAGTATGCCGGTCTTGCCCTTGCGGGCCTGTCCGCAGAGCCAGAATCCGGTCTGCTGCGTCGCGGTGGCGCGCTCGTTGAGGTATGTCTCGCCGTCGACCTCGAAGGTCATCGGACGCCAGCGGTACGGGCAGTTGTGGCCGCCTGCGCCGAGGTCCGTGGTCATGTCCATCGGCGTCCCCTCGTAGTGGTCGCGCATGGCGTCGAACACGGTCTTCGGCGATACCTTCGTACGCGGCTTCACCCATAAAGGCAAACGGTTCTGCGGGTTGTAGCCCATCGCATAGTCCTCGTAGCGGTCCATTCCGTCGGCAACCGTACGGAAGAAGCTCCATACTCTCGCGTCGCAGCCGCGGATGGTGCCGAAGTCGGCCGGGTTGTATGTCTCGCAGAAGCTGAAATCCTCGTCGCTGCCGCTGTACAGGCCGTTCTTGCGTGCAAACGAGATTACGTCCGGCGCATAGAGGCAGTTCTCCGGGTCGTCCTTCGGGAAGGTCGATATGCGGGCCTGGTTGGCGTGTCCCGATACGTAACCGTCCGGAATGCGGCGTGCAACCCATACTATTCCCTTGTTGAGGTTGTTGCCCTTTTCGTCGAGTTTTGTTCCCTTGCCGATGAATTCGAAAATCCACGCCTCGTCGGCGTCGGCTATCGAGAACGACTCTCCGGAGGAGGCGTATCCGTACCTGTTGGCGAGTTCGACTATTGTCTTTATTGCTTCGCGTGCTGTTTTTGCCCTTTGGAGTGTCACGTAGATGAGCGAGCCGTAGTCGATTCCTCCGGTCTTGTCCTCAAGCTCCGGAAGACCGCCCCAGGTGGTCTCGGTTATTATGAGCGAGTGTTCGTTCATGTTGCCGACGGTTGCATATGTCGTCGGAACCTGCTCGATAAGCCCCATGTAGCGTCCCGTATCCCATTCGTATACGGGCATGGCCTTGCCCGGGCGGCGCAGCGGGTTGTGTTTGTACAGGGCTCCGTACAATGCATGCGAGTCGGCGGCATAGGTCACCATGACCGAGCCGTCGGTCGACGCCCCTTTGGTTATAATGAAGTTTGTACAGGCGATTGCAGGAACCGCCGCCGCAATCAGAAGTGCGGTAAAAATGAGTCTTTTCATGTGTCGTTGCCGTTTTTAACCTCACAAAGTTAAAAATATTTCGCTACAAATCTATACTTCCGGCGTGAATGTGCTCCGCAAAGTCGCCCAAGGCTGATATAATCGGCCTCTGCGGTTGCCGTTTTCGCGTACAATGGTTATCTTTGCATGAGCTTAAACGATTGTTGCATGTCAATAGCATCGAGATTGTCGGAAATAAGGTCTTCTCTGCCCGAGGGCGTGAGGCTTGTGGCCGTATCCAAGTTCCATCCCGCCGAGGCCGTGTCCGAGGCATATGCGGCCGGCCAGCGGCTATTCGGCGAGAGCCGCGTACAGGAGATGGTCGCCAAATACGAAATTCTGCCGAAGGACATAGAGTGGCATATGATAGGGCACCTGCAGACGAACAAGGTGCGGGCCATCGCTCCTTTCGTATCGCTCATCCAGTCGCTGGACAGCGCCCGTCTGGCGGAGTGCATCGACCGTGAAGCGGCGCGATGCGGCCGTACGATAGACTGTCTTCTTGAGATACATGTGGCCCGCGAGCAGACCAAAAGCGGCTGGGATTATGATGAATTGAAGGCCTTCGTAAACGGCGGAGGGTTTTCGGCGCTGCACAACATCCGTATCCGGGGCGTAATGGGCATGGCGACCAATACCGACGACGAGGCGGTCGTAAGGGCCGATTTCGAGCGGCTTGCGGCATGCAAGGCCGAACTTGCGCCAACGTTCGGCGAATGGTTCGACACATTGTCGATGGGAATGTCGGAGGATTACCGTATGGCGGTGGAGTGCGGTTCCGATATGGTGCGTATCGGTTCATCCATCTTCGGTGCCCGCGAATATTGACCCTTCGGCGGATGACCTGCACGCAGGTGCAAATACCCTATCTGTAAGATTTGAACATCTCCGCCGCGCACTCGAGCGCGTGGTAGAACTCCTCTCCGAATCTTCTCGTTATCGGTTCCCGAAGTGATTTGTAGAGCGGAATCCCGAGTTTGCGCCCGTTGCGGCATGCCGACGAGCAGATGTCCCATCTGTGATAGTTCAGACCGACCGACCCGTTGGAGAAGTTTATCAGCCTTATCGGATAGAGATGGCAGGATATCGGCTTGCGGAATCCGCATTTGCCGTCGAGGAACGCCCGTTCGATTGCGCACAGCGTTATCCCGTCCTTCGTGTATGAATATGCGCATTCGGCATCGTTCACCAGCGGTGTCGTAAGGTCGCCGTCACAGTCCGTAACGGTGAATCCCTGCCGCTCGACGGCATCAATGCCCTCTGCGGTCATGTACGGCTTGAAGTTTACGTATTCCCGTTCGAGTATCTCCTTTTCGTCGTCCTCCAACGGTGCCCCGGCATTTCCCTCGACGCAGCACATCCCGCGGCACCGGCGGATGTCGCACGCGAAGCACTCGCGGAATATGTCGTCGCTGACTATTTTGCCGTCGATCTCTATCATCTGCTAATTAACGTCTTGCGGTGTCCGATATAATGATGTCGTAGAGCTCTCCGAGCGTCATGCCCATGCACCGTACCTGCTTCGGGACAATGCTGCCGGCGCTCATGCCAGGTATCGAGTTTATCTCTATCATGTATGGTTTGCCTTCGGGCGTCACAATGAAATCGACCCTCACTGCCCCGCTGCAGCGGCATGCGCGGTATGCCTCCAGCGTCATGCGGTTGAGCTCCCTGCGGATGTCGTCGGATATCGGTGCCGGTGTAATCTCGTCGGACATGCCGGCCGTGTATTTTGACTCATAGTCGAAGAAGTCGTGTTTGGGAACGATCTCCGTTATCGGGAACACATATTCGCGGCCGTCTTTCGTAATCATTGCCCCGCAACCCATCTCGCGTCCGCCGATATACTCCTCTATCAACACCTCGTCGCTCTCGGAGAAGGCCTTGTCGACAGCCTCGCCTATCTCTTCCGCCTTCGAAACCTTCGTTACACCGAAGCTGCTGCCGCTGGCGTTGGGTTTCACGAATACCGGAAGCCCGAGCCTTGCCACAATCTCCTCCGGCGAGAACCTCTCTCCGCGGCGCAGGAAGATCTCCCTTGCGAGGTTTATGCCGCGGCCGGCAACGGCGCGTTTGGTCGAAATCTTGTCGAAGGTGATGACGGACGACACCTGCGAGCACGATGAATATGGGATGCCCATCATGTCGAGGTATCCCTGCAACTTGCCGTCCTCTCCCGGGGTGCCGTGTATTATTATGAGTGCATATTCGAACTCCGTACGGATGCCGTCGACCGTTACGGAGAAGTCGTTGCGGTCGAGGCGGAACCTGCGCCCGTCCGGTGCCGTGTAGAACCAGTCGCGTCCGTGTATGTCGATGAGTTTGACGTCGTATTTCGTGGCGTCGAGCGCGTCGGCAATCTGTCCGGCGCTCTGCAGTGCAATCTCGCGCTCCGACGAGTCTCCGCCGGCAAGCAGTGCAATCTTCAATCTTTCCATGTCGTTTGCCTCCGTTGCCGGAGGACTTGAATATATTTATTTTGCCGGCCGCCACAATCCGTGTTCGCGGATATATCCGGCTACCGGCGCACATACCATTCCGCTTATGTCGTCACCGCGCAATGCCGCATCGCGCACCTCCGTGGACGAGAAGTCGAATTCTGGTGCACCCTCAAGATAGCGCACCCTGTCGGCGAATCTTCCGAGGCCGCATCCGTGCCGCGGGTAGACCATCACCTCGTAGTTGTCCAGAATCTCCTCGTAGGAGCGCCACTTGTCGAAGTCGGCCATGTTGTCCGCACCCACAAGCAGGGAGAAGTTCGAGTCCTTTCCAAAGTTCTGATTGAGGTAACGAAGGGTGTTTATTGTATATGAAGGCTTTTCGAGCAGAAACTCTATTGCGGAGACCTTTATGCGGTCGCTGTATTCCGATTCGTTGCATGCGAGTTCGCACATCTCGAACCGGTTGAATTCCGGTGCAAGTTCCGATGCGTTCTTCAACGGGTTGTGCGGCGACACTATCAGTATGGCCTCGTCGCATATGCCGTTCCGTACGATCCATTCCGCCAGGGCCATGTGGCCGCGGTGTACGGGATTGAACGATCCGAAAAACAGTGCAGTCCGTTTCATCGCAGAGAGAGAAAAGCGTCAATTATATTTATTGTCTCCGCAACTGCGGCATCGAGGTCGTCATTGACCACGATATGGTCGAACTCGCCGGCTTTGGTCAGCTCGAACGACGCTTTCTCGACACGTTTGGCTATAACCTCCGGAGCGTCGGTGCCGCGGTGTACGAGCCGTCTCTCCAGCTCCTCTATCGATGGCGGCATGATGAATATCGAGCAGGCATTGGCGCCGAATATCCGTTTCAGGTTTATTCCGCCCATGACATCGACATCGAAGATGATGACGTTGCCTTTGGCCCATATTCGTTCGGTTTCGCTCTTGAGGGTTCCGTAGCATGTCCCGGAGTATACCTCCTCCCACTCCACGAACCTGTCTTCCTCGACCAGACGCCGGAACTCTTCATTGGATATGAAATAGTAGTCTACGCCGTTGCGCTCGGCGCCTCTCGGGGCGCGCGATGTAGCGGAGATCGAGAACTCCATCTGCGGGTAACGTTTGAGCACTTTCCTGACTATCGTTGTCTTGCCGGAGCCGCTCGGGGCCGAAAATATTACCAGCTTTCCGTCCATTTTCAGTCTCTACATGAGGTTCAATACCTGTTCCTTGATCTTTTCGAGTTCGTCCTTCATGCGAACCACGAGAATCTGTATGTCGTGGTTGTTTGCCTTGGATCCGGTGGTGTTTATCTCGCGACCCATCTCCTGCGCTATGAAACCGAGCTTGCGTCCGGCTTCTGGCTCGTTTTCAGCCACCTCGCGGAAGTACTTGCAGTGGTTCTGCAGGCGCACCTTCTCTTCGGTTATGTCGAGTTTCTCGATGTAGTATATCATCTCCTGTTCGAGACGGTTCGCATCGTACTCGACGCCGAGGCTCTCGATGTTTTCACGTATGCGGGTGCGTATGACGTCGGCACGGGCCTTTTCGAACGGGGTTATTTCGTTGCGCAGGGCTTCGATCTTGTCCACTCTGCGAAGCATGTCGCCTATGAGCGTCGCCCCCTCCTGTGTGCGAAATTCGTCGAGCCTGTCAGCAGCCGCCCTTACTGCCCCGGCGATTGCCTTGAGCTCTTCGTCGGATGCCGGTGCCGCTTCGGACGATATCACGTTTGGCATCTTCAATACCGACGGCACAATGGCGTCGTAGTCGGCATCTATGCCCGAATATGCAAGTGCGTCGGATACCTGGCGCAGATAGGAACGGAAGAGTTCGCGGTTGATTTCGGCCGGCGTCTCCGTTTCGGAGGTTTCGACAGATACGGTAATGTCGATTTTTCCGCGTACGAGCTTCTGTGCGGCTATATTGCGCAACTCGAATTCAACTGCACGGTATGCGGCTGGCACCTTTACGGATAGGTCGAGTTGTTTTGAGTTCAGCGAACGTATTTCAGCTGTGAATTTCTTGTTTCCGACTTGTGTTTCGGCTTTGCCGAATCCTGTCATGGATTTCTGCATGATGACCCTGTTTTGGTTGCGCAAAATTATAAAAAAAGAGTGTAAACGGTTCCGATTTTTCGTACAAATCGGGCGGTTTGCCGTTATTTTCAGGCATCGGACTATTTCAACATCTCCGCGAGCGTGTCTCGCCAGTCCTCTCCGTTTGCCGGTTGCAGAGTGGTGAACCCGAACTTGCGGCCGGCTGCGGCGTTGACGGCGCTGTCGTCTACGAACAGACTCTCGGACGGATTTATACCGCTGTCGGCAATCATTTTTTCGAATATCTCCGGAGACGGTTTGGCGCACCCCATCTCATATGACAGATACAGTTTGTCAAAGTATGAGTTCAGCGGCTTCTTATCTGCGGAAAATGCCTCGCTGCAGGCCCAGGACATGAGGAACGGGTTTGTGTTGCTTAGCAGGTACGTGCGGTATGACGATTTTCGCAACTCTTCAATGAAGCGAAGTTTCCGTACGTCAATCTCCTTGAGAAAACACAGCCAAGCATATGTTGTCTGCTCTTCTGTCGGGACCTTCCCGCATAGTTTTCCGAACTCCTGGCGGAATTCATCGGCTCCCAGTTTGCCTTCGTCGAGTTGCTGGAATATTCTGGTCTGATGGTATTGGTCGAGTATTTTGTCGGCATCTTTAAGGCCGAGGGCTTCGAATGCCTGTACGGATTTTTCTCGAGTCAGACCTGCAATTACGCCTCCGAAATCGAAAATTATATTCTTTATCATCGTATTGATATGGTATATGGGTTTGCGATTGAGCAAAGGTAAGGATATAATTGCTAAAAACAAATTTGCGTATATGGCCAGGACGTAAAAAAACGGCGGCGACAGCTTCTATCTGTCGCCACCGTAAGAAACGGTCTGTATGTCCGTCAGAATGACGAGAATGAAGACCAGCTTGAGTTGGTTTCGGCCGCGGTCTGTATGTCTGGAGGCAGATTAACGAAGAAGTCAAATCCCGTATACTGCTCTATTTGGTCTACCGATACTGCATAACTGCTCCAGTCGGATGAGTTGCTGTATGGCTTGTGAGGCAGCCAGAATCCTATCGCCGAAGCTGAAGTCACACTGCCGGAACTGTTGCGCTTTACCTTGAGAAGTACCTTATAGTAGTAGTTTGGTACCGGGCACTCTTTCGACGAGTCATTCCTCGGGTGTATGTATGTTATACTCTCGTTGCCACCTGTCTTCCGCAGAATCGCACCCGTGGCCACGTACAATGTGTCGTTTGCCGGGATCGCACCGCGGACGGCCGTTTCGAGGCTGTTCCATATTCCGCCGTTGAACTGGTTCTGTATCTGCGGTGTGGAGTTGGTTGCGTAGTATGCCTGCGTCTGCATCGAACTAACACCGCTGCGGTCGGCATCGGGAATCTGGTGTCCGCGTGCATATATCTCTTTCGAACTGTCATATCCGTCGCTTGTAGTGCTTCCGTAGTTCACGCCATAGCTCGAATCCCAGATATTTATCTGCGATGACTGCGAGAGATTAGGGTTTGCCGACCATGACCCGTTGCGGCTGCCGCCGATATGTCCCTCTGTGAGCGGATATGCCACCCAGTATGATGTATATGTCGACTTGTCGTAAAGGTACGAGTAGTTACGTACCTCTCCCGAGGAGAACCAGTCGACAAAATACGACGAGTTGTTGTCCGCTTCGGCCGGAAGTTCAAGCCAGCCAGTCTTTCCGCTCAATGCAGGCTCTCCGTTTGCTTCGGGTGTGGAGAATGACATCGTAGCGCTGTAGAATGTCTGCGACTGCGATGCGTAATCACCTGTACCATATACGGTCGCGAATGCCTTGTAGTAGTAGGTCGTACCAGGAGTGAGGTTGGACAGCGTTGCGCTGAACGGATTGGAATCCGTTGCGTATGCCGTCTGTGTCATGTTACCGCTATCGGTTCCGTATAGGAATCCGAGTGCGGAAGGCGTCGACGTCGCTCCGGAATAAAAACCCGACAGGGTTACCCCTGTCGGATTTATATTCGTGGCATTGTCGACGGAGAGAGTTGCTGTCGGCTCTTCACCGCCGGCGCCACCGCCGGATGCTTCTCAATTCTCCCAGGTAATCTCTATCTGGTTGAGGTACATTGCTCCATCGTCTGAACGCAGACCGATATACGGATAGTCTCCTGTAATAACGAGTTCGGTGCTTGTTCCACATACAATAGTGCCGATCAAGGTTCCCTGTATAGATGTATCATACAGGTCGGCAGCCGACGTATAAGGAGTAGTACTTCCGTATATATTGAGTGTACGACCGGTCGCAGTTTGGTCATTTCCTGCAGCAACATTCCATGTAACGACTACTTTGGTGGCCCTGCCTCCGGATGTAGTAGTTACGATTCCGCTGTTTTCCTTGCTTCGAAGCTGTACTGTTCCGTTTGGACTGCTCTTCATTGCATTTCCTGCATAAACAGCCGATGATGTAAGCTGGACATTGGAGAAGTTCTTGTAACCACTTGTAAGCCCAAGTCCCTCAACTGTAAGTATATCTGTTGCAGAAGCCAGTACCTCTGAAGATCTTGTCGTTACGGTTGTTGTAACAACAGGAGCGTCAGTATAGCCTTCGTTCGCAATTGCATATACATGCAGGTAGTATTCCGTAGCCTCTGCCAGGCCAGTTACAGTGATCTTGTATGGATCTCCAGGTGTCTCGGTGACACTTCCTACACTGTTGATACCCTCTGCGTCGCTTGTTACGTCGACCATGTATCCGGTTGCATTTGCAACTGCAGGCCACGATGCCGTAAATCCGTCCAGAGTAGTACCATCGATTGTTACAACCGGGCTTTCGAGTGCCGGTTTGCCGAATTTGATGTCATTCAGTATTGCAGCCGATGATGGCAGGTAGGATGCGGCATCGGCAGGGTTTGCAACTACGCTCACATCATATACGCCCGCCTCCCCTGTATATGTATAGGAGGTTTCGGAAACAGTCTCCGATATGGTTCCTACGGAAACAGTATAGCTTCCTGCATTCGCAACAGCATTCCAGCTTACCACGTCGTTGCTTACGCTCAATCCCGTAGGGGCGTCAAGCGCCGGAAGGCTCGAAACGCTCTTGTAGAGATATATCTTGCTGGAGCCCTTGCCGTTAGTGAAGTTTGTCGCATCTATTTCTGTATAGCAGCGCCAGTCCTGATTATTGTAAACGCCGAGGAAGCGACTCGGGCTCGAACTTGTGAAACTGAAAGTGTTGGCAACGCCATCGGAGTGAGCGGCTATGACCCAACCCTGGAATGTGGAGTTTGTTCCGACCCTGACACCGTTGTTTGAATTGGTCATGTACAGAACTTTTCCTTCGTAATTCGTAATGGTCATGGCTGCCGTGCTTCCAGAGAAGGTCCATTTCATCTCGTCCGTAACGGTGGAGGCAATCTTGTTGTTCTCTTCGTCTATCTGTATTGACGTGTTATATACAGGTGCGGACGAGGTTGTAATGGATGGGAGCAGACCGGTATTGGTATCGGTCTTTGCAACGATGACATATTCGCCGGCGACGATTTCGCTGATGTCGGTTACGAGAACCCAGTCGCTGGTGTTGGTCTGGACTGAATCGAAGGTGATGTTGAGCGGCTTGATATTGCCGGCAACGAACGAAGTCTCGCTGGTCAGGTCGATACTCTTCTCGCAAACGCCCTTGTCGGTGGTTACGGTAAGGGTAAGGGTCTCGTCGGATGTGGTGAACGGCTTGATTGCAAGGTAGAACTTTGCGCTCTCGCCAACTGCAATCGGTGCGCCATTGGTTACATTCAGAGAGGCCTGATTGACCGCATAGGTGTCATGCGGATTATATACGATATTGTCGGAGGAGAAATCGATATAGAATCTTCCGACGATCTTTTCGTTTGCCGTCTTGAACGTAATCCGGCTTACGGTAATCTCCTCTGTGGCATTGTTGGTGACAACCACCTCCAGAACGGATGTAAGGTGGTGCATGACGATATCCGGAGTCTGCGAGCCGGGAACGTTGGTGGCAATTCCGTAGAGCGGGCAGTTTTCTCCGCTGACATGAGACATGTCGGAGTTGCCGTTCTGGGTCATTGAACCATCGTCACGATGCCCGATTGTAGAATATCCTCCGTCTACATTATTTGCAGGGGTTTTGATATAACTGCTGTACGGATAGAATACATACCAGTCGTACTCGGTCGCGCCGTCGAGGGCCTCCGCAAGGTTTCCTGTGAAGCGTCCCGTTTCCAGATCCTCTGCAGCAATGGTGAACGGAGTGCCTCCGCCGCTTGCGGAGTCATACGGAGTGTCATGTACGTAGTTCTCTGTTCCGGCTACGGCATGGAATACGTTGATTTCATCGGCGGCAGCCCATGAGGTGGACATTCCGTCGGTAGTGGTCCTTGTAGGGGTTGCAAACAGTTCGAATGCGTTTTCGTTCGGTTTGCCTGGAACTACATCCTGCTCTTCGGTCTTGGTGCAGTTCGAAAGGGTCAATGCGGTGAACATCAACCCGAGCATGAATAGAGTTTTCTTCATGGTTTTGACGGTTTTACGGGTTGATGAATTAGAAGTTGAGTGCGCCTTCGTCTCCCTCGTGATTCCAGTCATCGATATTGGAACCGGTGAGACTGCTCTGAAAACCTGCCTCAACGGCAGTTTCATAGATTTCCACGACAGGAGCAAGATATGAATCCCCCCCCCGAGTCAAAGTAAATCCTTTTTTCATTGTCTGTCTTTTTTTTGTTTGTGGTTAATTGTATTCAGTCCGATAGGCGGACGTAATCACCATCCGCTTAAAAATATGTTGGTTATATGTTGCAAATTATCCCAAGCGCCGATGAGAAATGCGCTTCAAACCTCTCTCTCTTAATTTCCATGACGGTATCGTCGTCGGTAGTGGATTGCGATAGCCTCATTATTATGCAAAGCTAATAATAGAAAATCAATTATGAAAATAATTGTATGAAAAAATGTGGCTCAGGCAGTTGTAATTGTCCTGCAGTCAACCTGCATTATGGCATAATGCTTATTCTAACTGTTTTACAAGAGCCGTTTATACGGCTTTCGTTGCACGGAGACTTGCCTTGCGTGCATAAAATAAAAATATGTCCGCCCAAAGTTATGCGGTTTGCCATATTTTGTTATCTTTGCATCATAGATGCATCTCCGCTCGGTGCGGTCGTGCCCCGAAACGACATACATGCAATTCATGAATCATAAAACAAAATCCGTATGAAAAAGTACAATTTCAATGCAGGCCCGTCCATTTTGCCAGACGTCGCCATCGAAAATGCGGCAAAGGCAATAGCCGATTTCAATGGTACAGGTTTGTCCATCCTCTCGATTTCCCATCGTACTAAAGAATTCGAAGAGGTTGTGGAATCTGCCAAATCGCTGCTTCGGGAACTGCTCGGAATTCCGGACAACTACAAGATCTTCTTCGTGGGCGGCGGTGCAAGCACCCAGTTCTTCCATATTCCTGCGAACTTCCTTGCCAAGAAGGCCGGATACGTCAATACGGGCGTATGGACAAAGAAGGCGATAAAGGAGGCCAAGCATTACGGAGAGGTGGAGATCGTGGCATCGTCCGAGGACCGCAACTTCACCTATATACCGAAGAACTTCACTATTCCGACAGATATAGACTATCTCTATATATGTACCAACAACACCATCTACGGAACCGAATACAAGACCGATATCGACTCTCCGGTGCCTCTTATCGCCGACATGAGTTCCGATATCCTGAGCCGTCCGGTCGATGTTTCGAAATATGCGCTTATTTACGGCGGTGCGCAGAAAAATCTCGCTCCGGCCGGTGTTACCTTCGTAATCGTCCGTGACGACATGCTCCAGCGCGTGGTGCGCGACCTGCCATCGATGGTCAACGTGAATACACACGTTGACAACAACTCGATGTTCAATACTCCTCCGGTATTCCCTATATATGTTATGAACGAGACGCTGAAATGGCTCAAAAGCATCGGAGGCGTCGAGGAGATTTACCGTCGCAACCTCGAAAAGGCCAACCTGCTGTACGACGAGATCGACCGCAACTCCCTCTTCCGCCCTACTGCCGTTAAGGAGGACCGCTCGCTCATGAACATATGCTTCGTGATGGCCGAAGGCAAGGAGGACCTTGCACCCGAATTCCTCGAGTTCGCAAAGTCCCGCGGCATGGTCGGCATAAAGGGCCACCGTCTTGTCGGAGGCTTCCGTGCTTCGTGCTACAATGCCTGCCCGAAGGAGTCCGTGGAGGCCCTGATTGCCTGCATGCGCGAATTCGAATCCCTTAAAAAGTAGACTTATGCCTACGATAGTTCCATATACGTACGAGAAAAAAGAGGAGAAACCGTTGTTTTTCACATCACTGGTAAAAGGTATGAAGATTCTTGTAGCAACAGAGAAGCCGTTCGCCAAAAAGGCTGTAGGCGGCATCAGGGAGATTCTGACAGAGGCCGGATACGAAGTGGCCCTGCTCGAAAAGTATACCGACAGGCCGCAGCTGCTCGATGCCGTTTCCGATGCCGATGCGGTGATAATCCGCAGCGACAAAATCACGGCGGAGGTCATGGCTGCAGCCCCGAATCTGAAAATCGTGGTACGCGCCGGCGCAGGATACGACAATGTGGACATCGCCGAGGCGAAACGTCGCGGCATAGTCGTGATGAATACTCCGGGACAGAACTCCAATGCGGTGGCCGAACTGGCTCTCTGCATGATGATATACATGTCCCGCAATCAGTTCACGCCGGGCACCGGTTCTGAAATACAGGGTAAGACCCTCGCAATCCACGCCTACGGCAATGTGGGCCGCCTCGTCGGACGCAAGGGCCATGCCATGGGCATGAAAGTCATTGCCTACGATCCGTTCATCTCCGACGCGCAGGTGTTCGCTGCAGACGGTGTCGAGAAGGTCGATTCGGTTGAGGAGCTCTATTCCCGCGCCGATTTCCTGTCGCTTCACATCCCGGCCACGCCGCAGACGGTGAAGTCGATAGGTTACGACCTGCTTAAGTCGATGCCGAAAGGTGCCACGCTCGTCAATACCGCCCGCAAGGAGGTTATCGACGAGGAGGGACTTGTGCGTGCGCTGACCGAGCGTGAGGATCTGAAGTATATCACCGACATTGCGCCGGATGCTGCTGCGGAGCTGTCCGAGAAGTTCGGAAAGAGGTTCTTCGCGACGCCGAAGAAAATGGGCGCCGAGACTGCCGAGGCCAATATCAATGCCGGTCTTGCCGCCGCACGGCAGATTGTCGACTATTTCGTGAACGGAAACACGAAATTCCAGGTAAACAAGTAGAAAACCGTATAACGAGGGGCGCTTACGCTTATGCGCAGGCGCCCCGCATTATAATATGACAATATCATGGTAAGAATAAAACCTTTCAAGGGAATAAGGCCGCCGAAGGAGTATGCGGCGGAGGTCGCATCCAAACCATACGACGTTCTCAACTCCGCGGAGGCGAAAGCCGAGGCTACGGAGCGTTCGCTGCTCCATATAATAAAGCCGGAGATAGATTTCGACCCGATTGCCGACGAGCACTCTCCGGAGGTATATGAGCGGGCCGTGGAGAATTTCCGCCTGTGGCGCGAGCGCGGCTGGCTGCGCCAGGACCCGAAAGAGTGCTACTACGTCTATGCTCAGACCATGGACGGCAGGACGCAATACGGACTTGTCATGTGCTGCCATTTCGAGGATTACCTTTCGGGGGCGATCAAGAAGCACGAGCTCACGCGTCCCGACAAGGAGGAGGACCGTATGATTCATGTCCGTAACCAGAAGGCCAACATAGAACCGGTATTCTTTGCTTATCCGGACAACGAGGAGATAGATGCCATTGTCCGCAAGGTGACCGGAAAGACTGCCGAATATGATTTTGTTGCAGCTGACGGCTTCGGACACAAACTTTGGATAATCGACGACGACAATGATATTCGCCGCATAACAGAGATATTCGGGGCCATTCCCGCTCTGTATGTCGCCGATGGCCATCACCGCACGGCTGCTGCCGCACGGGTTGGCCAGGAGCTTTCGGCGGCGAATCCGAATCATCGCGGCGACGAGGAGTACTGCTACTTCCTTGCCGTGACGTTCCCTGAGTCGCAGCTACGCATAATCGACTATAACCGTGTGGTGAAGGACCTGAACGGAATGACTCCGGAGGAGTTCGTGTCTGCGCTCGGAAAGGATTTCGAGGTGGAGAAGATGGGTTGCGACGAGTACCATCCGTCGGGACTCCACAACTTCTCGATGTATCTCGAGGGTGAGTGGTACAGTCTTACGGCGAAGCCCGGCACCTATGACGATAGCGACCCGATAGGCGTCCTCGACGTCACGGTGCTCTCGTCGCTCGTCCTCGACAAACTGCTTGGCATAAAGGATCTGCGTACATCGAAGCGTATCGACTTCGTCGGTGGAATCCGCGGTCTCGGTGAGCTGAAGAAGCGCGTAGACAGCGGCGAGATGAAGGTTGCGTTCGCTCTCTACCCTGTTTCGATGAAACAGTTGGTGGATATTGCGGATACCGGCAACATCATGCCGCCGAAGACGACATGGTTCGAGCCGAAACTGCGTTCGGGAGTCGTTATACACTCGTTCGAATAGCGGTGTCGGATGCCGCGGTCACAAAAACGGGAACGCATGTATCGGCGTTTCCGTTTTTTATGTTTTTAGCATGTTTCAGGGATTACAGTGTATGAAAAAAATATGTACCTTTGTTTCGTAATGTCAAAACAGATCGAGAATTATTACTAATCACAAATAATCCATAAACAAAATGACAAACAAGGAGAGAATTGCCAAGGCTCTGGAACTTGCCGGACAGACCAAGGCCGTAGAGTGTGCGCCGGGTGCATTGAAGTGCGTGCCGGAGCTGTTCAAACGCTATTTCCCGAACAAGAAAGCTGTTGTCATTGCCGACAACAACACCTGGAAGGCTGCCGGAGAGCGTGTGTATGACATGATGCTTGCGGAGGGTGTGGACTGCGTGAAGTTCATTATCCCGGACGAGGAGTTCCATGCGGAGTGGAAGTACATCGAGATGATAGACGATGTGCTGAAGACTACGAAGGCCATTGCGGTTTCCGTTGGTGCGGGAGTGATAAACGACATCTGCAAGTTGTCATCGCACCATTGCAACCAGCACTATATGTGCGTTGCCACGGCCGCATCCGTAGACGGATTCTCGTCGTTCGGCGCCTCCATAGTATATCAGAATGCCAAGCAGACGTTCGAGTGTCCGGCTCCGCTCGTGATTGTGGCCGATGTTGACGTGCTTGCAGCCGCTCCGAAGGAGATGACCGCTGCCGGTTACGCCGACCTCGCCGCCAAGATTCCGGCCGGCGCCGAGTGGATGATTGCCGACCTTTTCGGTACCGAGCCGATAAACAGTGACGCATGGCATGTGCTCCAGGACGTTCTCGATGACATGCTTTCCGATCCGGAGGGCGTTGCGGCAGGAAAGCCGGAGGCTATTGCGGCTCTGTTCGACGGACTGACCCTTTCGGGCATTGCGATGCAGATTGCCGGTTCGAGCCGCCCTGCATCCTGCACGGAGCACCTCTACAACCATATTCTCGACATGACGCACCACCGTTACAAGGGCAAGCTCCAGTCGCATGGTTTCCAGGTGGCTGTCGGTACCCTTACCCTGTGTGCGTTCTTCGATGAGTTCTTCAAGATGGACCTTTCGACGCTCGATGTGGACAAGTGTGTGGCAGACTGGCCTACGCTTGAGCAGGAGCAGCAGCGCGCACTCGAACTCTTCAAGGATTTCCCGGTTCCGAAGCTCGGATATACGGAGATCACCAAGAAATACAGTGACAAGGATGCCGTCCGCGTGCAGCTTACACGTGTGAAGGAGAACTGGCCGGAGTTCAAGGCGAAACTTCAGAAGCAGTGCTATACGTTCGAGAAGATGCGTCGCCTGTTCGAGATAGCCGGTGCGCCTACCGACCCTTCGCAGATAGGCGTGACGCGCGAGAAACTGCGTGCCGACACCGACCTTACGCAGCTCATGCGCTGGCGCATCAACCTGCTCGATCTTGCCAAACGTGCCGAGATATACGACACTCTCGTGGCGCGTGTGTTCGGCAAGGGCGGAGCATGGGAGATAAAATAGTCCTGTCATTCGGACCAAACTGAAACGGGCACCTCTGCAAGGAGGTGCCCGTTATGTTTTTTGAAGACAGCGCTGGCGTTATTCGAACGAATACGACCCGACGTCGCGCAGCCCGAGCAGCAGTTCGTGTATGTCCATGCGGCGTTTGCCGGCAATCTGCATCTGCTCGATGTATATCGTGCCGTCCGAACACCTTACGCCGAGGCATGTACGGCCGTCGCTCACGATGGAGCCGCACCTGTCGCCGCCGTTGCCGCCCTCCTCGAACCGCGCGCGGAAAATCTTTGCCGTACCGGCTTCAGTGCCGCACTTGTACATGTTGGTCCATGCGGCCGGGTATGGAGATAATCCTCGGATGTGGTTTATTATGTCGCGGCCTTTGCCGTTCCAGTCGATCAGGCAATCCTCCTTGAAGATTTTCGGTGCCGGATGCAGTGTCGATTCGTCGCACACGGTCTGCTCCTGTGGCGAAGCCTCGCCGCGTGCGAGACGGTCGACGCTGTCGAGCACGAGCTCCGGGCCGAGCTTCATGAGACGGTCGTAAAGCGTCCCCGCGTCATCATCTTCGTGGATGGGTACACGCCTCTGCCCTATTATCGCCCCCTTGTCTATTTCGCGGTTAAGCAGGAATGTCGTTATGCCCGTCTCCGTCTCCCCGTTCATTATGGCGCGGTTTATCGGCGCGGCGCCGCGGTATTGCGGAAGCAGCGACGCATGGAGATTGAAGGTGCCTAGTGCCGGCATCTGCCATATCACCTCCGGCAGCATGCGGAAGGCAATCACGATGCCGAGGTCCGGCTGCAACTCACGCATACGTCCGACAAACTCCTCGTCACGCAGCTTTTCCGGCTGCAGGACCGTCCCTATGCCGAGCCTTGCGGCGGCCCTTTTGATGTCGCTCTCCTGTACCTTCAACCCTCGTCCGGCCGGCTTGTCCGGCGTCGTTACGACAGCCACCACATTATAGCCCTTCTCGACGAGTGCTTCGAGCGACGGTACGGCGAATTCCGGCGTACCCATGAATACTATGCGCAGTTCTTCAGGCCTTTTCTGCTCCATTCTCCCCTGTTTTTATTGCTTTTTTCGCCGCTTTGCGCGCCCTCTTCTCCTCTCTCTTCCGTGCCTGCTTTTCGGCCCTTTCATTGAGCCGTTTCTGCCATTTTTCAGGTAAACGGGCGATGAGGGCGTCGCGGTACTTCTTGTATCGTCCGACATACCAGTCCACATCCAGCAGGGCCGAGTCGTTGTTGGCCTTGTAGGTGAGGTATATGGCCAGCGGCGTGAGCACTATCGTCGATATCCACATGCCGAGCGACGAGTCCCATGTGCCCTCCTTGGCGAGCTTTTCGCCTGAAGTGCTTATGATGTAGTATATGACGAAGAATATGACCGATATGACGATTGGCGTTCCGAGACCTCCCTTGCGGATTATCGCGCCGAGCGGTGCCCCGACAAGGAAGAATATCATTATCGAGACCGGCAGCGCAAGCTTGCGGTGCCATTCGTTCTTGCTGCGGTAGAGCTGGTTGAGCGCCTCCTTGGAGGTGGATTCGTCGAACGTGAACATGTTCTGCGAGTTTCGTGCCGCCTGCCGGGCTCCTGTCCATATCTTGTCCCGCGTACGCAGGTCGAGATGCTTTATGGAGTCGATGACATAGGCCTTGTGCATGTGCGACCTGTCTATCGTTATGGAGTCGGGTGGAATGACGGCATCCGGATCCTTCGAGAATATCTGGTCGCGCATGAGCGGATTGTAGGCGGTTACCGTGATGTCGCTCACGAGCTTGTCGAGAGAGTCGATGGATGACTGCAACTCGGTTATGTTCTTTGTCTGGCTGTTGCCGCTGAATATATTTTCGTCGCTGCGCTCGAAGTTGAATCCGGACATGGGAATCTTTCCCTCCTGCCGATCGAACTTGTTGTGACGGAGCGTACTCTTGGTGTACCACTGGCTGTTGCGCGTCTGTTCGTACGTTTCGCCGTTGTATAGCGTCACGAGCAGGTAGTTTTTGTCGTCGGAGAGGCGGATATACCCCGAGTCGGCGAGCGTGGTGCTCATGTTGCCGCTTGCGGAGCGGTTGTCGTATATGAGTACGCCGCGGAGCAGCTTCGTCTCCGGGTCCTGCTTCTCCACACGGATGCTCATGTTGTCGATGCCGTTGAAGAAGAGTCCGTCCTGGAACTCCAGCGCCTGGTTCTGGCGCCTGATGTCGTAGAGTGTGCTGAACATCTTCTTGTTGGCCGACGGAACGAGATCGTTCACGACGAAGAAGCTGCCTATCGAGATGAGTCCCACAACGATTATCAGCGGCTTCATTATCTTGAGCAGGGACATTCCGGCCGACTTCATCGCCAGCAGCTCGTAATTCTCGCCGAGGTTGCCCATGGTCATGATCGTGGCGAGCATGATGGCCAGCGGAAGGCCTATCGGAATCATGTTCGCGGTGGCGTATATGATGAGCTCGATGATGACCCACGGATCGAGTCCCTTGCCGACGAATTCGTCGATGTACTTCCACACGAAGTTCATCATCAGGACAAAAATCACGATGAAGAAGGTCATAATCATCGGGCCGAGGTAGGCCTTCAGTATGAGCTTGTGGATTTTTTTCATTCGGCGTTACGGACTTTTTTACGTTGCAAAGATAACAGTTTTGCCGAAACCAGCACGAGTGTCATCACGAATATTACGGCCGGGCCCGACGGCACCTCCATGTAATAGCTCAGGGCAATGCCGGCCACGCTTGCCGCGGATGCGGTGAGCGATGCCCACAGGGCGATCTTTGCATATGATTTCGAAAAGACGTTTGCGATTGCCACCGGCATCGTAAGCAGCGATATGAGCAGCACTATGCCCATGACCCTGATGGCGAGGACTATGGTGACGGCCGTGACCACCGACATGGCATACGAGATGAGTTTCGTATGGACTCCTGCCGCCTGTGCGAACTCCCTGTCGAAGGCCACGTACATGACATGACGGAATCTGAATGCCGCACCCAGCAGCAACAGTACGGTGACCGCCGCGAGGGCGATTACGTCGGCATCCGTTACGGTGATGATGTTGCCGAACAGGAAACTCGAAAGGTCTCCCGACGTATATCCGGGCCGAAGGCTTATGAACAGTGCCCCGACCGCCATTCCTATACCCCATACGATACCTATGGCCGAATCCTCTCGGATTCTGGTGCGGGTGCCGGCATATTCGATGCCGAGCGAGGATAGAATCGCGAATACCATTGCGCCGAGAATCGGGTTCGCGCCGAAATAGAACGCTATTCCGAGCCCGCCGAAGGAGGCGTGTGTTATGCCGCCGCACAGGAATACCATCCTGCGCGCGACGATGTATGTGCCCACTATTCCGCACGTTATGCCCGAAAGCAGGCATGCGGCAACGGCATTGGCGAGGTATCCGTAATTCAATATGTCGGACAGAAATTCCATGCTGCGCTGTTGAGCCCGTAAAATTACACTTTTTATCGGAATAGTACCAATTTCACCCACTTATTTTGTATCTTCGCCGTCGGTTGAAATATTGTATTATGCCACGCAGAGTTAATTTCCATACGCTCGGATGCAAGCTCAACTTCTCGGAGAGCTCGACTATCGCTCGCATGTTCGAGGAGGGAGGATTCGTACGTGTTTCGCCTGACGAACCGGCCGACATATGCGTAGTCAACACATGTTCCGTCACCGAGCATGCCGACAAGAAGTGCCGCAACATCATACGGCGGCTCCACCGCCTGAATCCCGATGCCGTGATAGCCGTTACCGGGTGTTACGCGCAGCTAAAGCCGGACGAGGTCGCCTCCATCGAGGGCGTCGACATCGTACTTGGCAACAACTTCAAGGGCGAGACGTTTGCGCGGGCTGCGGCCCTTACCGAGCATGGCCGCGCAAGGGTGTTCAGCTGCGGTACGGATGATATTACGGGGTTCTTTTCCGCATTCTCAAGCGGTGACCGTACGCGGTCGTTCCTGAAGGTGCAGGACGGCTGCGACTACTGCTGCTCCTACTGCACCATCCACTATGCCCGCGGCGCGAGCCGCAATATCCCGATATCCGAGGCCGTGGCGCAGGCCGAAAGGATTGCCGCCGGCGGTCAGAAGGAGATTGTCATAACCGGCGTCAATACGGGCGATTTCGGACGCACCACGGGCGAGCGTTTCGCCGATCTGATAATGGCGTTGGACAAGGTTGACGGAATAGAGCGCTACCGCATATCGTCGATAGAGCCGAACCTGCTCACCGATGAGATAATAGAGTTCTGCGGCCGGTCGTCGAAGTTCCAGCCCCACTTCCACATACCGTTGCAGAGCGGTTCCGACAGAATCCTCGGACTGATGCGCCGCCGCTATACGACGGCGAAGTTCGCCGACCGCGTCGCTGCCGTCCGCAGGGCGATGCCGGATGCCTTCATCGGAATAGACGTCATAACCGGTTTCCCGGGTGAAACGGAGGAGGATTTCCGCCGCACATACGACTTCCTTGCCGGCATAGAGCCTTCGTTCCTCCATATATTCCCGTTCTCGGAACGTCCTGGGACACCGGCCGTAGATATGCCGGGAAAGGTGCCTGCGTCGGTATCCGACATGCGCGTGAAGGAGCTCGAGGCATTGAGCGGCCGTCTTCACTACGATTTCTGCAGCCGGTATGTCGGGACTGTGGCGGAGGTGCTTTTCGAGGGGCCGTCGAGCGGAGGGACAATGACCGGATTCACCGGAAACTACATAAAGGTGCGTGCCCCGTTCGATGGCTCGGCCATAAACCGCATATTGCCGGTAGAGCTGGCGTCGGCGGAACCTTCGGGCGAGATTCGCGGTCGCATGGTCGGACAATAATATAATTTTATTATATTTGCAGAAAACAATCTGTTATCGTATGAATGGAATAGGCAAAAGAGTGACGATCGGATTTATGAGCATTGTCGCTCTGCTGTTTGTTTCGGGGATGATATCCCTGTTCGAACTCGGTGACTTGAGCAACGACACCGAAAACATTCTCTCGACGAGCAAACGCAATATGGAACTGGCGAAGGACATGCTGAAATCATCGCATGAACACAGCCGCGCGATGTTGCATCTGGCGGTATTCGGCGAAAAGGAGTATACCGACCTTGCCAACCGTTCGATGAGCGAACTCGAGGGTTGTCTCGCGGCTGCCCGCAGCGAGTCTTTCAATGAGACCTGCCTCGATTCCCTTTCGGCTACAGTATCGAAGATCCGTGCCATGTCCGAGAAGTTCCTAGGAGGCGGTACCGACACCGAAACGCACAAGGAGAGCCGGGATTCCGTCACATTCTCGACGGCTGACCTCGGAATCGCCGATGCTTCCGTATCCGGTAAAATATGGTACGATGCCGGGTATGAGCCGGTATATACCGAACTGACAGAGCAGATAAAGCAGTTCATGACGCTGACCTACAGCTCGCTGGCGCCGAGAGCGGCCCAGCTGAACAAGAATGCCTACCGTTCGGTGGCGCCGGTTCTGCTGTCGTTGCTCGTGATGATTGCGATAGTGCTGATGTTCTTCTATTTCATCATGGTCTACTGCGTCAAGCCTGTAATCAAGATGAACAAATCGCTCGGCGGTTATCTGTCGTACCGGCTGCCTTACGAGGTCAAGACGGAACTTCTGGACGAAATCAAGGAGCTCAACGACAACATAGAGTCACTGATAAACATTTCCAAACAGAACAACAAGCAGTAAGGTATGCGTTTCAGCATCATATTGAGATATGTGGGTACGGTCATGCTGTGTATTTCGGCATTCATGGCCGTGTCGGCATTCATATCCTATCTCGACGGCATGGATTCGGCTTTCTATCCGCTGTTGCTGTCCGCCTTGCTGACGCTTCTGCTTGGCGTGTTCCCCATGCTCTTCGTGCGTAAGGCCGATGCGATAAACAACAAGGAGGGATTCTCGATTGTAGTCGGTTCGTGGATTCTGGCGAGTGTTGTCGGCATGTTCCCGTATCTGATCTGGGGCGGCGAGTTCAACCTGATAAACGCTTGGTTCGAGAGCGTATCCGGTTTCACTACCACCGGGGCAACGATTCTGAACGATGTCGAGGCGCTTCCGCAGGGGCTTCTGTTCTGGCGCTCGGCAACCAACTGGATAGGCGGAGCCGGCGTGGTCATGTTCGCTCTCTTGATACTGCCTTCGCTGGGCACCAACAAGATGGCGCTGTCGAGCATGGAGCTTTCGTCACTCGCAAGGGACAACTATCGTTACAGGGCGCAGATGATCGTGCGTATCCTTCTGGTCGTTTATGTCGGAATAACCGTTGCCACTACCCTCCTGCTCAAACTTGCCGGAATGAGATGGTTCGATGCGCTCAACCATGCGATGTCTGCTTGCGCGACCGGTGGATTCAGCACCAAGAATGCAAGCATCGGCTTTTATGACAGTGCGCTTATGGAGATTATCCTTATTGTGGCCATGCTGCTGTCGAGTATCCATTTCGGGCTTATATACGCCACTTTCGCGCGCAAGTCCAACAACATATTCCGATCGGAGGTCGTGAAGACATATCTGGCCGTGGTGGCTGTGTGTACGGTAATAATAGCAGTAAACATATATGATGCCGGTGTTTACGATTCCTTCTGGACTTCGCTGCGGAGTTCGCTGTTCCAGGTCGTATCGCTGATATCAACTACCGGATTCGCAACGGCGGACACCAATTTGTGGGCCCCTCTATCAATAATATTGCTGATGTTCGTCTCCGTGACCGGTGCGTGTGCGGGGTCCACATCCGGAGGATTGAAGATCGACCGCATGCTGCTTTTCGTAAAGACGCTTGCTTCGCGTATACGGCACCAGCAGCACCCCAATGCCATTCTGCGCATAAGGGTTGACGGAATACTGCAGGAGAACGAACAGATACATTCGGCAATGGTGTTCATTATCACATATGTGGTATTGATATTTTTGGGAACCTTTGTAAATGCCCTGTTCGGCCTCGACCTGATAACAAGCTTCTCCTCGTCGGTGACATGTATCGGAAATGTCGGGCCTGGTTTCGGAGAGGTCGGATCTATGGACAACTTCTCCTCCATGCCTGCGATATTGAAACTTCAGGGCTCATTGCTTATGCTTATGGGCCGTCTCGAAATATTCGGATTCATACAATTCCTGTTCATCAAATGGTGGCGATAAAGAAAATAGGGGCTATTGCCGTGATTGCGGCCGTTGCGTGGAGCGTTTCGGCGTCGGCACAGGAGAATGTGCCGCGCGGGGAGATGCATTCCGACGGAACCTACCGTGCGCTGGTGGCGGCGATGGACGAGGCAAAGAGGCAATGCGATTCGCTGGTGTCGGCCGTCGATGCAAAACGCGGAATGTACGCCGCAGCGGATGGCCAGCGCCGCAGTGAACTGGGACAAGAGATACTCGCTCTCGAGTCGGAGATGATAGAGGCGCGCACGCGATATGACAGGCGCGTTGCGGAGGTCGCCGACTTCGAGCGCATGTGGATTGTGCAGAACAAGGATGGCAATGCTGCTCAGACGGATACTCCAGCCGAGGGTGTGACGGAGGGTGAGGGAGCGCGCATGCATTCATCCCCGAATCTTGTGTTCAACCGATGCTTTGCCGGAAATCTCCCGGAGTCCGATTACAGGGTCCTTTGCCGCGCACAGTCGGACGAATCGGCCGTAGCCGCATCTGTCGGCGAATATTCCGGGATATACGCCTCGATGCTTGCATTGCAGCGCGAATACATGTCTGCCGAGACGGAGCCGGTGGCCGACAGCCTCATGTCGCTGTTCTCGGCCGCACGGGCACGGGCCGCAAAGGTTGACAGATACATTGCGGAACGCTGGTCGCCGGTCTTTGACAACAAGATATACTCCTACAATCTCATGTTGGAGAAGATGGGGCGCAACGACGTATTGTCGGAGGTCACCCGAATCACCGACAATGCGCTCCGCAATACGGAGGAGAACGAGGGGCTTTACGATTCCGACGGACTTATGCGCTACTATATCCAGAAACGCGGTTTGACCGAGTGCGAATCGGCAATAGCGTCGGCGTTGGGACTCACTTCGGCGAGCGATTCCCTGCGCAAGGTGTCGGCTTCTCTGGCGCAGACCGATTTCCGTCTGCCGAAGCTCTCCATCGAGAAGCGCTACTTCATAGATTACGAGCCGCTCAAGGTCATACATCCGACGATCTATAATTCGAAGAATCCGGTTCCGCGTACCAAGATATACGAGCACGGAACGATATACCGTATACGCATCGGCATATTCGTGAACCGGCCCAACCTTTCGGCGCTGCGCGGAATAACGCCGCTCTCCTACTCAACCGACTACCACAACGGGCGCAATGCCTACTTTGTCGGAGGCTTCCGTACGGAGAAGGAGGCCAGCGAGGGTGTTGCATATCTGAAGCGTATCGGTTTCAAGGACCCGACGGTGGTCATGTGGATTGACGGAAAGTATGTCCCCGATCTTGCCGAATGGGCCAAGAACAATGCGCGCGAGTACACCATCGAGATATCGGGTGTTGCGACACTTTCGGACAAGGTCAAGTCCGTTATTCTCGCCGAAAGCGAAAACTGCGAGTTTTCCCGCGTTGGAAGCATGTTTGTAGTAGGAAAATTCTCCGACAAGGCGGCGGCTGAACGTGTGGCGGGTGGCATCGCAGAGGCCGAACCGCAGGCTGCGGTGAAGATAAACGAAGTGGTAAAACCTTAAAACCTGATATATTATGTTGTATGTCATACTTCTGGTACTGTTGGGAGTACTGTTCCTTGTTGCGGAACTGTTGTTGCTTCCGGGAATCTCGGTAGGTACGATTTTGTCGCTCGTATGCTATGGAAGCGCCATATATCTCGCCTTCGACGGTTTCGGTGCGGTGGCAGGGGCCGTGACGATTGTCGTAGTTGTGGTGCTTTCGTTGCTGACAACGGTCATTTCGCTCCGGGCCAAGACATGGCAGAGGTTTTCGCTGAAGCAGGAGATCGATTCCACGAGCATGGCGCAGCCGGAGAGGGAGATAGCGGTCGGCGATTGCGGAGTCGCAATATCCAGACTCTCTCCGATGGGCAAGGTGGAGATAAAAGGCAAGATATACGAAGCCAAGTCGGCCGACGTGTATATCGACCAGAAGTGCCGTGTCGAGGTTGTCGGATTCGACAACTTCTCAGTAACAGTCAGGAAGGCTGAATAGGTTCTTATACATACCCTATTGCGTATACCGGTTCATCTGATATATTAGATACACAATAACCTAAACCAACCAAACAAAATGAACTTTTTGAAAAGGACCATCGCGGCCGCAGTTGCCATATCATTGTGCGCCGTGGCTTATCCGAAGGCGGATACGAAGCCGAATCAAGACCCGAAAGCCGATGACAAGGCGGTCGTAGTGGCTGGAAACGCCCGTTTTACCGTGCTTACACCGCAACTGGTGAGAATGGAGTGGAGCGAGGACGGGGTCTTTGAGGACCGTGCTACCCTGACGTTCGTGAACCGCCGTCTGCCGGTACCGGAGTTCAAGGTGCGCAACGGATCGTCAAAGGTGGTCATAGAGACCTCCGACCTGAAGCTCACGTATGTGAAGAACGGCAAATTCTCCCCGGAGAATCTCCGTGCAGAGTTCATGCTCAACGGCAAGAAGGTCGTATGGCATTACGGTGACAAGGATACGCTGAACCTTATGGGTACGACGAGGACCCTCGACAAGGCTGACGGATGGAAACTCGGCAAGGAGCCTATGGAACCGGGTATAATCTCGCGCGGCGGATGGAGCGTCGTGGACGACTCCTCCCGCCATGTGCTCACGCCTACCGACTCGCATTGGGGCGAATGGGTTGAGTGCCGTCCGGAGGGCGAACGCCAGGACATCTATCTGTTCGCATACGGACACGAGTACACGAAAGCGTTGGGCGATTACGTGAAGGTTGCCGGTGCCATTCCGCTGCCGCCGAAATATGCGTTCGGTTATTGGTGGAGCCGTTACTGGCAGTACTCCGACAATGAGTTGCGTGATCTCGTGAATCAGATTCGCAGCATGGACATACCGCTGGACGTGCTTATCGTCGACATGGACTGGCACGAGACGTGGGGCCTGCGCCGCAACAACCCGAAGAAGGACGAATACGGACAGCGCATCGGCTGGACCGGATATACCTGGAAGAAACAGCTGTTCCCTTCGCCGAAGAACTTCCTCGACTGGTGCCACGACAACCGCCTGAAGGTGTCGCTGAACCTCCATCCGGCATCCGGCATACAGCCATATGAGGAGCCGTACGAGCGTTTCGTCAAGGCTTACGGCTGGACGGAAGAGGGAAAGAGCGTTCCGTTCCGCATCGACGAACAGAAATGGGCTGATGCCTATTTCGAGACTGTTCTCGAACCGATGGAGAAGGACGGTGTCGATTTCTGGTGGCTCGACTGGCAGCAGTGGCGCAACAGCAAATATACGAAAGGACTGAGCAACACCTTCTGGCTCAACCATACGTTCATCCGCCATATGGAGAACAATGGCGACGAGCGCCCTATCATACACCACCGTTGGGGTGGACTGGGTTCGCACCGATATCAGGTCGGTTTCTCGGGTGACACATATACCTCCTGGGAGACTCTCGGATTCCTGCCATGGTTCACGAGCACGGCGTCGAACGTCGGCTACGGATATTGGGGCCACGACATAGGCGGACACGCTTTCCGTCGCGGAGTGACGGTTACCGACCCGGAACTCTATACCCGCTGGCTGCAGTACGGCGTATTTACTCCTATATTCAAGACCCACTGTACGAAGAACCGCAACATCGAGCGCCGCATATGGCAGTTCCCGGACCACATGTTCTACATGAGGGATGCGATACGTCTGCGTTATGACCTTGCGCCTTACATATACAACGCCGCCCGCGAGGCATTCGATACCGGCATCTCGATGTGCCGCCCGATGTACTACTACTGGCCGGAGGCCGACGAGGCATACGACATGAAGGAGCAGTACATGTTCGGAAACGACCTTCTGGTTACGGCCGTCGCCGAGCCTGCCGACAAGACGACTGGACTTGCCTCGCGCAGCGTATGGTTCCCTGAGGGCAAATGGTATGATTTCGTCAGCGGAGAGCTTATCGACGGAGACTGTGTACGCACCCTGCACTATACGATAGCGGAGAACCCGCGTTATGCCCGTGCCGGTGCCATAATCCCGATGAATCCTTCGTCGGTGCAGAATCTCCAGGACGAGTGCCGGACACTGGTGCTGACGTTTGTACCGGGTGCCGACGGCGAACTGTCGTTCTATGAGGACGACGGTAAGTCGAAGAACTATGCCGAAGAGTTCGCGACCACCCGAATCGAGAAGACAACATCCGGCGACCGCGTTAAGGTGGTGATACACCCTCGCAAGGGAACGTATGCCGACGCTCCGTCGTCGAGAAACTATGAACTGCGGTTCCCTGCGCAGTATCCTCCTGTAAGTGTCTCCGTAAACGGAGTTGAGGTCGATTATGCGAGATACCTCTCCGGTTCCGGCTGGACATACGACGGATACTCGCTTGCCCCGGTAGTGCGTACCGGCGATTGCGACTGTGCGGAGGAGTGTGTGGTGGAACTCGTGTTCAAGGCCGGGGATATGGCTGCCCAGCCGCGCCTGTACGGCAAACAGGGCGTGTTCAACCGCTGCGTGGTGCTGACGCCGGAGTTCAAGGAGATTTATGCCGTGGACTATGACCCGTACACGATGCTTCCGGACGAGTACATGAACGTTTCGCAGATTCCGAACTTCATTACCGAATATCCGGCGGAGATATCGAAGTGGCTCGACCTTTACGAGGAGAACATCGAAAAGGTGATCCCGTCGCTTGAGGCCCTCGGCTTCCTCGACAAGGATTTCATCGCACGGCTCAAGGCACAGCTTACGGAGAAGTAGTCCCGGACGGGCATGGAACGAATGATGCCTGCGGCCTTGTAGATGGAACCGGTTTTGTTATATTTGTGAAGAGATAACTTTTAATACTGAAATAATATGGAAGTTGCATTTGTTGCCCTTGTCGCAATACTGCTGCTTGCGGCAATCTGGTTGGTCTTTTACTTCATTCCGGTGGGACTGTGGTTCTCGGCGCTTGTTTCGGGAGTGCACATCTCGCTTCTGCAACTCGTGCTGATGCGCTGGCGCAAGGTTCCGCCTTCGACCATCGTATCGTCGATGATTGAGGGAACGAAGGCCGGCCTGAAACTGAATCCCAATGAGCTCGAGGCTCACTACCTTGCCGGTGGAAACGTCCGCAATGTGGTTCATGCCCTTGTCTCGGCACAGAAGGCGAGCATAACCCTCGACTTCAAGATGGCTACAGCCATAGACCTTGCGGGCCGCGACGTTTTCGAGGCCGTGCAGATGTCCGTAAACCCGAAGGTAATCAATACCCCGCCTGTTGCGGCTGTCGCCAAGGACGGAATCCAGCTCATTGCCAAGGCGAGGGTCACCGTGCGTGCAAATATCAAGCAGCTTGTCGGAGGAGCCGGCGAGGAGACGGTTCTCGCCCGTGTCGGCGAGGGTATCGTGTCCTCCATCGGTTCGGCCGACTCGCACAAGCTCGTGCTTGAAAACCCGGATTCGATCTCGAGAGTGGTGCTTGAGAAGGGCCTCGATGCGGGAACAGCATTCGAGATACTCTCCATCGACATCGCGGATATCGACGTGGGCAAGAACATCGGGGCGCAGCTCCAGATGGACCAGGCCAATGCCGACAAGAATATCGCCCAGGCCAAGGCCGAGGAGCGCCGCGCAATGGCTGTCGCCCTCGAACAGGAGAACCGTGCAAAGGCACAAGATGCCCGTGCGAAGGTGATTCTGGCCGAGGCGGAGGTTCCGCTTGCAATGGCGGAGGCTTTCCGCAACGGTAATCTCGGCATAATGGACTATTACAAGATGAAGAACATCATGGCCGATACGCAGATGAGGGAGTCGATTGCGGCTCCGGCCGGCCAGAAACAGGAAAAGAAGTAGTATCCATGCCGTTGTATAAATAGGCCCGCCTATAAGCGGGCCTATTTACGTTATGCATTCTCCTCTACCCTCTCCATTTCTTCTTTTTTCCCTATTCCGTCATGCCAGCGTATGGAGGCGTGCGTTCCGTCGCAATATGGCTTGTTGGAGGATGCGCCGCAGCGGCACAGCACGTTGCGGTTGCGTATCTCATATGCAGTGCCGTCTTCGCGCTCGATTCTTATGCCGCCGCGGACCCAGATGCCGCCGCTCGAGCCGGCGGACATGTCCTCTATGAGGCCGAGACTCGGCTCGTATTTGAACTCGTGCGGCTTTCTGCCGCGGTTGCTCCACGCCATCAGGCTCCCGCCCGGACACATGGATGCCTCCCTTACGGCTATCTCCTGTTTGCGGGTGTTGTCCGATTCGGTCAGGGCGCGTATGCCGCCGGCCGCTTCGCAGAAACGGGAGAACACACAGTATCTCCTGTTGCTTGTCACCTTGATATTGTCGCCTTCAAACGACTCTGTGTGGTCGAGCAGCGCTTCCGGTTCCGCGGTCAACTCCGGATTCCATTCGTGGCGTGCATGGCTGCCGTCGCAATATGGCTTTTTCTGCGATGCTCCGCAGCGGCACAACGCTGTCGGCTCCCTGTCGGTGGAGAATCGCCGCCCTTCACGGAAATACCAGCTTTCGCCATACTCATTGGACATTATGGATTGCATGGCGAACGGTGGCTGCCCGAATACGAGGTATGGACCCTTTGCGGTGATGCGTATGAGAAAATCGGGTGATGAGGGGTGTGTCCCCTGTTCGATTTTTTGTTTTGTCATATAATAAATGCTTTTTTTACCCGTTCGAAAATTGACAATAATTGTTCCCTGACGGCACAATTAAGACGTAAAGATTGTATTATTCACCACTTTTTTGGTATCTTTGCCCGTTAAAGATTCAAAGACAAAGGTTTTCGGACTATGAAAAGAATGAGGTTCCTGTTTAGCGCCGTTGCGATTCTGGCCATTATGGCTTCGTGTAACAAGGAGGAGTCGTACAGCGTTTCGTTTGAACAGACAGGTTATTATTTCAAGTGGGGCGGCGAACCGCAGACATACCACTATACGACGCATAACGTGTCTTCGATCTCGGTATCTACCGTTACCGAAGGTTGGACATGTACTGTCGACAATGCCTCCATGAGCATAACCATAACCCCTCCAGAGGATCCGGGTACCGAAGCCGAAAGAGAGGAGCTCCGTACTGCTTCCGCACAGATAAATGCGGTCTCGCAGAAGGGCAATACGGCGCAGTACCTTCTCAATTTCTATATAATCGGCGACAGTGACATACGACTTGATGAATCATCGACATATGCCAACTGCTATGTCGCTACGGTTCCGGGTGCGCTATACACGTTCGACGCCACCGTCAAGGGCCCTTCGGGAGAGCGTATCCCTACTGCGAGCGTGGAACTGCTGTGGCAGTCGAAATACGGAATGATAGAGCACCTGCACCTTAACCAGGACGGTACGGTGTCATTCTATATAGACCGCCTGACCGATGATGAGGGAGAGTACGAGGTCGCCGATGACGGCAGCTACCTCATCCCTGACGGCAACGCTCTTATTGCGGCTCTTGATGCCTCCGGTACGATTCTGTGGAGCTGGCATATATGGGCTATTGATGCACATGAGAACCCGCTCGAGAACTATGATACGTATGCCAACGGCAAATCGTTCATGAACAAGAATCTCGGAGCGTTTGCCAACAGCAAGGGCGCTACCGACGATACGGACCTGATTCTCGACTCATACGGACTTTATTACCAGTGGGGACGCAAGGACCCGTTTGCCCGTCCGCTTTCGTACAACTGTGCCAACAACTACGACGAGCGTCTCTACAACACTTCGGGCAGCTCCGTGTATGTCAAGGAGGTTGAGACCGATGCCACGGTCGGTACCGTAGAATATTCCATTGCCAACCCGATGACATTCATAACCAATGCGGCCTGCGTGGCCGATGACGGTGACGGTATCGGTGACTGGCTCCATTCGCCGGACAACAGCCTGTGGGGTGATACGTCGAAGAGCACCTACGATCCGTGCCCTTACGGATGGCGTGTTCCGGCAAAGTCGGATTTCGACGTGCTGCAGCTCCCGGCCGACGAGGATGCTCTCGATCTGGACGAGGCCCGCAAGCGCTTCGGCTGGATGTTGAGCGATGGAACTAACCGTTACTTCTATACGGGTGCCGGGTTGAGAAGCTATTATGACGGCATCATAAACAACATGAACTACAAGGAAGGCGTCTACCCTTCCACGCCGGAGCCTTGGGAGGGATACTATTGGACTACGGGTGTTAGCGACAGCGGAACGCAGTCCACATGCATGTATTTCGATCTCACCACGACGCGCTCCATCAACAAGTTCAACCTTAATTATCCGTCAAAGCGCGCGAACGCAATGCAGATACGCTGCGTGAAAATGTAACTTATACGGGATTATCCTATGCGGGCGGCCTTGAAAGGCCGCCCGTTTTTTTGGTATGATGGTTGCGGAAAATCACCGCATATAAATCGTTGTGCCATGAAAATTAAGACAGGAAAAGGCGAAATCTCATTCGGGCTCATGATTGCCATATGGTCCGTTTCGGCCATTGCCTCCCTTCCGGGACTTGCCGTATCGCCCATTTTAGGCGACATGAACAAAATCTTCCCGACAGCATCGGACCTTGAGATACAGATGCTCACGTCGCTGCCGTCGCTTCTCATTATTCCGTTCGTCCTGCTCTCCGGAAGTTTGTCGGTGGGCAGGAACAAACTCCATATCCTATATGCCGGCCTTGCCGTATTCTTCGTAAGCGGCGTGGCGTGCCTGTTTGCCCGCAGCATGCTGTCGCTTATCGTCATAAGTTGTATCCTCGGCATAGGTGCAGGTATGGTCATACCGTTGTCAACAGGGCTTGTGGCCGACTATTTTACCGGAGACTACCGCGTACGGCAACTCGGTTACAGTTCGGCCATAAACAATCTGACGCTCGTCGCGGCAACCGCGGCAACCGGATACCTTGCCGATGTGAGCTGGCACCTTCCGTTCCTTGTCTATCTTCTGCCGGGAGTGTCGCTCGTGCTCTCGCTCTCGCTGCGCAACCACCCTGCCGCCGATGAGCCGAAGGAGAGCGACCAGATGCGCAACACGCGCATAGATGCAGGAAAGCTTGCCGGTGTGACGGTTTTCTATTTCCTGATGACGTGTGCCGTACTCGCCATCGCGTTCGATACCTCTTTCCTGGTGGACAAATATGGATTTCCGCAAAGCCTCTCGGGTGTTATCATATCGGTATTTTTCCTGGCCATAATGTTACCTGGCATGTTTCTGGGAAATGTCATAAAGGTCCTGAAATCTTATGTAAACATTATTTCCGCCGCGGCCGTGGCCACAGGACTGTTGTGTGTCGGACTGTTCCACAACATACCGATGATATTTTTCGGGACGGTGCTTGCGGGACTCGGCTACGGCATCGTGCAGCCGATAATATACGACAAGGCGGCTATAGTTGCCCCGCCGGGACTCGCTACCAGGGCCTTGTCGGTGGTGATGACGGCGAACTACCTTGCCATAATGGTCTATCCGTTCCTTATGGACGGGTTGCGCAAGGTGTTCCATACGCAGAGCATCCTCTTCACGTTCTATGTCAATGCGGTCGTTGCTGCATTGATTGTTGCGGCGGCATTCGTATGGCGCAGAAGTTTCGCCCTCGGGCTCGACAAATCGTATTACCCGTCGAAACGGTAACGCTATTTTTCGTACCTTTGTCTCCATGAAAGGTACGGTGGAGATATTTTCCGAGTTGGGGCGCAGGCTGGCGTCGTTCGGGTGCGACGACTTTTCGCATGAGGTAGTTGTGCGTGCCAATGAGGCCAATCCGTGGTTCAGACCCGAAGAGGTTATACGTGCGGTCGGAGCCGTCAGGGAGTGCATGCTGGACCGTAGTGCGATAGAGACGTGGCTTGCAGCCTATCACGGACCGCGTGCCGGGGGTCGGCGTGTCGCGGTCGTTATGGCCGGAAACATACCTCTGGTAGGATTTGCCGACCTGATGTATGTAATTGCGGCGGGAGATATCCCATATGTGAAGTACTCCGGCAAGGATTCGGTACTGATGCCGTATGTGGCTGACATGCTCCGCGACATAGAGCCGGAATTGAGAATCGAACGCTATGAACCGGGAGTCGGGATCGATGCCGCCATAACATCGGGCAGCGATTCGGCGAGCCTTCATTTTGCATCCGAATTTGCAGTCGTCCCGAAACTTCTGCGCGGCAGCCGCCACTCGGCGGCAGTCCTCACCGGCAGTGAGACGGCCGCAGACATGGAGGCGCTTTCGGACGATATCTTCCTCTATTCGGGTCTCGGATGCCGCAACGTATCGCTGATTTTTGCGCCGCGCTCTTTTGAACTCGCCATTCCGGCAAGGCATATGTGTGCAGGCTACCATAACAACTATCTGCGGAGCCGTGCGCTGCTTGCCATGCGCGGAGTGGATTTTATGGATACGGGTGAGGCTGTTTTCGTCGAGGGCGATGCCCGTTTCTCGGACGATATAAGCCGGATCAACGTATGCCGTTACGAAAATCTTTCGGAGGTCTCGGAGTGGCTCGAGTCGCACGATCCGGAACTCCAGTGCGTCGCCTCATATGCAAGACTCCATCCGCGTACCGTACCGCTCGGCAAAACGCAGTATCCGGGGCTCGGCGATTATGCCGACGGCGCCGATGTTATGAAATTTTTGCTATCTTTGTAAGAGTAACGAACCAATACTGATTTCTATGAAGAGATTGTTATGTATGTTGTGTGCCGTCGTTGCGATATGCACGGCGTATGCACAGCCACCGATGCCTCCTGGACACCGTCCGGCCGATCCGAAGGCTGAAGCGGCAAGGAATGAGCGCATGAGGCGCAGTGTAGAGCGCATGAAGCAGGCCTTGGACATGACCGACAAGCAGGCCGAGCAGTTCGTTCCGGTATATCAGGCATATACGAGGGAGATAAACGGCATCCGCAAGGATTTGAAGATGCTGATGGACTACTACAAGGACAAGCCGATGGACAAGAAGACGGCGATGAAGCTTGTCATGGTGCAGCTGGATGCCGATGCCGAAATCATAAAGGCCAAGAAGGAGTATCTGCGGCTGTTCAAGATGTATCTTACGCCGGAGCAGCTGTCGAAGGTGTTCCTGCTCGACTCCAAACCGGCCCGTCCGCACCGTCAGGGTCCAGGCGGTCCCGGTGCACCGGACCCGAAGCCCGATGGCAGACCGGATGCGAAGCCTGGAGAGAGGCCTGCGGCCCCTGGAGGCGCTCCGCGTCCGTAGTGGTTTCAATCTGATATGTGACAGCATCCGGAACAAATCTTGTTCCGGATGCTGTTTTGTATGCAGTTGTCCTGATGTTGTGCTTTATCTTTATTGAAACTTCGTCTGGCAGAAAATTTCATGATTCTTCGCCATTTCAAATTCTTTTCAAAATCTCATGCTTTTTTTGTAACGTAAAATAAGATAGCAGATAATATAAACCTTAATACTTATTGTCATGAAGAATTTTGTAAAGAATATGCTGGTTGCGGCAATCGCTGTATTGGCCGTAACGGGGTGCGACAGACAGAATGGTGGCGGCGGCTCCGCAAACGAGGTCTCGCCTGCCGTCCTCGAGGCATTTGCCGAGCGTTTCCCGGGTGCGGAGAATGTCCGCTGGTCCGTTAAAGGTGAATATGCCGTGGCAAACTTCTATTGGGAAGGGACACGTGCTTCAAGCGTGGCGGCAAACTGTTCCGCATGGTTCGAGAATTCGGGCGGTGCATGGTCGATGACCGAGACCGAGATACTCTTCGATGCCCTCCCGCAGGCAGTGAAGGATGCATTTGCAGCGAGCGAGTATGCATCGTGGAGCGTAGACAGGGAGGTTGACGTACTATATCGCAGCGGAGAGGTCGAACCGGAAATATATGTCATAGAGGTAAAGCAGGCCGGCCGGGAGATGGATCTATACTATTCGCCGGACGGAGTGCTGGTGAAGACCGTGGCGGATTCGGGCCCTGATTATGACTATGGAGACTTCATACCGTCGCCGCCATCGGCCGGAATAGAGGAGTACATACGTACGCACTACCCTTCGGCCCGTATCATAGATGTCGATGCCGAGTATGAAGGTACGGAGGTGGAGATTGTCGATGGCGGAGTGAAGCGCGAGCTCTTTTTCGACCGCAACGGGGCATGGCAGTATACCAAGACCGAGATTCGCCGCTCGGAACTGCCTGCGACGGTAGTTGCGGCATGGGAGGCGTCGGAGTATGCCGAGGCGAACGGTTACAGTCTCGATGATGTCGACCTTTTCGAAACTGCTGCAGATGGCACGTTCTACCGCCTTGAACTTGAGTCGCGCAACGGTGACGTGAAATTGAAGATTACGCCGGAGGGTGAACTTTCGCTCTATGAGCCTATGGGCGACGGATCGGTGCCGACAGATGTCGATGCATTCATACGCGACAATTATCCGGGAGCAACGGTGCTCGAGAGGGATTCCGATGACGGCTATCTCGAGGTTGACATCATGCACGACGGGCGTAGGAAGGAGGTTCTGTTCAACGGCAGCGGTGCATGGGTAAGGACCTCGTGGGAGATACGCTATAATGAACTGCCTGCAGCCGTTCTCGAGACCATACGCAACTCGGAGTATGCTTCGTGGGAGTTCGACGGTGCGGATTATGTCCAGACGCCGGATGGCGAGTGGTACGAGATAGAGCTGGAAGATGAGCGTGCGGACCGCGAGGTGACGCTGCGAATCTCCGCGGACGGTTCGATACGCTGACGTATCGCCCATATAATGCGGCCCGGGTACAACTTTACGGTTGTACCCGGGTCTGCTTTTTGCGGTCATATGTCAACCGAATATCTCTCCGAACATGGCGGAGTATACTCCGGCCTTGCGCTCCGGTGACATCGGATAGGCGCGGGACGATGACGGCATCCGCCACAATCTCATCTTTCTCCCGTCGAGGACAAATTCCGAAAAGCCTCCTACCGCCGGCACTTCGCATCCGAGCGTCATTGCTGCGGTCTCGGCCGCCTTGCCGCCCGTCGTAGCGACATTGCGGCACTCCGGCAGTCTTCGGAGCAGCGCCCCGATGTCGGTCGGCTCCACAATCTCCAGAAACCGGTCCGAGGCATTCTCCTTCAGGCGTCGTACGACGCTTGCCGTGTCGTAAAGCGCTATCCCCTTTTGTGTCAGAAACCCGACAAGGCGCTCCCTGTCGAACGCCTTGCCGCCTGGCGATATGAAATATCCGCGGTCGCCGAAGAATATGTGGCCGAAGATGCGCCACATGTCGTTCTGGAAGTTCGGGTAGTAGAAATCCATCGACCATCGCTTGCGCTGCGGCGGAAAACTTCCGAGCATCAGCAACTTTGCGTTTGCCGGCAGAAAAGGTTCGAGCGGATGCGCCTCCGGGGCGATATTTTCCATATCCGAGGTGTTGATGTCTGTTCAGCCGTTGTTGTCAGATGTCGTGGCAGAGCGACGGCGGCACCATACCGCTTGCGTCGCAGTCGCCCCAGCGGTCGGCAATCGACGATATGGTGGCCTGCAGTTCGTCGATGTCGGTCAGCGTAACGAGTTTCAGACGCGTCTGCTTGAAATCGGGCAACCCCTTGAAGTAGTTCGACAGGTGGCGCCGCATTTCGAGCACACCTACCCTTTCGCCCTTGATCTCTACAGACTTCGCAAGGTGCTCCTTGGCTATCGCCACACGTTCGGCCACGCTCGGCTGCGGAAGTGTCTCTCCCGTTGCCAGATAGTGCTTCACCTCGCGGAATATCCACGGCCGTCCGTATGTCGCGCGGCCTATCATCACGGCATCCACGCCGTAGGTGTCGAACATCCGCTTCGCCTTCTCACCCGAATCGACGTCGCCATTGCCGATTATCGGGATGTGTATCGCCGGGTTGTTCTTGATCTTGCCTATCAGCGTCCAGTCGGCCTCCCCGCGGTAGAGCTGCGCACGGGTGCGCCCGTGTATGGTCAGGGCTGCGATTCCGACATCCTGCAGCCGCAGTGCTATCTCCTCGATGTTCTTCGACTCGTCGTCCCAGCCGAGGCGCGTCTTCACGGTCACGGGCTTGCGTACGGCCTGCACTATGCGACGCGTCATCTCGACCATCAACGGCACGTCGCGCATCATGCCCGAGCCGGCGCCGCGTCCGGCGATTTTCTTCATCGGGCAGCCGAAGTTTATGTCGATTACGTCGGGATTGGCGCTCTCGGCGATTCTGGCGGCCTCGACCATCGGCTCAATCTGGTTGCCGTATATTTGGATTCCCACTGGGCGCTCGCCGTCGCTTATCTCGAGCTTGGCGAGCGACTTGCGGGCGTCGCGGATAAGTCCGTCGGAGGATATGAACTCGGTGTAGACCATGTCCGCACCGAACCTCTTGCACATGTAGCGGAACGAAGGGTCCGTCACATCCTCCATCGGGGCGAGG
Source organism: uncultured Alistipes sp. (assembly GCA_944322005.1). Classification (GTDB taxonomy): domain Bacteria; phylum Bacteroidota; class Bacteroidia; order Bacteroidales; family Rikenellaceae; genus Alistipes. Next base: position 335,215 of record CALUNL010000001.1, read on the forward strand.
AATACCGCCCTGTCGGGAAACTCTATGTCGCCGATTCTCATAGGTCGCTGTGTTTGTATATCTGGTACGAATTTACGAAATTTTGCCAGACGATGTATGCCGTCGGCGCGACGCACGAGAGCGGGTCCATGAACGACTGCGACATCCATACCGCCAGCACCGTGTTCTTCTGGCCGAGCGACTGCCCGCCGGCAACCTTGTCGCCATACTTAATGCCTATGTGCCGCCCTATGGCGAACTGCGCGAGGCATATCACGAGCGCAGCCATGGCAAGTGCGATTTCGAGGTTGCTCTCGGCCGTGCCGCGTTCGATGATGAAGCTGGTCGTACGTCCGATGATTACCACGAGCGATAACAGCCACAGGTAGAACGACAGCCGTTTGTGCTCCGAAACCCAGCGCGCAAGCGGCTTTACGAATGCCCGGCAGAACTGCCCCAGAACGAACGGCCCTATGAGCAGCGGCGCCACCTTCGCCAGTATGATGCCGAAGGAACATTCGCCGTTGCCGGTGAACGAGAGTATCACCGGTGCGAGCAGCGCCGTGGCAAGGTTGCATATGAGACTGTACGTCGCCATGGTCTCGATGTCGGCTCCGAGCATTCCGCCGATTACAACCGCCGCCATGGCTATCGGCGCCAGCACGCACATCATCGCCCCCTGCGCCAACGTGTGGTTTACGGGCAGCAGCGCGTAGTATACGGCCAGGCACCCTATCATCTGAACGGCCAGCAGCCACAGGTGCATCCTGTTCGGGCGCATTCGCCTTACGTCCACGCGGCAGAAGGTGCAGAAGAGCATCAGCGAGATGAGTATCGGGGTTATCGTCTCGCCGCTCCACTTGTCCACGGCATCCACCTGGCGGCAGAAGAGCGCCCCGAGTATCATTCCGAGCGGCATCGACGCCGTCTTGACCGCATGTGCGGATATATGCATCATATTCCTGAAGTTACGAAAGCAGTTCCTTTACCTTTGCGGCTATATCCTTGCCGTCGGCCTTGCCTGCAAGCTCGCGGGATGCGACTCCCATGACCTTGCCCATCTCCTTCATGGAGGTGGCTCCGCACTCGCCGATGATTCTCTTTACGGCCTCTGTGAGCTCCGCATCGGTCATCTGCTTCGGCAGGTACTCCTGCATTACGGCGACCTGCCCCAGCTCCTCGTCGGCGAGGTCCTGGCGGTTCTGCGACTTGTAGAGTTCGGCCGAGTCGGTGCCCTGCTTTGCGAGTTTGGATATGATTTTAATCACGTCCGCATCCGGCAGCTCGTCCACAGCCGTTCCAGAGGTCTTGGCCTCTATGATATACTTCTTGATGTTGCGCAGAGCGCTGAGCCTGACGGTGTCCTTCGCCTTCATGGCATCCATTATCCCTTTCGAGATCTCTTTCTCCAATGACATGACTTTATTGCTTTTATTGGTTTGTATTGTTTGGTTCGGTATCGGGTCCCGTGTCGGTCCCGTCGAAAAAATATGTCGAATAGACGTAACCCTCGCGGTCGTATACCCTACGCAGGGAACGCATGCGGCGCCGGAAGTCGTCCAAATCCCTTGTGCGGTCGGACCATCCCACCTCCGACAATGCGGCAAGCCGCGGCAGCAGCATCCGCTGTGCGTGGTCGAACGTCTTTATGTACTCCGTCCACAGGTTGACCTGCACTCCGGCTATGAATCCGCCCTGCTCCTCCGTAAGACCCTCCAAAGGCTCGAACGAGTAGAGTTTCTCCATTGTAACAGACCTGCGGCCGTTTGCGAGCGGTTCGCCGGCGGCTTCGCGGCCTTCGGTCTGGTAGTAGTCGATGTAGCAGTATGTGTTCGGTGACATTATCACCCTGTTGCCGAGTGCGGCTGCGGCAATGCCGCCCTTCGTGCCTCGCCATGACATTATGGTGGCGCTTCGGGTGATGCCGCCCTGCAGGATTTCATCCCAGCCGATGATTTTTCGGCCGTGACCGTTGAGCCACCTCTCGATGCGTTTCATGAAGTAGCTCTGCAACTCCGCTTCGTTGGCCAGTCCCTCTTCGGAAATGCGCCTTTGGCACTTCGGGCAGGCCTTCCAGCGTACTTTCGGACACTCGTCGCCTCCGATGTGGATGTATTCCGACGGAAACAGCTCCAGCACCTCCGTCAGTACGTTCTCGATGAATTCGAATGTCTCCTCGCTGCCGGCGCAGAAGACGTCCTCGCTGATGCCCCATGTCGTGAGCACCTCGTACGGCCCGCCCGTGCATCCGAGTTTCGGGTATGTGGCCAGGGCAGCTACGGCGTGTCCCGGCATCTCTATTTCTGGTATGACTGTAATGTATCGTTCGGCTGCATATTTTACCACATCGCGGATTTCGTCCTGCGTGAAGTATCCGCCGTACGGCGTGCCGTCGTAATCTTTGGATGTGCGGTAACGGCCTACAAGTGTCTGTTTGCGCATGGCTCCCGTCTGCGTGAGTTCCGGATAGCGCTTTATCTCGATGCGCCAGCCCTGGTCATCCGTGAGGTGCCAGTGGAAAGTGTTGATTTTATGGAGTGCAAGAATGTCTATATATCTTTTTACTTCATCTGTCGTGAACTTGTGCCGGCATACGTCGAGCATTGCTCCGCGGTATGCGAAACGTGGTTTGTCGATTATGGTAGCGGCCTGCAATACGGCCTTGCCATTCGTCGGGGATGCACATATGATGAGCTGCTTGAGGCTTTGCAGGGCATAGAATACACCCTTCTCCGAACCTCCGCATACGGATATACCGTTGCGGCCTACCTCGAGCCTGTATTCTTCGCTCTCCATTGCCTGGTCGAGATTCAGGGAGATGGACTTGCGGGATTTTTTGTCCGAGACGGTCATTCTGCCTCCCAGCTCCATGCTCATGTCTTCGGCAAACATCTCCGCAGACCTTCTCAGACTCTCGTCGCCGATGCTGATGCGTGTTGCGGAGGAGATGGCGAATGATCCTTCGCCGTCGGTGATGGATAACGGCTTCGGGACGATGCAGATGTCGGTATCTCCGGCATGGGCTGATTGTGGTGCAATGATTATTGCGGCGGCAAAGGCTATTGCCAGCAGTCTCAACGGTTTCATGGCTTATTAGGGTTTTGCGGTTTCAGGAAATCGAGTATGTCGGCGAGCAGCGCATCGCGTGCACCTGCATCGCGTATGGACTCGAACGGGAATCCCATAACGAATGTGGCGTTGGCGCCGCCGCGATACCCGACGGCAGCCGGCAATGCGGAGTCGGGATAGCGCATCATCTCATAGGCCCCGTCACCGTACGGCGCTATGGCATCGGTGGAGTTCACCGTATAACATTCCGGCGTATATTCCGTACAGAAGACGTATGTCGCGGACGGTAACCTGTCCGGCGACAACTTCACGTCGGTGGTCGCCGACGATGCGCGTGTGGCGCGGTTCGACAGGAAGTCGATGTGGAGGATGTTGCGGGCGAAAACAGCATCCTCCGGGAGGGCATCTTCGCCGATAAAGAGGTCGGTGCCGACGTATGCCCCGGAGACGAACAGTGAGCCGCCGTCGCCGAGATACCCTGTCAGTGCCTGCTGCAAAGGCGCAGGGAAGCAGCGGTAGCGCGGCGCGAATGCTCCGCATCCAGTTTTCGATGCACGCTGCTTGCCGAGTACGAGAACGACGGCATCCGAACCGTCGAGGCCGAATGAACCCGTCTCCACGGCCTTTGCACTCGAAGATGTAAACGAATAGCCGGCCTTTACGATACTGGTCCCGTACAGATACGGATAGTCGAATGTGTTGCCGCCGACGATTCCGCCCTGACGGTCGCAGTATGAGGCTCCGAAAGCCAGCAGCTCATTGCGTTCGCGCCGCAGCGAAGGGTCGAATACGCGCTGTTTTCCGGTGAATGCAACATCGCGGATGTACGCCGAACCGCTGTCGAAGTCGTTGATGAATCCGAAGTCGTTGCTTTCGGGCGCAGCCACCCTGTCGAAGCCGTTGACGACGACTATCTCGCCGCGTGCATCGGGAACCGTGCAGGCCGAGAGCGTCTCGCTCGGGAAACTCTCTCCGCCGGCATTGACGGCGGTAACCCGGTATCCGTATATCGTTCCCGGTTTCTGTTTTACGGTAAATGTCGTGTCGCGGGTGAAGGTGCCGTTGTCGAAGCCTCCGTCGCCCATTCTGGTATATACGATGTATGCCTCGGCCGTTGCTGTCGGCTCGAGCGAGTCGCGGACGGGAGCCCAGCTCAATGTCGCATTCTCTCCGTCAAGCCTTACGGAGAATGTATCCACCGGAAGCGGCGCGACAATGTATCCCGTGCCGTATTGTGCGGCAAGGTGTTGCAGTATGGCTTTGTAAATGGCCCTGGCGACCGTAAACTTGAAGTTGGGGTCATGGCCGTATCTCATGTCCGAGAGGTTCTGGTGCGACAGCAGTTCGAGGAGCATCGACGGCGCCGAAGGTACGCGGCACTCGAAATATGCCTTGTTCCACATTCCGCGCCGACGCCATTGCGGGTCGAAACCGCGGCGTATGTCGGACGATATCTGTGACATCACCAAATCGGTGAGGTCGCGCGAGCGGTAGCGGCTTGCACCGCCCTCGAAACGGCCCCTGTTGTCCTTCGTGCAGAATATTCCGAGCGTTCCTATGGTCCGGCAGTCGTCGGTTACCCCGGCATCGCTGTGGAATGCGAGCGACAGGTCTATCGGAATGCCGAGCCCTTTCTCCTTCGGCAGTCTCTCCGATCCTCCCATGAGTGCATTCACCCACTCTCCGCGCGACATATAGTCGTCCTTGTAGTCGTCGGTACCGTTCTTGGGGCTGTATACCTCCTCCCCGAATCCGGCCCACTGCAACCAATATCGCGCCCCTTCGCAATAGCGCGGCATACCGCTCGTCTCGGGCCTGTATTCCACACCTTCGATTCGCATCGAATCGCACACCGTGCGGGCAATGTTGCCGTATCCGCCTCCTATCTTGACGGCGTCGGCACATACGGTGCCGCGCTCGGACGACCTGTTGGATAGGGTTACCGCAGCCGTGTTCATTCCCTTGCGGAAGCGGAATGTGCCGAGATACACCCATGTCCCTCCGCCTGTTTTCTGGTTTACGAGGAAGCGGCTCTCGCCACCCGCATGCCTTACCGTGTATGGGGCGTCGCCGACATTGCCCGGAAGGGCCGCATATGATACATAGACGGCATATTCGCCGCTTTCAGGGATCTCCGCACTCCACGATGCCGTGCTCGACTCTCCGCCGGCATCAACCGTACGGGCGATACGGCTCGAACCGTCGGCAAAGGGATTCTCTCCGGATAGATAGATTTGTTTTCTGTGAGCAAAACCCTTGTCGGCGCTCTTCCATTCGTTTGCTCCGACGGTTTCGGTGTATGTCGACAGGGTGTCGATGCCGCCGTCGTTGTCGATTATTATCTCGCTGGTGTTGAAATCGCGTTCCCGCGGCAACATGACCGTAGCCCCGGCGTTTTCGAGCATCGGCACAAGATACGGCACGACGAAACTCTGCGTGAACAGGTCCTCGACGGTTTGCCATATTATCGGGCGCTGCCAGCGCCAGTCGTTACGGCTCTGGTCGAAGTACAGGCCATGGCTTTGCCACAGCGCTATGTGGCGTCCCGCAAGCCCTTCCGTTATGTCGAATGGCCTGTCCTGACGTCGGACGAGCTGTCCGCCCCTGCCGGAGTTGTTGAATCGCCTGATGCCTTTGGACGACGGGTTGAATCCGAGCGGAATAAGCTCTTCCAGTCTCCTGCCGTCGGAGACTATCTCGATCTCACGCCTTTGCAGCGGGGCAGGCAGCAGCGCCCGCACCGAGTCTGTCAATGCCGACAGATTATTGCTGCGCAGCGGGTAGTACGACATCGTAACGGAGGCGTTTATCCTGACCTTGCCCTTTTGCAGTGCAATGCGGTTCACGGTCACCGGGCATCGTCCGCAAAGTTCCCGCTCGACGATTCTCGTGAGAACCCTGCCTATATCCGTGCGGACCGAATCGTCGACTATGTTCTGCGCCTCTGCCGCAACGGATGTCAAGACGGAGAACAGTATGAATATTATCGCTTTGCGCATCTCTGTGTGTCGTGGGTTTGGATATCCCGTTGTACCATGAAATCTTTACCCGCAAAGATACTAAAAACCGCGACATAAAACTCCTCCGTCTCCATTTTGACGGCATATTTCGTCCGATCGTATGCCCGATGCGAGCCGGTGTATCTCCGTACCCGTATCCTGCACGGTTTTGGGGCCCGTGTGTACAGTTTATGTGAAATATAGTATATTTGTATTTGGAATGGATGTCCGTCACGCCGATATTCGGATGAGGGGCGGCGCCGTAAAACATTATGCTTGCATATGATACTCAAATTGAGAATGCTCAGTGACGAAAACGACAATTTCGTCCGTGATTTCGAAGTCGAACATGACATGACCCTTGCGGGGTTGCATGATTTTATCGTGAAGTCGCTCGGCTACGACGACTGCATGACCTCATTCTTTACGGCTGACGACCATTGGAACCGGCAGCGCGAGTTCACGCTTATGGATATGGGAGACGGTGTGTCGGAGGAGTCCGGTCCGATGCCGATGGACAAGGTCGCACTGGCCGATCTGGTCATTGCCGGCAATAACAGGCTTATATATCAGTTCGACATGCTGTCCGACAGGGCATATTACATCGAGCTGGTCGATTCGTCGTCGCCGAATCCGGAGTTTTCGTATCCCCGTGTCGCATTCGAGAATGCCCCGGTGCCGGATCAGTACGATCCCGATGCGGTCGATGCCGGCGAGGGCTCCATATTCGGCGAGATGATGGGTGATTTCGAGAATTTCGAAGGTGACGACAGCTACGACGATGAATAGCGGGCGCCGTCTGATAGTTGTCGTGGGACCTACAGGCTCCGGAAAGACGGACCTGGCGCTCTGTCTGGCAGAACGTTACCGTGCCCCGATCTTGTCGGCCGACTCACGGCAGATATATCGCGGTATGGCCATAGGTACCGCACAACCGACGCCGGAGCAGCTGCGCCGGGCCGAACACCATTTCATCGCCTCGGCCGACGTATGGGAGGATTTCAGTTGCGGGGAGTTCGAGAAGCAGGCGCTGCAGTGTCTGGAAGAGTTGTTCCCGATACATGACACGGTAGTCGTCGCGGGAGGTTCGGGACTGTATGTAAAGGCCTTGTGTGAGGGCATGGACGACCTGCCCGATGCAGATCCGGCCTTGCGGGAGGAACTTTCAAGGCAGGTGGCCGGGGAGGGACTCGGTCCGCTGCTTGAGGAGCTTGAGCGTTTGGATGCCGAATACTACCGCGTCGTTGACCGGAACAATCCCGCGAGGGTGATACGGGCGGTGGAGGTGTGCCGTATGAGCGGACGCCCGTTCTCGGCCATGAGAACAGGCGAAAAGAGGCGGAGGAACTTCGATGTCGTTAAAATCGGGACACAGCTTGACCGTGCGGTGCTCTACGGCCGCATAAACCGCAGGGTCGACGCCATGGTTGCAGCCGGCCTTGAGGCGGAGGTGCGGGCCTTGCTGCCGTACAGGAATTGCAATGCGCTGCGCAGTGTCGGATACACGGAGATGTTTGACTATTTCGACGGAAAGATATCGTTCGATGAGGCAGTCGAACTCATAAAACGCAATACGCGGCGCTATGCCAAGCGGCAACTCACGTGGTTCCGGCGTGATGGGGAGATACGATGGTTTGATCCGTCGCATGTGGAGGAAATCGCCGGATATGTTGATTCGCGGTTTGGAGAATAGAAGATAATGTGCTAAATTTGCCGCGTTTGAAAGGGTTGCTCGGATGGTGGAATAGGTAGACACGCCGGACTTAAAATCCTGTGGACAGAAATGTCCGTGCCGGTTCGATCCCGGCTCCGAGTACAGTGAAGACATTGCGGATGCGGCTTGTGCCGCATCTTTTTTGTTGTCTGTGTCGGGCTTCACCATTTTCGTTTACGGAAACGGCTGATTGGTGGAGCACTGTGAAAAAATAGTTGCGGATGTGCAAAAATGTACTATCTTTGCATCGTCTTTGAGTCCGGTCGTCCGACCGGGCGGAAAATCAGTAACGAAACCAAAATAAAAACATATGCAGGATTTAGTTGCCCTGGAAGGCAAGACGGTTGCCGAATTGCGCGAAATCGCCAAGGTATTCGGCATCGTGGATGAAAAGTTGTCCAAGAAGGATATTATAGGCCGGATTATGGAGGCTGCCGGAGCGGATGAAAATGCCGAACCGTCTGAATCCGTACGTCCGAAACGCGGACGCAGGCCGAGAATGTCCGGTGTCAAGGTCGAGAATGCGCGTAAAGCGGCTGTGCCTGTCGAAACGGTGGCGGAAGCGGTGGAACCGGTTGCGGACGAACCGCAGGCCGATGCGCCGCAGGATGCTCCGGCCGTTGCAGCCGAAGAGCAGCCGGCTGCACCGAAACGTCGCGGCAGAAAGCCGAAGGCGGAGCAGAAGCCGGCGGAGACGGAGCCGGCGGTCGGAGGCGAACCTGCCGTAGATGCCGTTGCCGCACCGGAGCCGGAAGTCGTCCGCGAGTCCGTCGAGGTCAAGGAGGAGAAGGCCATAACCAAGGATGACTTTGCCGCCGAAATTATGGGCGAAGGTGTGCTGGAGATAATACCAGACGGCTACGGTTTCCTGCGTTCGGCCGACTACAACTATCTCAACTCGCCGGATGACATCTATGTATCCCCTTCGCAGATAAAACTTTTCGGTCTGAAGGCTGGCGATACCGTATGCGGTGTCATAAGGCCGCCGAAGGAGGGCGAGAAGTATTTCCCTCTGGTGCGCGTGACCGAAATCAACGGACTGGAGCCGGAGTTTATCCGCGACCGCGTGCAGTTCGAGTTCATGACGCCGCTGTTCCCGACGGAGAAGTTCAACCTCACGGGAAACGGCCACAATACCCTTTCCAACCGTATTGTCGACCTCTTCTCGCCTATCGGCAAGGGCCAGCGAGCGTTGATTGTCGCACAACCGAAGACGGGTAAGACGGTTCTGCTGCAGGGCATTGCCAATGCCATTGCGGACAACCATCCGGAGGTATACATGATAGTATTGCTTATCGACGAGCGCCCGGAAGAGGTAACCGAGATGGCACGCAACGTCAAGGCCGAGGTCGTCGCATCGACGTTCGACGAGCAGGCGGCGCGCCATGTGAAGGTTGCGGAGATGGTTCTCGAAAAGGCAAAGAGGATGGTCGAGTGCGGACACGACGTAGTCATACTGCTCGACTCCATAACGCGACTCGCCCGCGCCTACAACTCCGTACAGCCGGCATCCGGAAAGGTGCTCTCTGGCGGTGTCGACGCAAATGCGCTCCACAAGCCGAAGCGCTTCTTCGGTGCAGCCCGCAATACCGAGGAGAAGGGTTCGCTTACGATAATAGCGACGGCCCTCATCGATACCGGTTCCAAGATGGACGAGGTGATCTTCGAGGAGTTCAAGGGTACGGGCAATATGGAGCTGCAACTCGACCGCAAGCTCGCCAACAAGCGTATCTACCCTGCCGTGGATGTCATAGCTTCGGGTACGCGCCGTGAGGATCTGCTGCTCTCGAAGGATGTGATGAACCGTACATGGGTCCTGCGCAAGTACCTCTCCGACATGACCACCGTGGAGGCCATGGAGTTCCTGCAGAAACAGATGAACCTTACCATATCGAACGAGGAGTTCCTCGCAACCATGAACCAATAAAACCTTTGACAGATGAAAAGACTGCTGCCTGTAATATGCGCCCTCATGTTCTATGTCCCTGCATGGGGATGGGGACAGAAGGGACATGACGCGATAGCCTATATCGCGGAGTGCAACCTCACGCCTGAGACCTATGCCAAGGTTGTCAAGGCTCTCGGCAACCACTCTCTCGTGTACTATGCCAACTGGCTCGACAATGCGAGCTACACGCCTGAATACGGATATACCCGTACATGGCACTACGCCAATGTTGACAAGGGATATACCTACGAGACGATGAAGAAAAACGAGCGGGGCGATGTGGTGACGGCCATAAACGACGTTGTTTCGAAACTCAGGAGCGGCACCCTGTCGCCGGAGCAGGAGAACGTCAACCTCCGCATCCTCATCCATCTTGTCGGCGATATCCATGCGCCGCTGCATGCCGGACACTTGAGCGATCTCGGCGGCAACAAGATCATGGTCAAGTATTTCAACCGTGACTACAAGCTCCATTCCCTATGGGATACCGCACTTGTCGAGGCGGCCCACAAGTGGAGCTATACGGAGTGGCAGAAGCAGCTCGACATCGTCTCCCCGGAGGAGAAGTCGCAGATGTCGCAGGGTGTGCCGGAGGATTGGCTCGAGGAGAGCCGCGACATTGCCGCCGACATATATATCAATACTCCGCCGAAGTCCAAGGTGGCCTATTCGTACATAGCGCATTACACGCCGGTGATCGAGAAGCGCATCCTTTCGGCCGGCCTGCGCCTTGCCCGTCTTCTTGAGGAGATATACGGCGGACGATAGTCCGGTCCCATATAATATGACAGCGGGCTGCAGAAGAATCTGCAGCCCGCTGTTTTTCATTGAGCCTCTTGCCGTGTTACATGTGGCACTCGAGTATCCTGCCGTTTCCGGAGAGGGAGACCTCATTGACCTCTGCCGGTATGAGGATAACCTCGCCTGCCGACAGTTTGTCCGTGTTGCCGTCGGCATCGAGCGAAACGGCTCCTTCGACGCATACGTATGCCACGAATGAATCGAGTTCGCAGTAGTCTCGGACAAGTTCACTGCTTATGTCCATGAGGTTTACCGTAAAATGGTCGCACCTGACCAGTTCGACCGCCTTGTCCGGCTCCGGCGTGTAGTTTATGCGGCTTGTCTCTGCCGTGAGCCCGAAATCGACGGCATCTATCGCAAGTGCGGTATGCAGTTCCCGTGAGCGTCCGTCGGCATCCACGCGGTTCCAGTCGAAGATGCGATACGTGAGGTCGGACGACTGCTGTATCTCTACTGCGGTCACACCTTTCGAGAGGGCGTGTACCGTTCCGGCCTGTATGAAGAAGGCATCTCCGGCCTTCACCTCCACCGGCTGTATTATGTCGCCTACCCGACCCTCCGCGATGGCACGGATGAACTCCTCACGCGATATGCCGCTGTCCTTGAAGCCGATATATATCTTCGCTCCGGGTTCGGCCGATACGACATACCACATCTCGTTCTTGCCGGATGCCTCATGGCGTTCGGCGGCAATTTCGTCGTCGGGGTGAACCTGTACGGAGAGCAGGTCGTCGCAGTCAAGGTACTTGAAAAGCAGCGGGAACTCTGTCCCATACTCCTCGAACACCTTGTCTCCGACAAGCTCGCCCATATACACCTCGATAAGTTCGCGCAGGTCGTTGCCCTTGAGGAATCCGTTGGATACCACCGATACGTCGCGGTCGAGGCAGGATATGTCCCAGCTCTCGCCGTAGCGTCCATCCTTGACCGAACGGGTATATTGTCCCTTCTTTATGTCAAGGAGCTTGTGTCCGCCCCATATGCGTTTCTTGAATATCGGTCTGAATCGTAGCGGGTACATCTCGGCGCTTTGTTTCTTGTTTACGGTATTGCGGTTTTATCAGAACAGAGTCTCCACCTTCGCTATCACGTCATCCACATCAGGATTGAGCGGGAAGACGTAGCTCGGCTTGAGGTTCCATATACTCTTTCCCTTGCGGAAGTGTTCCTCTCCTCCGCCGGTTACGTTGAGCATTATGACGGCTTTCCTGTCGATGTTGCCGGCTGCAAGTTCCTTGATGAGCGTTGCGAGGGCTATGCTCGGTGCCGAGTATATGTCTATTCCTTCGGTCTCGAGGAAGAGTTTCCTTGCCTTCTGTGCCTGCAGGTTTGTGGCCATCAGGACGGTTCCTCCGGTAGCCTTCAGCGCGTCGTAGAGTCCTCCGGCGATTCCGTATGGCGGCTTGCGGTTGGAGAGCACCTTGGCGTTGATTATCTCGACGTCACGGCGAGCCTTGTACTCGTCGTACGGCAGCATTTCGCGTGAATCCACTCTCCATGCGTCATACATCGGAAGGAACGGTGCGTTCTGCGACACCATCAGCTTCATGAGGTTATTGCCGTAGCGGCCGTCCTCGATAAGCCTCATGTTGGCCTCCCATGCCGCAATAGCTCCAGTGCCGCTGCCTACGGCCTGGAAGTAGTAGTCCGGAATACGGCCTATCGTCGTTACGGCCGAAAGCACCGTAGTCGCCATTCCGTCACGGCGGGCAATGTTCTTGGCTCCTCCCTCCGCATAGAACTTCGGCGATTTGAGCGCGAGGTTGCTCAAGTGTATGGCGTCGAAGTAGTCGCCGCCCTTCTCGCTTACGATGAGCTTGACGCAGTCGTTAAGCGGGGCGTCGAACCACAGGGTGTCGACATTGTCCTCCGGTACCGACAGCAGCAGCTTTATGTTGTTGTCGGAGCATACCTTTGCGAATGCCCTTGCGGTGTTTCCTGCAGAGGCGACCACGAGAACCTTGTCGCAGTCGGCCGATGTGCGCGCGCATACGCTGTATGCCTCCGTCTCCTTGAAGGAGCATGTCGGCATGTTGGCGCCCTTCTCCGGCCAGTATCCGTTGAATGTTATGTAGAGATTCTCAAGGCCAAGTGCCTTGGCGAGACCTTCGCTTTTGTATGTTATCGGGGATGATGTGCACTTGAGCATACGCTTCATTGGCAGCCAGTCGCGGAACTTGTACATTCCGCATCCGTCATCCTTGACTTCCAACTGCTTTTTTGCGTAAACGGCCCTTATGAGCGAAGGTGTCTTGCACTGCGGGTCGTCAAGTGACCAGCCTTCGTCTTCGAATTCTCTGCCGGTGGCTACGCATGATAGTTTGTACTCCGTGGGGGTAAAATCGGCCATCAAATATGGTTTTATGGTTAAACTCCGCAAATTTAATAAAAATAGCTCTAAAAAATAATAAGTATTTATACCTAATTATCTTGTGTCCCATCTTTCCGTATACCTGCGTACGGAGAATGTACGTTCGCGATTCCGGCGGTATGTTTCAGGCGTGAGGGAGATTAAAAAAAACGATTTTATTTTGGTATAACGAAAAATATTGCATACATTTGCACCACCAAAAACGGGGTTTTCCCCTATTGGCACGATGAATTCGTAGCTCAGCAGGTAGAGCACAACACTTTTAATGTTGGGGTCCCGGGTTCGAGCCCCGGCGAGTTCACGGAAAGCGGCAGGCCATACGGTCTGCCGCTTTTTGTTATTGCGATGTCTGCAACCTATTGCAGCCTCTCCCTGAAGAACGATGCGATTCTGTCGAACGGTATGGCGTTCGGATTGTCGTACAAATCGACATGATTCGCTCCCGGTATTATCATCAGTTCCTTGTTGTCGCCCGTAAGCTTCCGGAATGCATCTTCGCTGAAGTAGCGCGAATGGGCCTTCTCTCCGTGTATCATCAGTACGGCGCTGCGTATCTCTCCTGCATATGAAAGCAGCGGCATGTTCATGAATGACAGCGGAGATGTGGCGTTCCATGCCCCGTTGGAGTTGATGGAGCGCGGATGGAAACCGCGTTCGGTCTTGTAGTATCCGTAATAGTCCTTTACGAACTGTGGCTCGCTACCGGTCAGCTTGTCCGGAAGGCCGTCTCCGGCCGGAGTGATCTTTCCGGAACGTGCGTCGGACGTACGTATGTCGTTGAGCCGTTTGCGGGTCGCGTAACGGGCCTCGGCATCCATCGAGTCGAAGTATCCGTTGGCATTCACGCGGCTCATGTCATACATTGTGGATGTAACGGTCGCCTTTATGCGTGTATCGATGGCAGCGGCATTGAGTCCCATGCCGCCGAAACCGCATATTCCGAGGATGCCTATACGCTCCGGGTCCGCCTCCTCGAGTGTTGACAGGAAATCCACGGCCGCGCAGAAATCTTCGGTGTTGATGTCGGGCGATGCAACGTTTCTTGGCTCTCCGCTGCTTTCACCCGTGTATGACGGGTCGAATGCGAGCGTAATGAAACCCTGTTCGGCCAGCGTCTGCGCATATAGTCCCGAAGCCTGCTCCTTGACGGCTCCGAAAGGTCCGCATACCGCTATGGCGGCCAGTTTGCCTTCGGTGTCGCGCGGCATGTAGAGGTCTCCGACCAGAGTGATGCCGTAGCGGTTGCTGAAGGTTACCTTTCTGTGGTCAAGCCCCTTGTTCTCCGGGAATGTCTTGTCCCACTCCTCCGTAAGTACGATCTCTTTCATATCACGATTGTTTTTGTTGAATGTACAGCCTGCAAATGCGATTGCCGCGGCGGCACAAAGTACCGCGGTCTTCATCTTCGGTCCGATAGTCTTCATCTTTCATCTTTTTTCCGTACCGGAAACCTCTCCGGTACGGAGACAAAGTTAATGCCCGTTGCGACAACGGGCATTGCTCTGCGGCTCAAATGCTGTTTCTCAGAAGTCCAATGTCATCTGGCGGCAGAATTCGGCATAGACCGCCGTAGGCGGCACTCCGAACTGTTTCTTGAAGGCTGTCGAGAAGTGCGACGGGTTCTTGAAACCAACCTCCGAATATACGTCCACCACCCTCTTGCCTTCGTCCTTTATCTTGGAATATGCTTCGTCGAGGCGTTTCCGGATAAGCCATTTTTCGGGAGACACTTCGCTTATCTTTTTGAAATCGCGCTTGAATGTGGCTAGGCTGCGTCCGGTATAGTGCGCGAGCTCCTCCATCGAGAAGTCGTACATGTAGTTGCTGTTCATGAAGTCGAGAATGTCGATTTTCCACTCTTCATTGAAGTCGAACAGCGTCGGAGCGAACCGTTCGTCAAGGTTCAGCAGCGCGAGCAGACCCTCCTGCAGCTTCAGTTTCATGAAATACTCCTTCGGCTTCACCTCCGGATTGAGGTACGGGGCCATTGATGCGAACAGGCTCTCAAGTTCCGGGGTCTGCGGCAGCTTTATTACGCCCGGCTCCACTTTCGGAGTCGAGGCCGGTATCCCGTTCCAGTCGGTTTTGGCGTACATGTTGCGCAGGAACTGCCGGGTGAACATCATGTATATTCCGCAGTAGAGTTCTTCGCCGGCGCTTCTCTTGTATATTGTCAGGCGATGGTCTCTCGGAATGAATATGCACTCGCCCTTTCCGGCACGGATGGACTCTTTGCCGTTGTCCACGACCATCTCGCCGGAATGTACATAGTTGAGTGCGAACTCATGGGATCGATGCACGCATCCCTCGGCGTCATCGTAGAAGAAGCTGAAAAATACGTTGTCGTAGTTGAAAATCAGTTTCATCGGGTCCGTATGCCCGGTTGTGCCGTTCCGTGTCATGGTGCGATAGGATTGATACGTATACAAAGTTACTAATAATTAAACTCATAAACTTGAAAATACGATAAAATCTTGCACCCGTTATCGGATGGTTTCATGCATTGTCCTCTCTTTGCCGTGTAACGGTGTTCAGGCTTGTTGCCGATTTATGGTTCTCGCCTTGCGCCTTTTCATGTCAAAAACCGCTCATGAAAAGGCGCGGCCGCATGATTCAACTGCTGACAGACTTTGGTTTGCAGCCTGTTTCCGGGATTCATGCGTGAGGCTGGCATTATGACTGTCTTTTTGGCGTAACAGGGCCAATTAGTTCCTGTTTTTGAAATCCGTCCGTCCGGTTTTCTGGGATAATGGTTTCGTAACGCTGTGATTTCGACGGTCGGGCATATATTCGGCCGAACTGTCATATACCCTTGTCCAGTGCATTGAGAGTTGATTGCTGGATACGGTTACAAGCAGGTATCCGGTTTCACTCCTTATATCTACGGATTCGATTTCATAACCGTCGCAGTCATGCGTGCCGCCACGGCGCGGCTGGATGAATCCGCCTCCGCCCCCGGAAACGACCTGATGGATTGTTTTGCCGTTATGGGTAATTGAACTCCAGTTGTACTGGTGGGTATGTCCACAGAAGTAATATTTTATGCCGTATTTCTCAAATAGATCCCATAATGCATTCCTTTTGTCCGGATAGGCGTCGAGACATACCGGATGGAACGTGTCGCAGCTGAATGCCGGTTCATGCCCGAACGGAATAATCATAAGGCTCCGGTCAATGTCCGCCAGGGCCTTCCCGAGCCATTCCAAATCGACCGTGTGCTGTCCGATTGCGTAGTTGTCTATACCTACGAATGCGACATTTCCATGGTATGATACGAAATTAAGCCGTTCCGAAATCAACTCTTTCCATGGGGTCAGGCTGTTGCCTTTCACATCGGCTTCATGATTACCCCTGACGGCAAGAACCTCTATTCCGGCCTCTATCAACGGCCTTGTCAGCTCTTTCCACTCCGAGAGCTCTTCATACATTCCGGTGGCGTCCTGCCCTTTGCCTCCATGTATCAGGTCGCCCGGAAAGAGTACCACCTCAACCTTGTCTTCAACAAGTTTGTCTACTATCTTTTTTACAGTGTCCGCATTAGGCACGTGGGTGTCGCCAACCACCGCAAAACGCCACTCTCCGTTTTCGGCATTTAAGGTTGACGCATATAGCAGACAAAGCATGAGTGTAAAACAGAATCTTTTCATAATGTATAGCCTGAACTTATTTTATCTTCCTTACACACCGTACAGCGTTGTATACACATTGCATGTCGTTTTGCGGCCCGAAAAAGCGGGGATATGATGATGCCGGTCCGGATTTGGGGTCACTGCGCTGTGCTCCGGCTCCGTGTACGTCGCACAACTCTCCCGTGCGCGGATTCTTGCCCCAGGCCTCTCCGAAACAGACATATATTGCGTTCCCGTAAGGATTCCTGCCATCCAGGTGCGTGGTCGAACTCCAATAGTATGCATATCCGTTTATATCGCCGTAAATATTGTGAAGGCTGCATTCGAATAACGGTGATATGGCCGGTGAATTTGTGGCGGACGGGGATCTGTCATAATCCACAATCGACTCCAGCTCTTTTGCATTCGGAAGATACCAGTCGGAGTATCCTGCGAGAGTCAGCGTATCGGCGTATGAAAGTGCCTGCTCCCAGTCATACAACTTTCCGTTGTCGGATTTCTGCCACATCAGACCCGTGGCATAATCGCTTATCGTACCGTCCCCATTGTCGACGAACCTGTTCTTTCCGTATTCGGTATTCCCCCTGACCATGCGGAAATACATTTTGTTTTCTCGGCCTCTCTTCAACAGCGGATAACTTTTTATTCTTCCGTCCACGAAGTTTACACCGAAAATCGATGCTTGTCCGCCCATTGTCCTTCCTCTGTAGACGGTGGATGACCATGTTTGTGCATCTATCTCACGTTCGCCATTGTCGGTATCCCCGGACGGTTGTATGAAATAGTTGGTGTCGATATATGGGGCGATCACATACTCTCCCATTGATCTGCCGGTGAACAGAATCAGGGAATAGAGCTCCTTGATGGTGGGAATGCGCCAGTCGTCATATCCTCCCGTCCTCAAATCTGCCGCCTTCTGTTGCGCTTCGGCAAAGGTTATCTTGTCGCCCATGTCCTTTTCCCACATGAGCCCCGTAACCAGATCGGTTATGGTCCCGTCTCCATTGTCCCGGTATTGCGGTTGGTTTCCGTCAATGCATGCGTCCTGTCCGTAGAATGCTGTCCCCGGCTCGGGAGCCTCTATTTTCGCGCCTGTGCCGTAATACCCATTTTGTCCGGTATCCACTATCGGATACGTAATCTGTGAATAGACCGTTGGCGCAACTGCCAGTATGGCCACCGATAAGAAAAGTCGTTTCATGTGAATCATTCGTTTGACAATCATATTATTGCAGGACAAAGATATGGATATGCATTGGCGCTGAACCGTGTGCTGCCGCGAATCGTCCGAACATGACGGGCGAAACGACCAAATACGGGGTTGAATATTCTTTCCGCTTTAGGAATCATGGCCGTAGGTGTATGGTCCCGACTGCCGGCATATGCAGATGAGCCGGAGAAAGATAAGCCACGGGCATAATGTCCGTGGCTTACTGTCAAAACTTCTTGAACATGTACTATTTTCTTCGCAAACGCTGCACAAGTCTGGCAATCGCCTTTGCGAGTTCGCATGCAACCATTGCGGCGAACGAGAGCCCGATGACCCATATCCAGTGCACGCTGTCGAGCGGTACGACATGGAATGCGGTGCTGATTCCCGGAATGAGCATCACTCCCAGCATCATCGCCACAACGGCAATGACGGCCCCCCACAGGTATTTGTTGGAGAACATTCCGCATCCTACGAAGCTGTTTCCGCTGCGGATGCTGAATATCATTGTCATCTGCGAGAATGCGAGTGTGGCGAATGCCATCGTGCGAGCCGTATCGATGGAGACCTCGAGGCCTATGGCATAGGCGGTCAGAGTCAGAGCCGAGATGAGTATTCCCTGCAGGATGATGCGAAGCGTGAATCCACGCGTCATTATGCCGCGCCGCGAGTCGGTCGGCCTGCGCCGCATGACATCCCTCTGTGCCGGGTCGACACTCAGGGCCAGTGCAGGAAGGCTGTCCGTGACGAGGTTGATCCACAGGATGTGTATCGGCAGCAGAGGCGCAACCATATTGCACATCACGGCGATGAATAGCACGAGTACTTCGCCGAGATTGGTCGACAGCATGAACTGTATGGCCTTGACGATGTTGTCGTATATGCGCCGGCCCTCCTTTACGGCGGCAACGATCGTTGCGAAGTTGTCGTCGGTGAGCACGACGTCGGCCGCCTCCTTCGAGACGTCGGTTCCGGTGACGCCCATTGCCACGCCGATGTTGGCAAGTTTCAGCGCCGGGGCATCGTTCACACCGTCACCGGTCATGGCCACGACGTCGCCGTGCTGCTGGAACGACCTGACGATGCGCACTTTGTGTTCCGGCGACACTCTGGCGTAGACGGCAATGTTCTTGCACTTGCCGACGAGTTCCTCGTCCGACATTCCGTCGAGCTCGGCGCCGGTGAGTGCTATGTCGTCCTTGCCCATGATTCCAAGCGAGGTGGCTATTGCCGTTGCGGTTATCTTGTGGTCGCCGGTAATCATCACCGGTTTGATTCCCGCGTTCCTGCACTGTGCCACCGCATCGCGCACCTCGTCGCGCGGAGGGTCTATCATGCCCACCATGCCGACAAACGTAAGGCCGCATTCGGTATTTTCCGGCGTTATCTCGTCGGGCAATGACGTTATTGTCTTCTCTCCCGCCGCAAGCACGCGCAATGCGTTGCCTGCCATCTCCATGTTGGCACCGGATATGCGTTTGCGGTCGTCGTCCGTCATGTCGCGGACACTGCCCTTCTCCATTATCGTGTCACAACATGCGAGCAGCTCGTCGAGACCGCCTTTTACCGCTACCTTCATCCTGCCGTCTGCGCATCTGTGGACGGTGGTCATGAGCTTGCGTTCCGAATCGAACGGTATCTCCCCTATGCGCGGGCACTTGTCTTCGGCCTCCTCCTTGTCCAGACCGAATTTCACTCCTAAGTCCAACAGCGCGACCTCCGTCGGGTCGCCGACGGCGGTTTTGCCTCCATCCTCCGACTCGCCGAACTCCGCATCGTTGGCAAGTACGCATATTTCGGCCATGCTGCGGGCGGACGGGGTGTTGTCCCCGACCTCGCGTATCTCTCCGTCGCAATACATCTTCACGGCCGTCATACGGTTCTGCGTGAGGGTTCCGGTCTTGTCGGAGCATATTACGGTGGTGCTTCCGAGCGTCTCGACCGAAGGCATGTTCTTGACTATGGCGTTGCGTTTTGCAAGGCGCTGCACGCCTACCGCGAGTACGATTGTCGATACTGCCGGGAGGCCCTCCGGAATAGCCGCGGCAGCAAGGCTTACGGCGGTCATGAACATCGTGAGTATGTCGTTGCCGTAGAGCACGCCTATAACGAACATCAGCGCACAAATGCTTACTGCGGCGATGGCCAGAATCTTTCCGAGCTGGTCCAGACGCTTCTGCATCGGGGTCTTCATCTCCGGTACGGACTTTATCATCTCGGCTATACGTCCCACTTCCGATTTGGCTCCGGTGGCAACGACGATTCCGCGGCCGCGGCCGTAGGTCACGCTGCACGAGGCGAACGCCATGTTGATGCGGTCGCCTATCGGAACGCGCTCGGGGATGGCCTCGATCCGCTTCTCCGAAGGCACGGACTCTCCCGTGAGTGCAGCCTCCTCTATTTTCAGATTTACGGCCTCCGTAAGACGCATGTCCGCTGGAACGGAGTCGCCGGTTTCGAGCACCACCACATCACCAGGCACGAGCCGTCGCGATTCGATTACCTGTATTTCGCCGTCGCGCACCACCTTGCAGTGCGGTGCCGACAGCTTTTCGAGCGCGTCGAGCGATTTTTCGGCCTTGGCCTCCTGCATCACTCCGATGATTGCGTTCAGGACGACAATCGAAAGGATGATTATCACGTCGGAGAAGCCTTCGCCGTTGAGAAGACTTACTGTGCCCGATATTGCCGCGGCAACAATCAGGACGATAATCATGAAGCTCTTGAACTGGTTGAGGAACTTTACGAACAGGCTTTTGTGCCGTGTCTTTTCGAATTCGTTGTAGCCGTTTGTCTTCAAACGTTTCTCCGCCTCTTCGGCGTTGAGGCCCGACTCTATGTCGCTTCCGAGAAGCGATTCCACCTTGTCGGGCGAAAGTCTATAAAAATCGTCTTCCATTTTGGATAAGAATTGTTGTAATGCAAAAATGGGGTTTATTATTCGTCATTTTGTTACGGTGTATGTAAAAAAAATGTCAAAAAGGTCGGATCTGTTGCAAATATGTTGCAAAAAGACGTCGACGGGAAGCATTTTTGTCGAATTTGGCGACTTACAGGTATTTTTTTGCTATATTGCAGTTGAAAAATTTATGTAATCACCTTTTATGGCTGACAATGTCCGTAAACCCAGGCACCTGGAGATAGATGCCGACGACCTGTCGGAACTCGCCGGTCCCGAATCGATACGCGATTTCTACATGTCGATTCACGACAGTCTGCACGATTTCTATGCAAGCGAGATGTCGTTCATATTCGACGGGTTTGCCCTCGAACTGTGCTGCGGCGGATGTCGCGATGTGACCATAAACGGCCGTCGCCATGAGATGGTTCCCGGTTCGATCCTGCTTCTGCCTCCCAACCAGCTTATGGAGATCGGGCATACGTCGGAGGATTTTTCGCGCAAATCCATAATGGTGTCGCTCGACATGATTCTCGAGTTCCCGTCGCCGGTTGACATAGACATCATAAATGCGGCGCGCCGGAGTCCCGTAATACGGGTGCCGGAGAGCAAGATGAAACTTCTGCTCGAATATTACCGTTTCATAGAGGAGCGTTATGAGGATGTGGGAAACGTTTACAGGGAGGAGATATCGAAATCGCTGTTCTATGCCATGATGCTCGAGATAAGCGGCATATACAGGGCCGTTTCCGGAGAGGCTTCCGGTGCGCCCAAACTGAAACAGGAGAGGCTTTGCGATGAGTTCTTCCTGCTGCTGTCGGCCAACTACAAACGTCACCGCACGGTAACGTTCTATGCCGGATGCATGAATCTCACGCCGAAATATCTGTCTTCAGCCGTAAAACGCATATCGGGAAGGTCTGTCCCGGAGTGGATAAATGAAGCCGTGATAATAGAGATAAAACGCCTGCTGAAAACCACGGACATGACCGTCCTGCAGATATCCGAATATCTCAACTTTTCGAGCCCTTCGGCATTCGTGCAGTTCTTCAGGGCGAATGTCGGGGTTACTCCGCGGTCGTATCGTGTTGGCTCGGCCGATGCGGCTCCGTCCCGTCCGCTTCGCGTATGAAGTCGAGAAGCTCGACGTAGAGCCGCTGGAGCGGCAATCCCATTACATTGTAGAAGGAACCCTCTATGCCCTCTATGCCGACATACCCTATCCACTCCTGGATACCGTATGCTCCGGCCTTGTCAAGCGGCTTGCAGCTGCTTACGTAGTATCCTATCTCGTCCTCGCCGAGTTTGCGGAAGCGTACGCGGCTTTCGGCCGAGAACGTACGCATGTGTCCGACCGAACGCAGCGTGACGCCGGTAACTACCGTATGGCTGCGGCCCGAAAGCGAACGCAGCATCTGCGCGGCATCCTCCTCGTCGACAGGCTTTCCGAGTATGCGGCCGTCGACCAGCACCGTGGTATCGGCCGTAAGCAGGATGTCTCCCGGTTCGAGCTGCTCCGGATATGCGTTGCTCTTGAGACGCGACAGATAGCCCGCCACCTCCTCCGGCGGAAGCGAGTCGGGATACTCCTCCCTGCATCCGAATTTCGGTGCGGTGTCGAACTCTATGCCGAATCCCGTGAGAAGTTGACGCCGGCGCGGCGATGCCGAGGCCAGAATGAGGCGGTGTCCCGATATTATATCCTGCAGCAACATGTTTGTGATTATATTATTTGAAAGTCGAGAAGCGTCCTTCCGTCTATTGATACCTTGATACAGTCGTCGGCGCGGAGCGGCATGTCGGCCGCGGTACCGGCATATACGATGTCGCCCGTACGCAGCGTCAGCAGTTGCGATGCCCGACTGACGGCTTCATCGGCCGTACGGCGCAGGTTGTCCAGGCGAATGCTTCGCGAAAGTTCGTCTCCGGAGTGCAGCTCCAGCACGGCCGACTCGCCGAAATCGGCCATGCCGGCAAATTCGGGAGATATGGCGAACGAATGGTCGAAGCAGTATGCCTCGTCGCCGGGGATGCCGGTCTCGAAGGCCCTTTCGAGAATGTCGCGGGCGGTGAATGCTACACCTGCCCCGACCGAACCGTAACATCTTCCGGCAAAACGCGGCTCTATGCACTTTACAAGCCTGTTTATGCGTATGCACAGTCCGAAGCCGCATAACATACGGTCGGAAAAGTGCGGCAGATAGAAGTCGTCGTTGTTGCGCAGTATCGACGAGTCGGAGCGTACGGTCACATAGGATTCGCCGCCCGCGGCCTCTGCTCCGATGCAGTTCTCAATGCATATTATCTTCATCTTTCCGGATTGTTTCTCAACTGTCCGACAATATCCTTCGCAAAGCGTGCGCTTGCACCCTCGCCGCCGATTATTCCGCGCAGTTCCGCGAAATCTCCGAGCATGCGCTCCCTGCGGCTTCCGCCCTTGAGTATGGAACTCAGCTCTCCGGCCGCCTCTCCGACATCGAAGTGCGATGACACTATCTCGCGCACCGCCTCCCGCCCGAGATTCAGGTTCACGAGCGAGATGTATGGTACCTTCAGTACATACGGCCTTATGATTTCGTAGATCTTCGGAACGTGGTACAGCACCATCTCCGGAACGTTTATCAGCGCCGTTTCAAGCGTGGCGGTACCGGATGTCACGACGGCCGCTTCGGCCACGGCGAGCGTCTCGTATGTCTTGTCGCATACGTACCGAACGCCCGAATCGCCGATTATGGCATCGTATGCAGACCTCTCTATCCACGACACTCCCGTGACGATGAATTCGTACTGCGGGAATCTCGAGGCCAGCGCAACCATGTCCGGGAGATTCTCGCGTATCTCGCTGCGTCGGCTTCCGGCCAGAAGCGCTACCTTCGGACGGCCGTCGAGACCGTTCTCACGGATGAACTCCTCGCGCGGAGGCAGCTTTTCCATGCGGTCGGATATGGCATCCACAAGCGGGTTGCCGCAGAATACGGCCTTTATGCCCTTACCGGCGAAATACTCCCTCTCGAACGGGAAGATTATGTAGAGCCGCTCCACATACCTGCGTATTCCCTTTACGCGGAACTCCTTCCACGCCCACACCTTCGGGGCTATGTAGTAGAACACGCGGATGCCCTGCGAGTGCGCCCACTTGGCAATCCGCATGTTGAAACTCGGATAGTCTATCAGTATGAGCACGTCGGGACGGAACCGTGCGATATCCTCGCGGCATTCGGCTATCTGTCCGAATATGGTTTTCAGGTTGCGCAGCACCTGCGCGATGCCGAAAAACGACGTCTGCCGGTAGTGCTTCGCAAGATTATCCGCTCCGCCGACACCGGCCATGAGGTCGCCGCCCCAGAAACGGAACTCCGCCTCCGGATCCTCGGCCGCAATACCTTTCATGAGGTTGCTGCCGTGCAGGTCGCCGCTCGGCTCGCCTGCTATGAGGTAATATCTCATATAGAAAATGCTGTTTGTCTATCTTTCAAGCAGGTCGGGGCGCAACGCGCGCGTGCGCTCGTATGACTGCTCCTCCTGCCATTTCTCGATTTCGGCGAAATTGCCGGATGTCAGCACCTCCGGAACCTTCCATCCGTTGAAGTCTGCCGGCCTCGTGTATATCGGAGGGGCAAGGAGGTCGTCCTGGAAACAGTCCGTCAGCGCCGACTCTTCGTCGCCGATGGCTCCCGGAAGCAGCCTCACTACCGAGTCGGTGATTATCGCCGCCGCGAGCTCACCACCGGTGAGGACGTAGTCGCCGATGGATATCTCGCGTGTAATCAGATGTTCCCGGATGCGGAAGTCTATGCCCTTGTAGTGGCCGCAGAGGATTATGATGTTCTCAAGCGTCGAGAGGCGGTTGGCCTCGTGCTGGTCGTAGCGAATGCCGTCCGGCGACGTGAATATTATCTCGTCGTAGTGACGTTCGCTCTTCAGATGCTCGATGCAGCGGTATACGGGCTCTATCTTCATCACCATGCCTGCTTCGCCGCCGAACGGATAGTCGTCGACCGTGCGGCGTTTGTCGTCGGTATAGTCGCGCAGATTGTGGATGACTATTTCGACAAGTCCCTTTTCGCGGGCACGCTTGAGTATCGACTCGTTGAGCGGCGAGTCGAGCAGTTCCGGGACCACTGTAATGATGTCTATTCTCATGCTGTCGGGAGCGGTTTAGTTCTTGTATGACACCTCGTTGTTGAGCACCTCGACGATGAACGGGTTGTATAGCGTTTCGTGTCCTATGTCCGTCGAGTCGCCGTGTCCCGGGAATACGGCCGTCTCGTCTCCCAGCGGGATTATGCGGTCGACAATCGACCGCATGAGGTCGGGATAGCATCCTCCGGCAAGGTCGGTACGCCCGATGCTTTCGCGGAAGAGCGTGTCTCCCGTAAGCAGTCTCTTCTCGTTCGGCTCGTACAGACATACACCTCCGGGCGTGTGTCCTGGGGTCGGTATTATCTGAAGCGCCGTATTGCCGAAGCGAATCTCCGTCTCCTTCGACAGGTCGATGTCCGGCTCCGGTACCGGCCGTGTCTTTATACCGAATATGCTGCCTCCCTGTTTCCCGGTGTCGAGCAGGAAGGTGTCGGCAGAGGAGAGCGCGAACGGTATGCCGAATCTGTTCTTCAGCCAGGCAATTCCGAACGTGTGGTCGAAATGGCCGTGGGTGTTTACGGCAAGTACCGGATGCAGTTTGCGCTTTGTGATGAAGTCGTCCAGCACGCGTTCCTCTTCCGCACCGTACATTCCGGCATCTACGATGACGCACTCCGAGGTCTCGTCCCACAGAACGTACGTGTTCTCCTGTATGGGGTTGAATACGAATTTGGCTATCTCCATATGTCCTCTCTCAATTTTTCTCAAATATACGAAATAAATTCCCTGCCAGCCGAAATGTCCGCTATCTTCTCACGAGTTTTACGACATTCTCCACATGGTGCGTGTGCGGGAACATGTCGACCGGCTGTACGGCTTCGATGCGGTATTTCGCGTCGAGCAGTGCGAGGTCGCGCGCCTGCGTGGCCGGGTTGCAGCTCACGTAGACCATACGCTCCGGAGCGGCGTTCAGGATAACGTCTATTACGGCCGCATCCACTCCTGCCCGCGGCGGGTCGAGGATTATCACGTCCGGACGTCCGTGACGCGCGATGAAGGCGTCGTCGAGCACGCGTTTCATGTCGCCGGCAAAGAATTCCGTATTGCCAATTCCGTTGATCTCGGAGTTGGTGCGTGCATCCTCTATCGCCTCCGGCACATACTCTATGCCGATGACCTTGCGGCATCGGCCGGCGCAGAAGTTGGCGATGGTTCCCGTACCGGTATAGAGGTCGTAGAGCGTGTCGTCGGGTTTCAGCTCGGCGAATTCGCGGGCGACCTTGTAGAGCTCGTAGGCCTGTTCCGAATTGGTCTGGTAAAACGATTTCGGCCCAACCTTGAACCGCAGGCCCTCCATCTGCTCCATGATATGGTCCTTGCCGGAGTAGCATATCGGGGTGAGGTCGGTCAGCGAATCGTTCAGCTTGCCGTTTATGAAATAGACGAGCGAGGTGATTTGCGGGAATGTCTCACCCATGTGACGCATGAGCGTGTCGATGCGTTCCCTGTCGTCCTCGTTGAAGACCACCGCCAGCATCACTTCGCCCGTGGAGGCGGTGCGGATAATGATGTTGCGCATGAGCCCCGCATGTTCGCGCGCGTTGTGGAACGAATATCCGTGCTCGATGCAGAACCGCTTTATCTCATCGCGTATGGCATTCGACGGGTCGGGCTGCAGCCAGCACTTGCGTATGTCCAGCACCTTGTCGAACATGCTCGGCATGTGGAATCCGAGAGCTGGCTCGGGGGCGAGGTCTTTACCGGAGGCCACCTCGTCGTATGTGAACCAGCGGCGGTCGGCAAAGGTGTACTCAAGCTTGTTGCGGTAGAATGTCTGCCGGGCGGAACCGAGGCACGGGGCGATCTCCGGCACCTCGATTTTACCGATTCTTACAAGCTGTTCGCGCACCTGTTCGCGTTTGTAGCGAAGCTGCTCCCCGTACGGAAGGTTCTGCCACTTGCATCCGCCGCATGTCCCGAAGTGTTCGCATACGGGCTCCGTGCGCATGGGTGAAAGTTTTACGAATCTTGTTACTGTGCCCTCCATGTAGCGTCGGCGTTTGGAGCGTATGCGTACGTCTACCACGTCGCCGGGAACGGTCATCGGTACGAATACCACCACGTCGTTCCAGTGTCCGAGCGATTTGCCCTCTGCGGCGAGTGCCGTTATCTCGAGATTTTCTATAACGGGGAGTTCCCCTCGTCTTCTTGACATTGTTTCTTGCAGATTTATATTTGCAAAGGTACAAAAAAGCATGGAGAGCGCGAAACGAACTCCGGGTTTCGGATAAAAATATTCACACCTCTTCCGTTTTACCGAAATAAGGCGTACTTTTGGCGCGTCTAATCGTAGCGGATCAGGAGAATGAAGAAGATATGCCTTAACTGCGGACACCACGTGGATGGAAACTATTGCAGCAACTGCGGACAGCGCACCAATGTCGAGCGTCTGAGTTGGAAGTCGGTCGCCGACGGCTTTGCTTCGACCTTTATCGGAGACGAGGCATTCGGTCTTCGCGGAAACAACATGCGCAAGAGCATATTCGGAACATGGGCCGATATCATCCTCTTTCCTGCACGCTCCGTCTCGGAGTATATCGACGGCTGCCGCCGCAAGTACTTCAATCCGGTGGCCATACTGATCCTGCTCGCTTCGGCGTATGCATTTTTGGAATACTATCTCGAGATGGCCCCGCCCTCTCCGGAGTTGCCTGATGGGCTGTCGGCCCTTCGGAATTTCAATTTCCTGCAGTATTTCGAAGACTACATGAAATCGAACAGTACGGCATATTCGCTTCTGACTACCCTGTTCATCATGTTTGCCCTGCACCGCACCTTCCGCAGGATACACAGCCTGAATCTTGTCGAGTGCTTCTATTTCAGCGTATTCATGATGATATTTTCGCTGTCTCTGACAACGGTGCTGCTGCCCTTCGAAAAATATGCCCTGGTTGATACCGACAACATATTCTATCCGGTCTATTTCATCTACTGCATACTCTTTCTGAGAGAGTTCTTCGCGCTGGACAACCGGGAGACGATATTATACTCGTTGAAATTCGGATTGCGTACCATGGCCTACATAACACTGTTCACGGGCATTGTCTTTCTGGTCGGACTGGGCATCAATTCGGGAGTGACGCTTTACGAAAATGAACATAAAACGGATTCGGCACACATAGGTGCCGAATCCGAACAGATTGTCGATGCGGACTCGCTCTGCCGCCATCTTATAGGCGTTCCGGTCTCCGTTGGCGATTCGCCGGCCGGGGAGAAGTAAGATTCCGGATCGTCAGATTTTTTTCAATGCCTCAACGGCCTTCTCGTAGTCCGGTTCCTGCGTTATCTCCGGAACGAGTTCCGTATATGCCACCTTTCCGTTGCGGTCGATGACAACCACAGCCCTTGCGAGCAGGCCTGCGAGCGGGCCGTCACACATGAGTACGCCGTAATCGGCGTTGAAACCGGATTTGCGGAAATCCGAGGCCGGAATGACGTTTGCTATGCCCTCGACCGTGCAGAAGCGCTGGTGCGCGAAAGGCAGGTCCTTCGATACGGCAATTACGACTGTGTCGGGCATCTCTGCCGCGATCTTGTTGAACTTGCGTACCGATGCGGCGCATACGCCCGTGTCAAGGCTCGGAAATATGTTGAGTACGATGCGTTTGCCTGTGTGACTTTTCAGCGTGACATCCGAGAGGTCGCTTCCAGTGAGTGTGAAGTCGGGAGCGGCGGCTCCTACTTTTATGAACTCTCCGCACAAGTTTACGGGAGTGCCTTTGAATTTTATACTGTTCATGTTTTTCGGTTTTATTATGTTTTGTCTTCTATATAACGTGATGACGGCAACAATGTTGCCAAACGTATTATGTTATCTTAAACGATGCACGCGGAAATGCGGTGTGACCTTCTGTATGAAATAAGTGAGCGATACGATTATGAGCACGGCGCCGACGATGTAGCAGTATGCATAGTCATATTCGGAAAGAAAACCGCCCAGGAGCATTCCGCAGCCGATACCGACGTCCCATCCGGTAAGGTATGTGGCATTTGCCGTCGCGCGGCGGGAATTGGGCGCGAGGTTGATGAAGAGCGTGTTGAAGGCCGGGAACATCGTTCCGAAGCCGTAGCCGAACAACAGGGCCGAGAGGAAATATACGGCATATCCTGCAGTAAGGTTCCACGCTGCGACCGTCGAGAGCGACGCCTCTCCTATTGCCCCGACGAGCGCTATTGCGATTCCGCGTCTTATGGTCTCCGTTACGAAGCCGCGGTCAACCTGTTTGCCAGAATTGAGGCGGGATATTATGAGACCGGCCGCCATGACGGTGAAGAAGAGTCCGGAGTTGGCCGTGATGCCCGACTCTACGGCATACATGGCCATGTAGCTCGTGGTCATGCCGTAAGGTATGGAGAGCATGAAGAGGGATATGCAGGCTGGAATGCCCTCGATGAGGAAAAATCTGTCGAGAGACAGCCCCTTTACCGGATGCTCGGCCGGCGCCTTGCGCTGGACCTTCACCAGCGAGGCGAATATGAATCCTGCCGTTCCCGTTGCAAGCGATGTGGTGAACAGTACAGTATAGTCGCAATGTTCGATAATGAACAGGCCTGTCATCGGGCCGAACGCCATTGCGAGGTTGTTCATCACCCCGAAGTAGCCGAGTCCCTCCCCGCGACGCGATGACGGCATGACGTCTATGACGAGCGTATTGCCTGTGGTAGACAGCGTTCCGAAGGTGAATCCGTGGAATATTCGCAGCAGGATGAACATCGCTATGGTCGATGTGATGGTGAAGTATCCGAGGAACGACAGCACAAAAAGTGCGTATGCGATTATGTATACGCGTTTGCGCGGGAACATGTCGGCGATGAATCCGGCCAGCGGTCTTACGCTCAGCACCGCTATGACATAGCACGACAGCACGAATCCTATCATTGTGTGGCCTATGCCGAATGTTGACTGCAGGTAGAAAGGCAGCGTCGGAACCAGAATGAAGAATGAGAACGACATGGCAAAGCCGGCGATGCATACGAGTATGTAGCTGGCGGTCCACAGTCTCTCTTTCGGTGTGTTTTCCATATAGGGATAGATTTGATGCGGCAAAATTACGAAAAATAGCTGTCCGTGTTATCTCCGGGATGGGATAAATTGTATCCGCAAGGCGCTGCTGAAAAACAATTCATGTCTCTTATTGCCTGCACGCATCATTACGAAATAAAAACGCCACCCGGATATCCGGGTGGCGTCGAGCGGGAAACGGGGTTCGAACCCGCGACCCTCGGCTTGGGAAGCCGATGCTCTGCCACTGAGCTACTCCCGCAGATCGCGTGATGTCACGCAATTAGTCTCTTCAGCGAAGCGAGATTCCTGTCGTTGAGAAGTTTTTTGCCTTCCGGTTCGAAACAGTAGTCGATTCTCTCCCTGAAGTGCTTCTCAACCTTGCTGCGCACAACCTTCATTGTGCTGTTTACAAGGCCGTTCTGCTCTGTGAATGCTTCGTCCACTATTGCAAGTGCCGTCGGAAGCCACCTTTCAGGGAACTCCCCTGCAAATTCGCCGCCGGAACGGTACTTGTCTATCTCTGCTCCGATGATCTTCGCCGCCTCAACCGCCTTGTCGCCGTCGGTGCCGGCGAGTCTGTTCCGCAGCGCATCAACGTTCGGTACGACTATAGCAACGGTATAAGGGTTCTGATTATTGTGTATGATAATCTGATCTATGTATGGAGATTTGTCGACAATCGCCTCTTCCATGCCTTCGGGGCTGTATTTTTCACCGTCGCTGGCGATAAGAAGGCTCTTGAATCGTCCCAATACATAGAGGAATCCGTCATCTGCCATGTAACCCATGTCTCCCGTGTAGAGCCATCCGTACTTTACGGTTTCGGCCGTTGCGACAGGATTTTTCCAGTATCCGGCCATCACGTTCTCGCCCTTTATGACGATCTCGCCGCTCTCTCCGTTCGGAAGTTCGTTCCCGTCGGCATCGAGGATGCGTATCTCGAGAGGCTGTACGAGTTTGCCCGATGAGCCGAAGCGGTGCTCTTTCGGTCGGTCGGCGTTGGTCGATATAACCGGCGTTGCCTCCGACAGTCCGTATCCCTGGTACATCGGTATGCCTATGGCGTAGAAGAATCTCTGTAGCTCGGAGTCGAGCAGTGCGCCTCCGCCGACGAAGAACTTCAATTCGCCTCCGAATGCCTCGCGCACCTTCGAGAAGAGGATGCGGTCGAACAGCGCGACGGCCGGCTTGAGAATGAATCTCCATCCGCAGCCCTTGTGATAGCCGTCCTGGTTGTACTCGTATGCCGTCTTGAGCGCCAGCCGGAACAACTTCTCGGTTGCCGGCCCCTTGGCGTGAATCGACGATTCGATATTCTTGCGGAAATTCTTCGCAAGTGCAGGTACGGAGAGCAGGAAGTGCGGCTTCACCTCGCGTATGTTCGACGGTATGTTGCGCAGCGTGTCCATCGGGGTCTTGCCGACCTGTACGGTGGCCACCGACGCGCCGCAGGCGATCATTATGTAGAATCCGACTACGTGAGCAAAGCAGTGGTCCAAAGGCAATATTATCAGCGTGCGGTAATACGACGGGATGGACATGCGCGTGAGCGACTGCTCCACGTTGGCCGTATAGTTGCGGTGCGTGAGTATGACGCCCTTCGGGTCGGCAGTCGTGCCTGACGTATACGTTATGGTGGCGTAGTCGTCGTTCTGTATGTTGCAGCCGATCTCGAGGAATTCGGAACGGTTTTTTTCAAGGTATTCGTCGCCACTCTTCTTGAGCTCGTCAAGCGATATCTCTCCATTTTCGAGTTCGGCGTCGCCGAATACTATCACGTGCTTCAGGAGAGGAAGAGACTCCTTTATGCGGCGTATTTTAGGCAACTGGTATTTCGAAACGAATATCGCGCACACCTCGGCGTGCGACAGACGGAACAGAAGGTCGTTCGACTCCTCCAGCTTTATCGACAACGGAACGCTGATGGCTCCTGCATAAAGCAGGCCGAGTTCCGATATTATCCAGTTGTTGCAACCCTCGGAAAGGATCGACACCGTCTGCTTCGGCTTTATGCCGAGCGATGCCAGGCCGGCACCGACCCGCAGGGCCTCGCGTTTGGTTTCGGCGTATGTAGTCGGCTCGAAGGCCGCTCCGCTCTTCTCAAGAAGAAAGGTCTTGCTACCGTACTTCGATACGGATGACTCGAACAGGTCTATTATCGTCTTTTTCATAGTTGTCAATCCATCTTTAATACCGCAAGGAATGCCGATTGCGGCACCTGCACCTGCCCTATCTGGCGCATACGCTTCTTTCCGGCCTTCTGCTTCTCGAGCAGTTTGCGCTTTCGCGTGATGTCGCCGCCGTAGCACTTCGCCGTAACGTCCTTTCTCACTGCCTTCACCGTCTCGCGGGCGATGATTTTGGAACCTATGGCTGCCTGTATGGCTATGTCGAACTGCTGTCGCGGGATGAGCTCCTTGAGCTTTTCGCACATCTTACGTCCGAAGTCGTAGGCATGGTCGGCATATGTGAGCGACGAGAGCGCGTCGACCGGTTCGCCGTTGAGCAGTATGTCGAGTTTCGCCAACCGGCTCAACTGGTATCCCGTACGGTGGTAGTCGAACGATGCGTATCCTTTCGATATGCTCTTGAGCTTGTCGTAGAAGTCGAATACTATCTCCGACAGCGGCATCTCGAAGTTGACCTCCACGCGGTCCTGCGTAATGTAGGTCTGGTTCTTCATTACGCCGCGCTTGTCTATGCAGAGCTTCAGTACGTTGCCGAGGAATTCGGCCTTCGTTATTACCTGTGCGAGTATGTAAGGCTCCTCGATCTTGGCGATCTTCGTCACCTCCGGAAGTCCGGAAGGATTGTGCACCTCGAGTTCGTCTCCGGATGTGGTCGTCACCTTGTACGACACGTTCGGCACGGTTGTAATCACATCCATGTCGAACTCCCTGTAAAGGCGCTCCTGTATTATCTCCATGTGCAGCAGGCCGAGGAATCCGCAGCGGAACCCGAATCCGAGTGCGAGCGAACTCTCCGGCTCGAACGACAGTGAGGCGTCGTTGAGCTGCAGCTTCTCGAGCGATGCACGAAGGTCCTCGTAGCGGTCCGCTTCGACCGGATAGACTCCGGCGAAGACCATCGGCTTGACATCCTCGAATCCGGCTATCGCCTCCGTACACGGACGAGCCACCGAGGTTATGGTGTCTCCCACCTTCACGTCGCGGGAGGTCTTGATGCCCGAACAGATGTAACCCACATCGCCTGCGCATATCTCGTCACGCGGCGAGAGCTTGAGTTTCAACACGCCCACTTCATCGGCATCGTATTCGTTGCCTGTATTGAAGAACTTTACGTGCTCGCCGGTGCGTATCTTGCCGTTGAATACGCGGAAGTATGCTATTACGCCGCGGAACGGGTTGAATACCGAGTCGAATATGAGCGCCTGCAGCGGTGCGTCGTCTTCGCCCTTCGGGGCCGGGATGCGGCTTACTATCGCCTCGAGAATCGAGTCGACGCCCTCTCCGGTCTTGCCCGATGCGCACAGGATGTCGTCGTGGGAGCAGCCGATAAGGTCCACAATCTGGTCCTTGACCTCGTCTATCATCGCCGACTCCATGTCTATCTTGTTCAGGACGGGTATTATCTCGAGGTCGTTGCCAAGAGCGAGGTAGAGGTTCGATATGGTCTGTGCCTGTATTCCCTGCGTGGCGTCCACAACCAGAAGCGCACCCTCGCACGACGCTATGGCGCGCGACACCTCATAGGAGAAGTCGACGTGTCCCGGAGTGTCGATAAGGTTGAGTATGTATTTTTCACCGTCGGAGGCCGTGTACTCCATCTGTATGGCGTGGCTCTTGATGGTGATGCCCTTCTCGCGTTCGAGGTCCATGTCGTCCAGCACCTGTGCCTGCATTTCGCGCTGGTTGAGCGTATGCGTCTTCTCCAGCAACCTGTCGGCAAGCGTGGACTTGCCGTGGTCGATATGTGCGATTATGCAAAAGTTGCGGATTCTTTTCATGACGCTGCGAAGATAATAAAAATTTCGATAACGCAACAATGCGTGCGCCCATGTTTTTCAAACTGCCGAACTATCTGGAGCCTATGTACAGGAAAACCATGCCGATAAGTACAAGCAGCAGGTCTATGGCCTTCCCGCGCAGGTTCTTCTCTCTGAACAGCACTGCTCCGCAGGTGAACGAGACGATGACCGACGAGCGGCGGATCATCGACACTACCGAGATCATCGAATCCTCCCGGCTCAATGCGAAAAGGTATGCGACATCGGCGCACGACAGAAAAATCGAAATCAGCGGAATGGCCCATGACCAGTGGAAGCCGCGGAATCCGTTGCCGCCTTCGGCGATACCGACCGCCGTTATTGCCAGCCCCATGAACAGCAGCTGGTAGAGCGTGTACCAGCTCTGGACGAACATCGGTGCGAGCTCGCGGGTCAGATAGCGGTCGTAGAGTCCGCATCCGGCGCCGGTTATTGCCGCAAGGGCAATGCACAGTATCCATATGTTGTGGGTGAAGTATACGCCCTCCTTTCTCGACGAGCGCCCGAGCAGGAACAGCGAGAATATGGCGAGCAGCACTCCGACCCATTGGTATGCGTTCAGCCTTTCGCCGAATATGAGCATCGCGCCGACAAGAACCATTACCGGCCGCGTGGCGTTTATCGGCCCTACGATGGTAATCGGCAGGTGTTTAATGCCGATGTAGCCGAATATCCATGAAGTGAGGACCATTGCGGCCTTGCCCATGACGAGCAGATGCTCCCTTGCCGTACCCTGGGGCGTTTCGAACGGAGTTCCGTCGAACCACTCCGCACCCGTCAGCGACGAGATTACGAACGGAAGAAATATGATACTGGAAAACAATGTGTTGAGCAGTAGCACCGGAAGTACAGCATTATCTGAAAGCGCCTTTTTCTTTGCGACATCGTAAAGGCCCAGCAGAGCGGCTGAAACGAACGAAAGCAGTAACCACATATGTGTATATTCTTCTGAAAACGCGGCAAAGATAGCACCAATCGAAAAAAAACAGTATCTTTATGGGTGAAACAGCAAATATTTTCCTGCTTTATGAAGAGACTTTTCCTTATTGCATTGATGTTTTCGCTTCCGTTGTGCGTCTTTTCACAGACGGCAGGCACCACTCCTTTCAATGGTTCCGTGACGGGAGCCGACGGTAGCGGACTGCGTGTCCGCATATCCGTAAAGGGCACCGACAAATATACGTTCTCGAACAAGAACGGCCGCTTCGGCCTTACGGACATAAACCCCGACGACACGCTCGTCTTGAAGTATAAGCGGCATGAAGCGGAGGTTCCGGTGGCAGGACGCAAGAGTATGAAAATTAATATCCTCGGTGATATGAATATCGGGGATGTGTCGGCGGCGCCTGAGTACGAGCGTGAGGGATCCGGATTTGTCAAGCGCAGGGAGTATGTCTCTTCGGACAAACTTACAGGCGACTACCTGCGGCGTTCCGGATATACGAGTCTGAGCAGTGCCGTCAAGGTCTGCATCCCGGGCGTAATCGTGGAAAATGACGGCCGTGTGGCCATCCGTGGACTCGGTTCGGTCAACAGCGGGGTCTATGCGCTCATACTTTTCGACAATTCGGAGGTCAAGAGCCTCGACGAAATCAATCTGTTCGATGTGGAGAGCGTGGAGGTTATCCGCGACGGCACGTTGTACGGATTTCGCGGCGCCAACGGTGTCATAAAGGTGCGTTCGCGCAGCAAATAGGCAATCCTCAATACCCTATCCGTAGATAAGCAGGTCGGCGATGATGAAGGTTGCGAGCGTAATGCTTGCAAGTCCGTTCAGCGTGCCGAATGCTATTCCTATGGAGCGCTGTTTCGACGGGGTTACAAGTATGTGCTCCGTGATTATGATTGCCGTGAAGAGCGCCACGCCTGTCCACAAAAGAGGCGATTGCGGGCAGTATGCCGCAAATGCTGCCAGCGAAGCAATGCTTACCGCATGCAGGGCGATGCTGATGCCGAGCGACGTCCGGACGGAGAATTTTGCCGGAATGGAGTGCAACCCCCGTTCCCGGTCGAAATCGCGGTCCTGGAGCGCATATATGATGTCGAACCCGCCGCACCATGTGATGACCAGCAGCGACAGTATGCACGGCACGAGAGTCAGGGTGCCCGTCACTGCAATATAGGCTCCGGCGGGGGCTATTCCGAGTGACAGTCCGAGTACGAGGTGCGCAAGCGACGTGAAACGTTTGCAGTAGCTGTACGATATGAGTACGGCAAGCGCCACGGGTGAGAGTATTGCGGTCAGCCTGTTGATCGTTGCGGCGGTGATTATGAAAAGCAGTCCGTTCACAACGACAAAAATCATGGCATTGCGCGGAGAGATGCGTCCCGCCGGTATTTCGCGGTCGGCCGTACGCGGGTTTTCTCCGTCTATGCGGCGGTCGGCCCAGCGGTTGAATCCCATTGCCGTATTGCGCGCGAAGACCATGCAGAGAAGTATCTGCAGCAGCAGAACCGGGTCGAACCCCGAACCGGTGGTCTTGAATGCATATACGAACGCAATCATTGCGAACGGCAGAGCGAATATCGTGTGTGCGAACCTTACGAGCCTTACGTAATCGGCAACTTTCGAAAAAAATCCCATATCCAGAAATTTGACTGCAAATATAGTCTATATTTCGGAGAATTGAACCCCGAAGCCGTATCCGGCGTGTGTTCATGTGCCTGCGAATCGGTGACGGATATGGCGGTCCCGATTAAAAAAATCGCAATAAAACAGACTATGCATTAATATGGTTAGCTTTTATTTTGTACTTTTGCGCTATCGTCAGAATTTTTGGAAAAGACAACAAAGTACGACAATATGAATATATCTTACAATTGGCTCAAGCATTATGTGGATATCGATCTGCCTGTCGAGAAGACGGCGGAGATTCTTACGAACATAGGTCTCGAAGTGGAGGGACTCGAGAAGGTGGAGACGATTCGCGGCGGTCTGGCCGGTGTTGTTGTCGGTGAGGTGCTCACCTGTGAAGACCATCCCGATTCCGACCACCTGCATGTGACTACGGTCGATGTCGGCGGCGAGGCGCCGCTCCAGATTGTCTGCGGCGCATCCAACTGCCGCAAGGGCTTGAAGGTGATGTGTGCCACGATAGGCACCGTCCTCTACCCCGACGGCGGCGACGAGGAGTTCAAGATCAAGCGCAGCAAGATTCGCGGCGTGGAGTCGCTGGGAATGCTCTGTGCGGAGGATGAACTCGGCATAGGCTGCGACCATGCGGGAATTATAGAGTTGCCGGAAGATGCCGTGGTCGGAACGCCGGCAGCAACGTATTATGGCATAAAGGAGGATTACCTCATCTCGATAGGACTTACGCCGAACCGCATAGATGCGGCATCGCATATAGGTGTGGCGCGCGACCTGGTGGCATACCTGCGAAGCCGTGGAGAGGATGTGTCGCTTAAGATGCCGGACGTTAGCGGATTCAAGGTGGACAACCACGACCTCGAAATCGGTGTGGAGGTGGAGAATACGGTGGCTTGTCCGAGATATTCGGGCATAACCGTCAAGGGCTGCAAGATAGGCCCGTCGCCCGACTGGATGCAGAACTGCCTGCGTGCCGCCGGACTTCATCCGAAGAACAACCTCGTCGACATAACCAACTTCGTCCTCTTTGAGCTCGGGCAGCCGCTGCATGCATTCGACGTCTCGAAGATAGACGGCGGCCGTATCGTAGTCAGGAACTGTCCGGAGGGAACGCCGTTCGTTACGCTCGACGGTGAGGAGCGCAGGCTCGATGCCGAGGACCTGATGATATGTTCGGCAACCAAGCCGATGTGTATTGCGGGTGTATTCGGCGGTTTGGATTCGGGCATAAGCGATACGACCACCGATGTCTTCATCGAGAGCGCCTATTTCAATCCGGTCTCCGTCCGCAAGACGGCCAAGCGTTTCGGACTCAATACGGACTCCTCGTTCCGTTTCGAGCGAGGTATAGACCCTAACATACAGATCTATGCGCTCAAACGTGCCGCGCTGCTGTTCAAGGAGATTGCCGGCGGCGAGATTTCGAGTGAGATAGTCGACGTATGCGAGGCTCCGGCCGAGCCGTTCCGCTTCGACTTTTCGCTTGCGAGGGCAAAGGCACTTATCGGCAAGGATATTCCGGACGAGACCATCCGTTCGATAATTGCGGCACTCGACGTGAAGGTCGAGGGCGAGAGGGACGGAGTGCTTTCGGTGGCCGTGCCGCCGTACCGTGTCGATGTCCGCAGGGAGGCCGATCTGGTCGAGGACGTGCTGCGTATCTACGGATACAACAACGTGGAGATACCGGAACATGTCAACTCCACCCTGTCATACGTACAGAAGCCGGACCGTACGCACCTTACAAATATGGTGTCCGACCTTCTCACCTCCAAGGGCTATACGGAGATAATGTCCAACTCGCTGACCAAGGCGTCGTATTACGAGGGACTGGAATCGTATCCGGTGCGCAACTGCGTAAGGATACTGAATCCGCTCAGCGCCGACCTCAATGTCATGCGTCAGACGTTGGTGTTCAATGTAATGGAGGCCGTGCAGCTTAATATCAACCACCGAAACGGCGACCTGAAACTGTACGAGTTCGGCAACTGCTACCGCTATACGCCGGAGAATGCCGGTTCAGAGCGTGGCCCGCTCGCCGCATACGGTGAGGAGTACATGCTGGCGATAGCGCTGACCGGAACCGTGGAGCCGCAGTCGTGGAACTCCAAGGCCCGTCCGGCATCATTCTTTGCCCTGCGCGGTGTCGTGGAGCAGATACTGCGCCGGTTCGGTCTCGACATCTACGATTTGCACAGCGAGAGCCTTTCGAGCGACATCTTCGACGAGGCGCTGCTGATTACGATAAACGGCAAACAGCTTGTGAGGTTCGGCCGTGTGTCGTCGCGCATATGCCGCACGTTCGACATCAAACAGAACGTCTATTATGCGGAACTCGATTTCGACCTCCTGCTCAAGGCTACACGCAAGCATAAGGTTACGGCAAGCGAGTTGCCTAAATACCCGTCGGTAAGGCGAGACCTTGCCCTGTTGATAGACAAACGGGTGACCTTCTCGCAGCTGCGTGAGATAGCGCTTGCAACGGAACGCAAGCTGCTTAAGAGCGTGTCGCTATTCGATGTCTACGAGGGCGACAAGCTGCCGGAGGGCAAGAAGTCGTACGCTCTCGGCTTCATACT
The DNA here is from genome assembly GCA_944322005.1 of uncultured Alistipes sp. Lineage (GTDB taxonomy): Bacteria > Bacteroidota > Bacteroidia > Bacteroidales > Rikenellaceae > Alistipes. The sequence continues at coordinate 374,157 of CALUNL010000001.1, forward strand.
CGAAGACTGCAACCAGACCCTGAACGACAAGGCCATAGAGCGCGTGATGGCTAACCTCCAGTCGGCATTCGAGAAGCAGGCCGGGGCGCAGATAAGATAGAGCATATGTTTTTATGGATTGCTAACGCCGAATGATTCAATTTATTCGGCGTTTTTTATTATTTGAATAAATAAAAGGCGATGTTTGCACAACATCGCCTTCTTTACAATTATTAGTTGTAGGCCTTTATTATTCTGCTATTCTGCATTTGTATATGTATCCGTTGCTTCTACATTACCTTCGATATTGTTTGCAGCTTCGGCTCGGCTGCCGTAATAGCCATCACGGTAGCCATCTGCAAATGCATCTACAACATCTGGATCACAGGAAGCCATTGTCAAGCAGACTGCTCCTGTCGCTATAATGGCAATAAAGAGTCTGGCGAATTTTGATGATTTCATATACTTACCATCTAACAGGTGAACGTTGCGGTAATGTTGCGTTTTTATCTTCGATGCATCTGATATCATCATATGACACTTTCTCTGATGCAGAAGAATTATTTGAGTTGCTGTTGGACTGCGAGACAGATCCAGATATATTCGCTATATTGTTACTGCCTACGCTTCCATTTATGGACCCAGATGTCGTGCTACTGTTTCCATACCCATCACTTCTACCATCTTCTACTCTAACATTCTTCCAAGTGCCTAATTTCCCGTCTTGTGTTGTACAATCGTTCCCAACATCTTTTTGAGTCGGTCTATATTGGGCATTTGCCAAGTTGCATATGAACAATGCAGTCATTAATACAAATAATTTTCTCATAATTGTAATTTGATATTTCAACATTTATTTAGTTTTGTCCTTTTAGTGATGATAATATATACATAAGAAAGCGCGGACATAACTTTTTCAATCTGCTGTTGAGGTCTTCGACTACCTGTGGCACAAATTTCAAAGTGAAGCCCACGCTAAACACGTGAGCATCAACTTTACTTCCTTTGCCACATTTGAAATTGTCGAAGTTTCAACAGCAAGAAATAAAGCTAACGCTTTTCCCTATATTCTTAAAATGTATATATTCAGATCCGCTAATGTTTCATAGGCATTATTTTAGAGGGTTGTTGTTGCAAAAATAACACAGTTTTGGTTAAAAAAAGAATAATTCGTATTCAGATTCTTCATTTTGTTCAGTATGACTGAAGTAATAACGTCGAATCTACTTGCTATTTTATGATTTTCGGTGCCTGTACGACGACGTTGTTCTCCGCGTCGCTGTTGCCTTCGGCCACTATTCTCACGGCGAGAACCGGCCTCTTCGGCGCAAACCTCGCGCTGCCTTCATGCAGAGGCACGCTTTCGGTAAATGCCTTGCCGTCGTAGCTTATCTCCATGCGCCCTTTCAGGAAGAGGCACCTGCGCAGGTGAAGGTGGCCGGTACCGATTTCTATCGTACCGCACTGTACCGGCTCGGAGAAGGTGTAGAGAATCCAGTCGCCGGCATGGGCCGCACGTACGGTGCGGGCAATGCGTCCGGAGTACGACTCGGCATTGGAGGCCGGGTTCTTTGCCGAGAACGGCATGGACGAGGTGACGGAGACCTCCGGTTTCAACCTCTTCCTCTCCCTTCCGGCGACATCGCGGCTGCGGGCATTGCCGTAGCGGCTTGCGAATATGTAATTCTCGGGTTCATCGGTTGTTATAGGCTTTATATAACGTGAAGATTTGCCAGATCTGATGTCGGTCACGTATATCTCCGACCCGTCGTCGACGGAGGCAGAGAGCGTGCCGTCGGCATATGTCACCTTCGGCGTCGAAAGCCGGAATGCTATACCCATGGAGTTCATACGGCCGTAATGCGAACCTTTCAATGACTCGTAAAACTCGTCCCAGCCGCGTTTGCGCTCGCCGCACCATGCCACCTCCGATGCGGCACAGAGCCTCGGGAAGAGCATGTAGTCGAGGTAGTCGTTGCTCTCTGGGTTGTGGGCGATGTAAATCTCGCTGAAGAAGGTTGCCTCTATGCCCTCGACTCGCTCCATAAGGCGCTTGTCGAATCCGCTTTTGCGCAGGTCGAGCGACAGGACCTTCTTTGCGTCGAATATGGCCGCCCATGTGTGTCCGGCCTCTGACGGCGACTGCTTCATGTCGAAATAGAGATACTCTCCAGGCATGACTATCGTCGGATAGCCCTTGTCCGCCGCCTCCAGGCAGTGTTTCATGCTCTGCCAGCCGTACACGCGCGTGGATCTTCTCAAAAGGCCTCCCTTCACGGCTTCGTTCCATACCGCCGGCCGCTTGCCGTATCTCGACAGTATCTCGGAGACCCGTGAGATGAACAGATTCTCGAGCTGCGCCCCCGATTGCAACCCTTTTTCGCGTTTCAGCCGCCGGCAGTCGGGGCATGACTCCCATTGCGACACATCGACCTCGTCTCCGCCTATATGGATGTACTTGGACGGAAATATCTCGCTCAATTCGCGGATTATGTCGTCGATGAGTTCATAGTTGCTCTCCCGGGCCACGCACCATACGTTACGCAGGTCGAGGCCGTTTGTGGCAGAGGTGTCGGGCGTGTACCCGCACAGTATCTCCGGGTGTATGGCGGCAAGTGCGCGGCTGTGGCCCGGCATGTCTATCTCCGGTATTATCTCTATGTTCCGCGCCATGGCATATGCCACTATCCCGCGCATTTGCGAACGGGTGTAATAACCGCCCCACTTTTCGTCGAACTTGGCGTAGCGCGGGTGCACCGGCGAGTCTCCGCCGCGGAATCCTCCCTTCTGCGCCAGTTCCGGATGCGATTTTATCTCGATGCGCCATCCTTCATCATCAGCAAGGTGCAGGTGCAGTTTGTTGATCTTGTGGTAGGCCATCAGGTCGATGTAGCGCTTGAGCCTTTCGGCCGGAATCCATGTTCTCGCCACGTCGAGCAGCAAGCCGCGGTAGTCGAAACGTGGCTTGTCGGAGATTTCGCAATGCACAACCTCTGCCGGCAGGCGTCGGTTCTTGGCGTATATGCCGTCCGGCAACAGCTGCAGGAGTGTCTGTATGCCGTTGAATACGCCTCCGTATCCGCCTCCCTGCACCACTATCCCGTCGCTGTTGACGGTCAGCCTGTACTCTTCGGGAGCGAGTGACGGATCGGTTGCAAGTCGCAGGGAGTTGTTGCTCGATGCGTTCGGGGAGAGACGCTTGAGCGGCAGGTAGTCGAGCAGATATATGGCCGCATCGCGCAGTTCGGGCGAATACACGAGTGTCGTTCGGCTGTTTATGACGAATTTGCCGTGTTCGTACCGCTGTTCTGCCGGTTGCGGAATGAGCGTTTCCGCATGGAGCGCCTGCGATGCCAGAAGCATCGCCAAAAGCAATTTCAGTTTCATTCTGTCGGGAAGATTTATTTCCTACAAAGATATAAAAATAGTATATTTGCCACAAATTAGCCACATTTGGAAATGAACAGAAAACTGGATGCCACGGCCCGTTTGTTGGAGGTCATGGACACTCTCAGGGAGAAGTGCCCGTGGGACAGGGAACAGACGTTCCATTCGTTGCGCAACAACACGATTGAGGAGACGTTCGAACTCGCGGATGCGATTACGGACAACAATATGGAGGGGATAAAGGAGGAGCTCGGCGACTTGTTTCTGCATGTCGTATTCTACTCCAAGCTCGGTGAGGAACAGGGCGCATTCGACCTGGCCGATGTAGCCAATGCCGAGTGCGACAAACTCATATACCGCCATCCGCATGTTTACAGCGATGTCCATGCCGACACGCCGGATGAGGTCAAGCAGAACTGGGAGGCGCTCAAGCAGCGCAAGAAGAACCGTCCCGGCGGTATTCTGGGAGGGGTTCCGCGCAGCCTCCCGGCGATGGTCAAGGCATTCCGCGTAAGCGAGAAGGCCGCAGCGGCCGGATTCGACTGGCAGAAGAAGGAGGATGTCTGGGATAAGGTGCACGAGGAGATGGCCGAGGTGGAGAAGGAACTGCCTTCGGGCGATACGGACTGCATAGAGGGCGAGATCGGCGATCTGCTCTTCGCGCTGGTGAATGCATGCCGCCTGTATGGCATAGATCCGGAAAATGCGCTTGAACGTACCAACAAGAAGTTCATGCGCCGTTTCGCACATGTAGAGAAGTGTGTCGCCGAGCAGGGGCGCATGATGAACGAAGTGCCTCTCGATACTCTCGAGGAGTACTGGCAGCAGGCCAAAACGCAGGAGCATGGCGACGCGTAGGATTGTACGGTAGTGCATCGTTGCGGCTGACGCAAGGTAGGTCGCCACAATTTCCGACGGAATCGGAGTGTATTGCTCGTCGCGCTTCTGCCGTGCGGGCTCTATATTGTTCGTAGGGTTCCGTTTCATGCGGTTTTCCGTATGCGGGCACCCGGAAGGCACCTGCTCCGCATATTGCGCGGCGGCGAGACCATGGAATTCGAGACTGAAACAAAAGAGATATTGTAAAAACATAAAGGAATTCATTCATATGGCTTTCATAAAAAAAGTTCGCGGGCATGAACCCGCAATCGGAGAGGGAACATTCGTAGCCGAAACGGCTGTTATTATAGGTGAGGTTACCATAGGCCGGGACAGCTCGATATGGTATAATACGGTCCTGCGCGGTGACGTGAACAAGATAACCATCGGCGACCGTACGAACATCCAGGACGGAACGGTCATACATACGCTCTATGACGGCTCGAAGCATCCGTCGCAGACACATATAGGCAATGATGTTTCCGTGGGCCATAACGCAACAATTCACGGAGCGATAATCGAGGACAACTGCCTTATAGGAATGGGCGCTACCATACTCGACAACGCTGTGGTGGCATCGGGCTGTATCGTTGCGGCCAATGCGCTCGTGCTTTCCAATTCGAAACTCGAACCAAATTCGGTATATGCCGGTGTGCCGGCCCGCAAGGTCAAGGATGTGACTCCGGAACAGCGGGATGAGATAATTACGCGAATCGCCCACGACTACCACATGTATGCATCGTGGTACGAAGAGGATAAATAACGGCCGAATATGAACGTCTATCGGAACTCCCCTGTCGCAGCCTGCTTTCTCGTGGCGTTGATTATCAGTCTGGTGGTCAACTTCTCCTATCTGCTGTTGCTTGTCGTAAACCAGAACGACGTAAGGCCTGGACATGGCAGATGGCACGATATAGTATCCATCGTTGCTACGGGAAGACTTTCGATGAGCGTTGACGGATTCGGCTATATAGTTACGGAAAACGGTGACAGCATATACGTCGACAGGCCGTCTATCCGAAGGCTGGATCTCAAGGATGGCGATATACTCGAGGTTCAGGCCTCAAGCCAGCCGCAATACCCCGATTCGCACTACATAATGCGCCATGTAAATCTGCGCAACGGCCTTCCATTTGATTATGGCGCGCTCTACAACGGCACTTCGCGACTGGCCGAGACAATGTACCAGATACTCTATTATCTGGCCGTGTCGTTTGTAATGCTGCTTGTCATGAACCGTCGCCGGCCTAACGGCAAATGGGTGATATCATGGCGCCGCAGTGCGGTATGTGCGGTGATAATTGTCATAACGTATTTCCTCGCCCCGATAACCTTACGTTATACAGGCGAGACGATACTGCTGTATCAGGGGTACAACATGCTGGATTTTGTGGTGATGACCAAATGCGTGTTCATATTTGTCGTCGTACTGCTCTACTCGCAGATGTATATACTGTTGTCGCAGCGCCAGCAGGTGGTGCTGGAGAACGAGAGGCTTACGAACGAGAACCTGACGACTAAGTATAACATGCTCGTAAACCAGATAAATCCACACTTCTTCTTCAACTCCCTTAATTCGCTGTCCATGCTTGTCCGGGAAAAGGACGAGAAGCGCGCCCTGAAATATATCGACCAGCTGTCGTACACGTTCCGCTATACCACCCAGAACGGAAACAATGCGGAGATGGTCTCCTTGCATGACGAGCTGCAGTTTGCCGATGCATATTGCTATCTCTATAAAATAAGATATGCCGACAAGATATTTTTCGACTTCGATATAGACGAGTCGTACATGGATTGGACGCTCCCTGCTCTGTCGCTCCAACCGCTTATAGAGAATGCGGTCAAACACAATGCGATAACAAGCAAGAATCCGTTCCATGTCCGGATATACGCCGAAGAGGAGTATCTGGTCGTGGCCAACGAGCGCCGCCCGATGCTCGAGCCGCAGATAGGAACCGGAACCGGTCTGAAAAACCTCGGCAGCCGCAACAAGTTGATCCTGGGGCGCGACATAGAGATAATAAGCAATGACAGGGAGTTTATCGTGAAACTGCCCTTGAAGAGGCCTTCGGCAAACAACAAGTAGGTATGAAAGTTCTGATTATCGAAGACGAAACAGCTGCTGCACAGAACCTGTGTGCGATATTGAAGCGTGTATGCGAGGATGTGGAGGTCCTCGATGTACTGGATACGGTTGTCGACAGTATCGAGTGGTTTGGCAACCACCCTTCTCCGGATCTTGTATTCATGGATATCCATCTTTCGGACGGAGAGTCGTTCCGCATATTCGATGCGGTCACGGTTTCATCACCGATAATATTCACTACGGCGTACGACCAGTATGCACTCGAGGCGTTCAAGGTGAACAGCATAGACTATCTCCTGAAGCCTATAAACGAACAGAGTGTTACCCGTGCCGTCGAGAAATGGCGCAGGCTGACCTCCGCGGACCGGGAGGAGTATAGTTCTCGCGTAAAGGAGATGACACACCAACGCAGAACCGAGAAGCAGGTGTTCCTAGTTAGGTTCCGGGACAAGATAATTCCGCTCGAGAGCGATGACATAGCATTCTGCTATACGAGCAATGAGCGAGTTGAGGCGTATAACTTCAGCGGAGACCACTTCCCGATAGAACACACCCTGGAGACGTTGTCGGGAATGCTGCCGGAGAAGAAATTCTTCCGCGCGAACAGGCAGTTCATCGTTTCGCGCGGTGCGATAAACGATATCTCCGTGTGGTTCGGCAGCCGGTTGAAGCTTAATCTGAAAACTGAAACGCCGGAGAAGATTATAATATCGAAAGCCAGAGTGCCCGAATTCAAGGCATGGCTTACGGATTCGACTGCCGATTGATGTCGGTTCACCCCCGATTTTAGTCGTTTCGCGGTACTATAAGGTTGCCATTAATTCTTATATTGCTAAATTTGTCTGCCAAAAGAAACCACCTGCAACCAAGCAGAAACCGAAAGAGTAGCATATTGTAAAATGAGAAAGATTTTGTTTTTCCTCCTGCTGGTCTCACTGTCTGCGACCGTATTCGCACAAGAGAGGGGAAAAGTGACGTTTATGCTCCGTGATGCCGATACCAAAGAGGGCGTCATGGGTGCGGTCATCGAGTTGTATCCGACTTCCAATCCGGACAAAAAGAGATATTATACGTCCGGAGCCGAAGGTAAGGTTGAGATTTCGGGACTTTCATACGGCTCATACACCATGATAGCGACGTTTCTCGGCTATGAGGACATGAAGCGCGAGTTCAAGGTATCTGCTCCCCTGCTCAATCTGGGAAGACTGACAATAAAGGAAAATGCGACCAAGATCGAGACCGTTGTCAAGGCAGTCAAGTCTTTGCGTACATCGCAGAACGGCGATACATTGAGTTACAATGCCGGTGCCTTCAAGGTTACTAACGATGCCGATGTGGAAGGATTGCTCAAGAAAATGCCGGGAATAACCATCACCAATGGCGAGGTAGAGGCTCAGGGTGAAACGGTTCAGAAGATATTTGTCGACGGCAAGGAGTTCTTCGGCGAAGATGTAAATACGGCCATTAAATCATTGCCGGCGGAGGCTGTGGACCGTATCGAGGTATTCAATAAGTTGAGTGATGAGGCGGAGTTTTCCGGAGTGGATGACGGAGAAGGATACAAAGCCATAAATATCGTCACCAAGGAGGGCATGCGAAAGGGCCAGTTCGGACAGATGTATGCCGGGTATGGATACCAGCCGCAAACCGATGAAGTAACGTCACACCATAAATATACGGCCGGAGGAAATGTCAACTTCTTCAATAATGACAGCCGCATATCGGTAATAGGACTGTTCAACAACATAAACCAGCAGAATTTCTCATTCGAGGACATACTCGGCGTTACGGGAAACACCAACAACAACCGTCGTGGCGTCGGCGAATATATGGTAAGACCGCAGGACGGTGTGGCGCTGGTCAATTCGATAGGTCTCAACTATTCCGATACGTGGGGCAAGCGGGACAACGTGAAGTTCCAGGGAAGCTATTTCTTCAACAACACCTCGACCGACAACATCTCGACCGACGATACGTGGTATGAGGATCCGTCGCCGATAGATACGCTCCATACGGAAGGCCGTTCACACATAGTGAACAACAACCACCGCCTCAATGCGCGTCTGGATTGGAGGATATCCCGTACACAGTCGCTCATGTCGAGAACTTCCGTTAGGTATCAGGGTTACAATCCTGAGAAGAGTACTATCGGATACCAGTATGGAGAGAGCGGACTCCTGTATCAAAATGACTACAACAAGAACAATTATTACGGAGTGAACATTACGGAATTCCTGCAATACAGATTGAAACTCGGAAAACCGGGACGTACCATATCGATAGACGGCCGTTTCAGATACAGCAACAACAGCACCAAGAAGCATACCTCTTCCAATGATGCCACGGCTATTCCGACCACCTCTCCGGACTATCCTTCGCTTGTAAACGACTACATTTATTCCGGGGCTTGGCAACAACTTGGGGATATTGCGTCCATATATTCGCCTATATATCAGTATATCCACTCGCCTTCGGAGACATATAGCGTAAGAGGAAGCCTGAATTACAACGAACCGATAGCCAAAAACACGACATTGAACTTCCAATACCGTTTCTCATATGAGGACCAGGCGAAGTACCAGCATACATGGGATACGGACAGCAATTATCAGAACGGAGTTGAAAATGCACTTATGACGAACTCCACGCGGAGCGGCTACTGGACTCATCGCATAGGTCCAGGTTTCCGTTACTCCGTAAACAAGAATACGATCGTTGCAAACGTATATTATCAGCGCTCGAGCCTTGACGGGGCGATAAACGGTACACAGTCGGATGTCATACGCAAGACTTATGACAATGTGCTCTATTTTGCCATGTTGAATTATGCGTTCAATTCGGAAAACACCATACGCCTGTATTTCCGTTCGTATACTTCGAGCCCTAAGGTGACACAGCTTCAGAACATATTCGATGTATCTACCCCGCAGTATCTCAGCATTGGCAACAGCAACCTGAATCCTTCGTTCACGCACCGTGTGAACCTGCACTACATAAATTCCAATGTGGAGAAGGGACGTACATTTATGTGGATGGGTATGGCGCGGTATCAGCAGAACTACATATCATCCTCGACCTGGTACAACCGTGACGGTTTCGAACTGCCTGACGAGATAGACGGAATGGTATTTCCGAAAAAGGATGACGGTACGTCCTATTCGCCGCAGAGAATCACCTCCTACGAGAACATGGACGGTTACTGGAACTTGCGTACGCATGTCAGTCTGGGTCTGCCGCTCTCGTTCATGAAGTGCAACCTCAATCTTATGGCCGGTGTGCAGTATACGGTCGTACCTGCTGCAATATATTCGTCGCTTGAGGATATGGTGCGCCACAACTACACGAAGAACTATGCCAACAATATTGGATACGACTTCTCGGTTACCCTCGGCAGCAACATATCGGAGAACATAGATTTCACCTTCTCGTGGAACGGAACGTTCAACCAGGCATGGAATACTGCCGCAGGCAATGTGAAGAACAATTATTTCGAGCATACGGCAACCGGCACCCTGAAATATATCTTCTGGAAGGGATTTACGCTTACGGCTAGTTGTTCGTACGTGCAGTACATAGGTTTTACGAACAAGTATGACGAGAACTACCTGTTGTGCAACGTCTATCTCGGCAAGAAGCTCTTCCGCAACCAGCGCGGCGAGATACAGGTCGGTGTTAACGATATCGCAAACCAGAATACGGCATTTACGCGCAATACAGGTTCGGGATATACGCAGAACCTTACCAACAGCGTTATCGGCCGTTATTTCAGCGTACAGTTCATCTATAACCTGCGCCATTTCGGCAAGCGCGGCTCCAAAAACATGAAGGACTACGACTACAAGGAGTCGAAGAACAGCAATGTCGGAATGAGCAGCGGAGCCGGAGGCAACCGTTTCGGTCCACGCAGGTAGTGAGATGTGAACGGGACGCGGGCTGATCGGTATTTGCAGCTTTGCCTTATGAAACGTAGACGTGGATTTCCAATAGGGAGTCCACGTCTGCGTTTTACTTTTTTTCGGATTCTACGCCACCCTATTTCCGGCCGTAAAGGCGCAGGTAGGCGCAGTCGGCCATCCTCCCCTCGCTGTCGCGCAGGTGCATGCCTCCGCCGCGGCAGTAGCGGAACATGCCGCATTGCGCACACTCATCCTTGTGCATCCACTCTCGGTTGCGGAAAGGCTCGAAGCGGTTTTGCCATACATCCCAGAAATCGTCCCTGTAGATATTGCCCTGATTGTAGTCGGAGCGGATGCTCGTGCAACCTGAAATAGCTCCGTCAATGCGTATCGAAGCGGTATCTATGCCTGCATGGCACTCGTAGAACGATGGACGGGCCTCGGCCTCGTAACCGCCAAGGAAGCCCTCACATCCGTAACTGATGGCGATACGTCCCTCCTTGCGCGTGCGGCAAATGAAATCAATCAGAGATGTGAAGTCTTCATCGGAGAGGCGCAATGTCCCATCGGTGGCGGCTCTTCCGGACGGGAATATGGTGAATATGCGCCAACGTTTCAATCCCAGCGATATGAGAAACTCCCTGAACTCTTCGAGTTGCGGCATCAGTGCAGGCGTGGCGCATGTAACGACGTCGAATGCGAGCGTAGGTTCCGCAGTAGCCATGCGTATGGCCTCGACGGCCCGCTGGAAACTATCGGGATTGCGTCGTATGTACGTATGCTGCGGTTCGAACCCGTCGAGGGATATCGTCATGCCGTGTATGCCGGATGCAAGCAGCGAGTCGAAGCGGCGCCGTGTCAGCGCCATTCCGTTGGTGACCATCCCCCATGCATATTCACGGCGGTAGAGTCCGAGTCCGATTTTTTCTATGTCGTCGCGCACCAGCACCTCGCCGCCAGAAAGGGTGACGAACACGTTGTGCGGGTTCACGTGCGGGGTTATCTGATTGTCGAGGACGCGAAAAAAATCCTCTGCGGGCATGTCCCTGTATGAAGGGCTGCTCGTGCAGTCGCTTCCGCAGTGGCGGCAGGCGAGGTTGCACCGGAGCGTGCACTCCCAGAAGAGCGACCGGAGCCGATGCTTCTCTACCCTGTCGTTCTGCCGTTTCCGCTCAATCTCCAGTGCCAGCCGCTTGCGCAGAGATAAAGATTTTGCCATGCCGACCGCTGTTTATTCGGATGACTTGTCGAGCACGATGTCGCCGGCATCAACGCTGTAGCTGTTGATCCAGGTGCCGGAATCGACCATGTCCTTCTCGGTGACATTCACGTCAATCTCCTTTCCGGCAAACAAGCCTCCGTTTTCGAGTCCGTCGACATCCTCAACCTTTACAGTTACGGTGAGTGGCGGGTTGTCTTGCCCGAATGCTTCGGCGTTCAGTACGAGCGTCCCCTCGGAGTCGGAATAGGCCTCGTTCGGGCCGAAACTGACGTCGGCATTCTTGCTTGACGAGTATCTGACCGCCTCGACCTTTATACCCTCTATCGGACGGTCCGAAGTGTCGGTTACCCTTGCCTTTATGGAGAATTTGGTCATAGGACAACCGTATTCGACTGGATTTTCCGCTTCGTTACATGCTGTCGTGCCGAATCCTAGCAGGAGCAGCAGCAGTTTCATAATTTTCTCTTTCATGGCGGGAGGGGATATGGTTGTTTACTACAAATATAGCGAATTTTATCGTGATTCGCAATATATCGGATGAAAATACTGCAGATGCTGGCCTGAATGCCAGGGCGGTAACGTGAAAAACCCCGTATCGCAACCTTTGGGGTGTATGCGATACGGGGTTGTCGTCGGGCGGAACCGTCTGCCACCGCAGACGTGTCATTGGGCACGTTTGGCCTTCGGCTTCTGAATTTTCAGGCTTTTACCAAGCTTCCCGAGTTTGTCCATGCCCTTCTGCAGTCTTGCCTTTGTTCGGTTCGCGTACTCCTTGTTGAGTACAAGATGCATCCCAATGATGGAGAGTCCGCCGTATATAAATACCAGTTGCCACAGATTGGCAATTTGCGGGGCTACCTCATCGAACGTTGCACCCATGGTCTGCACGCGGATGTATGCCTCCACGGCCGGACTGCTCGGAAGTATGCGTCCGAGCATATACATCCATTCCGGGAACGCCTCCTTCGGAAGCGATGCGCCGCTGAGCAGTATTACCGGTATGGATGTCCACAGAAGCCACAGCAGGGAATTTTCCCTGTGCTTGAACAGCGTCGATACTGCAATGCCGAGGAATATGCAGGCCAGCAGGTACGGTATAATTACGGCCATACAGTCTATAAGTCGTCCGTTTGTCGGATAGTTGAAGAGCCTGTAGTGAACGGTCAGGACATAAACCGACGTGACGAGGTATATGGATATGTAGGCAAGAGCCTTGCCTGCTACCGTCGGGATTGTCGACAGCCTGTCGCGCCCGGCCGGCACGAGCCTCTTGTAGAGGTTGTATTCGCGCCATGTCCCGCCTATCATGCCGATGCCTATAAGTGCGGTCTGCTGGAAAATTACCATGATAATTGCCGGCATGATGAAAGTACCGTATCCGAGATACGGGTTGAAGAGGTTGTGTGACTGGTAGATTACCGGCTGTATGGCTGCTTTGGCCTGTGGCGCATTGACTCCGCTGGCGACGAGCCGCTGGAATTCGACCATTGCTCCGGCCGTCGATATGGAGGCCACGATATCCTGGAATACCTGTCTGTACACGAGGAAATAGCTGGCGTCGCAGTATATCGACACATTGGCCTGTGTGCCTCCTATCAGGTCCTTTTCGTAGCTTTCGGGTATGTATACCACTCCGTAGATCTTGTGGTCGAAAAATAGTCTCTTGGCCTCTTCCATGTCAGAAGCCTCGTATGCCACGTAGGCATTCGGTCCGGAGCCGAACGACTCGACGAGCATCCGGCTCGAACTTGTCTTGCTGTTGTCTATGACGGCTATGGGTACGTTGCGCAGCACTTCGTTGCCGTATCCCAGAGAGTATAGAGTAGAATATATGAATATGGCGAATATTATAACGAGCATGACTCCGGGGTCGGAAAATATCTCCCGATACTCGTTGCGCATGACCGAAACGATTTCGCGCCAATATAGCGATATGTATTTTCCTATCTTTTTCATAGTCATGATTTACCCCAGTATTTCTTATATGTGCACTCTCTCTTGAGCCTGTTTATCATGAGTATGGCCGGTATGCAGAAGAGCATCATGTATGCCATGTCCGGCAGAGACTCCCCTACCGGAGCCCCCCGCATGGCCTGGTCCACGAATATCTTCATGTAGTAGGTGAACGGAAACAGATGGGAGAACCATTGCAGCGGTGCCGACATCGCCATTGTCGGGAACGTCAGTCCCGAGAATGTGAATGCAAGCACCGAATATCCGCCTCCGAACGACAGGGCCAGTCGCATATTGTCGGTCAGCGCCAGAACGAATATACCTATGCACTGATAGCTTATTATGAATATGAGCGTAGAAAGAGCTATCACTATCGCACTGCCGTTGAGTGGCGCACCCACAATGTTGAATATTATTACATACATCGCAACCGCAATGATAAGCATCACGGATGTGATCGGAATCATTTTTCCCGAAAGGGCTGCAAGCATCGAACCGTTACCCGTGTCGAGCCACTCTTTGGCAGTCGAGTTTTTCAGTTCGGTGCCCATTGCATATACCGATGACAGCACGGTGAATATCATGAGCATCATTGCCATGAAGCACGGTGCGACATAGTATCCGTAATTTACGTACGGGTTGAACAGCACATGGGTCGAGAAGCGTATAGGCATGGCCAGCGCCATTGCCTGTGCGGCATTCATCCCTTTGGCCTGCAGCATCTGCAGCTCGACTCCGATTGTGAATGTCGTGACGGCCGTCTGGACATCCTTTGCCAACAGGGAGTTGACCGATATATTCGCGCCGGAGTTGTAGAACTCCACATTGGCCTGTCCGCCTCCGAGTATCCTCTTCTCGAAATCCTCCGGAATCTGCAGAATCGCATATATACGGCCCTCGCGCATCATCCGTATGCCCTCTTCCATGTCCTGAATCTCGAATGCCACGAGGGCGGCCGGTGTCTGGTCAACCATCGACGTCACCTTGCGCGATAGGTCGGAGTGGTCCTCGTCCAGCACCGCTATGGGCAGATTCTGGGCTACGCCCTTCTGGAAAAAGGCCGCGAAGAACAGAAACGCGATCAAGGGCAGTATTATGAGCGTGGCGATGTAGGTCTTGCTGCTCCTTATTCTGCCTATCTCCCGTTTGAATGTCGCATATGTACCTTTTATGAAATTTCGCATTGCACTTCTATGCTTGGTCTTCCATTTCACTCCAGTTCACGATTACGCTCATACCCGGACGCAGGTCTTCGATGCCGACGGTCGGCTTCATCTTAACCGCGAACGTACGGATGTCGAATCCGCCGCGGGTGCGGGTCGCATTCCACGTAGCGAAATCGGCCTGCACGGCTATATATGTCACTACGAGCTCTACATCCTTGTCGAGGGCCGGCACATATGCCTTGACCTTCTTGCCCACGGTTATGTTCGGAAGCATCGTCTCCTTGACGTTGAACGTCACCCACATGTCGCTGAGGTCAAGAATGGTTATTACCGGATACCCGCTTCCAACCAGTTCGCCGGCCTCGGATATAACCGTCGATACCTCTCCGGTGACGGGTGAATATACCATGGCATCGCTTATGTATGCCTCAACTTCGTTGACTGCACCCTGCGCCTGCCTTACCTGTGCGGCTGCTGCGGCCTTGTCCTCCTTGCTGGCTCCGTCAACGGCAAGTTCGTACTGCGAGTGCGCTGCGCTCTCGGTGGCCACCATGGCATCGTAGTTGGCCTTGGCTTCGTCGAGTTTCTGTGCAGGGACTACCCCGTCGCGGTACAGGTTCTGTACGCGTTCATATGTCTTTGCCGCAAGCTCCTTGCCGGCCTGCGCCTTCTGCCACAGGTTGAGAGCCGCCTCTATCTGCTGCGAGCGTGCACCGGCCAAAGCCTTATCGTCTATGGCTTTGGCTGCGCTTCTGACTGCTTCGGCCTGCTGGAGTTTGGCGTTGAGTTCCGGTGTGGAGAGCACATACAGAAGCTGTCCCTTCTCCACCTTGTCTCCCTGGCGTACCTTGAGCGCATCGATACGTCCCGGAATCTTCGATGATGCCTTGTATGACGTACATTCGACGGTTCCCTGGATAAGTACCGGCTCGCTCTTTACCATGTGCCATCCGACGAGTACTACGGCTGTAACTATAAGTACTATGGCTATCAATATAGCCAGAATGTTTACCTTTTTCATATCTTCTTTTTGCGCTAATTATTGTTTCTGTAAGTAATGTGACGCGCATTTGCACTGCGCGAGTAGCCGATGAACTCTTCGCTTATGCCGGCCGCTTCCAGGAGTTTTGCAAGACTGACATCGAAGTTGTATGCGGCCTGCATGCGTTCGATCCTGACCTTGGCAAGGTTAAGCTCGGCGTCTATCAGGTCGGTGGAGGTTGCCATGCCTTCTACGTAGGCTGCATTCTTGGCACGCAGGTATTCCTCCGCAAAGGCGATCGATGACTCGATGGACGATATCTGGTTGCGGTAGTTGAGCATCTTGCTGTAGAGGCTCTCGATGAGCACCGAAATGTCCTTGTCGGCCTTGACCTTGAGCTGCTCCACGCGGCGCACGGTGTTGCGTGCCGCCGAATATTTGTATTCGCGGTTCAGTCCGTCGAAAATCTTGAAACTGAACCCTACTCCAACTGCCCAGCGAGGCAGTATGTTGGTTACCTGGTAGTTGTAGAATGTTCCTCCGCCCATGGCCACTATCTCAGGGAAGAATTCCGCCCGCTGCAGATTGGCATTCTGCTTTGCCAGTTGGCGCTTGATGTCTATCTGCTCTAGAAGCGGATTGCTGTCTCCGGCTATGTCCTGATAGTACGTGAGCGGCTCGACTGTATCGAGGACAAACATTGCGGATACGGGTATCGATACCGCATCCGTACCCAATGTGTTGCACAGGGCATTGCCTATGGTCTCGGCCTGGAGTTCGGCGTTCTGCAGGTCGCGCCGTGCCTCGTTGAGCTTGTACTCCACGTACAGGCGTTCGGTCTGTGCAACCATGCCGTTCTTTTCGAGTGACTCGATGTCCCGAAGATGCTGCTCCATGCCGGCCACCACCTGTTTGCGCACATCGACTGCGTTAAGTGCAAGCGCATAGCCGAAATAGCGTTCGACTACCTCCGACATAAGGGCATTGCGGACCTGTGACCCCTGCTCCTTAACGGCACTTTCGTTGAGTTTCGCCGCCTTGTTTGCCGTGATGATCTTGCCGCCCATGAATATCGGCATGGTCACGTCGCCGCCGACGAATCCGAAACTGCGGTTCTGAATCGTATATGCCCAGTCGAGCCCGAGCAGGGAGTTCAGTCCGCTCTGGATGTCAGGGAGCATCGGCTGGATGATTCCGGCCAAGGTAGGGTTCTGCATGATTGTGGAGATGGTCTGGTTTGCCATGTCGGAAACGGCCCCCTTGCCATTGTTCAGGTCGATTTTTATGTCCTTGCCGAGATATGTATAGGCTCCGCGGACATTGATTTTCGGCATAAAAAGGCCTATGGCAGCCTGGCGTTCACGTTTGGCTGCCTTTTCTTCGTATTCCAGCGCCTTTACGGTCGGGTTTCCGTCAAGCGCCAACTGCATGGCATCCTCCAGCGTTATTGTACTTCCGGTGTTTTGAGCATATACGTTTGCGGAAAATACCAGCAGGACAAAACTTAAAACGACTCTTTTCATCTTATCTTTTTGCTAAATATTTGGTTCTATAAAAAATAGAATTTACAAATATAATATATAAAATCAACGCGCAAGCAACTCAATGGACGTTATTTCCGGATGTGCGCCTATTCTCATATAAAAACCGACATTTCCGATGCCGTCATTGATGTATAACCGCTTTCCGCTTCGTTCGTACATCCCGCTCCACTCCTTATACAACATCATGGCAGGTGATAATCTCACTGGACCCATTTCTATTTTTGCCTGTGTTGCATGTACGTGCCCCGAGAGTGTCAGGTCTCCGCGCCCGAGTACGGTGATTTTCTCCCACATCTGCGGCAGATGCGACACTGTTATGTTGAACACGTGTTCCGGTACTCCGTCATATGCAGCTGACGGAGTGTAGTCTACGTCTGTCATCGGAGAGTGTCCGTATTCAAGCATCCTGTCCTTGAAGTCTATCCCTGTGACCGATATCGAGTCTTTGCCTCTATATACATAAATCGTACTATCCCTTAGCAAATTCCATCCCATTTTTTCAATGGAGTCGCAAAGCCGTCTGCGATTTTCGGCTTTGGGCAGTGAAATACTATCTTTTATGTATACGCCAGTGTCGTGATTGCCGAGTACGCATACGACTCCGTCGGTCGATCTTATTTTTTTCAGATGGTACGCAACATCGGTCGTGAGTTCCGAATATCTGATGTTGACAATGTCACCTCCGAATACTACAAGGTCCGCATCGAGCCCGTTTATGCGGGAGACAAGCGAATCTATCTCCTTCTCCGCATTCAGGAGTGCCCCGATGTGAAGATCGGAGAAGAATACTATGCGGTATCCGTCGAACGTCTGCGGCAGGTTCGGGTATTCCGCCCTGATTTCATTTACATGCAGGTCGGTACGCGTTACGAGGAGTCCGTACAGCATTATGGCAAATGTTGTACAGCCGAGAACGAGTCCCAGAATGCGCCCGAGGCGTTTGTGCCGTGCTGCAAGCATCCCTGCATAAAAGGCCAGGCGAGGCAGCGTGAGCAGCAGGTATACCGTGAAGACCCACATGCCTGCGCTCATGCTTACGGAAGAGTTGTCATGCATGAAACGGTTTGCTGCTATGATGAATGCAGGCAGCAGGTTGGAGACAATCAGCATTCCGGTCGCGAGTATGCGCAAACGTGGGCTTTTCCATCTGGATATGTGTTTGACATATGCCGTCAGGTCCAGCATGGCAACCGTGGCTGCAATAAAAATTATAATGAAGGCAATCATATACAAATATAGTATGTTTGGCGATAGCATGTGCTGCCAACCGCAAAAATCATTTGGCATATATCTTGTTTTTTTCGGACAGGATACATTTTTGAACCAATAAACGACAGAATCATGCCTATGAAAAGAATTTTACTTATTTTGTTTTTATTCGCCGCATCCGCATCCGTAGCCTCCGCCCAGAAGCACGGAATCCACCGTTACCGCAACGGGGATGAACCTGCGGTATATGTCATATCGGTAAAGGAGACCGATACCATATATTCTGTCGGAGAGGGCAATCCGCTCTCCGACCGTCACGAGGCAGCGGCAGCCGCTACCGTCAATGACCACAAGGCGGCAACCCGCAAGGGTTTCCAACAGGTCGGTATGCCGAGCGTTGTCTTTGCCAACGGCCGCAACACATTTTCATTCGCCATCGGTGGATATGTCAATTTGAGAACCTCATACGGATTCAACAGCATTATATCGAACATCGACGTTGTGCCGTACGACGTTCCGATTCCGCATACATATGCCACCAAGCAGAAGGTTGAGATGGACGCGTCGACTTCGCGCATCTTTTTCCGCGGAATAGCCAACACCCGCAAGTTCGGACAGGTGGAGATATATTTCGACCTTGATTTCCGGGGCGGGGCCGAAGGCAGCTACATGCCCCGACTGCGGACCGGATATGTCTCTTTCCTCGGACTTACGTTCGGACGGGACGTGACGACATTCTGCGATCTGACGGCATCCCCACAGACTATCGACTTCCAGGGCCCTAATGCCTACAACTTCAACTTCGCCACAATGATACGCTACGAGTACTCGTTCCTGCGCAAACACATGAAGATCGGTATCGCAGCCGAAATGCCGAACGTTTCAGGTACGTACGGGACCACTCTCGCACCTATACCGCAGCGTGTGCCGGACGTGCCGGTGTACCTGCAGGTGGCGTGGGGGCGCAACCGTCGGAGCCATATCCGTGCCTCGGCCGTATTCCGCGACATGTATCTTCGCAACCTCGCCACCGACAGTAACGTCGCCGTGTTCGGATGGGGCGTGCAGGCGAGCGGCAACATCCACATCGCAAGATTCCTCCAGATATTCTTCAACGGAGTATACGGCAAGGGCATTACCCCATACCTGCAGGATCTTACGGGGTCGGGACTCGACTTTACCCCGAACCCGCAGAATCCGAGCTCCGTCCAGACGATGCCCATGTACGGATGGCAGGCCGCCGCACAGGTGAACATCCTGCGCAACCTGTTCGTCTCGGGAGGATACTCGACCGTAACCGTGTGCAAGCATAACGGATATTATGCACCGGAGGAGTACAGACACGGACAATACATGTTCGGAAACATATTCTGGAACGTTACGCGCCGCTTCTGCATAGCGGCGGAATACCTGCGGGCCATACGGCAGAACATGGACGGAGCGAAGAACAGTGCAAACCGTGTAAACTTCATGATGCAGTACAGTTTCTGACGGCTCGCACGGCGCGAATCTTAGGGCGGTTCTTCGGAACCGCCTTTTTTTGTCCGTTTTTGTGCGTATGGACCATGTGCCGGCAGGGATATACACTAAAACTCTCTCGCGCGTTTGTCTCTGCGCTCACTTTTGCTTATTTTTGAGAAATTTTTGTGCAATGGAGATTCATTTTACCGGATTGATCATTGGCCTGGCGACATTTGCCATCATCGGAATATTCCATCCGCTTGTCATCAAGGGAGAATACTATTTCGGCGTCGGCTGCTGGTGGGTATTCCTCCTGATGGGGATCGCTGCCGTCGGCGCGTCGCTGTTCGTGGAGGATGTGCTGTGGTCCACGCTGCTTGCCGTATGGGGCGCATCATCGTTCTGGAGTATCGGCGAACTGTTCGCGCAGCGTAAAAGAGTGGAGAAGGGATGGTTCCCGAAGCGTCCGGGGCGCAATGCATAATCGAAGAGTTGAAATAGTGGCGTATGTTTGTTAAACGTGCAATATTCGGCCTGGCGATTGCCTCAATGCTTGCGGCGTGCGGCGGCAGCACCCCAAGGGAGACGGTGCCGGTCGCTCTGCCGGAGCCAGAACCTGAGCGCCGTTGCGTGAAGATTCTGTTCGCAGGCGACATAATGGCCCATATGCCACAGGTGCGGTATGCGTTCCGCAACGGCTCGTACGATTTCGGCGATACGTTCGAATACATGCGAGCGTTGTTCGAAGGTGCCGATATTGTGGTCGCCAACCTCGAAACGACTCTCTCGGATATCGGCCCGTACAGCGGATACCCTTGTTTCCGCTCTCCCGCCGCACTTGCAGAAGCTGCCGCGGAGGCGGGAGTGGACGTGCTGATGCTGGCCAACAACCATATGATGGATTACGGAGCCGAAGGTGTCCGCAATACTGTACGGATACTCGACAGGTGCGGAATTGCACATACTGGAACGTTCGCGGACTCCGTATCCATGGCCGAACGCAACCCTCTCGTGGTCGAGCGCAATGGAGTGAAGGTGGCTTTCCTGAACTACACATACGGAACAAACGGAATCACTGTCCCGTACGGTATCTCGGTCAACGGCATCGATACGGTGCGCATGGCCGAAGACATTGTGCGTGCCCGGGCAGCGGCCGATGCGGTCGTGGCATACGTACACTGGGGCGACGAGTATTCGCGCAGGGAAAATATGCGCCAACGGCAAATATCCGGTTTCCTGCATTCGCACGGAGTGCGCACGGTCATCGGAACGCATCCGCATGTCGTGCAGCCGGTGGTCCGCACCCTACGTGGGGTTACGGCATATTCGCTCGGCAATTTCGTATCCAACCAGCGTCTTCGCTACCGCAACAGCGGCATGGTGGCGGAGGTAGATATCGTTAAGGAAGGCGATGCGGTGCATGATACTCTGCGCGTAGTGCCGTTGTGGGTCAGGGGAAGGGATTATGCCGTAATCCCCGGATGCGTCGGCGATACGCTTGCGATGCCGGAGTCGGAGCGCGCTCTTTTCATGCAGGCCATGGCCGATGTACGGGAGTCGGTGGCCGCACGATAAAAAATTTATCTTTTCTTTTAACATTTTCCCGGATGTTGCATCTATTTAGGTGAAAGCTCTTGCAAATGATGAATGAGAAACTGCGGGAGGCCGATGTGGCCGAAATGCTGCTGAACGGAGAGGATACGGCACGGGCGTTCGATGCCATAATCGAATTGTATAGCGAGCGGCTTTATTGGCACATACGCAGAATCGTCGTGTTGCACGAGGACGCCGAGGACATACTGCAGGATACGTTTGTTACGGCGTATCTGAAAGCGGACGGGTTCAGGGGCGGCAAGGAGGGTTCATTGACAGGATGGCTCTACAAGATAGCAACGAATCTCGGAATACGTGCGTTGAGACGTCGCAA
Organism: uncultured Alistipes sp.; assembly: GCA_944322005.1. Taxonomy (GTDB): domain Bacteria; phylum Bacteroidota; class Bacteroidia; order Bacteroidales; family Rikenellaceae; genus Alistipes. Next base: position 395,851 of record CALUNL010000001.1, read on the forward strand.
ACGCGGGATATTCTCCCCGATTGACTCTCTGTGCGGCAGGCTTGCAGCCGATTTCGAGGGGGAGATATCACCGACGGCCGACGAGATAGCCGTCAAGTTGCAGAGAGCCGTCGTCGGGTTGCCGATGAAACAGAAGCTGGTCTTCAACCTGCGTTATTATGACGAGCTGCCGTTCGAGGAGATATCGAAGATAACCGGACAGAGCCTGTCATCGGCGAAGACCAACTACCACTATGCCGTACAGAAGATAAAGAAAGAAGTAAGTCAGATAGAGTTATGAACGAGATGAAACAGATGCCTTACAGGGTTCCCGACGGGTTTATCGAGATGTCGAAAATCCGCAACCGCGCTGCGGTACGCCGCGCCGCGACAGGGAGAGAGCGACTGGGCAAGGCCGTGCGTTGGGCCGTACCGGCATTCGCAACGCTTGCGGTGGCAATATGCGCCGTAATCTATTTCGAGCCGGAGCACGACCGTGACATGAAGCGCCTGATGGCGCAGATGGAGACAGCCTCTGACGATGTGATATATGAAATGTCATTGGAGGTAGTGGATTATGCGGAAGATTTGAGTCAGTTGTGACAATTCAACGGACCTTTTAATAAAACCTAAAATTTCAAAAAACTATGAAAAAGATGTTTGTAGTGGCGATGACTGTAATCGCAGCATTCGCATTCCAGAGCGCATTCGCACAGGCTCCGGCCAAGACCGACGCAGAGAAAGCAGCTGCAAAGGCAAAACAGGAGCAGATCATGCAGACCCGTCTGCAGCTGTTGAAGGACGAGCTCAAGCTCGACGACGCACAGTTTGCAAACTTTGAGCCTGTTTACCGTGACTATCGCCGTGCCCTTCAGAAGGTGGTGGACAACAAGGCTGCCCGTGTCAAGAAAGACGAGTTGACCAATGAAAATGCATTGGAGGTGGTTCTTGCGCGTCTGTCGAACACCATCCGCACATCGACGGTGAAACAGACCTTCCTCCTCAAGTTCTCGAAGGTGATAGAGCCGGTTCAGATCGAGAAACTCTACCGCGTGGATGACCGCATTGCCAAAGAGGCGCGTAAAATCGTACAGTATCGAGCAGATGCCAAATAAGAAGTAAAAAGTTTTCATGGGAACGGGGCCGGAATTTTCCGGCCCCGTTTTTCGTATCCGCCCGTCGCGTTGTCAGTAATTTTCGGGCTTCGGCTCGAAGTATGATTGCGGATAGCGGCATGACGGGCAAATCAGCGGTGCGTCCGTCGCCTTGCATACATAACCGCAGTTGCGGCATTGCCACCATATCGCCCCGTCGCGGTGGAAGAAACTGCCGCCGTTGAGCCGCTCGAGCAGTTTCAGGTAGCGTTTCTCGTGTTCCACCTCTACGCTCGAAATCATCTTGAAGGCGGCCGCAACTTCAAGAAAACCCTCTTTCAGCGCCGTGTCGGCGAATGTCGGGTAGAGTATGCCCCACTCCTCCTTTTCTCCTTCGGCGGCCGCGAGCAGGTTGTCTGCCGTCGCTCGAACCGCTCCTGCAGGATATGCCGCACCGTTTATGGTTACGGAGCCGCCCTCGAGAAATCCGAAAAACAGCTTCGCGTGAGCCAGCTCCTGTTCGGCCGTCTCGAGGAATACTCCGGCTATCTGTTCGTAGCCCTCCCGTTTTGCCGCCTCGGCAAAGATGGTGTAACGGTTTCTTGCCTGGCTCTCGCCGGCGAATGCCTTGAGCAGATTCTCTTCTGTCAGTGTTCCCTTGATACTTTTCATTGTCGTTGTTTTTGGTCCGTTGACGGTATTCGCAAATCGCGTGCAAAAGAGTCGCGATGGTGTTACGGCAGGTGTTATTTTGGCGGCGGGCGGCGAATCGGCGGCATTGGCCCGGCTATTTTCATCATTCCGCCTTCATTATGGGTGTTGACGGCCGGTGTGTTTCCGGATTTTTTGTATATTTGCATGTTTATAAAGACAAGGCAAAATCACACATATGGCAGACGAGAAAATCATATTTTCCATGGTCGGGGTCTCGAAGACCTTCACCAACCAGAAAAAGGTGCTCAACAACATCTACCTGTCGTTCTTCTACGGGGCGAAAATCGGAATCATCGGATTGAACGGCTCCGGAAAGTCGACGCTTATGAAGATTATCGCCGGCATAGACAAGAACTACCAGGGTGAAGTCGTGTTCTCGCCGGGATATACGGTCGGATACCTTGAGCAGGATCCGAAACTCGACAATGCGAAGACTGTGCGTGAGGTCGTCGAGGAGGGATGCGCCGAGACGGTGGCACTGTTGAAGGAGTATGAGGAGATAAACATGAAGCTGTGCGAGCCCATGGATGACGATGCGATGAACAAGCTCATCGAACGCCAGGGTGAGATATACGAGAAGATAGACAGCGTCAACGGCTGGGAGCTGGACAGCGTGCTGGAGCGTGCCATGGATGCGCTGCGTTGTCCGGATGCCGACCAGAATGTCGCCACCCTTTCCGGAGGCGAACGTCGCCGTGTGGCTCTGTGCCGCCTGCTCCTGCAGCAGCCGGATGTGCTGCTTCTCGACGAGCCGACCAACCACCTCGATGCCGAGAGCATCGACTGGCTCGAACAGCACCTGCAGCAGTATAAGGGAACGGTAATCGCCGTGACGCACGACCGCTATTTCCTCGACAAGGTTGCCGGATGGATACTCGAACTCGACCGTGGCGAGGGAATTCCGTGGAAGGGCAACTATTCGGGATGGCTCGAGCAGAAGACAAAGCGCATGGCGCTGGAGGAGAAGCAGGAGAGCAAGCGCCGCAAGACTCTCGAAAGGGAGCTCGAGTGGGTCAACATGTCGCCTGCCGGCCGTCATGCCAAGAGCAAGGCCCGTCTGTCGGCATACGACCGCATGCTCAACGAGGATACGCGACAGAAGGAGGAGAAGCTCGAGATATACATCCCGAACGGACCGCGTCTGGGAGATGTGGTCATCGAAGCCAACGATGTGTCCAAGTCGTTCGGAGACAAGGTGCTTTACGAACATCTCAACTTCAAGCTGCCGCCTGCCGGAATCGTCGGCGTGATAGGTCCGAACGGTACGGGCAAGACTACCCTTTTCCGCATGATTATGGGCCTCGAAAAACCTACGAGCGGAACATTTACCGTCGGACAGACCGTGAAGCTCGCATATGTGGACCAGCAGCACAGCTCCATCGACCCGGAGAAGACCGTATACGAGGTTATTTCGCAGAACAGCGATTTCGTGACGCTCGGCAACCGTCAGGTTCCGGCCCGCGCATATGTCGCCCGGTTCAACTTCTCGGGCGCCGATCAGGAGAAGAAGTGCGGAATGCTCTCCGGCGGAGAGCGCAACCGCCTGCACCTTGCTTTGGCACTGAAGGAGGAGGGCAATGTCATCCTGCTCGACGAGCCGACCAACGACATCGACGTAAATACGCTGCGCGCTCTTGAGGAGGGCCTCGAGAACTTCGCCGGATGCGCCGTCGTGATATCGCACGACCGCTGGTTCCTCGACCGAATAGCGACGCATATCCTCTCGTTCGAGGGAGACTCCAAGGTCGTCTTCTACGAGGGTTCCTACTCCGAATACGAGGAGTGGAAGCGCAACCAGGGCCTCGATACGACCCCGCACCGCGTGAAATACCGCAAACTGATGGAACAGCAATAGACAGAATAAGCAAAACAAAGACAATATGGCCGTTCAGAAACCATCCATACCGAAAGGTACGCGCGACTTCTCCCCGGAGGAGATGATGCGCCGCCGCTACATATTCGATACCATAGGCGAGGTTTTCCGCCTGCACGGATATGCGCCGCTCGAGACACCGGCGATGGAGAACCTCTCCACGCTCCTGGGCAAATACGGCGGTGAGGGCGACAAACTCCTGTTCAAGATACTCAATTCGGGCGACTATGCGGCCGGTCTCGATGACGGGCAGCTGCGTTCCGCGTCAAATATTTGTGAGAAGGGTTTGCGCTATGACCTTACCGTGCCGTTTGCACGTTACGTGGTGCAGCACCGCAACGAGACTGCGTTTCCGTTCAAGCGCTACCAGATCCAGCCCGTATGGCGCGCCGACCGTCCGCAGAAGGGCCGCTACCGCGAATTCTATCAGTGTGACGTGGATGTAGTCGGTTCGCACTCGCTCCTGAACGAGGCGGAACTCATGGGAATAGTCGACGAGGTGTTCTCCAGGCTCGGTATATCCGTCACGCTCAAGATAAACAACCGCAAGATTCTCTACGGCATCGCGGAGACAATCGGCCATGCCGACAAGATGACGGATATCACCGTGGCAATAGACAAGCTCGAGAAGATCGGCCTCGACAATGTCAAGGCTGAACTTGCAGAGCGCGGAATCGACGATGCCGCCGTATCGAGACTTCAACCGATACTTGAGCTGTCCGGAACCAATGCGGAGAAACTCGATAAGTTGCAGGAGATACTCTCCGGCTCGGAAACGGGTCTCGCCGGTGTGGAGGAGGTCCGTACCGTGCTCGGTTATGCGGAGGACATGGGCGTCGGTGTCAAGATCGAGGTCGACCTGTCGCTGGCCCGTGGATTGAGCTACTATACCGGTGCCATATTCGAGGTCAAGGCCGACGACTTCGCCATAGGCTCCATCTGCGGCGGAGGCAGGTACGACAATCTGACGGGCATTTTCGGAATGCCGGATGTTTCGGGTGTCGGCATATCGTTCGGCGCGGACCGCATATATGACGTCATGATCGGTCTGAACCTCTTCCCGGAGGATGTTGCATCCTCTACAAGGGTGCTGTTTGTGAATCTCGGCAAGGACGAGGCGCGTGCGGCGATGCGTCTGCTCGCTGCGGTTCGCAGGGCAGGCATTTCGGCGGAAATATATCCAGACGGCGGAAAGATGAAGAAACAGCTTGAGTATGCCGACCGCCGTTCCATACCTTATGTGGCCATAATAGGAAGCGAGGAGCTTGCCGAAGGTGTCGTGACAGTCAAGAACATGCGCAGCGGCGAGCAGTCGAGAGTCGCTGCCGGAGAACTTGTGGAGCATGTGAAGTGATTCGGATGAAGATCGGAAACATATTTACATATATGATATTGATGTCGGCACTCTTATGGGTGCCTGCATCGTCTTTGGCGGGCAATGATGGCGGCCGCGACCGTAAGGCGGAAAGGCGCCAGATTGCAAAGCTCGACAGGGCGGCCCGCTGCATAGCGGAGATGCATATGGGCGACGACGATATGGAGCGTATCGTCGAGAGGGCGATAAGGGCGATGCTCAAGGAACTCGACCCACATTCGTCGTATATCACCGCGGAGCAGACGGCGCGTCTTGAGAACAGTATGTCGGGCGGGTTCCGCGGACTGGGAATATCGACCGTCTGTCTGCGGGATACGTCGGTCGTGTCGAACGTCATGGCGGGCTCCCCCGCCGCTGCGGCCGGCTTGCGCCGTGGCGACCGCATTGTCGCCGTGAACGGACGCAGCATTGTCGGTGTCGGAATCGATTCGGCGCTTGCATCCATACGTTCGGCCACGGGCAAGGTGCGGCTCGAAGTGGCGCGCCGCGGCATGAGGGAGAGGTTGAGATTCGGACTGCGACGTTCACGGGTTCCGCTGCCGAGTGTCGACGCGGCATATGTGTCTTCGGGAGGGGTTGCATACGTCAGGCTGGCCCGTTTCGGAAGCACTACCCCTTCGGAACTGGCCGATACATTGCGCGCGCTCGGTGATTTCAGCTCGCTGATTGTCGATTTGCGCGGGAACGGCGGAGGTGTCATGTCGGCCGCACTCGGAGCCGCCGGGCTCTTCCTGCCGAAAGGGGCCCTTATAATGTCCGTCGACGGCCCTGGAAAATCGCACCGCGAATACCGCAATACGGGTCATGGTCAGTATGCCGATATCCGGATGGCGGTTCTGATTGACGAAAACTCGGCCTCGGCGAGCGAGATTTTTGCCGGAGCCATGCAGGATTGGGACCGGGCCGTGATAGTCGGCCGCAAGAGTTTCGGGAAGGGGCTTATGCAGCGTCGGTTCATGTTCGACGACGGCTCGTCGATTCTCCTTACAATTTCCAGATATGCCACGCCAAGCGGCCGCTATATCCAGCGTCCGTATGTGAACGGTCATGCAGACGAATATTTCGAGAACCACCGCATGCGGATATCGGTCGCGGATGATTCCGATACGCTGCCTAAACCGGAATACCGCACACTCGTAAAGGGACGTATCGTTTTCGGGGAAGACGGCATATCTCCGGATATCGCAACCGGCCGCGATACGCTGTATTTGACCGGGCGCGTCCTGAAGACTGTCGGAGACAAGGCTTTCGGTGAGTGTATATTCGGGTATGCTGATTCGCACCGCGATGTGATTCTCGCACGATATCCGGACGGCGACGCTTTCTGCAGGGAGTTTTCTTTGCCTGACGGCGTGTTGTCGGCTGCGTGCGGAGGCGCAGATGCGGAATGGAGTGCCGAAGAGCGCAGCGGGTTTGAAAACATGGCGAAGGCCTTTGTTGCCGGATACGTGTTTTCGAGTTCTGAATACCACAAAATATTGAACGGCAAATTCGACACGGCATATGAAATTGCAGTCAGAATGCTCTCTCAAGGGGCCTGATGCAATGCGCTTGAAATCACTGTCATGAATTATTGTTTTGTAATGAAATATTTTTTATATTTGTACTAATTAACCCAAAAGAATCAGTCATAATATGTTGACACAAAAGCCATTGCAAAACGATATCGAAGGATACGGCGAACAGATTCTCACGAAAGCCGTAAAGGCCGGTCGCAGAACATATTTTTTCGACGTTCGAGCAACTAGAGCCAATGATTATTTCCTTACCATAACGGAGAGCCGCAAGAAGAATAATGCAGACGGGAGCGTCATTTTCGACAGGCACAAGATTTTTCTCTACAAGGAGGATTTCGTGAAATTTTCGGACGGACTGTCTGAAGTCATAGAGTTCATAAGGAAGAACCGCCCGGAATTGGTCTCCGGACACGATGATACGACCTCGGCAACATGTGATATCGACAAGGAGTTCGAGAGTCTCTGACCTGTGTGCTCCGTTTAAGTATTGCCCGCATCGGATTTGTTCCAGATGCGGGCAAATCATTTATAGACAATCTGTTTTATGAATAATGCCGTCTGACCGTGGCGGGCTGCAGGAAGAGGTATAATTAAATGTCTTCCTTTGCTTGCTTTTTTGCCGCACATGTGCTATTTTTGCGACCATGAATGTGGTAAAAAGACTATACGACTGGGTGCTCTCATGGAGCGAATCGAAATGGGGAGTACTCGCGCTGTTTCTCATAGCATTTGCCGAATCTTCGTTTTTTCCGGTGCCGCCCGATGTGCTGCTCATCGCACTCTGCATAGGTGCGACGAAGCGCTCGTTCTATTTTGCCGCCATATGCCTCCTGGGTTCCATTCTCGGTGCTGTAGGCGGATACGGCCTCGGATATTTCCTTTGGCAGACCCCTTCCGGCGAACATACGGCCATAGCCGACTTCTTCTTCAATCACGTATTCTCGGAGGAGTCTTTCAATCAGGTCGCGGAGTTGTACAACAAATATAACTTCTGGGTGATATTCACTGCCGGATTTACGCCGCTGCCATATAAGATTTTTACCATTACGGGCGGTCTGTTCCATATCGACTTCATAATGTTCCTCATTGCGTCGATAATATCGAGAGGCCTGAGATTCTTCCTCTTCGCCGCTCTCATATGGAAATTCGGCGGACCGATAAAGGTATTTATCGACAAGTATTTCAACATACTTGCAATAGCATTCACGCTGTTGCTGATAGGCTCGTTCGTGCTTGTCGGCTATCTGGTCTGACCCCAATGCGGCATTTCGGACTCATAGGCCATCCATTGGGCCACTCCCGGTCGGCGGAACTGTTCAACGAACGTTTCCGCAGGGAGAGAATTGATGCGGAGTACACGTTGTACGACATTGCTGAGATTGACAGCGTGCGCGAAGTGGTGCACGGTTTGTCCGGATTCAATGTTACGATTCCCTACAAGAAGAGCATAATGCGGTACCTCGACCGTCTCGATGCAGAGGCGGAGGCCATAGGTGCCGTAAATTGCGTAAAGGTGTGCGGGGACGGCACCCTTTGCGGATATAATACCGATGCTGAAGGGATAAGGGCTGCGTTGTCGGGTGTGGGCAGCCTTCGCGGCGAATCCGCTCTGGTCCTTGGCAGCGGAGGTGCCGCAGCCGCAGTGATACATGTGCTCTCGGGGCTGGGCGTTGATGTGCGTACCGTTTCGCGCAGCCGTGAGCGCGGTGATTTATCCTATGAAGACCTTACTCCGGAGATTGTCGGCGGTTGCATGCTCATTGTGAATGCCACGCCGGTTGGCATGTATCCGAATGTCTCGGAGCGTCCCGACATCCCCTATTCGGCCATTACGCCGCGGCATGTCCTTTTCGACCTTATATACAATCCTGCCGTGACGGAGTTCCTCCGTGCCGGCGCAGCCATGGGCGCACATACAATCAACGGCGAAGAGATGTTTCTCCGCCAGGCCGAGGCGTCATGGCATCACTGGAATCATTGACGCAGATGCAGCAGGATCTCCGCCTGCTCCCTGTCCTTCTCGCTTACGAGTAGTTGTGAAGGTATTACGCCCGGATATACGTTGGCCATGTATCCGTTGCGTATCTCCACATGTATTCCTGCGCTTGTAATGACGCTTTTGGCCAGTTCGGCCTCCATGGAGGTGTTGTATTCGGCTATAACAACCAGTTCATCCGTGTTTTGCATGGTGTGCTGAATTTTGGTTAATGTAAATTTAACCATTTTGTTGATAAATTGCAATACACGGCCGTCAATGCGTTGGAAAAAATACGTATATTTGTTCAAAATACGAGTTCATCCATGCACGATTTCGTCCATCTACACGTACATACCCAGTATTCCATTCTTGACGGGCAGGCAAGCGTCAAGAAACTTGTCGACAAGGCGATCGCCGACGGCATGCGCGGCATTGCCGTGACCGACCATGGAAACATGTTCGGCATAAAGGAGTTCTGGGACTATGTCAACAAGAAGAACGGTGCGAAGAACAAGAGAACAAAGGAGCTTAAATCGCTGTTGGCCGATATGGAGAAGGTGCTTGCCGAGCATCCCGATCCGGCTGCGCATATGGCTTCGCTCAAGTCGGAACTCGAACGCCAGAAGGCCTCCGGCGCTCCGGAGGGAGAGTATGCCGGAACGGCATCGGCCGTCGGCCGGATGGAGCAGATGGAAAAGGAGTTCGGGTTCGATATCGACCGGGCCAGAGAGTCGGTTGCGGCGCAGGAGGCGATACCGGATTTCAAGGCCATAATCGGCTGCGAGGTCTATGTGGCGCGCAACGGCCTGCACGTAAAGAATTCCAAGGAGGACCAGAGCGGATACCACCTCATACTGCTTGCAAAGAATCTCAAGGGTTACAAGAACCTCATAAAGATAGTCTCGAAAGCCTGGACCGAGGGTTTCTACATGCGCCCAAGAACCGACCATGCCGAACTCGAGAAGTACCACGAGGGAATAATATGCTGCTCGGCATGTCTCGGAGGAGAGATACCGCGGTTGATTATCGACGGACGTCTGGAGGAGGCCGAGAAGAGCATATTGTGGCACAAGCAACTCTTCGGCGATGACTATTATCTCGAATTGCAGCTCCATAAGGCTACCGTGGAGCGTGCCAATCACGAGACATACGGCATGCAGCTGACCGTGAACGAGCATCTGGTGGAGTTTGCGCGGAAGCACGACATAAAACTCGTATGCACCAATGACGTGCACTTCACCGACGAGGATGATGCGGAGGCGCATGACCGCCTCATATGCCTGAATACTGGCAGAGACCTTGACGACCCGAAGCGTATGCTATACTCCAAGCAGGAGTGGATGAAGACACGTGCGGAGATGAACGAGGTGTTTGCGGCGTATCCGGAAGCTCTGGAGAATACGGTTGCGGTGTGTGACTCCGTCGAGAGCTACTCGATAGACCACGACCCTATTATGCCGGTGTTCGGTATCCCGGAGGATTTCGGTACCGAGGAGGAGTACCGTAAACGATTCAGTGAGAAGGACCTCTTCGACGAGTTCACGCGCGACGAAAACGGGAATGTCGTCATGAGCCAGGAGGAGGCCGAGAAGAAGATTCACAAACTCGGCGGATACGACAAACTGTACCGAATAAAGTTTGAGGCGGACTACCTTGCGAAACTTACGATGGAGGGGGCAAAAAAACGTTACGGAGACCCTCTCGACAGCGATGTTGCCGACCGCCTCCGGTTCGAGCTCCACGTGATGAAGACCATGGGTTTCCCTGGATACTTCCTCATCGTGCAGGACTTTATATCGGCCGCACGCAACGAACTCGGCGTTTGGGTCGGCCCCGGTCGTGGCTCGGCAGCCGGCTCGGCCGTCGCGTACTGTCTCGGCATAACGCAGATTGACCCTATCGCCTATGATCTGCTGTTCGAGCGTTTCCTCAATCCGGACCGTATATCGCTGCCGGATATCGACATCGACTTCGATGATGACGGCCGCGGACGAGTGCTCGATTGGGTGACAAAGAAATATGGAAAGGAGAAGGTCGCACACATAATCACATACAGTACCATGGCCACTAAGATGGTGCTGAAGGATGTGGCCCGTGTGCAGAAATTGCCGCTTTCGGAGTCGGACCGCCTGTGCAAGCTTGTGCCGGACCGCATTCCAGATCCGAAGGACAAGGACAAGATGCTGCCGATAAACCTGACCAATGTGATAAACGCCGTCCCGGAGATGCAGGAGGCCGAGCGTTCGGACAACCCGATTATGCGTGATACGATAAAGTACGCACGCAAACTGGAGGGCAATGTCCGCGGAACCGGAGTGCATGCCTGCGGTACGATAATTTGCCGTGACGACATCACGGACTGGGTTCCGGTCAGCACGGCCGACGACAAGGAGACGGGTGAGAAGATACTCGTGACGCAGTACGAAGGAGGTGTTATCGAGAGCACGGGACTTATAAAGATGGACTTCCTCGGGCTCAAGAACCTCTCCATACTCAAGGATGCGGTGGAGAACATACGCCGTACGCGGGGCATTGAGGTCGATGTGGACAACATACCGCTCGATGACGCGAAGACATACGAGCTGTACAGTGAAGGCCGGACGATGGGTACGTTCCAGTTCGAGTCCGACGGCATGCAGCGCTACCTGCGCGAGCTTAAGCCGTCGACGTTCGAGGACCTGATAGCCATGAATGCCCTCTACCGTCCGGGACCTATGGACTACATACCGGACTTCATCGACCGCAAGCACGGACGCAAGCCTATTACGTACGACATCCCGGTGATGGAGAAGTATCTGAAGGATACGTACGGCATTACGGTATACCAGGAGCAGGTGATGCTTCTGTCGCGACTTCTCGGCGGCCTTACGCGAGGCGAGTCAGATACGCTGCGCAAGGCCATGGGCAAGAAGATCAAGTCGAAGCTGGACGAGCTCAAGCCGAAGTTCATATCGGGAGGAATAAAGAACGGCCACAACAAGGATGTGCTGGAAAAGATATGGCGCGACTGGGAAAAGTTCGCATCATACGCATTCAACAAATCGCATGCTACATGTTATTCGTGGGTGGCATACCAGACGGCCTATCTGAAGGCCAACTACCCTTCCGAATATATGGCTGCGCTGTTGAGCCGCAACCTCAACAACATCGATTCGCTCAAGACGTATATGGGTGAGTGTCGGCGTATGGGTATAAATGTGCTCGCACCGGATATCAACGAGTCGATGCTCCAGTTCTCCCCTAACAAGGACGGTGACGTGCGTTTCGGCCTTGCCGCCATAAAGGGAGTCGGAGAGGCTGCCGTGATGGCCATAATCGATGAGCGGGAGAAAAACGGACGCTACAGGAACATATACGATTTCTTCGAGCGCGTAAACTTTTCGGTCGTAAACCGCAAGTGCATAGAGAACATCGCATATGCGGGCGGTTTCGACTCGATTATAGAATTCACGAGGTGCAAGTTCTTTGCCGCCGACCTGCGCGACTCTTCCGCCCCTTCGTTCATAGAGCAGCTGATGCGTTACGGACAGAGATTCCAGGCGGAGAAGAACAACGCCCAGCAGAGCCTTTTCGGCGGTGATTCCGGCAGTGTGGACCTGCAGCCGCCTACTGTTCCGGTATGCGACGAGTGGAACAGGCTTACGCTGCTCAACAAGGAGAAGGAGGTCATAGGCCTTTACATGTCGGCCCATCCGCTTGACGAGTATCGTGTAATAATCGACAAGATGTGTAACGCCCGTCTTTCGGATCTCAAGAATATAGAGAGCCTCAATGGCAAGGAGATTGTTGTTGCAGGTGTCGTGACGTCGGTAGACAATCTGATGACGAAGACGGGGCAGCCGTTCGGCGTGTTCAAGATGGAGGATTACAGCGGCGAGCACGAATTCCGGCTGTTCCGCAAGGATTACGAGACATTCCGCCCGAAGATGTTCAAGGAGTATTTCCTTATGGTACGCGGGCGCGTACAGCCGAGACCGTTCAAGGACCAGTCGCAGTCACTCGAATACAAGATAACTTCGATAGAGCAGCTGCAGGAGGTGCGTGACGGCATCAAGGAGATACGTCTTGACATTCCGATCGACCGTCTCGACAATGCCCTTATCGATTCCATAGTCGGTACCGTGAAGAAATCGAAGGGCAAAGGCATATTGAGGCTGACGCTGCGCGACGAGGCCGAGGGCGTTAGCGTAAACATGCTTTCGCGCAAATACAAGGTGGGTCTGACGAAGGAGATGAGCGAATTTCTGGAGGACAGCGGACTGAAGTATTCAATTAATTAACATATATAAATCATTAAACTACAAAATTATGGCAATCGTAATAAACAATGACAATTTCGATGCGCTGACAAGTGACAGCAAACCGTTGGTAATAGATTTCTGGGCCGAGTGGTGCGGACCGTGCCGCGCCGTGTCGCCACTGGTGGATGAGATGGCCAGCGAGTTCGAGGGTCGCGTGAACATCGGCAAGTGCGATGTCGACAGCAACGACGATATCGTTGCAAGGTTCCGTATCCGCAATATCCCTACCCTTATCTTCTTCAAGAACGGAGAGCAGGTGGACAAGCACGTCGGCATCATCTCGAAGAACGACCTCAAGGCAAAGATCGAGGCGCTTCTCTAATCGGAACGGCAGTTTCTGCGGCTTTTGCAGTCGCTGCAACAAAAAAAACTCCGGGGCTTTTGAAGGCCCCGGAGTTTTCTGTTGACGCCATTGCAGGACGGCTACCTCTTGTCGCTCTCTATGAGTGAGATCGAACGCTGGATGAAGTCCGAGAGGTTCTTGCCCTTCAGCATTCCGTTCGACAGGAGGGCAAGGTCGATTATCTGACGTACAAGCTCGTTCTTGGAGCCGATCTCCTTGAGCCGCTGGTTGCGCTCGTCGCGCAGCGTGACGACCTTCTTCGAGAGCTCCTCGCGCATGCTCTTCTCCTCGGCGGTCATGTCTGCTTCCTTCTTGTCCTTGACGACCTCCTCGAAACGTTTCTCCTCGGATACGGCTGCATCAATCTTCTTGGTGATGCTCTTGAGCTTGTCGCCGTACTCCTTCTCGACGCCGGTAAGTATGTCGATTACTATCGGGTGGTTGCCGTTGACGGATATGGTGAAGTTGTCTGGCATCTGGCCGTAGAACTGGCTCATTCCGCCGCCGCTCAGCTTTGCCATCTCCTTCATGCGTCGCATGAACTCGTTCTGGGTGATCACGATAGGCGCTTCGCTCGGTGCCATGGCTTCGAACGCGATATTGTAGTGTATCTTGTCGTCGTCGGGCATCTGACTCTCGAATACCGGCCGCAGAATCTCCTGCTGGTTCTCCGTAAGGGACATCCTCAAGTCCTCCTTCTTCTGTATCAGCTTCTCGATTATGTCGCTGTCCACCCTTACGAAGCGTGTCTTCTCGTTCTTCGACTCGTACCAGTTTATGTAGTGGTTGTCGAGCTGTCCGTTCATTTCGAGAACGTCATAACCCTTTGCCTTGGCTGCCTCGAGGAAGGTGTGCTTCTCGACCGGGTCGTCCACATAGAGGAATACGAGAGTGTCGTCCTTGTCTGTCTGGTTCTCCTTCACGAGGTTGGTATACTCCTCCGGCGTGAAATACTTGCCCTCGGTATTCTTCCATAGCATGAACGAGGTTGCCTTCTCTGCGAACTTCTCGTCCGTCAGGATTCCGTACTGGATGAATATCTTCAGGTCGTCCCACTTCTTTTCATACTCGGCACGCATCGTTGTGAAGAGCTCGTTCAGACGCTCAGCCACCTTGCGGGTGATGTATCCAGAAATCTTCTTCACGTTGGAGTCGCTCTGGAGATAGCTTCGCGATACGTTCAGCGGGATGTCCGGAGAGTCAATCACTCCGTGCAGCAGCGTGAGGTACTCCGGTACGATGCCCTCGACCTGGTCGGTGACAAATACCTGGTTGCAGTAGAGCTGTATCTTGTTCTTCTGAATCTCGAAGTTGTTGTGTATCTTCGGGAAGTAGAGGATACCCGTGAGGTGGAACGGATAGTCGATGTTCAGGTGTATGTAGAACAGCGGCTCGTCGCTCATCGGGAAGAGCTCCTGGTAGAAATCCTTATACTGCTGCTCGGTGATGTCGGCCGGCTTGCGCGTCCACAGCGGTTCGGTGTCGTTTATCACGTTGTCCTTGTCCGTGTCGACATATTTGCCCTCTTTCCACTCCTTCACCTTGCCGAATACGATCGGGATCGGCAGGAAGTGACAGTATTTCTTGAGCAGGCCGCTGACCTTGCTCTCTTCGCTGTATTCTGCACAGTCTTCCGACAGGTGAAGCACGATGGTCGTGCCGCGGTCGCGTGACTCGTCCAGCTCCTCCATCTCATACTCCGGCGAACCCGTGCAGCTCCAGTGTACGGCCTTCGCACCTTCCAGGTACGACTGCGTGAATATCTCCACCTTGTCCGACACCATGAATGCCGAATAGAAACCGAGACCGAAATGGCCTATTATCGCCTGGTTCTTGTATTTGGCAAGGAACTCCTCGGCTCCGGAGAATGCTATCTGGTTGATGTACTTCTCGACCTCCTCGGCTGTCATGCCTACGCCGCGGTCGGTTATCGTGAGGGTCTTCTCCTTGACATCTGCCGAGATACGTATGGAGAGATCCCCCAGTTCGCCCTTGACAACACCTGTGGACGAGAGCGTCTTGAGCTTCTGCGTGGCATCGACTGCGTTCGACACCATCTCGCGGAGGAAGATTTCATGGTCCGAATAGAGGAATTTTTTGATTACGGGGAAAATGTCTTCTGTCGTAACCCCTATTTTTCCGTTTTTCATATCTGTATGGTATTAGTTATTTTCTTTTTCCGCATCGGATTGTCTCAAACTGTGTGCCACCGGCCGCAAGGCGCCATTGTTATGACAATATGTCACATTGTGCCAAAACGGTATCGGACCGATCTGCCGTTGTGGCATATCGGTCTGCGCGTGCATGCGGTTAGGACGGATTATTTGTGTGCCCGAGCCTTGCAGCGGACGCCTGAAGGATCGGATATATATAGATAAGTAAAGGCGAACTGCGCGACGAAATATGTCGACATGATTATCTCCGACGAGTGCGGTATCGGAGTCACGAATCTGCTCCATGCGATGCAGGCATCCGAGAACATGAACACTGCGGCGGCAGCCGTGTACCACCATTTGCTGCGGCACTGCTGCAGGGCGGATGATACGCCCATTGTCACAATCAGGAGTATGTATGCCGAACAGAATACGGCCTCCGCTGTATCGGGTATGCGCCGGAACAGGTATGCCCATACGGATATGCCGGCAATAACGAATGCGGTTGCGGCTGCGGTCGAGAGTGCATCCGGCTTTGCGGAGCGTTTCAGGAAATATGCGGCATAGAGTATGTGGGCTGCGGCGAATGCCGAAACCTGCCACAGAAATGCCCCGCACTCTCCTGCAAGGTCTCCTGCGGCCGACAGAAGCAGCGCTGCAGGCAACAGGAGCGAGTTCCCCTTGCCTGCAGCGAATGCAATGACGGAGAGAAAGAGCACCGGCAATGTCTTTGCGATGCAGTCGACCGCGAGACTGCCGCCGTCCGTCGCGTAGTTGGCGAAATAGAATGCCGCCGCAGCGGCAAAGCCGCAGGCCGACACGATGCGGTATGTGGTCTTTGCCGCCATGGTGTGTATTTGTCAGAGTTGTTCCCGTATCTTCTCTGCAAGCTCCTCCGGCACCCTGCACGGATGCATCGTGTTGGAGTTGACGAATCCGAGAACGGTCTTTCCGGTATTTATGAGTTTGCCGTCTTCGCCGAGAACCTCGTATGTGACGTTGAGACGGGCCATCGGAACCTCCGAAATCATGGCCCTGACGGTTATCAGTTCATCGTAGTATGCCGGGGCGAGATACCGCGACTCCACTTCGATTATCGGTGAAATCACTCCGCGCCTTTCAAGCTCCGAATACGGGAGACCCATTGCACGGAAGAGCTCCGTGCGGGCTACCTCATAGAAAACAATGTAGTTGGAGTGGTACACCACACCCATCTTGTCGGTATCCTTGTAACGGACCCGAATCTGAACCTCATGTGTAATCATAATTCCAATATAACTTTGCCGGGAGCGGCATCCGAACACTCTACCGTCCCGCCATCCTTGATTCTTACCATTGCGTTTTTGCCGTTGGCCTTTCCTCCATATACTCCCGGAGGCGGCAACAGCTTGTATCTGTCTACGGTGAAGGAGCCGTTTCGGCCGCTATCCCCCATTATTATGTACGGATGCCCCAGAAGCCTGTTTGCAAGCTCCATGCGGCCCTCGCCTATGGCACTCCGAATAACCGTGGAGCTGACCTTGTCCTCCTCTACGAGGTGCTGTTTTATCTCAGCCACCGTGAGAGGAGTCGATGCGGCCAGATAGGCGTAATCACCTTCATTGTTATGGCCGAACCGGTGGTTATACCCTACCACAAGCTGTTCTGCACCAATCTTCCCGATGATGCACCCGTTTACGAACTCTTCGCGTGACAGCCTGCTGAATGCTTCGTCGAAATGCGCGACCAACATGACGTCTATGCCGCTGCGCTCCAGCAGGTATTGCTTCTCTTCTAACGTAGTCAGCAGCTTCAATCCCTCGTCGTCATGCAGGGTGATGCGCGGATGCGGCTCGAATGTGACCACGACGCTGCAACCTCCGGCCTCTGCGGCACGGCGGCGTGTCTCGTCGAGCAGTATGCGGTGACCGCAGTGTACACCGTCGTATGACCCGACGGTTACCACCGGGTGCGGCAGTGCGGGCAGCGAGTCGAATCCGAACAGGGTCTTCATCTATTGGTTGTTGTTGCTCTCTTCGCTCGCCTTGACGAAGTAGGCGACCTTCTCGAGTACGGTTGTTATGTCGTAGTTCTCGACGACTATGCCTTGCGGGAAGTTGAGCGGTGCCGACGTGAAGTTCAATACTCCCTTTATGCCGGCATTGATTATCGGTACTACGAGTTCCGACGCCACCTTGGTCGGCGACGATACTATGACGATGCTTACGTCGTTGTTCGATACTATCTCCTCGAACTCCGACATGTGGTAGCACGGAATGTCATCTATCGTATGCCCCACCTTTGCAGGGTCGACGTCGAACGCAACCGTGATGCGCAGTTTGAGCTGTTTGCCGTTAAAGTACTTGGTTATGGCCTGCCCGAGGTGTCCCATGCCGATGACGGCGATGTTCATGTTGTTCTCGCTGTACAGAATATTGTTGATGAAGTCGATGAGAACCTTCACGTCGTAGCCCTTCTTGGTGTCGCTCGAGAACCCGATGAGCATAAGGTCGCGGCGTACCTGCACAGCGGTTATGCCGTGTATTCCGGCCAGGACGTGGGAGAAAACGTGGGTTATGCCCTGCCGGTGGCACGACAACAGCGTGCGCCGGTATTCGCTCAGACGCTCTATCGTCTTTTCGGGAATGCTGTTAGGTACGTTTGCCATGGTTTTACTCCGTAGTTATCGTAAAGTTGCTGTTATAGTTTACTCTTACCCATTCGCTGTTCACGCGGATGCCGTTGCGGCCGTTCCGCTCGAAACTGTACGGTGTCTGCAATGGCATGAATCTCTGCCCGGCAAGACCATTCTCTATTCCGCCGTACAGCGATTGGATGAATATCATAGCCGCATCGTAACCGCGATACGAATAGAGCGACGGTACCGTTCCGAATGACTCCGCATAACGGCTGTCGAAGTCGCGTACGCGCTCGTCGTTGCGGCGTACGTGGTATGTGGAGAGCATCACTACGTTGTCGGTGAAGAATATCGCACGGTCGATGTTGCGGTACCTGTTCCACCGTGTGTTGCCGAATACCACGAACGGAGCTACCGTGCGAGACCTGGATGTCAGCGATATGTTGGCCGAGGCGAGTGCCGCAAGTATGCGGTCCACTTCGATTTCGTTGTCGGACAGCACCACGAATACGCTCGGCGTGTCGTTCTGCAGCAACGGTGAAAGGTCGCTCGGACTTTTGTATTCGGTCGCTTGCTGGCCTTTGCTCAATGCCTCTTCATACTCCTTCTGGCGTCTCTCTATCACCGAGGGATGTTCGTATGCATAACGGTATCTCTCGTAAGGGCGTCCTTCGAGCATCTGCAGCACTTCGGACTCGAATTCGGTATCATTTGTCTCTCCTGAGATTAGCACGACGCGTTTCGATCCGTCGAACAGGTTGCGCACCTTGTCGAATTTGGTCTCAGCACCCGGAGACATCTGGAATACGGCATCGCTCTCCGCGTGTACCATGTTCGCAAGCGGTGATACGAGCGGAATGGAGTGTTGTTCCGCATATTTCGATACCGGTATGATCTCGTCCTCATATACCGGACCCACTATGAGGTCGGAACCGTCGAGCCTGCCGGAGGAGAGAATCTCCTGGATGCGGGAACTGTCATGAGCCGTGTTGAACAGGCGCACGTTTACCGAGTGTCCGTTACGACGGATGTCGTCGAGCCCCAGCAGGAACCCTTGATAGAAATCGACGTAGTGAGGCATGGGACTGCCCTCCACGCGCAACGGAAGCATCAATGCCACCTGTGCCGCAGTGCCATCCTTCAATGTGGAGAACCTGACATCAGGCGCCGATTCGGCCTTTTCTCTCTCCTGATTTGGAACATAGATGTGCACAGGGGTTACGGGTACCTTTATTATGCTTCCCTCCTTCAGGTCCGACGCTCTCGAGTAGCCGTTGAGTGCGAGCAGATCGGTCTCTTTCGTACCGAAGCGTTGAGCGATATCCGATGCCGTCTCTCCGGAGTGAACGACATGGTAGCCGAAGCCGCCGTCGGCAACGCTGCTCATTACTTCGCTGTGTCTCTGCAGCTCTTGCCTGGCCTCCGTGGCATCGGTCTGCCCTATTTTGCTCTTGCGGATATAAAGTTTTGTCCCCACAGAGAGTTTCGACGGGTCGATATTGCCGTTGTCTGCCATTAGGGCGTCGACCGATATGGCGTATCGTCGGGATATGGAGTACAGCGTCTCTCCTTTTGCAACAACATGTACGTTGAACTTGCGCTTTGGCTTTTTCTCCGCCTTCTCTGTCCGGCTGCCGTCGAACGGAATCTTCAGTTTCTGTCCGGCCTTGAGCCCGTCGGAAAGTGCCGGGTTGGAGGCAACCATCTCTTCGATCGGAACTCCGTAGCGCTTTGACAGCGAATATAGCGTTTCGCCCTTTTCAACCGAGTGCACGCGATATTTCACTCCGTCGATGTATACCACCTGTTCCTGTGCGCACAACGTGCCGGCAAGTGCCGAAAGCAATATGGAAAAAATAACTGTCAGTGCTGTTCTCCTCATTCTCAACCCATTTTTGAACGTATCTTTATCTCTGTTATGACACGTTTCGTATATTCCGGGAAATCCCCGTTCATCATCCAGTCGTAGTAGCTTGGCTCGCGCTCGAATACCTTGGCCACCGGCTGCCCCTTGTACTTTCCGAATGCGAATACCTCTTCACCCTTGTCGTTGTAGGCAATACGTCCTGCAAAGTCGGCCGTTTCGCCGCGCGAGGAGTATTTCGACAGGAACTCCACATCGTTTTCGAGGTCCGGATAGCGGTCCAGCTGCGCCTTGAGCACCTCGTATGTGGCGAGTGTATCGGCTTCGGCTCCATGGGCGGCATCGCCGAGCTCCTTGTCGCAATAGAACCTGTATGCGGCTGACAGCGTGCGCTCCTCCTTCTTGTGGAAGATGTTCTGAACGTCGATGTAGCGGCGGTTCTTGAGGTTTATGTCGACTCCGGCACGCAGAAACTCCTCCGCAAGCAGCGGCAGGTCGAAGCGGTTGGAGTTGAACCCGCCGAAATCGCACCCTTCGAGAAACTCCTTGAGCGATTTGGCGATTTGCCTGAATGTCGGGCAATCCTTCACATCCTCGTCCGTTATGTGGTGTATGGCCGTTGCCTCCTTCGGTATCGGGACGGTCGGGTTTATCCTGCGCGTGCGTACTATGAGTTCGCCGTCGGGCATCACCTTCGCCATCGATATCTCGACAATGCGGTCACGCGAAATGTCGACGCCCGTTGTCTCCAAATCGAAGAATACTATCGGGCGTTTTAGCTTTAGCTCCATCTCTGTTCTGCTATGCGTTGATAATCATCGGCATGAGCAACATCAGCGTCGAGTCGGAACGCTTGTCGTCGTATACCGGCTTGAATACTCCCGCACGTGTGGAGTCCGCAAGTTCGATGAGAACCGTAGGAGTCTCCATGTTCGACAGTATCTCCACAAGGAACGTAGACTTGAAGCCTATTATTACCGGCTCGCCCTCATAACTGCACGATATGGTCTCGTTCGCCGAAACGTAGAAGTCGAGGTCCTGTGCCGTCAGCGATATGCGGTCGCCCGAAATGTCCATCTTGATGAGGTTTGTCGTCGGGTTGGCACATACGGCCACACGCTTTATGGCGTTCATGAGCTCTATGCGGTCAACAAGCACCTTGTTAGGGTTGGCTGCAGGAATCACGGCGTTGTAGTTCGGATAGCTGCCTTCGATGAGACGGCATATGAGCAGGCTGTTCTTGAGGCGGAACATGGCGTTTTTCTTGTCGAAACTCATCTGTACTTCACCCTCCTCTTTCAACAGCATCGCCTTGAGCAGGTTCGCAGGCTTCTTCGGCAATATGAACGATGCCTCGGTCGCACCAGAGTATTCCGTGGCATATTTGACGAGCTTGTGGGCGTCGGTAGCCACAAATGTGAGCGACTTGTCGTCAAGGCGGATATATACGCCGTTCATTACCGGACGCAACTCCTCGTCGGCTGTTGCGAATATGGTCTTGTTGATTCCGTTCACGAGTGTGTCGACATCCATCGTCACGTCTATTTTATCCTCGGAAAGTGCCTGTACGGCAGGATAGCTTATCGGATTTGCGCCCGGAACCGACGATCCGCCGCTCTTCCATGAAATCTTGATCTCCCAGTTGTCGCTGTTGACCTCAAGCGTGAGAGGCATCTCCGAGCACTCCTTCAATACGTCGAGCATAAGTTTTGCCGGAGCGGCAACCATGCCCTCCTGCTCGACATTGTCGACTTTCAGCGTTCCGACCAGTGTCGTTTCGAGGTCGGATGTGGTCACCTTCAGCTCGCCGTCCTTCAGGTCCATGAGGAAATAGTCGAGAATCGGAAGCGTATTTTTTGAATTTATGACCTTTCCTGTCGTCGAAAGGAGCGACAGCAGTGCTGAACTTGATACCGTGAATTTCATATGTGTATGTGTAAATATTGTTTTGTGTCCTGTTCGTGTTGCGCCGGAATCCTCCGGCATTGCCAGTTAAAGCGTGGCGAGCTTGTCGAGTGCGTTCGCAATCATCTTCCTGACGAACGGCTTGTAGTCGGTGCATGCATCGAGGGCCACGCGCTGTGCGATTATGGTGCATATCGTGGCGGCGCGGTGTCCCATCAGGGCTGCCAGTCCGGCGAGGGCCGAACCCTCCATTTCGAAGTTGGTTATGCGGCGGCCTTCGTATTCGAAACTCTCGATCTTCTCGTTGAGTTTCGGGTCCTGCGGGCTCAGACGAACCCAGCGGCCCTGCGGAGCGTAGAATCCCGGTGCGGCTATGGTGATACCCTCCCGTGTGATGTCCTTGAAGAGCTCGAACAGCGATTTGTCGGCGTCTATGAAGTATGGCTTCGGCAGAAGCTCGTTCCATCCCACGTGCTTCATGAAAGCCTTCTCTATCTCGAGGTCGCAGACGTCATTGCGGCCGGCGTAATAGTTCAGAAGTCCGTCGAAACCGACCGAGGTGCGGGAAAATACCTGCTCGCCGACCTTGATCTCCGGCTGCAGCGCTCCGGAGGTGCCGAGGCGTACGAGCGTCAGCTGTCTCAGTTCCGGCTTTACCTGTCTCGTGGCGAAGTCGACATTTGCCAGGGCGTCGAGCTCCGTTACGGATATGTCGATGTTTCCGATTCCGATACCGGTCGACAGTACCGTCATGCGCTTGCCCTTATATGTTCCCGTTACGGTATTGAATTCGCGGTTGGACACTTCGCACTCCTTCGTTTCGAAGAACGAAGCCACCATGGCCACGCGGCCCGGGTCGCCTACGAGAATGACTATGTCGGCCAGCTGTTCCGGCTTGAGGTGGAGGTGGAATATCGAACCGTCTTCATTGATAATCAGTTCCGATGCAGGAATGACTCTTCTTGCGTTTTCCATATCAGTCGTGTTTTATTATTTGATTTCCTTATTGTATAATTGGCATAAAAATAATATTTTTACAACGAATTTCAAAAGTTTTGAAAGACTTTTTTGCCATTTGGCCGAAAAACGTTAAATACCAACAAGCTTATGACTCTTATAAAATCCATCTCGGGTATCAGGGGCACCGTGGGCGGAAATGCCGGTGACAACCTGACTCCAATCGACATCGTCAAGTTCACTGTCGCCTATGCAAGGTTTATCGGCAGGAAGAATGCCGGAAAAAGGCTTAAGATAGTAGTCGGTCGCGACGCCCGCATATCGGGAGGAATGGTGAATGACATAATCGAGGGAACCCTGCTCGGCTGCGGCGTCGATGTGGTCAATGTCGGTCTCTGCACCACCCCGGGAACCGAACTCGCCGTGACGTTCCACAAGGCGGACGGCGGCATAATAATAACGGCTTCGCATAACCCGAAGCAGTGGAACGCCCTGAAACTGCTCAACGAGCGTGGCGAGTTCCTGAACGATGCGGAGGGCAAGCAGGTGCTGGCCCTTGCCGAATCGGAAGATTTCGCATTCCCGGATGTCGACCATGTCGGCAAGGTGCTTTCAAAGGAGTCGTTCAATGACATACACATCGCAATGGTGCTGGCCATGAAGGCTGTCGATGCCGAGGCTGTCCGCCGTCGCCGTTTCAAGGTCGTCGTCGATGCCGTGAACTCTGTCGGCGGTGTGGTGATGCCGAAACTTCTTCGCGAACTGGGTTGCGACGTGGTGGAGCTCAACTGCGAGCCTACCGGCGACTTCGCGCACAATCCGGAGCCTCTGCCGCAGAACCTTACAGGCATATCCGAGGCCGTCGTGCGTGAAAAGGCCGACCTCGGAATCGTTGTCGATCCGGACGTCGACCGTCTGGCATTCGTCAGCGAGGACGGCTCGATGTTTGTCGAGGAGTATACGCTTGTCGCCGTTGCCGACTACATACTGTCGCTCGGCAAGGGCAATACGGTTTCCAACCTGAGTTCGTCAAGGGCCCTGCGCGACGTTACCGAGGCGCACGGCGGCGAGTATTTCGCATCGGCCGTCGGGGAGGTGAATGTGGTCGCCAAGATGAAGGAGGTCGGGGCGGTCATAGGCGGAGAAGGCAACGGCGGAGTGATATATCCGGAACTGCATTACGGCCGCGACGCGTTGGTGGGTACGGCGCTGTTCCTTACGCACCTTGCGCACAAGGGCATTACGATGACCGAGCTCCGCAAGACATATCCGGCTTACTTCGCCTCGAAGAACAAGATAGAGCTCACGCCGGCCGTCGATGTGGATAAAGTACTGCGTGAGATGAAGAGCAGATATGCTGCTGAAAAAGTGAACGATATAGATGGTGTTAAAATTGATTTTGCCGACAGCTGGGTTCACCTGCGCAAGTCGAATACCGAACCTATAATACGCATATACACCGAGGCCGGAAGCATGGAGGAGGCCGATGCCCTTGCGCAGCGTTTCATAGGTGAGATAAAGCAGATATGCAACATCTAAACAAACAGACATATGGATAAAGTAAAGGTTTATATAGACGAAAATAAGGATCGCTTCATCAGCGAACTGTTTGAACTGTTGAGAATCCCGTCGATAAGTGCGCAGAGCGAACACAGGGAGGATATGGTAAAGTGTGCCGAGCATCTTGCCGTGGCGTTGATGAAGGCCGGCGCAGACCATGCCGAAGTATACCCCACCGCAGGCAACCCTGTTGTCTATGCCGAGAAAATCGTATCGCCGGAGGCGAAGACCGTGCTGGTGTACGGCCATTACGACGTGATGCCGGTCGATCCGCGTGAGGAGTGGCGTACGGAGCCGTTCGAGCCGCAGATACTCGACGGGCGGATATGGGACCGCGGAGCCGATGACGACAAGGGGCAGTCGTTCATGCACATAAAGGCCTTCGAGGCGATGTGCCAGACCAATTCGCTGCCGTGCAACGTCAAGTTCATGCTTGAGGGAGAGGAGGAGATAGGCTCGGCCAACCTCTACGGCTTCTGCGAGGAGTACCGCGACATGTTGAAGTCGGATATAATACTCGTTTCGGATACCTCGATGATTTCGATGCAGACGCCGTCGATAACGTGCGGACTGCGTGGCCTTACATATATGGAGGTGACGGTGACGGGACCGAACAAGGATCTGCATTCAGGTCTCTTCGGCGGTGCGGTGGCCAACCCGGCCAACGTTCTCACGCGTCTTGTAGCTTCGCTGACGGACGGGAACGGACGCATAACGATCCCTGGGTTCTACGACAAGGTGCGCAATCTTACCGATGCCGAGCGCCGTGCATTCAACGAGGCGCCGTTCTCCATTGAAGATTACAAGTCGGCACTCGACATAGACGATGTGGAGGGCGAAGCGGGATATACCACCATCGAACGCACCGGAATCCGTCCGTCGCTCGATGTGAACGGAATCTGGGGAGGCTACACCGAAGAGGGTACGAAGACCGTGATACCGGCCCGTGCGCATGCGAAAATATCGATGCGTCTGGTCCCGGACCAGGATTTCGAGGAGATTGCCGTCCTGTTCGAGAAACACTTCCGCAATATTGCGCCGAAGAGCGTCAAGGTGGATGTGAAGTTCCTCCACGGAGGTGCTCCGTATGTATCCCCTACTGACATGGCTGCATATCGTGCTGCCGAAAAGGCGGTCGAGGAGAGTTTCGGCAAGAAGCCTCTTCCGTTCTACTCCGGCGGTTCGATTCCGATAATAAGCGGATTCGAACGTATTTTGGGGGTAAAGTCACTGCTGCTCGGATTCGGCCTTTCGGAGGATGCCATACACTCTCCCAACGAGAGCTACGGCCTGGAGCAGTTCGACAAGGGCTTGCAGACCATACCTCTATTCTACAAGTATTTCTCGCAGATGTAGCGGAGATAATGCAAAAGAGCGGCGCACTCTTTCGGGTGCGCCGCTCTTTTTTTACGGTATACGTCACATCATCTCCTCATATGCATACTGTACGGCCCTGTTAAGCGCCGATACGAGAGGATATGTGGATTTGAAATCGTCGAGAGTTTGCTTCAGGAGCCTGTCGGATAGCAGAAGCCGTTCGCTGACACCTTTCTCGATGCCGAAATCCTTAAGACGGAGCAGCTCGTCATACTTGTGTCCGGCCGGAAAGTCCTTCGGGTTGCGCTTGAGCGCGTTGTCGGTGCACAGCGAGAATCCGTTGGTCGCTTTTATGGCTGCCACAAGTCCGTCGCCGTTGTCGATAATCTCCTCGCGGACGCTCCTTAATACAATTGGTTCCGGCATATAGAGGCCGGCATACATCATGCTCCCCTCGTTCGGATCCAGGTGGAAATAGTAACCTGCGTATCCGGCCTTCTTGCCGTGAGGAGCCACGAATACCCCCATGTGTGTCTTGTATGGACTCTTGTCAGGACTGAAACGCGTGTCGCGGTATATCCGGTAGGTGCAGTCGGCGAGCGTGAGCCCTCCGACCGACCCGTCGAACGAGGATATGCCGTCGATGAGCGCAGCGGCGAACTCCTTGAACGTGGAATCCGCACGCCGATACTCCGCCTTGTGGGCGTTGAACCATTCGCGGTTGTTGTTCTCCTTCAACCTGCGCAGAAAATCGACGACCTCCTTCATGACTTACCAGGCGAAAAGCGGGTACTCGGCCATCATGGCGTTGACCTCCTTGCGGATAGCGGCGATGTTGGACTCATCCTCCGGCGCGTGCAATACCCTGTCAATCAGGTCTGCGATGTACTCCATCTTATCCTCTTTCACGCCTCTGGTGGTTATGGCCGGGGTTCCGAATCGCAGGCCCGATGTCTGGAATGCCGAACGGGAGTCGAACGGTACCATATTCTTGTTTGCCGTTATGTCGGCGGCAACGAGAGCTCGTTCGGCCACCTTGCCGGTGAGCTCCGGGAACTTGGTCCGCAGGTCAACGAGCATCAGGTGGTTGTCCGTACCGTCCGAGACTATTTTGTAGCCGCGCGACATAAGTGCTTTAGCAAGTGCTGCGGCATTCTTGATAACCTGTGTCTGGTACTCCTTGAAACTCGGGTCGAGTGCCTCGCCGAAGGCTACGGCCTTAGCTGCGATGACATGCTCGAGCGGGCCTCCCTGGATGCCCGGGAATACGGCCGAGTTGAGAATCTGAGACATCATCTTGACGGCCCCCTTCGGCGTGGTGAGTCCCCACGGATTCTCGAAGTCCTTTCCCATAAGGATTATTCCTCCGCGCGGTCCGCGCAGTGTCTTGTGCGTGGTGGAGGTAACGATATGGGCATACTTTACTGGATTCTCGAGAAGTCCCGCGGCTATCATTCCCGCCGTATGGGCCATATCTATCATAAGTATTGCCCCCACCTTGTCGGCAATTTCGCGCATGCGCCTGTAATCCCATTCGCGGGAGTATGCGGAAGCTCCTCCGACGATGAGTTTCGGCTTGTACTCCAGTGCCTTCGCCTCCATTTCGTCGTAGTCGACGCGGCCGTCCTCCTCACGGACCGAATAGCTTACGGCATTGAAATATTTACCCGACATGTTGACCGCCGAGCCGTGCGAGAGGTGTCCTCCGTGCGAGAGATTGAGACCGAGGAAGGTGTCTCCAGGCTGCATTACGGCGAAGAAGACAGCCATGTTGGCCTGTGCGCCCGAATGCGGCTGTACGTTGGCGTATTCGGCACCGTAGAGCTTGCAGATACGCTCTATGGCAAGCGACTCGACCTTGTCCACAACCTCGCAGCCGCCGTAGTAGCGTGCGGCGGGATAACCCTCTGCGTATTTGTTGGTCAGCACCGAGCCCATGGCGCGGAGCACCTGGTCGCTGACAAAGTTCTCGGATGCAATGAGCTCTATGCCGCGCATCTGTCGGCTGCGCTCTTCGTCAATCAAATCGAAAATCTGTGAATCGGTTCTCATATCGGTTTTATGGTAGATGTTTTCTTACGTCTTCCAAAGGTAAAAACAAATTGAAATAAATTGACTATCTTTGTGGCAAAATTATTGACAATTTATCACTAAAAAGAGATAAGACATGAAACTTCTTGAAGGTAAGGTCGCTCTGATAACGGGCGCCGGCAGGGGTATCGGCAAGGCCGTGGCATCCAAACTCGCAGAAAACGGAGCGGACATAGCGTTCACCGATTTGGAAATCAACGAAACCGTCGAGGCGACGGCCGAAGAGCTGCGCAAATGGGGCACCCGCGTCGAGGCTTATGCCTCCAATGCAGCCGATTTCGAGCAGACACATGCCGTTGTGGAGCGTATTCTCGCCGATTTCGGACACATAGACATTCTGGTGAACAATGCCGGAATAACCAAGGATGGCCTTATGATGCGTATGAGTGAGGCACAGTGGGATGCCGTGATCAACGTCAACCTCAAATCCGCGTTCAATTTCATACACGCGCTCACTCCGATAATGGCACGCCAGCGTTCGGGCTCCATCATAAACATGTCGTCGGTTGTCGGCGTCAGCGGCAATGCGGGACAGTGCAACTACTCCGCATCGAAGGCCGGAATGATAGGTCTCGCCAAGTCGATTGCAAAGGAGATGGGCCCTCGCGGCATCCGTGCAAACTGCATAGCGCCGGGATTCATCATCACCGACATGACGGCAAAACTTCCGGAATCGGTACGCGAGGAGTGGTGCAAGACCATTCCGCTCCGTCGCGGAGGAACGCCGGAGGATGTGGCAAACGTCGCACTGTTCCTCGCTTCGGACCTCTCGTCGTATGTCAGCGGACAGGTTATACACTGCTGCGGCGGAATGAACTGTTAGTCCGTGGATAATTTTTCGTAGGGATTGTCATGAGGAGGGTTTTGCTTGCACTGCTGGCTTCGGCCGCGTGGACGGTCGCATCAGCACAGGATTTTTCGCCTGTGTGCATCGACGCGCGCACCACTGCAATGGGAAATGCCGGTGTGGCAACTACCGGCAGTGCCTACCCTACGTTCAACAATGCGGCCGCCCCGCTTTTCGAATACCAGTCCATACAGGCTTCGTTCTCGTATTCGCTGTTTTCCGGCGACGAACTCGGCAAATACCGCCTTATGGGTGCCGGTGCTTATGTAAGGCTGTATGAAAGGCATGCGATATCGTTCGGAACAAGGCTGTTTTATGCCCCGAGGCTCGAGGATACGGGCCGCCGTCCGGGCGAGAAGGCCTTCGATCTCGCATACGGTTACCGCGTGAGCGGGAATACCGCATTGGCGGTTACTCTGCGATACATCCATGCGGATGACGGCATATCGCGGAAATCGGACGCGCTCGGTTTCGACGTGGGCGTAATGTCGAGAATCCCACTGGCGATTTTCGAGGGGTCAGCCGTAAACATTGGCGCGAAGATATCCAATGTCGGGTTCAACTGGTGGAAGGATGCGGATTGCGTGCAACCGCTTTCGCTGATTGCCGGTTCATCGCTGTTTCTCCCGGTGAGGGATTCGCACTGGGTGGAGACAACCGCCCAGGTCGGGTATTGTTTCCTGCCTGATGCGGCAAGCGGTCTCTTCGGTGGCGTCGGATTCGAATATACGCTGATGCAGCTGTTGAGATTCCGTTGCGGAGGCTACTTCTCGAAGATGTGCAGTTATGGCTCGATAGGTCTCGGCGTACGATTCTTCCACATACAGTTCGACGTGTCGTATTCGATGGCCAAAAAGGGATTGCCGATGTCTAACGTCGTGC
Source organism: uncultured Alistipes sp. (assembly GCA_944322005.1). Classification (GTDB taxonomy): domain Bacteria; phylum Bacteroidota; class Bacteroidia; order Bacteroidales; family Rikenellaceae; genus Alistipes. Next base: position 425,218 of record CALUNL010000001.1, read on the forward strand.
AGTTCAATGCCGGACTCGACTTCTGAAGGCGAGCCTGTAGGACCTAACAAAAAAGGGGATGCTTCATGCTATCCCCTTTTTGTTATATATTCGAGTATGTTGGCACAGCCCTCTTCCAGCATGTCCAGCACGAACTCGAATCCCTGCGGCCCTTCATAGTACGGGTCGGGTACATATTTCCAGCCCGGGAATCCGGTCAGAAACTCCCTCATCCGGAAAACCTTCTCCAGGGAACCTCTGTCGGGCGCCATCCGGCATACGGATTCGTAGTTTGACTCATCCATCGTGACTATCATGTCGAACCGCCCGAAGTCGTCGCGGCGTATGACCCTTGCACGGTGCGTGAGATCGTATCCGCGCCGCAGGGCCGCCCGCCGCATCCTCGGGTCGGGAAGGCTTCCGGCCTCGCCGGAATAGGTGCCGGCCGAGTCGACACGGATATCGCCGCCCATGCCGCGGGCAGCCGCCATGTGTTCGAGAATTCCGTTTGCGGCCGGGGAACGGCATATGTTTCCGAGGCAGACGAAGAGAATGCGATGTTTCATGGCGCAAAGATATTACAAATTGCGGAATGTTTATTGCATTGTACAGGGGCATGTATGGAAAATCGGGAGTGTCCGGCGGAACGTCCGCCAGGACCGGCAGAATGGATGTGGCCGTATTATACATGCGGCTGTTCATAGGTGCGGTGCTGATGCTGCACGTCATCGGCAAACTGCAGGAGTACAACGCCTCGGTATCCGGATTCCCCGGACTGCTCTTCGACAGCCCGGCGGTGACCTTCGTGATATTCACGGTGCTTGAGGCCGCGTTTGCGCTGATGATAATTTCGGGTGTCTTCGTACGGCTCGCAGCCATTGTGATGGCCGTCGGCATGTTCGTCGACATATTCCTCGTATACCCGACGTACGGATGGATCGGAGTGGAACGCCAGGTGCTCTATATTGGCATATATGTATTTCTCGCAATATCCGGCGGAGGGAGCTACTCCATGTACGTTCCTTTATTATTTTATCGCAAAAAAAGTCCTAATTAGTTTTAATCGGGCGATTATTGAAAATTATGTCTATATTTGCCGGAACTAACGGAAATTGAAAAGATGACAATCAAAGGACTTGTTTTCGTTGCGGCGGCGACCGTTTCGCTCGCATGCAGCGCCCAGGAGGTGAAACTTCCACACAAGGTGGAAAACGTGAGCATACTCGATCTTAAAGGAGAGGCAACCACTCTCCCGATGTGGGGTGAAAAGAACCTCATGATATTCTATATTGACCCAGACCGCCACAAGCAGAACCAGGAGTTTACGGAAGACCTTGAGGAGAACCACCGCGCCGAAGGTGACGGGATATACGGATTCGGAATACTCAACCTGAAGGATTCGGGACTTCCGAACTCGATTGTGCGCTCTCTGGCACGCAAGCGTACGGAGAAGAACGGTGCCACGGTCCTCGCAGACCAGACAGGTGCACTGCGCGAAAAGTGGGGACTCGGCGACTGCAACAACCTGTTCGTGCTTATGATTGTGACTAAGGAGGGCGAACTTGTCTATATGAAGAAGGGAGAGTTGAGCGAGGCGGACAAGGAGGAGTTCTATAAAGTTGTGGACCTTTACCGTCATTGATGATGCGCTATGTTGCAGCCATAGCCGTAATGGCAGTGCTGTTGCTGTTTTCGGTCGGGAAAATTTCGGCCGGGAACAGTGCTGACAGTATCCTTGTGACTGGCCGCGACACTATAAAATACAGGTATACACCGTATGAATTCCCGGACTCGGCTGTCATGGCGGCAGCCATTGATTCGGTGTCTGCAAAGAAGAAGCCGAACTTCATCCGCCGCATAATAAACTATTTTGCCGAGAGTTCCGTAGACAAGAGTTTCGACAAGAAGATAGACTTCTCGTTCGTTCTCGGTCCGAGCTACTCTGCGGAGACCAATTTCAGCCTCGGTGTGCTTGCCGCGGGACTCTACCGCATCGATAAGACGAACCGCGACCTGCCGGCTTCGGACATATCGATATATGCCACGGCGTCGGTTATAGGTTTCTACAAGGTCGGAGTCGAGGGAAACAACATCTTCAAGGATAACCGGGACAGACTGTCGTATCAGGTCAGCTTCCAGTCGCAGCCGACATATTTCTGGGGACTTGGCTACGAGGCGGCCATGACAAACGAACGCACCAAGTACATATCCAACAAATATCAGTTCGAGGTCAAGTACCTGCACCGTATGTTCCGGAATACATATGCCGGTGTGCTGCTTAACTTCGACTATGCGTACAGCGGCAAAAGGCTCGGCAAACCGGCTTACATCGGGGACTATAAGAGCCATTACTCGGCGACTGGCCTTTCGCTGATTCTGGAGTACGATTCGCGTGACTTCATCCCTAATCCATACAAGGGCGTCTACGTCTCCGTACAGGGGATGATTCGTCCGAAGGCATTCGGAAGTGCCGGCTCCACGACATGGACGGTTAAGGCCATAGCGGACTACTATCAGAAGCTGTGGAAAGGCGGAGTCCTTGCCCTGGACCTCTACGGAGAGTTCAACAGTGCAGGCACGCCGTGGACGTTCTATGCACAGATGGGCGGTTCGCAGCGCATGCGCGGATATTACGAGGGCCGTTTTTCCGACCTTAATGTCATAATGGTGCAGGCCGAACTGCGCCAGAGGATATGGCGACGCATCGGAATGACCTTCTGGGGCGGAGCCGGAAACATATTTCATGGCTTCTCGGCGTTCGACTGGGGACATACGATGCCTAACTATGGCGTCGGATTGCGGTGGGAGTTCAAGAACCGCGTGAACGTGAGATTCGATTACGGAATGGGCGGAAAGGTGCAGGGAAAACTCATAAACGGATTTTTGGTATCGGTCAACGAAGCTTTCTGACATGGACAGACGTAAATTCAGGCTCGCACCGTCACGTAAGGCATTGGCGCTGCTTTTGTATTTCATACTCACGGCTATGATCCCCAATTTCGTGCTCGCAAAGACCGAAATGTATGGAGCATGGTCGATAATTGCGGGACTGCTTCTGCCCCTCGGATTCTATATGACCGTCGGCGCCTCGATACGTCGAACGGGTTTCTCAGTACTGATGCTCATATGGGTCATGATTCTGTGTTCGTTCCAGATCGTCTTGCTCTACCTGTTCGGAAATTCGATCATCGCCACGGACATGTTCACCAATCTCATAACGACAAATCCTGGCGAAGCCTCGGAGCTGCTGACCAACATAACGCCGGCAATCACGATAGTGCTTCTGATATACGGCCCGATTGCGGTATATGCCGTATTTGCCGCACACAGGCGTTACCGCATAACGCAGAAGATGCGCAAATGGTTCGTTTTTTCGGGATTGGGCGTCATGGGCCTTGGCGGTCTTGCCCTGATACCGGCGAGCCTGAAGGCCAATGACAATATTTTGATAAAGGAGGTCTTCCCGGTGAATGTGCTCTATAATCTTGAACTGTGTCTCTCCATTCAGCATAAGATACAGAATTACGAGGTCACATCGAAGGACTTCTCATATTATGCATCGAGGTCGGACAATCCGAAAAAGCGCGAGATATACATCTATATGATCGGAGAGGCGTCGAGGGCCGCAAACTGGGAGATGTACGGATACGAACGAGAGACGAATCCGCTGCTGAAAAGGCGCAACGACATTGTCGTGATGCGGAACGTACTGACCCAAAGCAATACGACCCACAAAAGCGTCCCGATGTTCCTGTCGAGCGTTGGCGCGGAGAATCACGACGAAATATATGAAAGAAAAGGTTTGGCCGAACTGTTCGGTGAGACCGGATTCAGGACCTATTTCATATCGAATCAGGCGCCGCAGGGTGCCATGGTCGACCTGTTGGCCAATGAAGCAGACGAACGCATGTATATCGGCGCACCGAGATACGACATACAGTTGCTGCGCATGATGAAGCGTATAATAGAGAGCGAGGATGATGCCGATCTGCTGTTCATACTCCATTGCTACGGTTCTCATTTCAGTTATCATCAGCGTTATCCGCGCGAATTTGCGAAGTTCAGACCCGATAATGACGTGTCGATCATAAAGCAGAACGTGGAGATGATCGTAAACGCTTACGACAACTCTATCGTATATACGGATTACGTGATAAACGAGATACTCGATTATATCGGGTCGCTGGACGTATGTTCCGCCCTCGTATACTGCTCCGATCACGGTGAGGACATCCTAGACGACGATCGCGAAAGGTTCCTGCATGCATCACCTACGGTGACGTATTACCAGTTGCATGTTCCATGTCTGGTGTGGTTCTCGGAGTCGTATGCAAAACGATATCCTGAGAAGCGGGATGCTGCAGTCAGGAACATGTGGGCCCCGGCTACAACCCACTCCATGTTCCATACCCTGGCAGATATGGCATCGATAGAGAGCCGGTATGTCGACAGGAGCGTATCTCTTGTCAGCGGGACGTTCGACTTGAATGCCCGGCGCTACTACCTTAATGATCATTGTGAAGCGGAACCGTTCGACGAACATATCGGGTTGAACGATAACGACATGATGCATTTTGCGGCGCACGGCATAACGTTGCCTTGATCGTTATTGTCCGAGGTTTGTATACTTCGGGTCCGTCGCCCCGACAAAGACATCTCCGAAATCCATCTCCGGTCATAATCACAAAAAAATCAAAGGCTGTCCATCGTTTATACGGGACAGCCTGTCGTTTCGAGTATTAAGTGTCGGAACGGCTTATTTCTTAGCCTCTTCCACCGATACCTTGCGGAACTCTTTCAGAAGTTTGGAAAGTTCAAGGGCGGCTTTGCGGGCACGGGTGCCTGCAGCCTTGTTATTCTTCTCCAACTGAGCAGCCGCGTTTGCCTGTAACAAGGCGATCTGAGCGTTGACTTTTTCTACTAACTCTTTCATAACTATAAAAATGTTTGTGGTTTGTTGTAGCAAATATAAAAATGTTTTTCGTATAAAACAAGCATTTACAACACAAACATCCATTTTTTTGACCATACGGACCTTTTGAAAGGGTCTCTTCGGTATGTTTTTTGTCGATGCCGGAATAAAAATCCGGACATCATGTACAAAATCCTTTCAATTGTCGTTGCAACAATCTCACTGTGTGTGTCATGCCGCACCGTGGACGGGCAGGACCGTCCGACGCCGATGCGCATCGAAACCTTCGAGGTGTTGTCCGACACCCTGCCGAACCGCAAAACCTACATCGGGCATATCGGTTCGAACTACGAATCGGTCGTGCAGCCTCGCATAAGCGGCTATCTCACGGCGACACTCTTCAGCAGCGGAATGCCCGTGCACAAGGGGCAGCTCATATTCAGAATAGACGGAAAGACCCAGCGTGCGAACATGCTTTCGGCAAAGGCGGCGCTCGAATCGGCCCGCGCCCGAGCAATAGAGGCGAAGAACAATTACGAACGTGCCGTGCCTCTGGTCGGCATCGATGCCATAAGCCAGTCGCAGTTCGACCAGTATACGGCCGAATACATGGCGGCGGAGGCTGCCGTGAATTCCGCGGAGCAGGCTCTCTCCAATGCGGAACTGGAGCTCGGATATGCCGACATATATGCGGCCATAGACGGGATTATATCCTCGACCGATGCGCACATAGGCGATTTCGTGGGTCCCGGAACGCAGTTCTCGACGCTGACGACGATCCAGAACGTGGACACTGTCGGTGTAAACCTCTCAATCCCCATGCAGCAATATCTGGAGTATTCCGGACGCAAGACATTCACATACGATAACCGGGGACTGCTCTCGGACATTGTGCTCTACCTTGCCGACGGTACGCGCTACCCCATCGACGGCATGTACAACTACACCAAGACGAATATTTCGGATTCAATGGGCACAATTATAATTGTTGTCTCCTTCCCCAATCCCGACTATTCGCTCAAGGCCGGGCAGTTCGCACGCGTATGCGCAAACGTTGGCCGGGGGACGCCATGTGTCATGGTGCCTCAACGCTGCATAAGCCAGACGCAGAACGTGAATTCGGTATGGGTCATACGCCCGGACAGTACGGCCGAGTTCAGGGAGGTGTCGCTCGGCGGTGCATACGGCGGCATGTGGGCCGTGACCGACGGCCTCTCGGCCGGAGAGGAGGTCGCATTGTACGGAAGCCTCAAACTGCGCAACGGGATGAAGGTCATACCGGTTAAGAACAGCGATTATGAATAGGTTTTTCATATACAGACCGATATTCGCCATATCGATGGCGGTTATAATTGTCCTGCTGGGCATAATATCGATGTTCAACCTCTCTATCGAGCAGTATCCGGACATCACGCCGCCGGTGGTGGAGGTTTCGGCGACATATAACGGCGCCGATGCCGAGACGGTGAACAATGCTGTGGCCATTCCTGTCGCACAGAGTGTCATGGGTGTGAGCGACATGCTCTACATGCAGTCGACGAGCGCCAACGACGGGTCGATGACGCTGCAGGTGACATTCGACATAGGCTCCGATCCCGACATGGATGCCGTACTGACCCAGAACAGCGTGGCCACGGCTACGGCCGAACTGCCGGCAGCCGTTACGCAGCAGGGTGTCACGACGAAGAAGACGCAGACCGGATTCCTGATGGTCTATGCGCTTTACAGCGACGGCCGTTACAATGACGGATTCCTGTCCAATTACGCCTACATCAACATACAGAACAATCTGCTCAAGATAAACGGCGTGGGCAAGGTGTCGATAATGGGGGCCGGAGAGTATGCAATGCGCATATGGCTGCGTCCGGACGTGCTGCACTACTACGGGCTGTCGGTGGATGATGTCACCTCTGCCGTGGCCGCACAGTCGGGCATATACCCCGCCGGACAGTTCGGCGCCGAGCCGTCGCCCGAGACGACCCAATATACATATACCGTTACGATGCCTCCGCAGATTTCATCTCCCGAGGAGTTCTCGGAGATAGTCGTCCGTACGCTGCCGGACGGAGGACAGGTTCTGCTCTCCGATGTGGCCGATGTGGAGCTCGGAAGCCGGAACTACGGCTCCTCATCGCTCTTCAACGGCAAGCCTACGGCAGTCATGGTCATATATCAGGAGCCGGGCAGCAATGCCGTCGATGTCGGCAATGCGGTCAAGGCCGAAATGTCGCGTCTTTCGGAGCGATTCCCCGACGGTGTGGCCTATGCGACCATCGTGGACAGCACCGACAGCATAATGGCGGGCATCGACGACATTATCGTGACACTTGTCATCGCCCTGCTGCTCGTTATTCTCATAATATACCTCTTCATCCAGGACTGGCGTGCGACGCTTATCCCGCTGGTGGCAATACCGGTGTCGCTCGTGGGTACCTTCATGGCATTCCCGCTGCTCGGATTCTCGATAAACATCGTCTCGCTGCTCGGAATGGTCCTGGCCGTGGGGCTTGTGGTGGACGACGCCATCGTCGTGGTCGAGGCCGTGCAGGTGAACATCGAGAAGGGAATGGAGCCCCGCGAGGCCACCGTGGAGGCTATGAAGAAGGTGTCGTCGCCCGTAATAGCAACCTCAATAGTGCTTCTGGCGGTATTCATCCCAGTCTCCTTCTCCGGAGGCATAACCGGACGGCTGTTCCAGCAGTTCGCCGTGACTATTTCGGTGTCGGTTATGCTCTCGACTCTGAATGCCCTTACACTTTCGCCTGCCTTGTGCGCCATATTGCTGAAACCGCGCAAACCGGCGACGAAGGGCCTCTTCGGCGCGTTCAACCGCCATTTCGACAGGTTCATGATACGCTATTCGCTCCGCACCGAATCGCTCGTGCGCCGTACGGGGCTGACGGCATCTGTCGTGGCGGCGCTTTTTGCGGCGATAGCCCTGATATGGGTGCGCCTGCCGGCAGGCTTCCTTCCGGAAGAGGACCAGGGCTTCATTACGGTCTTCGTCAAGACTCCCGACGCCACGTCGCTGCCGGAGACGCAGTGCGTGATGAACAGGGTCGATTCGCTGCTAAAACGTTTGCCGGAGGTCGATTCCTCCGCTGCCGTGGCCGGATTCAACATGATTGCCGGCGTCGCCGCAACGAACTGCGGGATAATATTCGTCAAGCTCGTACCTTTCTCCGACCGCAAACTCTCGGCGATGAAACTCGCCGACATGCTCAACGGAAGCCTGTACGCGGAGGAGCCGGCAGCCGACTGCTATGCCTTCGTGCAGCCGTCGATACCGGGCCTCGGCGTGACATCCGGAGTGACGTTCGAGGTACAGGACCTGGGCGGTCGCGGCACCGGATACCTTGCGCAGGGGGCCGGGGCGCTGATGGATTCCCTGAAAAACAACCAGGCATTCGCATCTGTATCGATGCAGTTCGACAACGGAATCCCGCAACGCAGGCTCGAAATAGACAAACAGCAGGCCATGATAAAGGGCGTATCCCTTTCGGAACTCTATTCCCAGACATCGGCCCTGCTCGGCGGACGCTACATAAACAACTTCAACAAATTCGGACAGCTGTATCAGACATATGTCCAGGCTGCGCCCGAATACAGGCAGAACTCACAGTCGTTCGACAGCTATTTCATCAATACGTCCGACGGAGCCAGCGTGCCGCTTTCGGCCTTCGTCAAGGTCAGGGACACGGTGGGCGCAGGCTTTGTGTCGCAGTTCAACCTGCTCAACTCCATAGGCATCACGGCAGATCCTTCGCCGGGAACATCCACCGCACAGGCGATGGAGGCCGTATCGGAGACAGCGGAGAGGGTGTTGCCGAAGGATTTGGGATTTTCGTGGAGCGGCGTGTCGTTCCAGGAGAACTCGGAGTCGAAAAAGAGTTTCTCGGTATACTTCATTGCAATAGTGTTTGTATTCCTCATACTTTCGGCACTCTATGAGAGCTGGGGGCTTCCGGTGTCGATCCTATTGAGCGTTCCGCTTGCCGTGGCCGGTTCACTGCTCTTCATGTGGATAGCACACATGTTCGACCCAGTCTTCATCAACGACATATACCTGCAGATATCGCTGGTCATGCTCATAGGTCTGGCTGCGAAGAACGCCATTCTTGTCGTCGAATATGCGGACAAACTCTTTTTCGAGGAGAAGATGTCGCTGTTCGACGCTACGGTCGGCGCGGCGAAACTGCGCGTACGCCCGATACTCATGACTGCACTCGCCTTCATCCTCGGCATCATGCCGTTGGTGTTTGCCGACGGAGTCTACTCCACGGCCCGCAACATAATCGGCGTTGCCCTGCTCGGCGGGATGACCCTTGCCACGGCTGCCGGGATTTTCCTCTACCCTGCGCTCTATTACCTTGTGGCGCAGTTCGCCGGATTCGAGAAGAAGAGAGACAAAAACGAGATAAAATGAGAGCAAGGACGAACATGTCGGGCCTCTTTTTGTGCACCGTGCTCCTTTTCGGCTGCTCGCCGAAACTCTACGCACCGAAGATGGATGTCCCGAAGACCTACATGTATGGCGACAGCCTCGGCCGCGACACATCGGGCCTGGCAGACGAGTGGTGGCTGATTTTCGGAGACTCTACGCTGAACAGGCTGATCGATACGGCACTCGCCGCAAACCGCGATCTTGCCGCAGCCGCATCGAGAATAGAGGAGGCGCGATACAACCTCAAGGCCGTGCGTGCCGGGCTGCTGCCGTCAGCAGGTATCTCCGTTGATGCGGGGGCTTCCTATTCCCGACCGCCGAAGATACGCCAGCAATACGGCCTCGAAGGGAGTGTAAGTTGGGAGATCCCTCTTTTCGGGAAGCTGCGCCACACCAAGGAGTCGGCCCGCGCCGGAATCGGATATGCCGAGTGGGCATACCGAGGAGTCAGGCTGTCGCTTGCCGCCGAGGTGGCGACGGCCTACTTCACCCTGCTTCGCTACCGTGAAGATTTGGATATTGCCGAACGCAGCTGGCAGCTGCGGCGCGAGTCGGCCGCGCTGATAGATTCGATGTATGTCCACGGGATGATTACAGGCGTCAACCGCGAACAGGCGATGAGCCTTGTGTATACGGCGGAGGCCGATATCCCGCAATATGAACGGGCCGTGGCGCAGACCGTGCTCTCGTTGAAGGTGCTGCTCGGCAAGACACCGGAATCCGATCTGGAGATACCGGAAGACTCCACCGGCATATCCGGATACGGGCGGATAGAGATTCCCGTAGGGCTGCCGTCCGACATGCTGCACCGCCGGCCCGACGTGATGGAGGCCTATTTCCAGATGAAGCAGGCTGCGGCGGAGGCTGGGCTGGCCCGCAGTGCCAGGTTCCCTTCCATATCCCTAACCGGAGGCGGAGGGCTTGCGTCGGATGCCCTGCGGAATCTGTTTTCCGGTGAATCCGCCGTGTGGAGTGCAACGGGAGGCATACTCATGCCGCTGTTGCAGTTCGGAGCCCTCAGAAACCGCGAAGCCGTGGCGAAGGAGCGCTACATGCAGAGTGCACTCGCGTATGAGCAGGCATGCCTGACGGCCCTCTCGGATGTGGAGACCGCACTTGCCGGCATCGCATCCTACAGGGAGCAGACCGAACGTTATGCTGAGCTTGTAAGGACGAACCGGCGCATCGCACTGATGAGTTCTTTGCTGTACGACAGCGGTATGTCGGCATATCTCGATGTCATAGATGCGGAACGCACACTTTACGACTCCCGGATGCAGTTCGTGGACCTTGCGGCGCAGCAGTGCATAAATTATGTCAACCTGTGCAAGGCTCTCGGCGGCGGATGGGTGAAGGTGGAGGAAAAATAGCATGCAATAGCGATTGTAGATATATAAATTTTGAGTTACCTTTGCCGAAAATTATCGGCAATATGCGTCTATCCGAACTTAAAACCGGCGAATCGGCCACAGTCGTAAAAGTGCTGGGACACGGCGGATTCAGGCGGAGAATAATGGAGATGGGATTCGTCCGCGGATCAAAGGTGTCGGTTGTGCTGAACGCACCGCTCAAGGATCCTATCGAATACCAGATTATGGGATACAAGATTTCGCTGCGCCGTTCCGAAGCCGACATGGTGGAGGTAATATCCGACGAAGAGTCTAGAATCGACAGGGAGTTGTCGGGAGGTGCGGCGAACGGCAAGGATAATTCTGCAGGAGATTCCGTACTCTCCAGCTCCAGAATAGCAAAAAGCATCAACATAGCCCTTGTCGGCAACCCGAACAGCGGCAAGACATCGCTCTTCAACCGTATCGCGGGCGCCAGGGAGCATGTGGGCAATTACAGCGGCGTCACGGTGGATGCAAAGACCGGCCACTGTACCTATCGCGGATACTATCTCAACATAACCGATCTTCCCGGCACATACGCCCTTTCGGCATATACGCCCGAGGAGCTCTATGTGCGCCGCCACCTTGCCGAGAACATGCCGGATATTGTGCTGAACGTCGTTGTGGCGTCGAATCTCGAACGCAACCTCTACCTGACAGCCGAACTTATCGACATGAGCCAGCGGATGGTCGTCGCTCTCAACATGTATGACGAGCTGGAGGCTTCCGGAGCAGAACTCGATTACGACAATCTCGGAAAGATGATGGGAGTCCCGATGGTTCCGGTCGTCGGCCGTACCGGCCGCGGAATAAAGGAGCTTCTCGACACCATAATCGCCGTATACGAGAACCGGGACGAGCGTGTAAGGCATGTCCACATAAACCAGGGAATAATCGAGGAGAGCGTGCAGACCCTCAACCGCTCGCTCAACAAGTACCGTGACGAACTTCCGAAATACTTCCCGCCGCGCTACTTCGCCATGAAGATGCTGGAAGGTGACGCGGAGATATGCAAACTCCTTCAGGGGTGTGAACACTATCCGGAGTGGGAGAAGCTCTGCGAACGCGAGAAACTGCATCTCAAACACGACCTCGGAGAAGAGGAGGATGCCGAGACCGTCTTCGCCAATCAGAAGTACGGGTTCATATCGGGTGCGCTGCGGGAGACGTTCAAAGCCGGAAGGGAGAATCCGCGCGACCTGACCAACTACATCGACAGGATCGTGACGCACAGGATATGGGGATATCCGGTGTTCCTTTTCATAATGTGGCTGATGTTCTACTGCACCTTCGCGCTCGGAGCCTATCCGCAGGAGTGGATAGAGTCGCTCGTCGAACTCATCGGCACGGGGGTAAGCCGATGGATGCCCGACGGGGTCTTCAAGGACATGATTGTCGACGGAATCATCGGCGGCGTTGGCAGCGTGATTGTCTTCCTGCCGAATATAATCATACTCTACCTGTTCATTTCGTTCATGGAGGATTCGGGGTATCTTGCCCGTGCGGCCTTCATCATGGACAAGGTTATGCACAAGATGGGACTCCACGGGAAGTCGTTCATTCCGCTCATCATGGGATTCGGGTGCAACGTCCCGGCCGTAATGGCAACACGTACCATAGAGAGCCGAAGCAGCCGCCTTATCACGACGCTCATCATTCCGTTCATGTCCTGCAGCGCAAGGCTGCCGATATACATCCTGCTTATCGGAACATTCTTCCCGACGCACTCGGGAACGGTGATGTTCGGAATATATCTGCTTGGAATCCTTGCGGCGATGCTTACGGCAAGGCTCATGCGGCGTTTCTTCTTCAAGGTGGACGAGACTCCGTTCGTGATGGAGCTGCCGCCATACCGCATCCCGACCGTAAAGGCCACCGTATCCCACATGTGGGAGAAGTGTGTGCAGTATCTGCGCAAGATGGGCGGCCTGATACTCGTTGCCTCGATCGTAATATGGTTCCTGAGCTACTTCCCGATGCGCACCGAGAATGAAACCGTGGAGCAGCACTACGAGAACTCCTACATAGGACGTGTCGGTCGTTTCTGCGAGCCGGTTTTCGAACCGCTCGGGCTCAACTGGAAGGCGAGCGTGTCGGTGATATCAGGTGTTGCAGCCAAGGAGATAATGGTCAGCACCATTGGCGTGCTTTATGCCGGTAGCGACGGGGAGATTGCCGAGGCAGAGGGCGGAAATACGGCTTCGCTCAACTCCAGGCTCGCGGCAAGCGGGGATTTCGATTCGGCGTCGGCAATCGCATTGCTCGTCTTCTCGCTGCTGTATTTCCCTTGTCTTGCCACCATAATCGCAATAGCGTCGGAGAGCGGATGGAAATGGGCCGCAGGGCTCGCCGTATACAGCACGGCCCTTGCATGGGTCCTTGCCTTCGCGGCATATCACGTTGCATTGTTGTTATTCTGACATGGAAAACTGGCAGGAGCTGGCTGTTGCAGCCATAGGTGTTGTCGTTGCGGCGCTGACCGTTCGGTGGATTGTACGGACGGTACGCCGTAAGGATAATCCGTGCGGCGGATGCGGAGGGTCGTGCGACGGATGCGCGTTCGCTCCGAAACGGTCTGAAAACGACGGAAAAGGGATGCGCTGACTGCAAACGCAATAATAACAACGGCGCGGGATGCTTAATCCTGCGCCGTTGTCGTCTTTGTGGAGGTGGCGGGAGTCGAACCCGCGTCCAAACAAGGAACCCGAAGGCTTTCTACACGCTTAGCCGCCGTTTAATCCTCCTATCCGTGCCCGGCAGGCGGCAGCCAAACACGAATCCCAGCCTCTTTGTCCCGCACGGCATTCGAGGCATATACCGTGCCCGCCCTAAATTTTCGATACCCCGTATGGACAACCGTTAAAGGGTGGAACGGTTGCCCGGGATACTCGTCATCGAATCTCCTTGGACCCGACGATTAAGCCAATTTTCCCTGAAAATTAGGCAGCGAGTGCATAGCTGTTATTGCCATTTGTAGTTCGAGTGTTGTGATTTACGAGACCCCACACAATGCTCGGCGTGCTTACGATCGAACTCTGCCTGCTGTCAAAACCGGTCACCCCCTTTCGAATCGGGAGAGGTTCCATCGGAAACTTCGCGGCAAAGATACGCAATCGCCGACAAATTGCAAAATATATGTCTCCCGCACCTCAAAAACAGCCCCCGAACCGTTGCGGAATCGGTGAAAAATCGCTACCTTTGACCGATATATGCGGGCTGCGGACAGATTCCGCCGGCGGTTGCAACAAACAAATACGGATTTGTTATGACAGGAGCAAATGATTGCGTGGTCAGCCTCAAGGGGGTTGACATATACCATACGGACGACCCGTTTTCGAACCTTTCGGAGCGGACATGCATGCGGGACGGCGAGCTGGTTCTTGCGGATGTAAACCTCGAGGTGTCGAAGGGTGAATTCGTATATCTTATTGGCCGTGTCGGAAGCGGAAAGAGTTCGCTGCTCAAAACGCTCTATGCGGAGATCCCCCTGCTCAAGGGCGAGGGAGAGGTTGCCGGATTCGGGCTGCGCAGGCTCAAGCGCAAGAACATACCCTATCTGCGCCGCAACATCGGTATAGTCTTCCAGGACCTGCAGCTCCTTACGGACCGGAATGTGTTCGAGAACCTGCGTTACGTCATGAAGGCCACGGGCTGGAAGCGCGATATGGAGATAAATGCCAGGATAGAGCAGGTTCTGCGACTTGTCGGGCTGGAGATGAAGCACTACAAGATGCCGTTCGAGCTCTCCGGAGGCGAACAGCAGCGCCTGGTCATCGCGCGGGCACTGCTCAACTCTCCGAAGCTGATACTCGCGGACGAGCCGACTGGCAATCTCGACCCGGTTACGGCCGACAGCATTGTGCGGCTGTTTCACGATATTGCGGCCAGCGGCACGGCAGTCATAATGTCCACGCACAACACGTCGTTCATAGAGAGTTATCCGTCGCGGACAATTCTGTTCTCGCACAACAGGATCAGGGAAATCGACATCAACGAACTTCTCGGGGACAAATCTTCGATTTGATTGTTGCCCGATTCGAAAAAAAAGAGTATCTTTGTACGTTTAACAGGGAAATGACCCAACCGTAATATTTCAACATGGACACCGAATCGACAAACGTAAGAAAAGACCAGAGCGAAGAGTATTCCGCATCGAACATCCAGGTCCTCGAAGGACTTGAGGCGGTGCGCAAACGTCCGGCGATGTATATAGGCGACATCGGAGAGAAGGGCTTGCACCATCTCGTGTACGAGGTTGTCGACAACTCCATAGACGAGGCTTTGGCCGGATTCTGCAACAACATACAGGTAACAATCAACGAAGACAACTCCATAACGGTCCGCGACAACGGCCGAGGAATCCCTACCGATTTCCATGAGAAAGAGGGAAAGTCGGCCTTGGAAGTGGTTCTGACGGTGCTGCATGCCGGCGGAAAGTTCGACAAGGGCAGCTACAAGGTGTCCGGAGGTCTTCACGGTGTCGGCGTGTCGTGCGTGAACGCACTCTCGACGCTGCTGGTTGCGGAGATACACCGAGGCGGCAAGATATACAGGCAGACCTACAGTGAAGGTGCACCTACCTCCGGAGTGGAGATTATCGGGGAGTGCACCGACCGTGGAACGACAATAACCTTCAAGCCTGACGAGAAGATATTCACGCATACGACCGAATACAAGTACGATATTCTCGCAAACCGTCTGCGTGAGCTGGCATTCCTGAACAAGGGCATTACGCTGAGCATAACCGACAAGCGTGAGAAGGACGATGACGGACAATACGTGAGCCAGACATTCCATTCGGATGAGGGTCTGAAGGAGTTCGTCAAATATCTCGATGCAACGCGCGGAGAGCCGATTATCGACTCGATAATATATCTTGACACCGAACGAAACGGTGTTCCGGTGGAGGTGGCCATGCAGTACAACAACTCCTATTCGGAGAACGTACATTCGTATGTGAACAACATCAATACCGTAGAGGGCGGAACGCATCTGACCGGATTCCGCCGTGCACTCACGCGTACGCTGAAAAAATACGCCGACGATTCGGGACTGTTGTCGAAAATCAAGTTCGAGATTAACGGAGACGATTTCCGCGAGGGTTTGACGGCCGTAATATCGGTAAAGGTGGCAGAGCCGCAGTTCGAAGGACAGACCAAGACCAAACTCGGAAACGACGAGGTCGCGGCAGCTGTGGACCAGGCTATGTCGGCTGCGCTGGCAAATTATCTGGAAGAGCATCCGAAGGATGCCCGCGCCATTGTGCAGAAGGTTATTCTGGCAGCTACGGCACGTCATGCCGCACGCTCGGCACGAGAGGCCGTACAGCGCAAGAGCCCGCTCTCCGGAGCAGGAATGCCGGGCAAACTTGCCGACTGCTCGAGCCGCGACCGCTCCATCGCCGAGATATTCTTCGTCGAGGGAGACTCTGCAGGCGGTACGGCAAAACAGGGCCGCGACCGTAATTTCCAGGCCATAATGCCTCTGCGCGGAAAGATTCTCAACGTAGAGAAGGCTCTCGAGCACAAGATGTGGGAGAACGAAGAGATAAAGAACATGTTCACCGCACTCGGTGTCACGATAGGTACGGAAGAGGACAGCAAGGCGCTGAATCTCGAAAAGCTGCGTTACGACAAAATCATAATCATGACCGATGCCGATGTCGACGGTTCGCACATCGCGACCCTGATGCTTACGTTCTTCTTCCGCAAGATGAAGGAGCTCATCGAAAACGGACACGTATATATCGCTACCCCGCCGCTCTATCTCGTAAAGAAGGGCAACCGCGAGCGTTACTGCTGGACGGAGAAGGAGCGTGACGCAATCGTCGAGGAGTTCGGTTCGAAGGGCGTGCACATCCAGCGATACAAAGGTTTGGGTGAGATGAACGCACACCAGTTGTGGGAAACCACCATGAACCCGGATACGCGAATCCTGCGAAAGGTCTCGATAGAGAACGCGGCCGAAGCCGACAGGATATTCTCGATGCTTATGGGTGACGATGTCGCTCCACGACGCGAATTCATCGAGAAGAATGCGCATTACGCCAATATCGACGCTTGACAAATTGCACAGGACGGCTGCATGGAAATGAGCCGTCCTGTGTTTTAAATACCCTACGTTATGGAAGTGACAGTAATAGGTGTCGCCGGCGGCACCGGCTCCGGAAAGAGCACCCTCGTAAAGCGTCTCCAAGAGGCCTTTGGTGAAGACGATGTCGTTACACTGTGCCACGACTACTACTACAAGGCGCATCCCGAACTCTCATATGAGGAGAGGACCAAGCTCAATTATGACCACCCGCAGGCTTTCGACACCGATATGCTGGTGGAACATGTGCGTACGCTCAAGAGCAATGTGCCGATCGAGCGGCCGGTATACTCGTTCGTCGAGCACAACCGTACGAGCGAAACCGTGTCGGTGAAGCCGTCGAAAGTCATAATCATCGACGGAATACTCATCTTCGAGAACAAGGAATTGCGCGACCTCATGGATATAAAGGTGTATGTCGATACCGATGCCGACATCCGTCTCGCACGACGTATCCTGCGTGACGTACGCGACCGCGGAAGGTCGATGGAGTCGGTGATTACGCAATACACCACCACCGTGAAGCCGATGCACGAGGAGTTTGTCGAGCCATCGAAGCGCTATGCGGATGTCATCATTCCGGAGGGCGGATTCAACTCCGTTGCAGTCTCGATGCTGATTCAGAACATCCGTTCCATCGTGGAGGGAGATTAGAACGACCGATTCCGGACCTAAACGGGTATAGACAGCGACTATATATTGAAAAATGCCTAATATGAAACGTATCAAGACTCTGGCTCTGGTCGCCCACGACAATATGAAGCGCGACCTTGCCGAATGGGTTGACTGGAACTTCGCGAAGTTGCGCACCCACAGACTGATATGCACCGGAACCACCGGAAAGATGGTCGAGAAGACCCTGCTCGGGCATGCCGACGATACCGCTGACGGGGAGTCCCGATCGGAACTCGAGATTGTCAAGTTGAAGTCCGGCCCGCTCGGCGGAGACCAGCAGTTGGGCTCGCTCATCGCCAACGAACAGATCGATGCCCTGATATTCTTCTGGGACCCGATGTCGGCACAGCCGCACGACGTGGATGTCAAGGCCCTATTGAGACTTGCCACACTCTACAATGTCCCGACGGCAATCGACCGTTCGACGGCCGACTACATAATATCATCCCCGCTCTTCGATTCGGATGAATACAAGCCGGAGGTGAAGGATTACCGAGAGTATGTGGAACGGGTTCTGAAATAGATGATTGCGACGTTTATATAAACGGCCGGTACACATACATGTACCGGCCGTTTTTCCTGATACAGAGGCGCTGCCACATCGTCAGATGCCCGTTATCTTCTTTATCTCGTTGAGCTTGTTCAGGGCCTCGAGGGGAGTCAGCGAATTTATGTCGAGGTCGCGTATCTGGTCGCGCACCTGTATGAGGACCGGGTCCTCCAGCTGGAACATCGACAGTTGCATCGACGACATGTCGGCCTTGTCGACGGCCTCAGCGACACGCGGTTTGGCTCCGCTCTTGCCTCGCTTGCGTAGATTGCCGCTCGGAACTATTTCGTTGTTGCCGTATACCTGTTCGAGGCTGTGAAGAATGTCGGATGCACGCTCCACAACCGAGCGCGGTATTCCAGCCATCCTTGCCACGTGGATACCGAACGAGTGCTCCGTTCCGCCGCGTTCGAGCTTTCGCAGGAATACTATCGTATTGTCTATCTCCTTGACCGATATGTGGTAGTTTTTAACGCGCTGGCACATCTGCTCCATTTCGTTCAGCTCATGATAATGGGTCGCGAACAGGGTCCTGGGACGTGCCGACGGACGGTTGTGCAGGTATTCCACCATGGCCCATGCGATAGAAATGCCGTCGTAGGTGCTCGTGCCGCGTCCGATTTCGTCGAGAAGGACGAGGCTGCGGTCCGAAACGTTGTTAAGGATGCTTGCCGATTCGAGCATCTCCACCATGAATGTGGACTCGCCCTGCGATATGTTGTCGGAGGCCCCCACACGGGTGAAGATCTTGTCCACAATGCCTACCCGGGCCGAAGCCGCAGGAACGAACGAGCCCATCTGCGCCATGAGCACTATGAGCGCCGTCTGTCGCAGCAGTGCCGACTTACCCGACATGTTCGGTCCCGTAAGCATGATTATCTGCTGGTCCTTGTCGTTCAGGAAAAGGTCGTTCGGGACATACTTCTCCCCCACCTTCATCAGGGTCTCGATTACCGGATGTCTTGCCTGTTTCAGCTCGAGCGTGTTGGAGTCGTCAAGTTCCGGACGCACATAGCTGCGTTCCATGGCCACCGCCGCGAATGAATGCAGGCAGTCGATACGGGCAATGACGTGTGCGTCGGCCTGCAGCCGGCGGAGATATTGCGTAACGAATGCTATTATCTCGTTGTATATCTGCAGCTCGAGGGCCAGCATGCGCTCCTCGGCACCGAGAATCTTCTCCTCGTACTCCTTCAGCTCCTCCGTCACGTAACGCTCGGCATTGGCCAGCGTCTGCTTGCGGATCCAGTTCGACGGTACCTTGTCCTTGTGCGTGTTGCGGACCTCTATGTAGTAGCCGAAGACGTTGTTGTAGCTGATCTTCAGCGAAGGGATGCCAGTAATCTCGCTTTCACGCTGCTGGATCCTTGCAAGCACGTCTTTCCCGTGCAGGGCTATGCGGCGCAGGTCGTCGAGCTCCGGGTTCACCCCGTCGGCAATCACCCCGCCCTTCTGTATCTGGTTGTTGGCCGGATCCGGGTATATCTCCCGCGCCAGGCGCTCCCGGACTTCGGCAAGGGGGTCGATTCTTTCGGCCAGCCCATTCAGTGACGCTATGTCGGACGATTGCAGGGCGGCCTTGAGCAGATCCACCTCCTGCAGCGAGTTCTTCAGCTGCACAAGCTCCCTCGGGGTGACTTTCAGCGAAGCCACGCGCGACGCGATGCGCTCAATGTCGCCTATTCCGGCCATACGCTCCTCCACGGCCTCGAAGAGATCCCTGTCGTCGACAAAGGCCTGGACTACATCCTGGCGCCGGCCTATCTCGCCACGGTCGAGAACCGGCATGGCCACCCATCTCTTGAGAAGGCGTCCTCCCATCGGAGTGTGCGTGCGGTCTATTACGTTGACGAATGATACGCTGTCGGAACCGTTCGACGAAAAGAGCTCCAGGTTGCGTATCGTATACTTGTCAATCCATACGTAGTCGTTGCGGTCGAGACGCGAGATGGATGAGATGTGGGCTATGTTCTTATGCTCTGTGAACTCCAGATAATAGAGTATGGCTCCGGCGGCCGATATGCCGTTCGGCATGTTGTCAACGCCGAATCCCTTCAGGTTGGATGTACCGAACTGTTTGCAGAGCTTGTCGAGATTGACGTCGTAGGAGAAAATCCAGTCGTCGAACTTGTATGTATAGTATTTCGTGCCGAAGGAGTTGGCGAAACGGTCCTCGTATCCGCGCTGGTAGACGACCTCCTTCGGAGAGAGGTTCGAAAGAAGCTTGTCTATGTACTGGTCGTCGCCTTCGGCAATGAAAAACTCTCCTGTCGAGACGTCGAGAAATGCCACTCCCGTATTTTCGCGCCCGAAAAACACCGAAGCAAGGTATATGTTCTCCTTGTTCTCGAGTATATTGTCGTTCAGAACCACACCCGGAGTCACAAGCTCTATGACACCGCGCTTCACAAGGCCTTTGACCGTCTTCGGGTCCTCGAGCTGCTCGCATATGGCAACCCGCTTCCCCGCCCGCACGAGTTTCGGCAGATAGGAATCTATCGCATGGTAAGGAAAACCGGCAAGCTCGACATATGTCGCCACGCCATTGGCCCTCCGCGTAAGTGTTATGCCGAGGATTCCGCTTGCCTCGATCGCATCTTCGCCGAATGTCTCGTAGAAATCTCCCACACGGAACAGAAGTATGGCATCCGGGTGTACGGCCTTGATGGCATAATATTGCTTCATCAAGGGCGTCTCCACATATTTCTTGTCTACTTTCTTGTCTGTAGCCATATCGTTCGATATATCGAAGCAAAGTTAACGAAACCGCCCCTCTTTTCAAAAAAATCGCTCGTCAAAATTCACAAGGTAAAGCCTCTCCGTCGCACGTGTCATGGCCGTATAGAGCCACCGCATCATATCCTTGGTCATCGTCTCGTCGCCGAACAGGAAGCGGTCGATGAACACGGCCTTCCACTGTCCGCCCTGCGCCTTGTGGCATGTGACCGCATAGGCGAACTTTATCTGCAGTGCATTGAAGTGCGGATTCTCGCGGATCTCCCTAAAACGCTTTGCCCGGCTTTTGATCTCCGTATAGTCCTTCTCGACCTCGTCGAACAGCCGCCGGCCCTCCTCCGCCGTCAGCGACGGCGACTCGGAGGCGATGGTGTCGAGCATGATCTTGCAGTCGACCTCCGCATCGTCGTAGTCTCCGAATGTCAGCACGGCATCGGCGAAATGGAAGCCGTACAGCTCCTCGAAACGGCGTATGCGCTTCAGGCGGGCTATGTCGCCGTTTGCGATGAAACCCATTCCGGCACTCTCCTCCTTTGCCGTGAAATGGTAGTTGTTCTTCACCACCATGAGCATGTCGCCGCTCTCGATGGCCTCTTCCGCATAAAGGACGTTGCGCCGAATGCCGTCGTTGTAACGGTTTGCCCGTTTGTTGGACCTCGTTATTACTATTGTCTCGTCGCTGCCGTATCGGTCATAACACTCCTGCAAAAGTTCAAGAAACTCGCCTCCCTCCACGGCTTTTATGTCGGGATAGTCCATTTCGAAGTGCGGAATCTCGAATATGCCGTTCTCGAGCATGCAGCGCACCATCGTGGCATTGAACAGTATCCCCGACTCCTGCGACTGACGCACCACTTCATCCATCGATTCATAGACAACATCGCCGTACGGCAAGAGCTCCGCCGGCTCGAGCGCCGGGCTGAAGTCGTCACCCACAGGAGGCAGCTGCGCATTGTCGCCTACAAGAATCAACCGGCACCGCCTGCCGCTGCGTACATACTCCACAAGGTCGTCAAGCAGAGAGCCGCTGCCGAACAGAGTGCGGTCCGAGCCGCGCCCGGACGATATCATCGACGCCTCGTCGACTATGAACACTGTATCGTGTTCACGGTTGAAGTCGAGTGAGAATTTCGATTCGTATGCGGCATTCGTCCGTTCACGGTATATGCGTTTGTGGATTGTGAGGGCCTTCTCTCCCGAATATCGTGAAAGCACCTTTGCCGCACGACCGGTGGGTGCCATGAGCACCGTTTTTATGCCCGATTCCCTGAGTGCCGCCACAAGAGCCGCAATGAGAGTAGTTTTACCGGTGCCGGCATATCCGTTAAGTATGAAAATGCGCGAACAATCGTCGTCGGAAAGGTATGCGGCGAGACTTTCTATTATTTTTTTTTGGTTTATAGTTGGCCGGAATAAGATTTTTGCGTAAATTTGGCTCGCGATAGCAATGCTGTCCATCTGACAAAGTGTGAAATTTGATACAAACTTATAATAAATAAATCAAAAAATGAGAAAGAAGGTATACCTGATTATCGAAATTATCCTTGCTGCGGTAATCGTCGCCTTGTGCTTTTACATCTATGTACTCATCTCCACCCCTATCAAATTCGAGAACGACAGGAAGGTTCGTGAGGCTGCTGTAATCGAGAAACTCAAGGACATACGTACCGCAGAACGTCAGTTCAAGAGCAAGTATCAGCGTTTTACAAGCGATTTCGATACGCTTATCTATTTCGTCCGCAATGAGACGATGGAGGGCGAGCGCAAGATTGTTGACGAAGATGACTCCGTGGCAATGGCGCAGCTTAAGAAGATGAAGAAAAAGAATGTTGAGAAGTTCACCTATTCCATCAGGGACTCCCTTTTCAAGCACCTTACCGACAAGCAGATTGAGGAGCTCAGGTATGTTCCATATACCGACAACAAGCGCGAATTCATTCTTGAGGCCGGTATTCTGAACACAGAGTCCAAGGTGACGATCCCTACCGTAGAGTGCCGTGCACCGTACATCATGTTCCTCGACACCGTGCTCTACCGCCAGGAGGTAATCAACCTCGTAGACAACGAGATCAACACCAGAAACAGATATCCGGGACTTAAATTCGGTTCCATGGAGGCCGGCAACAATGAAGCGGGCAACTGGGAATAGTACAGGTTCTGCGAAAAACAGCGTGTCCATTCAGCTCAAGTTGGGTGGACACTCTTTTTCTGTGGACTCCCTGCCGTCAGACGTCACTGGCGGCACATCTTCTGTCGTATTTGAGGTGGAGACCCATAAAGTAATGCTTGTTCCGCAGGCTGAGTTCGATGAGTCGCTCTCGGCATACTATCTCGACGCTGCAGGCCTTGCCTGTGATGACGACGAAACGGCAGTATGCAGCGAGCCGCAATACGGGATTGTGGCCGTAATGGCAGTCGACAGAAAAGCATATGACGAAATAAACGGAGTGTTCGGTGCCATGGCGTCTTTCACCACCCCGCTTCTGGCCGGGACGGAAGACACACACCGCAGACTTATGTCATTGCGTGTATGTGACGGCGTATGTTATATGGTATACACCGACGATGGACTGAAACTGGCAGAGGCTATACGTACAGATTCCACGGATGACGTGCTGTATTATGTGCACCGTATGGCGGAGATTCTCTCCCTCGGGAGTGATGTACCTGTTCTGGTTGCTGGAGACAAGGCTGTAGCCGATACTCTCAAACGTTATTTCAAGGAGGTGGAATGCGCATAATTAGTGGCAAATATCGCGGACGCAGCATAAATCCGCCACGCAATCTGCGTGCGAGACCGACGACCGATTTCGCCAAGGAGAACCTTTTCAACGTTCTCTCCAACATCGTAGATTTCCCGGAATCCGACGTGCTGGATCTGTTTGCCGGAACGGGCTCCATAAGTTATGAGTTCGCATCGCGTGGGGCGCGCAGCGTAACATCCGTTGAGATAAATCCCGTACATTATAATTTCATAAGGCAGACAGCAAGAGACTTGGGTGCAGACAACATATATCCGGTAAAGGCAAATGCATTTCTGTACATAAAGAGTTGTCCCAAGAGTTTCGATATAATATTTTCGGATGCTCCATACGATCTGGAGGGCATAGACCGACTGCCGGAGATGATTCTGGGCGGCAATATGCTTCGAGAAGGAGGAATTTTCATTTTGGAGCACTCCGACAAGTATGATTTTTCGGGAACGGAACACTTTTGGCAATTAAGGAGTTACGGGAGCGTGAATTTTTCGATGTTTAAAAAGTGAATTTTTTCTGCAAAAAAAGGCTCCAAAAGTTTGCAAGTAGATATTTTTGCGCTATATTTGCACTCGCAATCAGCAAAACGGTGCGTTAGTTCAGCTGGTTAGAATACGTGCCTGTCACGCACGGGGTCAGGGGTTCGAGTCCCCTACGCACCGCAG
>CALUNL010000002.1 GCA_944322005.1 uncultured Alistipes sp.
CGAACCCCCGGTACAGTTGCCCGTACACCGCATTTCGAGTGCGGCCCGATCGACCACTCCGGCATCTCTCCTTCGGTTTCGGTGTGCAAATATATAAATTCTTTTTTATCATTGGCCCATTCAGCGACAAAAAATGTCTGCTCGGCCCCCTTTTTTTCTGTTTCGTCCGATAATGAACAGAAATTTGGCACTTTTTGGTTACATTTGTATCAGGGATGTAATACTTAGGCACGATTTTTCGTTAAACTGGAAACGGATAACTATAAAACACTCTGCACCATGAAGCGATTATCAATAATAGCGGTTATCTTGCCGGTCGCAATCCTTGCAGGTTGTTCGTCGGCATTCAAATCGACTTCGTTCAGCGACGATTTGTACGAAATCCACAACAGAACGGCCATCGCCGAGCGCAAGAAGGCACAGGCGGAACTCGCAAAGGCGCAGGCCGAGGCACGACAGGCCGAATGGGAGGCGAAGCTCGCCGAAGCAAAGGCGAATGCCATCCAGAACGGCACATACTACTCCGATGACGACGCATACATAAATCCATATGACGCCGTATTGGCAGACACATATGAAAGCGCATATGCAAGGCGTCTGTACGGATTCCAGTCACCGACGTACCGAATGCCGTCGAGCTACTTCGCCCTGCGGTACAGCGACGCATTCCACTATGCATCGGCCTACGACCCGGCATTCTACAACGTGATGGTATCGGGAGACCAGGTATGGGTCGAGCCGAAATACATCACCTCAATGTTCGGCACATGGGGCGCCTCGGTTGCATACCCGTCATACGGCTGGTACTGCGGCTGGGCTTCGCCATACAACTACGCATGGTGGGGATACCCGAGATACTCGTGGTATGACTGGTACAACTGGAACTGGGCATACAACTGGGGATGGGGATTCGGCTACTACAACCCTTGGTGGGGCTGGGGATTCTCGTGGGGATACCCTTACTGGCCACACTACCACCACCATCCGCCATATCACCGTCCGCCGCACTACGGTCGTCCGGGCAACATCGTCCACCGGCCGTCTACGGGACACTCCTTCGGCAGCGGTTCATACCGCTACTCTGTGAACTCCGGATACAACCGCAACTCCAACGGAACGATACGCCGCAACACCGGCGGAACGACCACCGGAAGCGGAGTATACCGCGGCATCGGCAACTCGCGCAGCTACAACAGCAGCAACTCGTCCGGACAATACCGCTCCAACACACGCAGCCCGTTCGGAGGCGAAAGGAACAACTCCAGCCAGTCGTTCAACAGCGGCAGCAGCAACCGCGGCAGCATCGGATACTCCGGCGGAGGCAACTTTTCGGGATCGAGCCACGGAGGCGGGCAGCACAGAAGGTAGCGGCAAACGTAACAGGTATTTTTCACAACAATAAAACAGGTTAAGTCATGAAACGCATAACATCCTGCATGGCGGCGGCGCTGCTTTTTGCCGGAACGGCCGCAGCGCAATACGATACCGGAGGAGTCGTAATGGACCCGAGTACCGTGACGGCCTTCGACATGTTCAACCTGTCGCAGACACAGTTCAGCTTCGGCACGGCACGTGCGGCCGCAATGGCCGGGGCCTTCACCTCCCTCGGCGCCGACCTCGCGTCGATGTCGATAAACCCGGCGGGACTCGGAATGTTCCAGCACAACTACGTATCGGTATCGCCGATGATGACCTTCAACAGTTCCAAGACATCGGCCGGGGCATTCGAGCGCACAAGCGGCAGCCGCTTCGCGATAAGCAACGTCGGCATGTCGCTCAAGCTGCGTGAAAGCGCGACGGGAGTTACGGCCATAAACTTCGGATTCGGATACAACCGCCTGGCAGATTTCAACTATACATACTCGCTCTCCTCGCAGGGGCAGAGCGCATCGATTGCCGATGCCTTCTCGCGTCTGCTGCGCGGCAGCGGGATGGATTCGGGATACATAGGCGGCGAAGACTTCTACTGGGGAGACGTCGACCCGGCACTCTGGGGCTCGACACTCGGATATCTGTGCGGCCTCACCTCCGACGCATCGGGGACATGGGATCGCGACATGATAGGCCAGGGGGCGTCGGTCGACCAGTTCTCGACCGTAAGCAGCCGCGGTTCCGTCGGCGAATACCTCATTTCTCTCGGAATGAACTTAAAGAACAAGCTCTACATAGGAGCGTCGATAGGCATACAGGACGTCATCATGCGCCGCGACATATACTACGGCGAGGGATATTCGTATGCCACCGACCCGGCGCTCAACTACCGCATGGAGTACTTCAACTATGACCAGTGGACACGCCTGAGCGGCGCCGGCATCAACTTCAAGTTCGGTATGGTGTACCGCCCGATAGAGGGACTGCGCATCGGCGTGGCCGTACACACACCGACATTCTACTCGCTCACGTACAAGTACGGAGGCGGAATGACATCGAAGGTCAAGGCGGTGAACAACGTCGACGGGTACGAGGTCGATTCGAACGGGTACATCAACCCGCCGTTCTCCGAAGCCACCGCTACGCTCGTGGATGACGGGCAGTACAGCTGGGAGTTCACCTCGCCGACACGCCTGCTCTTCGGCGCATCCTATACGTTCGGATTCGGTGTGATTTCGGTGGACTACGAACGCGACTGGTACAACGGAATGAGGGTAAGCAACTCGCCGTACGGCAAGGGGCTCTACGACGAGTTCGTGCGCAACAACTTCAAGGGGTCCAACACTCTGCGCGTGGGAGCCGAGTTCAAGGTGCTGCCGCAGATCGCCCTGCGGGCCGGATACGGTATGTGGGGTTCGGCCCTGCGCGACAACTCGGCCGTATACTCCTCGCCGGTGATATACCACACCGACTATGTGGGAGCCGGCGCAGGGTTCTATCTCAACAACTATTTCTACATAGACCTCGCGTACCAGTACCGCAACGACAAGCTGACCGACTACACGACGTTCTACTGCTACAACGACACGGAGGATTTCGCAAGCCCGACATACCGCACATCCATACAGCGCCATTCGGTGATACTGACACTGGGATTCCGGTTCTGACACGGCGGCGGCAACCTTTTGAGCCGCAACAGCGAACATTCTGAAAAATTTTAGTTACCTTTGCACACCCGACCGTGCGGAGGTAACTTTTTTTGCGGCCGCCGGCATGTACGGCGCCGGCGCCGGCACAGGACGGGAAGCGTACGCAAAACAATACACAGAGATATGGCAGTAGAACTTAAAGATTTGACCAAGGCCGACGAGAACTACTCGCAATGGTACAACGACCTGGTCGTAAAATCGGGGCTGGCCGAAAACTCGGCCGTCAGAGGATGCATGGTCATCAAGCCCTACGGATACGCAATCTGGGAGAAGATGCACGAGGTGCTCGACGGAATGTTCAAGGAGACGGGACACCAGAACGCCTACTTCCCGCTCTTCATTCCGAAATCCTTCTTCTCGAAGGAGGCACACCACGTGGAGGGATTCGCAAAGGAGTGCGCCGTGGTGACGCACTACCGCCTCAAGAACGACCCCGAGGGCAAGGGCATCGTCGTCGATCCCGATGCCAAACTCGAGGAGGAGCTTATCGTACGCCCTACCTCCGAAACCATAATCTGGAACACGTACCGCAACTGGATCAACTCCTACCGCGACCTCCCGATACTCTGCAACCAGTGGGCGAACGTCGTGCGCTGGGAGATGCGCACGCGCCTGTTCCTGCGTACGGCCGAGTTCCTGTGGCAGGAGGGACACACCGCACACGAGACCCGCGAAGAGGCCATCGAGGAGGCAACGCGCATGATAAACGTCTACAAGAAGTTCGCCGAGGAGTGGATGTGCCTGCCGGTAATCGTGGGACACAAGTCGCCTAACGAACGATTCGCCGGAGCGGAGGACACCCTCACGATAGAGGCCCTGATGCAGGACGGAAAGGCGCTGCAGAGCGGAACGTCGCACTTCCTGGGGCAGAACTTCGCCAAGGCGTTCGACGTCAAGTTCGCCAACCGCGAGGGCAAGCTCGAATACGTATGGGCAACCTCGTGGGGCGTGTCTACGAGACTTATGGGTGCGCTCATCATGGCACACTCCGACAACAACGGCCTCGTCATCCCGCCGAAGCTCGCGCCCGTACAGGTTGTCCTGATCCCGATATACAAGGGCGAGGAGCAGCTTGCGGCGGCACGCGAGCGTCTCAACGCCATCGCCGACGGCATGCGTGCGGCAGGTCTGCGCGTGAAGATAGACGACCGCGACAATGTCCGCGCCGGATTCAAGTTCGCCGAATACGAGCTCAAGGGTGTACCGGTACGCCTCGCACTCGGCCAGCGCGACCTGGAGAACGGCACGATAGAGCTCGTGCGCCGCGACACCCTCGAGAAGGAGACCGTACCGCAGGAGGGAATCGTGGAGCGCGTGACGGGACTGATGGACGAGATACAGCACAACATATTCCGCAAGGCTCTCGAATACCGCGACTCCATGATAACGAAGGTCGACACGTGGGACGAGTTCGTCGACGTGCTCGAGAACAAGGGAGGATTCATATCGGCCCACTGGGACGGCACGGTCGAGACCGAAGTCGCAATCAAGGAGGCTACGAAGGCCACCATACGATGCATACCGCTCGACGCCGAAGAGGAGGAGGGCAAGTGCGTCTTCACGGGCAAGCCGTCGCACCGCCGCGTACTCTTCGCACGCAGCTACTGATGCGGCAGCGACACATGCGGACGGGAGGGAGAGAGAATCTTCCTCCCGTCCTGTTTTTTCCCGTACGAGAAAGCCGCGGGAACAGACGGCGCGTCATTTAGAATAGACGTAATCATTTGAAAATGGCGGTTTTGGAAAAATTTTCATATATTTGTGTACAAACCACAAAAATATTCCGAAATGAAAAGATCCCTGCTGACCATCGCCGCCATGCTGTTTGCGGTTACGGCGACCTCCGCCAGAGAGATTCCCCTGCCAAAAGGGGCCCTCATCAACTACCACCTCGAAAACACCGTCAAGGACAAGATTACGGGACGCTCCCTCAAGGTGTATGACCCCGGGACGAACTCCTACAGCGAGGCCGAAAAGCCCGAATATGCAAAGGACGGAGGTCTGGTCATCGACCGCTACTACGCCATAGACCAGGACCTCTCCGTAAAGAGATACCCGAAGCAGAGCATCATCGTGCGTCTGCGCGTAGGAAAGAAGATGAAGGATGCCGGCCCGCTGTGGCGTTTCATGTCGGGAGGCAAGGACTGGCTGCTCGGAAAGCACCTGTTCAAGATCGACGGCGACAACCTCGGCCTCAACGCCAAACGTAGCGCAGCCGACAAGGAGAGCATCGACTACTGGATGGGGCTCCCGAAGTCCGACGCCTCGAACTGCCGCACCTACGTGCTGACAAACGACAACGGAAAGTGCACGCTCACGGTAGGGAACAAACGCTGCTCCTATTACGACGACACCGGCCTGGAGCTCAAGATGGACAAGGTGCTGCTCTGCCCGTTCAAGAAGGGCGTCGTCACCGACGTGATATTCTACGGCCGATGCCTGAGCGAGGATGAAGTCAGGGAGTTCACAGGGAAGGACATCGAATATGACCTTACAATAGGCGACAAGGACCCGCTCAACGAAAGCCGCAGGAGCAAGCTCATGCCGGTCCTGTTCATCCTGCTCAATATCGTGCTCGCAGCCGTGGCGGTGCCTCTTCGCCGCAGGCGCAGGGAGAGTGTGGTCAAGAACCGTTTCAACGGCAGCCTGCTCGTCATCGTCGCCATCATTATCGGCGCCGGCGGATACATCTACATATTCTCCGGCAGCGGTTCGTTCGCACTGAACCTCGCACTTATCGTCGTCAGCCTCATATCCTACATACTCATCTCGTTCCGTCCGGTGACCCGGCAGGAGCTCGACGAAGAGCTTGCGCAGCAGGAGGAGGACAGGAGAAGGCGCGAGGAGCTCGGCCTTAAGGAGGAGAGCGTCGGGGACACCTTCAGGAGTCTCTGCTCGTCGCTGTTCAAGTCGGCCAGAAAGGTCGCCGGAAAGGTCGCCGAGACAACCGGAGAGGCCATCGCCAAGTCGGATGTCACGGTGAACACTTACGACTCGGCCGGGAACAAGATAAAGAGCGAGAAACAGACCGACTTCGCATCGTTCATAGCGCCGTTCGCAGGCATGTTCCTCATAGGGGCCCTCATCGTGGGCGCCGTGCTGTTCCTGCTCTTCATGGCGGCGCAGCTCGTGGTGCTGGTGGTCTCATTCCTGCCGCTCTACAAGTTCATCGCCAACTCGAGGAAGTACTCGAGCCTGCAATAAAGGCCCGGCATCTGCAGCCGAACCAGCAATCAATGCGACGGAAAGGAGGCGGACCTTCTTTCCGTCGCTTTCTGTGTCCGGTCCTAAACTTTCCCGCACGGAAAAGGTGCAATGACAGGGAAAGATGCTATATTTGCAACCGCAGACCTTGCCGGACGTAGGGCCATGACCAAATGCGACGGACCGGAGAGGTTGGAATAACGACACCGGAGGCCCCGCCTCCGCATAATACGGACAAGAGATGAAAAGATTGATTCCAATGGCCGTTGCACTGCTTCTGTCGGTGACGGCATGCACGAAAGAGGATGTCACACCATACGATCCGGAGGGCACCGCAGGGCTGAACATGATGTTCGAGAGCTACGGCGGCACCCTGCTCGACGGCACGGACATATACATAGACGATGCGCAGAACTTCGTCAGCGGCTATTTCCGCATGGCATACATGGGCCCGGTCGCAGGGCTGTCGAGCATGAACCGGCACCTTCTCAACAACCTCACGGGCAGTGCGGCCGTGGAGGTCGGCGGCGGATACATGATATATGACAGTGATACGCTGCACACGTTCTCTTCGGGGGTTACGGCAGTCGAGTCAGGCTCGACATACCTCCTCATGAGGGTGGAATCGATGATAACATCCACCGAAGGGCAGACTGAAGGGGCGCCGAAGACGGTCGGCGCACGCGTAAGATACGTCTCCGCACGCGCCGGCGGCTACGGAGTGCTGCCGGACCACAGGACGGAGTTCGACACCGATCACGGAGTGTTTGCCGACGCGAACCTGTTCAATGCCGCGGAGGAGATCGAGTGTTCGTACAATGTCGAGTGTTTCAAGGACGGGAACGGCGAGTGGGTAATAGGCGTAAGAAATGCCCCCGGCACCATACGCCTCCGCATACGCGACAGCTTCGCCATCATAGATGTGATATAGGAGCGCAGACGCAACCGAACGGAAGCCATGCGGCGGCGATACCTCGCAAAGGCGCTTCACCCGCAAAAAAAGTCGTTTCGCCGACATGTCATAATTGAGCTACAGGCATGACAATATGCCGCGCAAACGCCCTGTGGCATGGAAATTGCACCGTAGGAAGACCGAAAGACAAAGGCTGCAACATAAAAACGCAAAGAGTCCGGGATTTGGTATTTTGACAAATTGTATTTATCTTGCAGCCGTAAACCATAACGGGTGATACCGGATACACCCTCATGATAATATCCGGAGCACTGAATTGTAAACAACGATTTAAACTGATTTGCCTATAGGAAAGAAGCTCTACTCTTAATTAACCAAAGAAAGGAAAAGAGTATGAACGTACAGGTATTAAGCGACCAGACGCTGCTTAATAGTTATCTGCAAGGTGATCAGAGTGCTATTTCCAAACTTATAGAACGACACAGCCGCCGCGTTCGGGATTACATACGTATGATGGTCAAGGATGCCGGTCTGGCAGAGGATATTTTCCAGGAGACCTTCATCAAGGCCGTACGCGTGATAGACGAAGGAAGATATACGGACAACGGAAGATTTCTGTCGTGGGTGTTGCGCATAGCGCACAACCAGGTGATAGACTACTTCCGCGCACAGAAACAGAACCGTCAGGTAAGCGAATCCAATGCGGGATACAACATCCTCGGCACGTTGCGGTTCGCCGAAAACTCGATAGAGGACCGCATGGTTTCGTCACAGATCGAGGCCGACATCCGCGCCCTTGTCGAACTGTTGCCGCAGGAGCAGCGCGACGTAGTCAGGATGAGATACTACGACGGATTGAGTTTCAAGGAGATAGCAGAACAGACTGGGGTCAGCATAAACACCGCTTTAGGACGCATGAGGTATGCCCTCATAAACATGCGCAAGATGATAAGCGAAAAGAATTTGGCTTTATGCTGACAATGGCACAATAAACCGCCGGGGCTACCGTTATATATATGTAAAGATTTCAACGGAATGCCTATGGAGGAAAAATTCGACGCCAACAGTGGAAGAGATGTTTCGGAAGAGGACCTTTTCATGTCGCAGGTAATATGCGGCGATGCGGAACTGCTCTATTTGGATGTATTTCTGACAGAGGTCTTTCGGACGAAACATATTTGAGGGTTAATTTGTGGGGAGGGACCGTCTTTCGAGACGGTCCTTTTTTTGTGTCCATAAAAATAGTTTCAAGAAAAAGTCCTGACTTTTCAATCAGGACTTTATTAACAACGATTATCTGGTCACAGATACATAATCGCTCATATCGCTCTCCTCTATACCCAGATAACTCAATGGGATGGCCTTAACCTTATAGTAACTTGTACCGCTTACAGGATTTGAGTCCGTAAGCACATAACGTCCACCGGCAGTGCTGCCTCCCGATGCCTGTATTTTAGTATATGGACCCCCTGAATATTTAGACCTATATAGTTCATACTCATTCGCCAGCGTAACCTCATCAAACGATATCTGGACATAGTAAATATCCGAATATGCCTTCAGGTTCGTCGGAGTATCAAGCTTGGTGGTAGAGGTCCCTCCTCCTCCGCTACCGGACTGGAAATTGCAATATACCTTTTCCGAAGGGTCACTACTGTCGTAATTATCATTCACTGCCACAACCCAGAATGTATATCTTCCGTTGACCATGGTATTCCACGAGAACGACATGGATGTAGAATATGCATTCTCGAACGTCTCCATATCGTATGGAGCAGGACGGACATAATAGACTCTATAATACGATGCACCTTGCGACGCACTCCAAGAGACATCTATGGCGTTCCCGTTTTGAACGGCTCGTACATTCACCGGCTTGCTTGGCTTCTCGCTCTCTCCGGACGAATACACACTTGCGACATTACTGTATTCACTCGATATTTCGCCATTTGAAGCCTTGACCTTATAATAATTATAACCCTTCAACGGAGAAGAATCAGTTATATACGTATTCGTAACCGTTTTCAGCAACGAATACCCCGTCGAATAGTCGCCACTCCGGTATACCATATATTCGGTAGCTCCCGTAACGGCACTCCAGGATACGGTTATATAGGAGCCATTTACACTGGCAGATATTTCCGGCGCAGAGATGGTCGTTTCGTCACTGCCACCACCCTGCCCTTCCGGATTACAGGATTGCCAAATGGAAATTGCCTTGCTATGCTCCATATTCTCTCCATACTCAATGTATATAAGATAATTCACATCATACTGAAAGTCCACCTGACCAACATATATGTACAATTCCTTATCTCCATATCCGTTGTATGAAGAGAGAGAAATATAATCACTGGCGTCCGCATCCGCTAAACCGTGTTGGCTTAGATACATTGATATACGGTCTTTGTCTATGCTCCACGAACAGTTACTTTTGATGGACACGTCTATACGTCCTCCACTATAAGGGAGTTTGGGTGCATTCATATAGTCCAACGATGTATTCAAGTATACACCGATTTCATTTTTAGGGTCATCCTCGCTTTTAGAGCATGAAAAAAGCAGCAAAACCATAAAAAGCGAGAATTTAAATGTCAAATAAATAAAATTCTTCATAACCTCTGTGTTTTCTGTTTTCTTTTATAAAAAGAGCCCGTTCTCCTTGATACTTAACACACACATAAAAAAGCGTAGGGCTCCTGCATAAATCTCACTCTCCAAGGTGTTTGGCGAAACCCAGACTCGTAAGATTATACAAAAGCCCACGCAATACACGTGAGCATTTCATCATATTCTTCCGAGTCTTTTGAGTCGCCAAACTTTTAGAGAGAAAGAATAAGCAAAAACGCTTTTCCAAATACTAAAATGTGTGTATCAATTTACATACTATGTTCCATAGGCAAAGTCTTTAGTTTGAACAAAGATATTATTTTTTTATAAATATATGACGTCTTGGATGTTATTTAACGGGACACATATATTCGCAGCATATCGTTCTCCATATTCATATATAACTTCTCACCTCATCAGCAGCGACGAGTCGCCGTACGACAGGAAGCGGAAGTCGTGCGAAAGCGCATAGTCGTAGATGCGGTGCCAGTCGTCGCCGACATATGCCGACACGAGCAGCAGAAGCGTCGACTTTGGCTGGTGGAAGTTGGTGATGATGTTGCGCACGATGCGGTAGCGGAATCCCTGCGGAGAGATCATGATTTGCGTAGCGGCCTTCAGGCACTCCTCGCCGCGCTCCTCCATATAACATGTCAGTTGCCGCAGGGCATCCTCACCGGTGTAATCATCCGGAATGTCGTACGGCTCCCACTGCCCCACCACGGTATCGGTGCACGGCAGCCCCCTTGCGATGCGCCACGCCAGCGCCGGCAGCGACTCGAGCGTGCGCACCGATGTGGTGCCGACGGCCGTGATGCGGCCCATGTTGTCGAGCAGCGACCTCAACAGCGGCAGAGTCACCTCGAAATGCTCCGTATGCATCGGATGGCGTGCGGCGTTCTCCTCCTTTACGGGCAGGAACGTACCGGCGCCCACGTGCAGCGTCACATAACCGAATCCGTACCCCTCGCCGTGCATGCGGTCGAGCAGCTCCTGCGTGAAGTGCAGGCCCGCCGTAGGTGCGGCCACCGACCCCTCGAAACGCGAATAGACGGTCTGGTAGCGGCTGTTGTCTATCTCCTCGCTCTCACGGTTGAGATACGGCGGAATCGGGATGCGCCCCAGATACTCGAGCAGCTGGCCGAAGGTCATGTCGGCATCCCACGCGAAGCGCACGATGTGTTCGCGCGTGCCGCGCTCGACGATGCGCGCCGAGAGCAGGCATGAGCGGCCGCCGTACTCGAACGGTATGGTGACGTCGCCCTCCTTCCACTTCTTGAGGTTGCCCACGATGCAGCTCCACTCGCACTCCCCGCGCACGGCGAATGCCCGTTCGTAGTCGGCCGGCGAGTGCGGCTCGAGGCAGAACACCTCGATGCGGGCCCCCGACGCCTTGTGCATTATCAGGCGTGCGCGCACCACGCGCGTGTTGTTGAAGACGAGGAACGAGTCGCGCGGCAGCACGCTGTCCAGATCCGAGAAGTGCCGCTCCGAGATCTCGCCGCCGCGGTAGACGAGCAGTTTCGATGCGTCGCGCCGCTCGAGCGGGAACTTCGCTATGCGCTCCTCCGGAAGCGGATAGTCGTAGTCGTTGATATTGATGTTTCTCTCCATCTGAAAAGGGATTGAAAAACAGGTCTGCCCGCCGAGGCGGACAGACCCTTAACCAGAAATCGCGTCGCTCTACTTTGCGAAGCCCTTGCCGATTGCCAGGAAATCCTCGGCCTTGAGTGCCGCACCGCCGATAAGGCCGCCGTCGACATCCTCCTTGGCGAAGATCTCGGCTGCGTTCGACGGCTTGCACGAACCTCCGTAGAGGATCGGGCACTCCTGTGCCGCAGCACCGAACTTCTCGGCCAGGACCTTGCGGATGTAGGCGTGAATCTCCTGTGCCTGCTCCGCCGTTGCGGTCTTGCCGGTTCCGATTGCCCATACCGGCTCGTATGCGATCACGAGGTTCGAGAACTGCTCCGGAGTGAGGTTGTATACCACCTCCTCGATCTGCGCCTTCACCACGTCGAAGTGGCGTCCGGCCTCACGCTCCTCGAGGTTCTCGCCAACGCAGTAGATAGGCACGAGCCCGTTGGCGTATGCCTGCTCCATCTTGCGGTTGAGCGTAGCGGAGGTCTCGCCGTAGTACTGGCGGCGCTCCGAGTGGCCCAGGATGACATACTTGCAGCCCAGTGCGGCTATCATCGAGGCGGCAACCTCGCCCGTATAGGCTCCCTTGGCCTCGGCAGCGCAGTTCTGCGCACCGACGGCGATGTCCGAACCCTTAACGGCCTCAACCACCTGCGAAAGGTGGGTGAACGGAGGGCATACGATGAAGTTCACGCACGAGCAAACCTCGCCGCGGCCTGCAACTACGTTCTTGGCCAACTCAACGCCCTCGGCAGGGAGGGTGTTCATCTTCCAGTTTCCTGCTACGATTTTCTTTCTCATTTTCCAGTTATTTTTATGAATTGCATTTTCCGTTTTCCCTTTCCGCGTCAGGCTATTCGCCGTCGGGCGCACACCATTTGCGGACATCCTCCATAGAAGGGGCCTTCAGTCCGAGCTTGTTCTTCTTGTTGAAACCGCAAAGGTCGTTGAAGAACTTGCCCGGCGAGAGCTTGCGCAGCGAATCGACCGTCACATAGCCCATCTTCTGTATCACCTCGACCCACTCCTCCGGTACGCCTATTTCGACATACTTCTCCTTCGGGTCGTTCACCGGCTTCTTCTCCGGGCGCATGGTCGGGAACAGCAGAACGTCCTGAATCGAGGTCTGGCCCGTCATGAACATCGTCAGACGGTCGATGCCTATGCCCAGGCCCGAACAGCTCGGCATGCCGTATTCGAGCGCGCGCACGAAGTCCATGTCGATTATCATGGCCTCGTCGTCACCCTTCTCCGACAACCGCATCTGCTCCTTGAAGCGCTCCAGCTGGTCTATCGGGTCGTTCAGCTCGGAGTATGCGTTGCAGAGCTCCTTGCCGTTGACGAAGAGTTCGAAACGCTCGGTGAGCTCCCTGTTGTCGCGGTGGCGCTTGCTCAGCGGCGACATCTCTATCGGGTAGTCGCACATGAACGTAGGCTGTATGAGGTCGCCTTCGCAATACTGGCTGAATATGGCGTCGATGAGCTTGCCCTTGCCCATCGTCTCGTCGGTCTCCACACCGAGCCTTGCACAGGCTTCGCGGAGCTGCTCCTCGCTCTGGCCCGTGATGTCGTAACCCGTCTTCTCGAGTATGGCGTCGGTCATCGTGATGCGGCGGAACGGAGCCTTGAACGAAATGGTTCGTCCGTCGATCTCGACATCGGTGGTGCCGTTGACGGCCAGTGCCACGCGTTCGAGCATCTGCTCCGTGAACTCCATCATCCAGCGGTAGTCCTTGTAGGCAACGTATATCTCCATGCAGGTGAACTCCGGATTGTGGGTACGGTCCATACCCTCGTTGCGGAAGTTCTTGCCGAACTCGTAGACACCTTCGAAACCGCCCACGATAAGGCGCTTGAGGTAGAGCTCGGTGGCGATACGCATGTAGAAGTCTATGTCGAGAGCGTTGTGGTGCGTGATGAACGGACGCGCGGAGGCGCCGCCCGGAATCGGCTGCAGGATCGGAGTCTCAACCTCGAGATAACCCCTCGAATTGAAGAACTCGCGCATGGTGGAGATTATCTTCGCACGCTTCACGAAGACCTCGCGGACCTTCGGGTTCACCACCAGGTCGACATAGCGCTGGCGGTAGCGCACCTCCGGGTCGGTCAGTGCGTCGAACTGCTGTCCGTCCTTCTCCTTCACAACCGGGAGCGGGCGGATGGACTTCGATATGACGGTGAGCTTGCGGCAGTGCACCGACAGCTCGCCCGTGTTGGTGCGGAAGACAAATCCCTCCACGCCGACGAAGTCGCCTATGTCCAGAAGTTTCTTGAATACCGTATTGTAGAGCGTCGGGTCGTCCGACGGGCAGATGTCGTCGCGGCGCACGTAGACCTGTATGCGGCCCGTGTGGTCCTGCAGCTCGAAGAACGATGCGCTGCCCATTATGCGGCGGCTCATCATGCGGCCGGCCACCGAGACCTCGGCGAAACGGTCGGGCTCGGCGTCGAAATGCGACGCTATCTCACCGGCTGTGGCAGTGACCTCGAACATCCGCGCCGGGTACGGGTCGATTCCCAACTCGCGCAGGGCCGCAAGTGAGCGGCGGCGGAGTTGTTCCTGCTCGCTTAACTGTTCTATATCCATCTCTTGCAATTATTTTTCGGAGCGCACAAAGATACGCAAAAGATATTCATCGGGAAAGTCTTGCGACAACTTTGTCGAGTTTTTTCCACAGAAAATACATTCCGAAGCCCGATATCACGCCTACGGCGAGCCCGAGCAGAAGGTCCATCGGGAAGTGGCAGGCCAGATATATGCGCGAATAGCATATGAGCAGCGTTATCAGGACAATGGCAACCGTGTAGATGCGGTTGCGTATGGCCATGGCCGAAATCACGGCCATCGCCGCCACCGTAGCCGCATGCGAGGATACGGTTCCGTAAGGTCCGTGGGCATACGAAGGCACGTGGACGAGCCCCCTCAGCTCCGGGGTGAACATCGGGCGCTGACGCACCGGAAAGCTCTCCCAGAGGTTCTTCAGCAGTCCCGAATGCTTGAATATGCCGCAGAACATGTCGGCAAGCCCCATCGCCACGGCAAGGCAGGCGACAAAGCCTATCGCGCTCTTCCATCCGTACTTGCGCCATACTACGGCGAGTATGAACAGGTAGAGCGGAATCCACATCGCCGTGCCGGAGACGGTCTCCATCACGACATCCATTGCGTGTCCGCCGTCGAAGTTGAGCGCGAGGAACAGTTTGTGGTCGAAATCGTACATGGCATTCTCATCAATCACGCCTGTTGCCCACCAGAGCGACATAATAGAGTACCGAAGCTATGGCCGAAAGGGCGGCTACGAGATAGGTGCGCGCAGCCCAGCGCAGCGACACCTTCGCCCCGTCGAGCTCGACGCCCGTGAGCGTGCGGCTCGACTCGAGCCACTCCAGCGCACGGTCGGAGGCGTTGTACTCGACCGGCAGCGTGATTATCGAGAAGAGGGCCGACATGGCAATCATTCCGATACCTATCCAGCAGATGATGTCGCTGCTGGTCGAGGCCGTCATGACAAGGCCTATGAGTATGACCCATATCGCCGCGCGAGACGAGAAACTGACCACCGGCACAAGTGCCGAACGCATGGCCAGCGGGGCATAGCCCTCGGCATGCTGTATGGCATGGCCGCACTCGTGGCACGCCACGGCCGCAGCCGCGACGCTCCGCCCGGAATAGACCGAATCGGAGAGGTTCACGGTCATCGTCTGCGGATTGAAGTGGTCGGTGAGGTGGCCCGGCACATGGGTTACGGTCACGTTGTGCATGTTGTTCTCGCGGAGCATGCGCTCGGCGATTTCGGCTCCGGTCATGCCGCCCGGGAGCGGCTCCTTCGAGTATTTCGAGAAGACGTGCTGCAGGCGGGCCTGGACTATGAAGCCGACGACGGCTATTATTATCACGAGGAAGAAGGCCTCCGAAGTGGTGAAGTTGGAGTACAACTGGCCGCCTTCGCCGTAGCCGGCGGCAAACAGATGAATCAGCATTTTTTCAGACTATTTTGTTTCTAACTTCAATTAATACGTACAAAAGTAAGAAAAATTGTTTAAATTTGCCAAAAGGTACCATTTCGCGAACGTCCGCACGGTGAGACTGGGACAGTCGCGGAACGGTGTTTTTTTCGCCCCTGCCGGGCAGCGGAGCCGCGGGCGGGGAGCAGAATGACAAACGAAAAACGCAAAAGAACCGACATGGAAGAGAAAAAAGTGTGCCACGGCGGACACGAAGCCGCCGCAAGCGCAAAAAAGGCCGCGATAACGGCGGAAGACGAACGTTTCATGCAGATGGCCATCGACCTCTCCGTACGCAATGTGGCGGAGGACGGAGGCCCGTTCGGCGCAGTGATAGTCCGCGACGGCGAGGTCATAGCGACGGGCGTGAACCGCGTGACGGCATCGTGCGACCCGACGGCGCACGCCGAGGTGAGCGCAATCCGCGCCGCATGCGCCAAACTCAAGAACTTCAAGCTCGAAGGCTGCACCGTATATACCTCGTGCGAGCCGTGCCCGATGTGCCTCAGCGCACTCTACTGGGCCGGCGTCGACAAGATATACTACGGCAACACCAAGGAGGACGCCAAGGCCATAGACTTCGACGACTCGTTCATATATGACGAGATAGCCAAGGAGTACGGCGACCGCCGGATCCCGTGCATAAACATCATGAGGGAGCAGGCGCTCAAGGCATTCCGCGACTGGGACGAGAAGACGGACAAGATAAAATACTGACGATACATGAATCTGCCGCTGTTCATTGCCCGACGCACCGCACACGACAAGAGCTCCTCACGGAACGTGATGACGCATGTCGCGGCAACGGCAATAGCGGTCAGCACCGCCGTGATGATACTCTCGCTGGCGGTTGTGTTCGGATTCAAACGGCAGATTACGCGACTTGTAGCATCGGTGGCCGCCGATGTCACCGTCACCGACATCCGCTCGCTGCGCGCATCGGAGACACGTCCGATACACGACACCGGCGAGGTGCGCGGGATCATCCTTTCGGTTGAAGGGGTGACGGGCATAACGCCATACGTCTCGCGCGGCGGCGTCATCCGCTCCGACAGGGATATGGGCGGAGTGCTGCTCAAGGGTGTGGGCCCCGACTACGACTGGGCGGTGTGGAGCGGCAACATCGTCGACGGACGGCTGCCCGAATTCGGCGTGGACAGGCGCAAGGAGGTGCTCCTGTCGCGTTCGTGCGCCGGGAGGCTGGGCGTCAGTGCCGGCGACAGGGTCGAGCTCATGTTCGTGGAGGAGGATGGCTCGGTGCGCCGCGACGTATTCAAGGTGTGCGGCATATACGGGGCCGGGATAGACGGCGGGCAGGCATCGCTGGCCATGACCGACATCCGCAACGTCCGCCGCATAAACGGCTGGACCGACGACTGTATAAGCGGCTATGAGGTACGCACCGATGACTTCGCTTCGGCCGGAGCCACGGCCGCGAGAATCGATGACGCGCTCATCGAGCGTTATGAAGGCGAAGACAACCTCGCCGCAGTGGGCGCGCAGGACCTCTACGCCGAGATATTCGCATGGCTCGGCACGCACGACGTGAACGCGACGGTGATAATAACCATAATGTTCGTCGTCGCGCTCTTCAACCTCATTACGGCCCTGCTGATAATGGTACTCGAACGCACCAGGACCATAGGAATACTGAAGAGCCTCGGGATGGACAACGGCGCCATACGCCGGATATTCGTCGGCCGCGCAGCAATGCTCGTCGGCCGAGGGGTGCTGTGGGGGAACGTTGTCGGCATCGGGCTGGCGCTCATACAGATGTACCTCCATCCGGTAAGCATCGACCCGGAGGGGTATTTCGTGTCGGAGGTGCCGGTGAGCCTCGGTGCGGGATGGATTGCCGGGCTCGACATCGCGCTCGCGGCGGCAATAGTGGCGCTCTCGGCCGTTGCGACGTCGATAGTGTCGCGCATATCGCCGGCCGAAGCCTTAAGATATGAATAAACCGTCAAAATGGAACAGAATATTACCCAAAACGCCGAAGGGAGCAAAAGGGAGATGGTGATGAAGATGTTCAACGACATCGCACCGACCTACGACAGGCTCAACCATGTGCTCTCCCTCGACATCGACCGTCTCTGGCGCCGCCGCGTGGTACGCATCGTAAGGCGCACGGGGGCCAAGCGCATACTCGACCTTGCGACCGGCACAGGAGACCTTGCAATAGACATGGCACGCCGCATACGCGGCTGTTCGATATACGGCATGGACATCTCGCACGAGATGCTCGAGGAGGCGCGGCGCAAGACACGCCGCATAGGGCTCGACGAGCGCATCGTCCTCGAAGAGGGCGACGCCGAACGCATACCGCTGCAGGACGGGAGCGTCGACGCGGCAACGGTGGCCTTCGGAATCCGCAACTTCGAGAACCCGGAACGGTGCCTTGCCGAACTCATGCGCACAATAAAACCGGGCGGAACGCTCGTTATACTCGAGTTCTCGAATCCGAGCAACCCGCTCGTCGGATGGTTCTACAGAATCTACTCGCACAAGGTGCTGCCGGCCATAGGCTCGATGGTGTCGCACAACCG
Organism: uncultured Alistipes sp.; assembly: GCA_944322005.1. Lineage (GTDB taxonomy): Bacteria > Bacteroidota > Bacteroidia > Bacteroidales > Rikenellaceae > Alistipes. Next base: position 18,000 of record CALUNL010000002.1, read on the forward strand.
CAAGGCCTATGAATACCTGCCCGCATCGGTCGACGAGTTCCCGGCACCGGACAAGTTCTCGCGGATGCTGGAAGGGGCCGGATTCACGGAGGTGCACCTGCGCCCGCAAAGTTTCGGAATAGCGCACATTTACACGGCCCGCAGGCCATAAACATGAGAGGATACAGGAATATGAAGAGAATCGCAACGGTTGCGGCAATGGCAGTACTCCTGCTCGCAGGGGGATGCAGCCGCCAGACGATTGAACGCAAGGTGGCCGAGAAGGTCTCCGAGAAGATAAACGTGGAGTCGCTGGAGAGCATCTCCGGAGACGGCGACGGATGGGCCGTGAAGCTGCTCGTAAGGAACGACACGGCAAGGGACCTGAAACTGGAGAGCGCGGCGGCCGACATATATTTCAACGGCGACAAGACGGCCTCGCTGAAGACGGTCGGGGCGGTCGAACTGCCGAAACGCTACCACGGGACGGTGGAGGTGAAGGTAAGACTGAAAATCATCTCGCCATTCACGGCATACCGGATGTGGGACTCGCTGCGGAAGGGGCAGTACGAAGGTACCGACGTATCGATTGCCGCCACGGCATCGGCCGGTGACCGCCGGCGCGAGATAGGCGTGGAGCGCATGCCGCTCAAGGAACTTATGGACAAGGTAGGATACAAGAAATAGACCATGCAAAGACTCGTTTACACGTTCGTCTCCGCAATCGTCTTCTGCGCATGTGCGCAGGCGCAGAATCTGGAGACATTCAGGCAGCGGCTCGCGGCCCCGGTGCAGATAGACTCGCTGCACACGGCATACGACACGGTCAGGGTGGAGGAGACGGGCGACGCCGCCGATGCCGTGGCCTTCTCGTCGCAGAACATGAAAAAGTCCGCAAACGGATACAGGATCGTCATCTTCATGAGCAACTCGCAGAACGCCCGCAACGACGCTTTCGCCGCAAAGGAGTGTTTCGACTCGATATACGTCACCCGCAAAAGCTACATATTCTACGAAAACCCATACTATAAGGTGGCTGCAGGAAACTGCCTGTCACAGGAGGAGGCGATAGTGCTTCTGGAACACATCAAAAAGGAGTTCCCGAAGGCATTCGTAATGCGCGAAACCATCACTCCCGCCGATCTTGTGCATGCGACAGGCGCAAAATGACACGGAAAAGCACCCGTTTGGACATAATTTGGCCCAAAATCTTGGTTTTTTGGAAGACAATATCTATTTTTGCCGCTGAACATATGTTCAGTTTCTAAATTTTCAGTGCTATGAAAAAGATTTTTTCTTTGGTTGTTTTGTTCGCAGCAGTAGCAATGGTTGGTTGCTGCGGAACCGGTAACAAGAAGGCTGACGAGAAGGCCGCAACCCCTTGCGAGCAGTGCGAAGCTACTCCGGCAGAGTGCCCGGCAGCAACTGCTGAGGCTCCAGCCGAGGCTCCGGTTGAGGCTCCTGCAGAGGCTCCTGCAAAGTAGTCGAACCCTCGACAGAACAGAGATTCGGTTCCCGTATCGGGAGGCCGAATCTTTTTTTTGCATCTATCCGCCCCATGGTTGCCCGGAGCCCACGGAGCACCTCGGAAAGGACTCCGCGCACGGCTCTCCGCAAGGGTCCGCAACACCGATAAAAAACTTGTGAGAAATGACCGGAAACCGGCCCCGTTTTCGGTGAAAAATACATAACTTTGCACCTATGAACGAAACGTCCGCACAACCGTACCACATACCCGTGCTGCTCGAAGAGTCGGTCGGCCTGCTCGATGTCAGGCCCGACGGCTGCTACGTCGACCTCACGTTCGGCGGAGGCGGTCACTCGAGGCGCATTCTCTCGGCCCTCGGGCCGGAGGGGAGGCTGTACGGATTCGACCAGGACAGCGACACGAAGGCCAACATCCCCGACGACGCGAGGTTCTGCTACGTCGAGAGCAACTTCCGTTTCATGCGCGCGGCACTGCGTTACCGCGGCGTTACGGAGGTCGACGGCATCATAGCCGACCTCGGCGTCTCGTCGCACCACTTCGACGAGGCCGGACGCGGGTTCTCCTTCAGGCTCGACGCACCGCTCGACATGCGCATGAACCGCCGCGACGGCATCACCGCCGCCGACGTGGTGAACGGCCGCAGCGAGCAGGAGCTGGCAAGAATCCTGTCGGAGTACGGGGAGCTGGAGACGACATGGAAGATAGCCTCGTGCATAGCGAGGGCGAGGGCCGCAAGCCCGATATCGACCACGGGCGAACTGGTGGAGGCCGTTGCCCCGTGCACGCCGCAGCGCGAGCGGACGAAGTTCCTGTCGAAACTGTTCCAGGCGCTGCGCATCGAGGTCAACGGAGAGATGGAGGCGCTGAAGATGGCTCTCGAACAGAGCCTCAAGGTGCTGAAGCCCGGAGGAAGGCTGGTGGTGATATCGTACCACTCGCTCGAGGACCGCATCGTGAAGAACTTCATGCGCAGCGGGCGCACCGACGGCGGCGAGGCCGAAAAGGACTTTTACGGACGCACAACCTCACCCATAGAGCCGGTTACGAGGAAGACCGTGGCACCTTCGGCCGAGGAGATGGAGCGCAACCCGAGATCGAGGTCGGCAAGGCTGCGCGCCGCGCGCAAAACGACAACGGAGGAGAGACGATGAAGGGATACGACGACAGCGAGTTTCTGACCGACTCCCCGGAGGAGATTCGGGAGCGCGAGCAGCAGGAGGAGATAAAGCGGATCGTGCGCTCGGAGTTCCGCCGCGTGCAGTCGGGCGAGGCCGACGAGGATATGGCCGAAGACGTGAGGCGCGAACAGCAGGAGCGGGAGGAGGCCGAGAAGAGGGCTTCGCGCCACAAATGGCTGCGCAGCATCGGGCTGCTGCTTACGGGCGAGATACTCGTCAGGGAGAATGCCGCACGCTTCTACTCTTATGCATCGTACATAGCGCTGATGTTCTTCCTGAGCATCGTGACCCTCTTCGCCGGTCTGCGCGTGGAGACGAAATGCAACCGCCTCGAGAGGGAGGTGGAGCTGCTGCACGAACGCTCGATACGTTTCAAGGAGCAGCGCTACCAGAAGAGCTCCCACTCGGCCATAGTCGAGGAGCTGGAGCGCAGGGGAATAGAGCTTTACGACCCGCTCACCCCGACCAACATCATAAAATAACGGGAAATGGAGGAGCACAAGCGGAAGATACGGTCCGACATAATGAAGCGCGTGAAGATTCTTTACGGGGTCTTCGTCATCGTGGCGCTCTGCGTGCTCGTCCGCATAGGCTACGTGCAGTTCGGCAGCCGCGAAACGAGGATAAACGCCGAACGGCTGCACCGCAGGCTCGTGTTCGTCGACTCGCTCAAGGCCCACCGCGGCTCGATACTGGCCCGCGACGGACGGCCGCTTGCCACGTCGATATTCCGCAAATCCATATATTTCGACTTCGGCAGCGAGGGCTTCGACAAGCGGGAGGCCTTCCTCGAGAACGCCGACTCGCTCTCCAAGCTGCTCGCACGATACTTCGGCGACAAGAGTGCCAGGGAGTACTACAACAAAATGGTCTCCGAGCGCGACCGCTGCTTCAAGGTGAAGTACATGGGCACATGCTCGGTACTGATGTCGCAGGGCAAGCTGGCAAGGTGGTTCGACCGCATGCGCGGCAAGGAGTACATGGTCGTGAAGCGCTACGACACCACACGCCGGCACAGCTACACGAAGCTCTTCCGCGACGTCGACTTCAACGAGTGGCAGACATTGAGGGAATACCCCATCCTCGACGAGTCGACGCTCGGGCGCGTGTACCTGACCGAGGTCTTCGACCACCGTGTATACCCGCACGACGAGCTGGCGCTTCGCACCATAGGCCGCACCGACAAGAAACGCCCGTACGGAATCGAGGAGGCGTACAAGAAGGAGCTGCAGGGGCGCAACGGCTACCAGTGGCTGCAGTGCATAGCGCCCGGATTCTACAGCCGCGTCGAGGGCGCCGACTTCCGTGAGCCGGAGGACGGTTGCGACGTGGTCACGACGCTCGACGCCGACGTGCAGGACGTGGCCGACAAGGCGCTGCGCACGCAGATAAGCAAGCAGAACGCCATATGGGGTACGAGCATCGTCATGGAGTGCGCCACGGGCGACATCCTCGCCATGGCCAACATCGGACGCTCGTCGGACGGCAGGCTCGTCGAGAACCGCAACTACGCCATAGGGCAGCGCATGGAGCCGGGCTCCACATTCAAGCTCGCGGTGTTGATGGCGCTGCTGGAGGACCGTCACCTGCCGACAAGTACCATATACGACTCCGGCAAGGGCAAGACGGTGGCCGTGGGCAAGTCCAAGGTCAAGGTGAGGGACTCGCACAACGTCGGCGGCAGGATAGACATGCGCACGGCATTCGCACAGTCGGCCAACGTCTACTTCTCGAAGGCCATCTACGACGCATACAGCGAGAACCCGCAGGCATATGTCGACTTCCTGCGCTCGCTGCACCTGGACCGTACGGCAGGACTCGAGAGGCTCGGCGAGGTGAAACCGGTGCTTCCGGCCCCGGGCGACAAGAACTGGTACCGCCACGCCACGCTGGCATACATGGGATACGGCTACGGACTCGAGCTCGCCCCGATACAGACGCTCACGCTCTACAATGCCGTGGCCAACGGCGGAAAGATGGTCGCACCGAGGCTCGTGTCGAGGATAATGCGCGGTGACAAGGTCGTCGAGGAGTTCCCGACACAGGTGCTCATCGACAAGATATGCTCCGACGCCACGCTCGACACCGTGCGGATGTTCCTCGAGGAGGCGGCGCTCAACGGAACCGGAAAGGAGCTCTTCGGGGAGAAGGAGAGCCACTTCCGCGTCGGCGCCAAGACCGGAACGGCTACCATATCGCAGGGCGGCGTCAAGTACAGCGACGGATACTACTTCGGCTCGATGGTGGCGTACCTTCCGGCCGACAAGCCGAAATATACCGTGATGACGGCCATCTACACCAACCGCAAGAACAAGGGACAGATATACGGTGCCAAGCTTGCCGGACCGGTGGTGAAGCGCATCGCCACATTCCTCTACAACCGCCAGACGAAGTGGACCGGCGAGGAGCTGGACGACAGCCGCGAGTACTACCCTACCGACATCAAGGGCGGCAACATAGCCGAAATCCGCCGCGTGGCGTCACGCCTGTCGCCGCGCACCGAATACGACAGCCGCTCGGGCTGGGGACGGGCCGAGACGGAGCCGAACTCGACGGTGGTGATCTCCTCCGTGGATTCCCACCCGCGCATAATGCCCGACGTAAAGGGCATGGGACTCTCGGACGCGCTGTTCATACTCGAGAACCGCGGGCTGAAGGTATCGTTCTCGGGAAGCGGAAAGGTGGTATCGCAGAGCATAGCCGCCGGAAAGGAGATAAAACGCGGGGACTATGTCTCCCTGCGGCTCGAATAGAGACAAGAACGTACCATAAAGAAGAGGATATAGACAAAAGATATGAAACTGCTTGAAAATCTGCTCGAAGAGGTGCCGTACGAGGCCCTGTACGGGGATGCCCGCACGCCGGTCTCGGCACTGGCGCTCGACTCGAGGCAAGTTGCGGCGGGAAGCTGTTTCTTCGCCGTGAAGGGTGCCGCCTCCGACGGGCACGGCTACATCGCCGCAGCCGTTGCGGCGGGGGCGTCGGCCGTCGTGTGCGAACACCTGCCGGAGGGGGAGCTCCCGTCGGGATGCACGTTCGTCGTATGTGCCGACAGCCACAAGGCGCTCGGCCTCATGGCATCGGCATTCCACGACCACCCGAGCCGCCGCATGAAGGTAGTCGGCGTCACCGGCACCAACGGCAAGACCACCGTGGCGACGCTGCTCTACGACATGGTCCGCGGACTCGGGCACAAGGCGGGACTCATATCTACGGTGACATACCGCATCGACGACCGCACCATCGAGTCGACCCACACCACACCCGACCCGATACGCCTCAACGCCATGATGGCGGAGATGGCCGACTGCGGCTGCGGATACTGCTTCATGGAGTGCTCGTCGCACGCCATCGTGCAGCGGCGCATATACGGCATCCGCTTTGCCGGTGCGCTCTTCACCAACATCACGCACGACCACCTGGACTACCACAAGACATTCGTCGAATATGTCCGTGCGAAAAAGCTCTTCTTCGACGAACTGCCGTCGGATGCCTTCGCCCTGGTGAACATCGACGACCGCAACGGACCGGTGATGCTCCAGAATACGGCAGCCCGCAAATACACGCTCTCGATACGCTCGCAGGCCGATTTCAGATGCAAGGTCATCGAGATGCGGACCGACGGCATGGAGCTCAAGATAGGCAACCGCGACGTGTGGGTGCGCCTCACGGGCCGCTTCAACGCCAGCAACCTGCTGACGGTCTACGGCGCCGCGCGCCTGCTCGGATTCGGCGAGGAGGAGGTGCTGCTCGCGCTCAGCCGCATGACCCCGGTCGCAGGGCGTCTGGAACGCGTGGAGGCCGGTGACGGGACCACGGCCATCATCGACTACGCACATACGCCCGATGCGCTCGAGAATGTCCTGCGCACGCTAAACGAACTGCGCGGCAAGGGACAAAAACTGACCGTCGTATGCGGATGCGGCGGCGACCGCGACCGCACCAAGCGCCCCGAGATGGCGGCCATAGCGGTCAAGGGGGCCGACCTTGCGATATTCACCTCCGACAACCCGCGTTCAGAGAATCCGGACGACATCCTGCGCGACATGGAGGCGGGTGTTGAGGCCGGCAGCCGCTACCTGAAGATTGCCGACCGCAACGAGGCCATAAAGACCGCCGTGATGCTCTCGTCGCCCGGCGACATAATCCTCATCGCGGGCAAGGGGCACGAAAACTACCAGATAATCGGCACCGAGAAGCACCACTTCAACGACCGCGAATGCGTCGGGGAATGGTTCTCGCAGTTCGGCAGATAGGGACATCCGGTACGGCCGGATAAAGTGAAGCAAAGAAGAAGAAAAGAATATAAACAGACATGTTCTACTCGCTGTTCAAATACCTCGACAGGGTATACGACCTTCCGGGAACGGGAATGTTCCAGTACATCTCGTTCCGTGCGGCAATCGCGGTGATACTCGCACTGCTCATCACAATCATCTTCGGGCGCGGCGTGATACGCGCCCTGCAGCGCCACCAGATTGGCGAACAGATACGCGACCTCGGACTGCAGGGCCAGCTCGAGAAGCGCGGGACACCGACCATGGGCGGCGTGCTGATACTGCTCGCGGTGACGGTGCCGATACTGCTCGTGGGCAAGCTCGACAACGTCTACGTGCAGCTGATGCTCGTCTCGACGCTATGGTGCGGCGCGCTCGGATTCCTGGACGACTACATCAAGGTCTTCCGCCACAACAAGGAGGGGCTCAAGGGCCGTTTCAAGATCGTCGGGCAGGTCGGACTGGGTCTCATCGTCGGCACGGTGATGTGCTTCTCGCCCGACATCGTGGTCCGCGAGCACGTCTCGGCACCCGTAAGGCAGGAGGTGAACGAATCGGCCACCGGCGAGCGGCAGCTCATAACGAGCACGCAGCAGATAAGCGTCGACAACATCGGCGAGAAGACCACAAAGACCACCATACCGTTCGTCAAGAACAACGAGCTGGACTACAGCTGGCTCGTGGGAGGCAACAAGACGCTCTCGTGGATACTCTACGTCATCGTGGCCATATTCATCGTCACGGCCGTATCCAACGGAGCCAACCTCACGGACGGACTCGACGGCCTGCTGACGGGGGTCTCGGCTCCGATAATTGCCGTGCTCGGCGCACTCGCCTACCTCTCCGGCCACATCGTCTACGCCGACTACCTCAACATAATGTACATTCCCGACAGCGGAGAGCTGGTGGTGTTCGCCGCCGCGATGGTGGGGGCACTCATAGGATTCCTGTGGTACAACTCCTTCCCGGCGCAGATTTTCATGGGCGACACCGGTTCGCTCGCCATAGGCGGCATCATCGCCGTCTTCGCGCTCTGCATACGCAAGGAGCTGCTGCTGCCGATAATGTGCGGCGTATTCCTCGCAGAGTCTGTATCGGTGATGGTGCAGGTGGGATACTTCAAATACACCAAACGCAAGTACGGTGAGGGACGCAGGCTGCTGCTGATGTCGCCGCTCCACCACCACTACCAGAAAAAGGGCATGTTCGAGACCAAAATCGTGACACGCTTCACCATAATATCGCTGCTGCTGGCAGCCATAAGCCTTGTAACCCTCAAAATACGATAGAAGCCATGAAAAGACGGATTGCGGTGCTCGGAGGAGGCATAAGCGGATACGGATCCGCCATACTCGCAAAGAAGATGGGGCTGGAGGTATTTCTCTCCGACTCCGGGAAGATAAATCCCGAATACAGGCGGCGCATGGACCAGTGGGGCGTCGAGTACGAGGAGGGCGGACACTCCGTCGAGAGGATTCTCTCGGCCACGGAGGTGGTGAAGTCCCCCGGAATACCCGAATCGGCGCCGATAGTGCGCGCCATACGCGAACGCGGCATACCGGTAATCTCGGAGATAGAGTTCGCGGGCCGCTACATAGACGGCGCGAAGACCGTCTGCATCACCGGCTCCAACGGCAAGACCACCACGACATCGCTCATATACAGGATAATGAGCGACGCGGGGCTGCGCGTGGCACTCGGCGGCAACATAGGCGAGTCGTTCGCCTACTCGGTGGCCACGGGCGAATACGACTGGTACGTGCTCGAGATAAGCTCGTTCCAGCTCGACGGCATGTACCGCTTCCGTGCCGACGTGGCGGTGCTGATGAACATCACCCCGGACCACCTCGACCGCTACGACCACTGTTTCCAGAACTATGTCGACTCGAAGATGCGCATAACGCAGAACCAGACTTCGCGCGACTGGTTCGTCTATTCGGCCGACGACGCCACCATACGTGCCGAGATAGAGAAACGCAGCCCGAAGGCGCGGGAGCTGCCGTTCATGGCCAAGTCGGCCGCGGCGAGCGGCGACGGCGATGCCTTCCTCGAGCCCGACGGGCACTTTACGGCGAGGGTCGGCGACCGCAGCATCGAGATCGACACCTCACGCATGCAGATAAAGGGGCTGCACAACTCCTACAACGCGATGGCGGCGGCTCTGGCCACGCTTGCGGCAGGAGTGGCTCCCGACAGCATACGCCGCTCTATATACGGGTTCGAACCCGTCGAGCACCGTCTGCAGCCTGTCGGCACGGCCGGAGGCGTGCTCTACATCAACGACTCGAAGGCCACGAACGTGGATTCGGTATGGTACGCCCTCGAGAGCATGACACGTCCGCTGGTATGGATTGCCGGCGGCACGGACAAGGGCAATGACTACGGGCCGCTGAAGGAGTTTGCACGCAGGAAGGTCCACACGCTCGTCTGCATGGGAGTGGACAACGCCAAGCTGCTGCGCGAATTCGACGGCGTGGTGCCGGAGATCATATCCACCTCGTCGCTCGACGAGGCGATGGCAGCGGCCGTGAAGGCCGCACGCCCGGGCGATGCGGTGCTGCTCTCGCCGGCATGCGCAAGCTTCGACCTGTTCAAGAACTACGAGAACCGGGGCGAACTGTTCGCCGGCTGGGTCAGGACCCACCTTCTCGAACCGCAAAAACAGTAGACAATGGAGGAGCAGCAGAGACAGAAGGAGATACCGTCGATACTGACGAAGGTGAACATCCTCTCCGGCGACAAGGTGTTGTGGGTAATCATATTCATACTCTTCGTCGTGTCGGTGCTGGTGGTGTACTCGTCGGTTGCCAAGATGGGATACAGCCCGTTCGGACAGCGGACGACGGCCGACTACCTGCGCTCGCACTTCATATCGATAATCATGTCGGTGACGGCACTGCTGGCGACCTACCACATAAGCTGCAGGTTCTACCGCCGGATGGCCACACCGTTCTACATAATCAGCCTGCTGCTCACGGTGGCCGTCTACTTCGTAGGCAGCCAGACCAACGATGCCGCACGGTGGCTGCCTATTTTCGGATTCCGTTTCCAGCCGTCGGAACTTCTGAAGGTGGCCACGATACTGATGCTCGCGCAACAGCTCTCCGCGCGCCAGCTCAAGATACGCGAACTGCGGATAATACCGATTCTCAACCCCAAATTCTGGTTCAGCGAGGAGCAGAAGCGGATTCTGCGGACAGGTACAATCCCCGTGCTGATGCCGGTAATCGTATCGTGCGCCGTGATCTTCCCGGCACACACCTCATCGGCCGTGCTCGTATTCGCGATATCCATAGTGATGATGTTCATCGGCCGCGTCAGGGTGCGCGAAATAGTCAAACTGCTTCTGATTGCGGGGGCCTTCGGCTGCCTGCTGGTACTCGGCAACCTCGGCCGCACCGAGACGGCGAGCGGACGCGTCAGCACATGGGTGCACCTCTGGACCAACGACCAGTCCGACAAGCCCATCGGCGAGCTAACCGACACCGAGCGTTCGATGATAGCCATCCACGACGGCGGCATAATCGGACGCGGAGCCGGACGGAGCGTCATGCGCGCCCGAATAACGCACCCGGAGAGCGACTACATATTCGCGCTCTTCGTCGAGGAGTACGGCATCATACTGGCCTTCTTCCTCATCCTGCTCTACATATGGATATTTTTCCGCGCCATACGCATATTCGAGCAGTGCGAATGGCTCTTCGCCGGGCTGCTCGAACTCGGCCTTGCACTGCTGATAACAGTACAGGCGCTGCTGCACGTGATGGTGTCGATAAACTTCCTGCCCGAAACGGGCCAGAACCTGCCGCTGATTTCGCACGGCGGCTCGTCGATGCTCTGCACGGCCATAGCCTTCGGCATAATACTGAGCATAAGCCGGCAGATAGAGAAGGAGACGCTCGTCCCGGCACGCAACGAATCGATGATGGAGTAAGAGAGAAATGGATACCGTCCGCATAGACAAATACCTGTGGGCCGTGCGCATATTCAAGACGCGCAGCGAGGCCGCCGAGGCCGTACGCGGCAACCGCGTGAGCGTAAACGGCTCGAACATCAAACCGTCGCGCGAGGTGAAGGCCGGGGATACGATCTCCGTGAGGCGTGCAATGGTCACATACACCTACCGCGTAGTGGAGCCGGTGGCGGCAAGGCAGCCGGCGAAGAACGTCCCGCAGTTCTGCGAGAACACCACCCCGCAAAGCGAGCTCGACAAACTCAACATCCCGCGCGAGACGATATTCGTATTCCGCGAACGCGGCACCGGGCGCCCGACCAAGAAGGAGCGCCGCGAGATCGACTCCATGATGGAGGAGATGTATGTCGACGACGAGTTCGACGACGAGTAGTACCCCCTCATCCGCAGGTGAAAAAAGAGGCCGGGGACCGTAAACGGCCCCCGGCACTTCCAACCGGCCGATGCCGGCCTGTTCCATACGGCTATTTGTGGTTGAAGTCGTTCATAGCACGCTCGGCACCCGAGACGATGAACGAGGTGATGGCGTTGCAGAACACCTTTATGCGCTCGGGCATCTTCTCGCGCTCCTGCTCCGTCCACTCCCCAAGTACGTAGTCCACCTGGTGACCGCGGCTGAAGTCGCCGCCTATGCCGAAACGCAGGCGGGCATACTCCTCCGTCCCGAGCAACTCCGATATGTTCTTGAGGCCGTTGTGCCCGCCGGCGCTGCCCTTCAGGCGCATGCGCAGCTCACCGAACGGCAGGGCGATGTCGTCGACCACAACCAGAAGGTTCTGCCGCTCGACCTTGAGCGTCTCCATCCAGTAGCGCACGGCCTTGCCCGAGAGGTTCATATATGTCGACGGCTTGAGCAGCGTGACCGCACGGCCGCGCACACGCACCTCGGCCGTGGCCCCGTAACGTCCCGACATAAAAGAAGCGTCGGATGCCTCCGCAAAGGCATCCAACACTTTGAAACCTATGTTGTGGCGGGTTTCGGCATACTCCGCGCCGATGTTCCCCAACCCAACTATCAGATATTTCATCTTTCGTCTCTGTTTTTCCGAAGGGAGTCATTCCCTCCGTACGGCACTATGCCTCGGCCGACTCTGCAGCGGCACCGCGCGAAGCACGGGTCACACGAACTGCACATACGGCCTGCGTAGCCGGAGAGAGGAACTGCAGACCATCGAACTTGAGGTCACCGACGAAGATGGTCTGGCCGACCTTCAGCGGGGTAACGTCAACTACGATCTCGTCAGGCAACTTGTCCAGCATTCCGCTCACGAAGAGCTTGCGGGCAGAGAGAGTGAGCTTACCGCCGACCTTCACACCCTCGGCATTTCCGGTAAGACGTACCGGGATGGATATCGATACCGGCTTTCCGTCCTGGATGCGGTAGAAATCGACATGGAGAATCTCCTCGCGTACCGGGTGGAACTGAACCTCGCGGAGAACGGCCTTCTCGACCTTGCCGTCGATGTCGAGCTCGACGATGTACGAATTAGGAGTGTAGATGAGCGGTTTGAGGCTCTTGGCATCCACCGAGAACGCTACGTTCTCGCTGCCTCCGTAGAGGACGCATGGCACCTGACCCTCGCGGCGAATGCTCTTGGCCGCCTTCTTTCCATAATCGGCACGCTTTACGGCCTTAATCTGGATGGTTTTCATAATGTTGTGTATTTTAAAGTGTTACCTTCGGCGGCACTCAGCGCGGAAACTGCTCCGAGCCCCATAACCGCCTGTATTTCGGCTGCAAATATAGTCAATGCCCTCCGGAATTCCAAATTTTTGTTCCGTAAGCCTTTACGCGGCCCCTCCGGATGATTCCGACCCGCCGGAACACGCGTATGTGCGGTATGCGCACGGCCATGCCGCCCGCTACTCGTAGCGGTGGCGAGCCCAGCCCGAGAGCTTGCCCTCCTGCTCCATGAAGCGGCGGTGCGACTTGAGCAGGTTGCGCGACTGGAGAACCATGGTCTTGGTCTCCGAAAGGATGTTCAGGTAGAGCATTCCCGACCTCGCGTTGGACTCGCCGTCGGTGATGCGTGCAAGTTCGGCCTTGGTCGAGGCTGCGATGCGGTCGAAGAGTTCGTCACGCATGTCGAGAACGCTGTCGATATCGTCGAAGTTGCCCCTGGACATCATGTATAGGATGCGTGAGTAGATGACGTCGACATCGCCGTTGATGGACATCAGGTTCTCGCTCTGTATCTTGCTCAGGCCCTCGTGATTGTTGTCTATATGCTCGAATGCCGGGCGGGTGATGTGCACGAGAGACTTGGTCATCTCGTTCAGGTAGTCGACCATCTGCACGTAGTAGAGCGACAGGTTCAGGTCGGTGCCGTAGGCATGCTTGAGCGTCGAGGCTACGGAGTACTTCAGCTGGCGGTTGTGTTCGTACATCTCGTTTGACTCATGCACGAGCTCCTTCAGCGCCTTGCGGTTCTCCTTCATCAGGGCGACAATGGTGCGGTTGTAGATGCGGGTGGAGTTCTTGATGGTGGAGGTGACGTTCTCCAGAACGATTCCGGCGATGTCGTCCCCGGCAACGATGCTCTCCTTCTCCTTCTTCTCTTCCTCCTTCGACTTCGGCTTCTTGAGGTTGCTGTGGATGAGCATGTAGAGGCAAAGTACAGTGATGATGCCGAATGCGACCATGCCGCCCCACATGAGGATGAAGCCCATGACCAGTGCAATGACGAAACCTCCGATGGCCGTCACGAACCAGCCCATGATGACGGTAACCACGCCCGTAATGCGGTAGACGGCACTCTCACGTCCCCACGCACGGTCGGCGAGCGAGGTACCCATGGCCACCATGAAGGTGACGTAGGTCGTAGAGAGCGGCAGCGTGAGCGAGGTTGCGAGTGCGATGAGCAGCGACGACGTGGTGAGGTTCACAGTGGCGCGTATCATGTCGTACGGAGCGCCGGTATGCTCGATGTCCTCCCACTCGAAGCGCGAAGCGACGAACTTCTTTACCTTCGGCGGCGTTACGCGGTCGAAGAAGTTGACAACGCCAAGCGTGGCGCGTACGAGCGTACGCGAGAAGAGCGACGAGGAGTAGCGCTGGTCGTCGTCATTCTGCGACGAGAGCGATATTTCGGTCTCCGTCACATGCATCGCCTTGCGCGATGTCCACAGAGTGACCACCATGATGGCTCCGGCTATGAGCACGAATATGATGCTCGTGGACTCCGGATGGTTGAGCGCTTCCATCATGATGGAGTCGCTGCCGGCATGTTTCGCTATTGAATAAGAGTCGAATCCGGCGATCGGCACACCGATGAAGTTCACGAGGTCGTTGCCGGCAAATGCGAGGGCCAGCGAGAATGTTCCCGCGAGGATCGTTATGCGCAGGATGTTGACGCGGAACAGCTGCAGGAAGAAGAGCACCAGCGAACATACGGCCCAGCATCCGAGCAGCGCAATCCATATCGAGGAGTCGACCCACGCGATGAAGGCACTGCCCGAGAGAGCGCTCTTGAGGCCCTTGAAGAGGGCGAAGTAGATTATGGTCGTGAGCGAAGCGCCGCACCATACCGCTCCGAAGCGGCGCAGCACGGTAAGATAGCGGAACGAGAATATCATTCTCGAGATGTACATCACAACTATTCCGCAGGTGAAGGCGATTATCACCGAGAGCAGAATCGCCGAGATGATACCCATCGCACGCGAGGAGTTGATGTACTGGCCGAGCATGTCGATTGTCACCGCATCCTCGGTGATGATCTTGAACAGCGACACGGCCACGGCCGAACCGAGCAGGCAGAATATGAGCGACACGGTGGTCGATGTCGGGAGTCCGAGCGAGTTGTAGAGGTCGAGCAGGATGACGTTTGCAAACATCACGCCGACATACAGCAGCATCACCTCCCGGAAGGTGAACATTGCGGGGTTGAACATTCCGTTTCGCGCAACCTCCATCATTCCGCTCGAGGTGACGGCGCCGATGATGATTCCGACCGATGCCACGATGAGAATCACGCGCAGGCTTGCCACCTTGGAACCTATCGCCGAATTGAGGAAGTTCACCGCGTCGTTGGTAACGCCCACATAGAGGCCCGACACGGCCAGAATTGCCAGAACTGCAATCAGTACGATGTAAATTTCACTCATAGGGACTGTTTTGAATTCGGCACAAAGTTAACTTCAAAAAGCCGGCCGGCATAGCGAGAAACGGCAAATTAACATAAATTTAACATTGGCCGCCGGTACGCACGCAGGCACATGCCGGATGTACTCCGGCAGCCGACAAAAAACCGGCCAAACGCAAGCGCGGCCGGGAACTGTTTCGTTAGTTGGCACCGATTCGAAGGCATTCGGGAAGCGGCACCTCCGGATGTTCGTCACGGGACTACCTCTTCCAGATGCGGAAAGGGTGTTTCGACAGGTAGGCGTTATAGAAACGGCGGTCGCCCGTCACCTCGGCGACTATCCACGGCGGCAGTTCCGGACGCTCGTCCGTGGAGCGGAGTTCGATTTCCGCCATGACGAGTCCCTCGTTCTCGCCCATGAACTCGTCGACCTCGACGGTATGCTCTCCCCACGGCACCAGATGGCGCACCTTCTCCACCACGCCCGAACAGCGGGCCAGAAGGTGGACGGCGCAGCGCACGGGAATCCGACGCTCCCACTCGAAGCGGCTCAACCCTCCGTCGCGGCTGCGGCCCTTGAGCGTAAGGTAGGCCTCGCCGCCCCAAAGGCGTATGCGGGCCGTCACGCGCCTCGTGCAAAGGTAGCCCTGCGATATGCGTACCGAGCGCTCGGCCATGGCGCGGTAACCGTCGCCCGCAACCAGATATTTTCTCTCGATCTCCTGCATCGGAACCTGTATTATTTCAATGGTTTGAGGATTCGTCCGCCTCGCGGTCAACGCGACGCCGCCTCCGTCGAGTCGGCCGATATCACGCCGCGCGAGTCGAGCGCCCAGTCCCCGCGCACACGGAGGACCTGCTCTATGATGTCGCGTACGGCACCCTTGCCGCCGCAGTACTCCGACACGAACACCGATGCCTCCAGCACCTCGGAGCAGGCATCGGCCGGAGCAACCGGAATGCCCACCTCGCGCATGCACTCGAGGTCGGGTATGTCGTCGCCCATGTATATCGTCTTTGCGAGATCCACTCCCGCACGCCGGGCAAAGTCATGTATGGCCTGCCTCTTGTCCATGCATCCGAGGTAGGCATATTCTATTCCCAACTTTTTAAGACGCAGTTCGAGCGTATGCCCGAAGCCGCCGGAGATGATGCATATCCTGTATCCGCGGCGCACGGCATATGCTATCGCATAACCGTCCTTCGCATAGTACTTGCGGATGAAGTCGCCGTCCGGAAGCGGGATTATGCCGCCGTCGGTCATCACGCCGTCCACATCGAAGACAAATGCCTCGACGTCGGCTATCGTCTCTTTGAAATTTGCCATATGTTTTCGCTTATGTCCTTGTAAATTTTCTCGAGCAAGGGGTTACCTTCCAGTTGTTTCAGATGCCGTTCCAGGGTCGGCATGTCGCCCCTTGCGGCCGGTCCGGTCTGCACGGACGCAGGATCGCCCGAGCGAACGGCCTTGCGCGCCGTCTCCTCGATTACGGGCACAAGCACGTCGAACGGAAGCCCGGCCCTGCCGATGATTCCGGCGGCCGAGGCGTACATGTTGTTCACGAAGTTCGAGACGAAGACCCCGGCAAGGTGTATCTTCTGCCGCAGCGCCGAGTCGGCATGCCTGACACGGTCGGACAGACGGTGTGCAAACTCCTCGACATCGGCCATTGCGGCCGCGTCGGAGGTCTCCAGAAAGAGCGGCACCCTGCGGAGGTTCACATGTCTCCCGGCCGAAAAGGTCTGGAGCGGATATATCACGGTCCGGCGGGCATATTTTGCCGGAATGGCATCCAGCGGCACGCATCCTGCCGTATGTGCGACTATCGCATCCTCCGCGAACGGCAGCGACGACGCCACCCCGGCTACGGCACGGTCGCTCACCGAGATCAGATACACGTCGGCTGCGGCCAGCTCCTGCGGATTTCCGCACCACTCAGCCCCTGCCATGCGGGCTACGCGCGGTCCGCGCTCGGGATTGCGTGCGAACACCTGCACCACGCGCATGCCGTCGCGGCGGCGGATGGCGCGGGCGAGCGATTCGGCAACGTTGCCGCTGCCGACAATCACCACTCTTGTCTCGTTTTCCCCTTTCATACCCCCAAAGGTAACTATAAATCGTCAATTTTTCTCCCCTGCCGCACCATCTTCGAGCCGTATGGCGATATTTTTTCCGCATATGCAGGTGAAGCACCAGCGGCGCGAGCCACCCTCGCGCACCCCGAGGCGCCGGCATATCTCCGCATTCGACATCGGGAAGGCCCGGCGGTAAATCTCCACCCGGCCGCCGCCGAGCTCGCGCTTCAGTCGCCGCGCGTCGAACTCCGATATCGCGCCTATGGCGAAGGTCCGTCCCGGAACGCCCTCCGGATACCCCTCCGAAAGGGCCACCCCGTCGTTGCCCCACACGTCGGCACGCCCCGCAAAGGCCTGCGACACCAGACGTGCGTGCATCAGGGCCGCATCGGGCAGCGTCACATATCCGTACCGTCCCATATCCTGCGGAGCCGGGCTCCACACCGGTTCCTGCGGCGGATACGGAGTCGAGAACTCGCCACGGCCAACGGCGACCGCCGTGAGTTGCGGCCGCGAACCGTCGGCATATATGTTCACCTCCTTGCACTCGCCGTGCAGCGACACCACCTCCACGCGGCAGTCGCCGAAGAGGCGGAACGCCTCGGCAACGTCGAACAGCGGCGAGCACTTCACGCACAGCCGCTCCGCCACGCGCGAAATCACGTCGCGCAGGGCCACTATGTCCGGCGAACACTCCTGCAGCAGCACCAGCTTCCGCCCGTCGGCACCGCGGCGGTCGGGGTCGGCATAACACCAGTCGAAATGCTCGGTGCAGGAGCCGAGATACTCCTCCGCCGGCATGTTCACCACCTCGACGTTCTCTATCCCCATCCGCGAAAAGTTCTCGCGTGCGGCCGCGGCGAGGGCGGCGTCGCGTTCAAGCGCCACCACGCGGCGGAAACGTCGGGCAAAGGCCGCCGAATCGACGCCGAGTCCGCACGTAAGATCAAGCAGCGAACCTCCCGACAGCGGCTTGCGCTCCGCGCACTCGAGGCTCGACGACTGCTCGGCCGCAATCTGCGGAAGGACGGCCCGCGCGGCGTAGTAGTGCGGCAGTTTCGACTCCACGCGCTGCAGCCTCTTGACCTGCGAGGCCACGGCCGCCGCATGAGGGATGCGCCCGTCGAGGGCTATCTCCACCGGGTCGCGCCCGATATTCTCCTCCACGGCGCGGCGAACGTCGTCGCGGCACAACACCTCAAGCTCTTATATTGTAAATCTATCCATATTGCCTTCCCAAATCATTTTACCGAATATACGTCACCTCTCCGCACGAAGCCCCACGACACTACGGTTGCGGCGGCAAACACCATGTAGGCTGCTGCAACCGCCACCGCCGGAATCCTCACGTCGGCATGTCCCCACCCCGCCGACGCGGCCGCGCCGACAACGGCATTCTGCACCTCCGCCGCAAAGCCTGCACCCTTCAGCAGCCACACGGCCGGAGCCGCCGGCAGCAGAAGCGCCGCAACGGACAGCAGTACGACAAGATAGGCCGTAAGTATCACCAGCGGGTTCAGAAGTATGCCTATGAAGGATACCGTACCGAAAACGTACGATATGAGGGGCATTGTGACGGCGGTCGCGACGGCACCGACCACGACGGTGCCCGAAACGGCGTTCGGCAGGCGGTGCCGCGTGCGGACGAGTCGGTAGAGCGGCACTCCCCAGAATATTATTCCGGCCACGGCGATGAACGAGAGCTGGAAACTTATGTCGAACAGCACGTGGGGATCAGTAACGAGCATGACGAACGCCGTCACGGCCAGTATGTTCGCCGAGGCATACTCGCGCGAGAGGCCCAGCGACAGCTGCAGGGCGGAGAACATCACAGCGGCCCGCACCACGCTCGGCGAAAAGGAGCAGACGGAGGCGTAGAGCCATATCGCAGCCACGGCTGCCGCGCCCTTGATTATGTTTCCGTAACGCGCAAGCGGGACGGCCCACAGCAGGGCATTTACGATAAGAAAGACTATTCCGACATGGAGTCCCGAGACTGCCAGCAGGTGCGACGCGCCCGAAAGCGAATAGGAGCGCCTCAACGCAGGGGTTATCTCGCTGCGGTCGCCGGCCGACATCGACAGTACGACGGCCCGTCCGCCGCCTTCGGGCATCAGGCCGCGGATGCGGTCGGCACAGCGCACGTGGAGCGTACGGTGCGAGGATGGTTTCACCCCGCAGAGTGATGACGGATACAGGTACACCGTGCCTACATGTCCGCGATGGTACATGAGCGAGGCGTAGCTTCCCTCGTAGAACGGCCTTATCGCCGCCACGGCCGAAATCTCGTCGCCGAACGAGCACCCTTCGAGCGCATCCCCGAAGAGGACCACCCCGACACCATCGACCGAACCGTTTTCGGCACAGCTTTCGACCACCGCCGAAGCACGCGGATGCTCCGCCGACGCAGCCGGATTCTCCACGAGGCGGAAGGTCATGTGCATCCGTTCCCCGTAGGGGACCTCGGGCGGGGTATTCACGCCGTAGAGGAGCGCGCCAAGCGAGAAAAGTGCCGCCGCGACGGACAGGGCTGCAAAACGCCCGAGCAGCACGGCGGAGAGCACCGACACGGCCGCAGCCGTGCACCATACCCATGCGTCGGCCTCCACACGGCATGAAAAAGCGATGCCGACGGCCAGCGGCACAAGGGCCGCGACCATCGGCATCGTCTTCAGACGTTCTGATATGTTTTCGGCGGAAAAGCCCATCTGCGTCACGCTTTACGTGACACAAAGATACGCAAAATCACGGTTTTCCGGCCTCTCCCTCCCCGAAATCATCGACATAGAGCTGCCATCCGCGCATCACCTCGCCGCGATCGGCGCCGGTTCCGTTCTCGACCTCCGACATGGCGGCCACGACCTTCGGCATCACCGATGGGTCGGAGGTGTCTATCCTGCGGTCGGGGTCGATTCCCGTGCGGAGAGCCACGCGGCGGATATACGCCTGCGTGTCGTTCTCCGACGGCGGGGCGTAGCGCGAAATCATCTTCGAGAGCGTGTCGCACCCGTAGCGCACGGAGTAGGTGTGCAGCAGCACGAACATGGCGCGGTAGCCCCACTCCATCGACTCGAATTGCCTGAACTCGGGGTCGGTGCTTTCGGCCTTCTCGCCCTTGTAGCGCACCTTCGAGCGGCGGATGTTGCCGGGGTTAAGGTTTCTCAGTCCCCGGCTCTTCTTCAAAGTATTCATCTCCCAGTTCGTTTTTCATGCGGCGGCGGACATAGCGGCGCATCCACCCGAAGAGCCTCGAATCGGAGAGCTGCGACGCGTTCTCGAGGAACGACCACATCTCCACTCCGCAGATAAAGCCCGTGAACAGGCGCGTGATGTTCGACTCCACGAAATCGAGTATGCAGCTCTCGATGAGCCACATCATCGCAATCGCGATTACGACGAACCCCGCCTTGCGGACGGTGCGCCAGGCCAGGCGGCTCTCGAAGCACCACCGCCGCCCCTCGCCGCGGGCCGCGCTCCGGTCGGCCAGGACCCCCGTGACGAAGTCCACCGCCACGAAGAGCAGCGCGCAGCATACGAGCGGACGTATGGGTGCAAAGAGGGCCGCGACACCCATCGCCGCGGCACTAACGTATTTGAACAAAACCTCCATTGAGCGAACAGTGTTTTACGGCATCGGCCGAGGGGTCGTACTCCGGATATGAGGCGGCATTCTCCGCGAGGTGGTCGGAGAGCCTCTCCAGGAGCAGCCGCAGACGGCGGCGCAGCGAGCGCTGCAGTTCGTCGGCCGCATCAGACGAAGCCGCCGCCGACCATGTGCCCTTCGGCACCGTCAGCCCGGACTGCCCGCTGCGGACGTTGAGCGAGCGCTGCACCAACACCCTGACGGCCATGGCCAGGGCCGGAGCGACGTAGTCCGTCTTCAGGGATGCATACTCGCCGTCCGGGAGCATGGCGTAGAGGCTCTTCCCGACCACCGGCTCGATGTAGCGGTGGCCGGCGGCGGCAATGTCGGCCGCGGAGATCGCATCGGGCGAGACATACTCGCCGTCGGTGAAGGCCAGTCTGACGACCTCTTCGCATGTAATCAGCGTATTCATCTCTCTAACCGATTTTAGTTACGTTGTACTTGGTTATCTCCGACAGGAACGCCTGCTGGCGCTCATCCTCCGGGTCGTAGTCGAGGCCGTCGGCCTTGCGCGCCTCCCATACCTTCATGTATATCGGCTTGGAGCGCGTCGGCGGACGGTTGACAATCTGCAGCGACGAGGTGTCGATACCGAGCACCGACTGCATGACGCCGGTTATCGGCTCCATAATCTCGGCCTGCTCGGCAAGGATGACGGTGTTGAGCGCCACCTCGTACTCGTGGAGGATGCGCTCCGAGTCGAATCCCGACGAGTAGTCGAGACCGCTCAGGGAGCGGAACCACGAGTGGGCGACGACGATGTCGCCCGTGGCCTGGTCGTGCAGGTCCTTCCAGTCGCCCTCGTTCTGCGACGATATCGGGATGAAGCGCGAGTTGTCGTCGGCGCTGCCGTTCTTTATCACGAACATCACCTGCCCCGGACGCCCCGCAAAGCGCTCCTCGGCCACACGCACGAGCTGCGCCGCCTCGGCCTCGCTGTCGACGGCGTCGTCTATCATCATCACGCCCGAGAGCTGGAACGAGTTGTCCAGGCGCGAGATGTTCCACCGGTCGGTCTTGTAGGCTATGGCCGAGACATTCATCCCGGCGATGTAGGGCGGCACGCCGTAGTGCTCGAACATCGGCTCGTAGTCCTTGTAGTGGATTATCGAGCGCAGCGTTCCGTCGGCCTGCTCCTCGAATGCCGGGTACAGGGGCAGCGACTTGGCCTCCTTCATCGAGAACTCCGCCCAGTCGTGGTGCAGCAGCACATGGCGGCCGTCGCGGGCCATGCGGCAGCGCGTGGCATCCTGATGGTAGAGCGAGAGGAAGGTGTGGCCGGTATCGGTCACCACCTCGAGGAATGCGTTGCCGAAGAGCGACTTGTCGAAGGCTATCTTGTTTATGACCTGCCGCAGCGACTCGCCGCACCCGTTCACGCGGTCGATAAGGCTCCCGAGCAGCGTCTGTCCGACATCGAACGAGAATCCCTTGCCCGAGATGTAGTCGGCCTTGTCGTTGATGATGCGGCGGTGGGTCGTCGAGCGGCGCGACATGAGCGCCAGCGCATACGGGAAGAGGTTGTCGCTGCCCCACCGCCAGAACTCGGCCCCGTGGACCGGCGCCGACCTCATGACGGGTTCGCCGGCTGTGTTGCCGACCCCGCAGACAACGCTTTTTAACGATTTTTTCTCCATTTGTGCATGTTTAAGGATTGGTTATTGTCGCTGCCGGCTCGGCATCCTCCGACGCGAGCACGAGCGTGAGCGTCGGCGAATCGGAGAGCCCGGCTCCCGACTGCGAGTGCAGCGAGACCAGACGCAGCGGCTGTTCGCCGCCCAGGCGCTCGGAGTACCCGCCGAGCAGTGTCCTGCCGTCGTTCAGCCGGATGTACGCCACGAACCCCTCGGACAGCGCTCGGGACAGAAAGTCGCCGGAGAGCCATTCGCCGGCCATGTTCCGGTCCGACACGAGCGTAAGCGTATGCCGTACCGACACCGGGCCCGGGGAGCCGCTGCACAGCTCCTCGAAACCCGAGCGGTCGTCAAGCAGCGGCACCTCGTCGGCCGTGCCCGAGAATACGACGTAGCACCCGTTGCTGCCGAAACTGGCACTCCCGACATCGCCGGGGGCGTAGAGCCTGACGGCCGCAATGCCCCCGACGGGTTTGTATTTGCCAACATTCGGCTCCATGGCCCGCTACTCGAGAAGATAGACAATCGACAGCAGACGGTCGTCGAGAATCTCCGTTCCGGCGAGGAAGACGGCTCTCTGACGGTTCTCCATCTCGTCAGGGTTGTACCACATGCGCACCTCGTTCTCCGGCATGTCGGCCGTATTGAGGGCAAGCACCAGGTTGCGGCGGTCGGTCAGGATGCAGAACTCGCGCGAGAACTCTATGTTCTCCGCATACTTGCTCAGGTCGACGTCAACCACCGGGATGCCATGGTAGTAGAGGTCCTGACGACCTTCGACGCTCTCGCGGTAGGAGGTGTCGCAGCCCTTTTCATCGAGTTCGGTCTGGTAGGCGTTGTAGATGTCGGAGGTGACGAAGTAGACGAGATTGCCCTCCGAGCGCAGGCTGCGCAGCTCCGGCGACGACATCGTCCACAGCTTCTCGAAACGTTCCGCCACGGACTTGTAGTCCCCGTCGGCATAGGATGCCGCCTTCATCTCCACGGATGTGCCGGATATGCCGCGGTCTATGGCCTTGAGGAAACCGTCGAACGTGTTGAACGAAGATATGCCTCCATCCGTATCGCCGGCCCACATCGTAACACGTACGCTCTCGGCTATGGCGCGGCGGAAGAGCTCCGTCTCGGCCTTCTCGAGTTCGGTCCCGGTGAGGTCGCCGAGGTTCACGTCGGCGGAGTTGGTGATGAGCTCGAAGACCATCGAGAAGTAGTCTTCGGCCGAGAATGACGATTCGGCCTTCACCTTGTGCATCGGTATGGTCTTCTGCAGCTTGGTGGCGTTCTTGCCGCCTGACCAGCCTCCGGCATAGGCCTGGAGGACGTTGTCGGGACGGCTCCACACCTGCACCGTGGTAGGCATCGGCAGGTTGTAGAGCACCCTTATGCCCAGCTCCTCGGCGGACTTGCCGCAGAACGACGGGCGGAAAAAGATCGTTTCGACTTCGTGATTCTTGTAAGTCTTCGGATTTTCAATCAGCATTTTCTTGGAATTTTCGTTTTACAACAGGTTGGTTTTTGCGGATTCACAGACGGCGGAAGCATCTGGCGTCCTCGGCATATGCCGCCGCATTGGGCGAAAGGCGCGACTCGTCGGCACCCGGATCCTCACGCGGGAGGGTCGAGGTCGGGGGCGCCGCATTCTGGTTCTCCTCGAAGACAATGGCCGAACGCTCACGCTCGCGCTCCCCGCCGGGTTCGTGCAGTATGTTGCGGTCGCACTCCGGGAGTTCCGTTTCCCGTCCGATTCCGAACAGGCGGCCGATACGGCCGGCAATGGCTCGTACCGGGGATTCGGCACTTCTCTCCTCCCCCACGATGCGGTCCACCAGACCGGCCTCGAGAGCCTCCTGCGGCGAGAGCCAGCGGCCGCTGCCGCCGTTCTCGGACATCAGTGCGGCAAACTCCTCCGCCGGGCGGCCCGAACGCGCCGCATAGAGCGCGGCGATGCGTTCGTCGGTCTTTTGCAGCAGCTCCACACGTGCCGAGAGTTCGGCGGCGTTGCCCTCGACCGAACAGCTCGAATTGTGTATGAGGTAGAGCGCGTTAGCCGATATCTCGCGGCATCCCTCGCCGGCTGCCTGCGCGATTATGGTCGCCGCCGAGGCGGTATAGCCGTAACAGCGCGTGCGGATGGTGGCGCCGAGCGACGCAAGAGCCTCGTATATGAGCAGCGCGTCGTTCACGTCGCCCCCGGCCGAACGGATGTTCACCTCCACCTCCGGGGCCTCTATCTGCGAGATTCGCTCGACCTGGCTGCGGAACTTCTCGTATGTGGCCACACGCTCCGAAGGTTCGTCGAACTGGCACTCTTCCGGTACGCCGATGATGCCCTCGATGTCGATGACGCAGCATGCGGACGAGTCGGAGATTCCGATTTTAGATTCCATTTTCATTTCACATTCATTTTCTTCTTTCGTAAATAATGTCCCTCACCTTTTCGTAGGAGCAGCAGAAGTCGGCTGCAGCCTGTTCCATGGCCCTGACGCGCCCCCGTCCCTCGCCCACGAGCCGCTCCACGCGGCTGCGTATGGCGCGGCACTCGAGCGACCGCACATTCATCAGGCCCTGGTCCCAGAGCCACATCACGACCTGCGCCGCGTCCCGTCCCCGCACCTCCTCGAGCAGCGGGGCGACGAGTCTTTCACCGTGCCGTGTCATTGTCAGTCCTCCGTCAGCCTTATGAACCTGCACCGCGTGGAGCCCGTCGACGGATTGTAGCCGTCGAGGCCGCACAGCCTGTAGCGCGAACTCTCTCCCGATATTCTGAATCTGAAAGTGCTTCTGAGTGACGGTAAAAGCCCGTCGGGCCTGAAGAGATGTACGATATCCACAGGTGTGAGGCGCAGCGACAGCTCCAGGTACTGCCGGTCGGCCGTCCTTGCGACCGAGGCGTCGTAGCGGCAGTGCAGTCCCGTCTGCGAATCCTCGTCGTCGAACGAGAGGGTGAAGCCCCCGTCCGCCGCATCGTCGCCGGCGTAGTGGAATGCGGCAAGCGGGTATTCGCCGCTGTTGGAGGGGTATCCCCACGTCTGGTTCTGCGGCAGTGCGCACATGCCTGCATAACGCACCACGTGAGGGGTGAATACGGTGTCGAGGCCCTCGTCGCCGGCGCCGGTGTCGCCCACGCACATTATCGACGCCGAAGGTGCGGTGGCACAGAGGCCGGTCTTGTTGACCGTGGCCGTGAAGAGGGGGTTGGTGAGGTGCTGCGAGTACTGTTTCGCGCCGTACAGCGGGTTGCCGGCGGTCCACGAGCCGAAATTGCGGTCGCGGTCCGCGCTTATCTCCGCCGCCGCGGCATCGGCCTCGACATATCCGTAGACCTTCCACTGCGGCTTGTCCAGACCGGCATCCGAAATTACGACGGGCTGCGAGAAGTCTATCCTGCCGGTCCAGTCGAACTCCGTCGATGAGTCGTAGAACTCCTCCTCGGGTTCGATGTAGACCGTCTTCGACCGTTCGTCGGTGTAGATTGCCAGATTGAACATGTGCTGCACGGCATCGAGCACCTCCATCAGCCTTACGCCGTGGCGTGATATGTCGGCGAAGCCGATGGCGGAGCCGTATCCGGGATTTGTCGAGAAGTACGGCCGGAGCGACGTGGCACGCCCGACGGTGATGGTCATGCCGGGGTCGGCGCCCTCGAAGATGAACTTGTCGAGCAGGAATTTCGAGCCCGCCGAGACGGTCTGCGGTGGTATTCGCATGTCGAGTTCGAGCGACACGGTGCCCGTCTCCTCCACATGGCCCGCATACATGGCCCAGTCGCCGGCATAGGTCACGAAATCCTTCGACTCGTCGTTCATGCTCATCAGTTCCACGGTTCCGCCGAGCGTCGAAGGGAGCGAGATTATGGCCGAACGCTCCGAGAACTCCCCCACCGTCGTGAGCGAACTGCCGCTACGGATGCAGAGCCGGTATTTCCGTCCCGCCACGTAATCGAAGACGATGACGCGGTAGGCCAGGCCGCCGGTCGGGTTGTCGCGGTAGTCGGAGAAGGTGTTTGCGATGGCGAACTGCGCATCCACACCCGGCAGGAAGCGCACGCGGTCGAAACCGGCCAGACGCGTGCGCGAAACGATCCGGAACGAGGTGTCGTACTCGAGGTGCAGCAGGAAACCCACTTCGACCGCCGACACTGGTTTGAAGCATGCGTATCCGTCATCGTCGACGAAGAAGCAGCCGTTCCGGGAGAAGGTGTCGGACATGTACTGTCCGAGGTCGTCGACGGCCGAAGGGTCGGCCGTATCGACGATGTTGCCGAGGGAGAACTCCGCCACCGACGGGGTTGCCACGACCCTGCCCAGCGAGTCGGCCTGTGCGGAGGCCAGTCTACGGCGGCGCGCCAGGAAATCCATGGCCGACCTCTGTGCGGAGGTGTCGGCATCGGAATAGGCACCGCTCATGTAGAGCGAGGCGAAGTATTCGCCGTCGATGAACGCGCTCTGCAGGGTGTACCCGGCCTCGGAGAAGATGTCCCTGACCAGCGCCTGCAGCGATATGAACGGGTGGTAGTCGTCGGTGAGCATGATCCTCTCGGCCGGCAGCAGCGACGAGCCGTTGACCTTCGCCGTGCGCCCGCTCCTGCATACGGGCAGGAACCGCACCGGGGAGTCGCCCGTCCACGTGGCGGCGATCGACATGGGCGTGAACGTGGTCGAGAATGCTATGTCCGCGTCGCCGATCATCCTCCGCACGGCACTCTCCGCCCACGACGACGAGCCGCCGATTATTCGCAGCAAGTAGACCGACGAGCGCTCCGACATGGAGACCGAGAGCAGGTATGCCGTACCGGAGAGCAGCACCATGCCGTCGGCCGAGATTTCGGCGGTATGGTGTTCGGTATTGAACCTCGTCTTCGCATATGGGTCGCGCAGGCTGCCGAACACCTCGTTGTTGGCCCGGGTCGAAGGGAGTTCCACCTCGACCGTTATCCCCTGCCTCGCCGACTCCGCGGAGAACAGGTTCTCCGCATCGAACCCGAAGGGCACGCCGAAATCCGAGAAGAGGTCGCACGGGCGGCCGTCCACCGAAAGCCTCATCATGGCATCACCTCCCTTCTGCGGGTGCGTATGTCGACCTCGACGCAGTCCGGGCGCCCGAACTCGTAGAGTGTCGCGGATGCCGTCGTCACCTCGACCCTCGACAGCACCCTGCCGCACTCGCGCCACACCTTCGGCGACTGCGCCACTTCGGCAACGGCCCCGGCAACGGCACGACGCTCGTAGTCCGAGACCAGGCGCAACGTCTGCTCGGTGGTGCACCCTACGGTCACCGGAAGCCCGTCGTCGCCGGTGATGCTCTCGCGGACCACGCTCTGCATGGTGTTCCTGACAATCGGGAAGGTATAGCGTTCGATTGAGCCGGCCGACGATATCCATGCGAGCCTCACGCCGGTGCCGCGGTCGCGCTCGACGGTGTAGAATATTGTCAGCAGCTCCTCGCCGTTGCAGGTGAACCAGGCCTCGATGCTCCTCACCCCCTCCGGATAATCGAGCGTATCGAGACAGAACAGCGCAGCACCACACTCACCTGCACACGTGAGCGACACATCCGTACCCGCATCGGCGACGAGCAGCACCTCGAAGACCGACCCTCTCGGGCCGAACAGCAGTACCTCGTCGCGTTCGCCGTAGAGCAGACGCCGCTGCTGGGTCATCGTTGAGAGCCACGACGGAAGCGCAGGCACTGCCTTGTTGAGACATGTGTAGATTTTGTCCGAGCGCACATCGTTGAAGGTCACCGTGTAGCATACATGCGGAGCCGCCTTCAGCACGGATCCGGAATCGGTGCACGGCTCGGCATCGAGCATGCGGCCGATGTACGGGGCCACGTCTATCTCGCCGGAGGTCACGCCGAAGAGTTTCTGGCGTGTAATCGTCTGGAAGCTGCCCATGTCGATGACTTGCACCTCGACATCCGTCGGGGTCGTCTCCCCGGTATCGAATGCAAACACCTGACCCTCGGACAGCGGGGTGAAATCGTTTGGTTGTCTTGTGATTGTCATAGCGTGATTTTTTTGTTTTCGGAATCGGATGCCTCGGCCGGATGGCCGACGGAACCGGAGATGCGGACCCTGGCGCCGGATGGCGGCCGAAGCATGGCAGGGGCTGCGCCGCCGTCAGAATATGCAGACCACATCGGCGCCGACGGCCAACGACACGTCGCCGTGGGATGTCATCGGTCTCTGCATGGGGGTCATGGTCAGATCCAGCACGGCCGCCACATACTGGTCGGAGGAGAGTTCGGAGAAGATCTCGAGCGCGTCGTTCTCGAGCGCGTCCACCGTCCCCGTCACATCGTCGGGGCGGATTTTGACCCCGGCGGCCATGAGGTAGAGCGTCAGCCGGTAGGTAATCTTCCCGTGGTTGCGTCCCTCCATCTCACGGAACTCGGGTTGCGGCAACAGCGCGGCGGGATAGCTCCGCACGAGCGAGGAGATGTGCTCCGGCGAGGCCGAGTGGAACTCGTAGCCTTTGGCCGCGACAATGTCCCGGAGCGCATCGACAAGAAGCGAAAGATTCATAGGCACAGATGTCGATAGATTTGTCGATAAGGTGTCGATTTCCGTCAATAACCCGACGGAACTCCTGCATTTGCAGATATTTGCTCTGTTGAAAAGGTTTTCGACAAAAAGATATGCGATGTTGAAAACCCGATGTCCGGGAATCCGGACGACGGTGCAAATATACGTTCGGGGAGGAGCCCTTGTCAAGGGGTTCCGGCTCTTTTTCCGGATTTTGCACCATACGGGCGGCGGCAATCCGCTTTGCCATAACCGTTTGCACATGCAAAAAAATCTCCTGTTTTCCGATTTTTTATCGTTACGGGACACATTGTACGCAAAAATTGTTATCTTTGTAGGCGCAAACTCTCCCCGAAGGAGGGTTGCAACACACTCGAACCAAAGGGAAGCAACTTATGGATGATGGCCATTTATCCGAAAATAGCGGCAGTATCGTACCTCAATACGATACCATTCATCTATGGAATAGAGCACGAGGGTAACTTCCGTGCCGAGTTGCTGTTGTCCCCACCGGCCGGTTGCGCCGAAAATTTCATCAAGGGAGAAGTCGATATCGCCCTGCTGCCGTCGGCAGTGGTGCCGGGCCTGCGCGGGGCCGAGATAATCACCGACTACTGCATCGGAGCCACGGGCCCGGTGCGTACGGTCGTCGTCACGGGCAACACCCCGATAAGGGATGTGCGCCGCATATGGCTCGACCCGCACTCACGCACCTCCGTGCAGCTTGCGGGCTACCTGGCGCGCGAGCGCTGGAAGATCTCGCCCGAATGGATGGACCTGGGCGACTACTCCGCACTCGAGCACCCGCAGGAGGGCGACGCATACCTGCTCATCGGCGACAAGGTATTCGACAACGAGGGGCGCTTCAGCATGACGCTCGACCTGGCGCAGGAGTGGAAGGAGCAGACGCACATGCCGTTCGCGTTCGCCGTGTGGGTGGGCCGCAAGGGTATCCCGTACGAAGTCCACGACGCGCTGCAGCAGGCGCTGACCTTCGGTGTGGAGCACATCTACGAGGCGATATGCGGGAGCCGCTACGCCGACCGCCCTTATGCCTACGAATATCTCACGCGCAACATCGATTTCCTTTTCGACATAGAGAAGCACACGGCACTGAAGAAGTTCTGGGATGCCGGTATCAAGATCACGCCCAAGGTAAACCCCGGTTGAAGAGGTTAGCCTCTTGCGCTGCGGCGCATGCGCACAGGCGGGTGCGCACCTAAACGACAACGGTTTGTAAGACGTTAAAACCAGGGAGGGCACAAAAGTGATTACAATCTATCTCAAGCAATACAACAAAATCATCCGCAACGCCGACACGGAGCTCTTCGACGATCTCGGATACGACGACATCCTGTGGATAGACATGGTCCAGCCGACCATCAAGGAGCAGAAGGCCGTCGAGAACTTCATGGAGATCAGCCTGCAGACCAAGCAGCAGGTCGAGGAGATCGAGTCGACGTCGAAATACTCCGAGACGGAGAACGCCATCATCAGCAACGGCAACTTCTTCTCGCCGACGGGCGACGGTTTCGAGGTCGAGCCGGTATCGTTCATCATCTCGAACGAGGGAGTTCTGGTATCGGTGCGCCAGACCGACATGCGCACCTTCCGCGAGACCGAGAAGCGCCTGCAGATGAACTACCGCAGCTATTCGACCGGCTACCACATCCTCATAACGCTGCTGGAGGTTCGTATCGACTTCGACGCCGACCTTGTGGAGCTTGTCGGCCGCCAGGTTTCGACCCTGAGCAAGGACATCAACCGCGAGGACAGCATCGACAAGGCGGTCATCCACCGCATCAACATGCTTCAGGAGCGCACCATGGTGCTGCGCGAGAACATTTTCGACCGCCAGCGCGTGCTTTCGGGCATCCTGCGCAGCGAGCGGTTTCCGAACGACATCTATCCGCGCCTGCAACTCATGATCAAGGACGTGAACTCGCTCATCAGCCATACCGACTTCAGTTTCCAGCGTCTGGACTACATCCAGGACGCGGCGCTCGGCCTGATCAACATCGAGCAGAACGAGATAGTGAAGATATTCTCGATTGCGGCGGTGATATTCCTCCCCGCAACGCTTGTGGCGAGCATCTACGGCATGAATTTCAAGTTCATGCCGGAACTGGAGTGGACCTTCACCCTCTCCAACGGCTGGACCATCCCCGCCGGCTACATATTCGCCATTGTGCTGATGATTCTGGTCTCTGGACTGACCATAGGATACTTCAGATACAAGAAATGGATATAGCGCGGCCTGCGCGGAGGCGTAGTGCGCATGCAAAAAAAGGGAGGGGCATCAGGCCTCTCCCATTTTGTTGTTGAACCCGCCGGGTGCCGACGGATGTTTCGGAATCTCTATTTTCCCGATATTGCTCTCATACCGTGCGATGTTCTCCTGCAGCGAGAGCAGCAGGCGCTTGGCATGCTCCGGCATCAGAATGATGCGGCTCTTGACCTTCGCCTTCGGCAGGCCGGGAAGTATTGCCGCGAAATCCAATATGAACTCCGAAGTCGAATGAGATATAATAGCCAGATTCGAATAGTGTCCCTGCGCCACTTCGGCGTCAAGCTCGATATCTATTCCCAAAGGTTTGTTCTCTCCCATAACCGCTCAATATTTCGAAAATTATTGTACTTTATGCAAATATAGTGACATTCCCGTTACGGTCCGATATCCGCCGCAGCCAAAAAATTAACAAATTATCAACCATATAACGGTTTACGCGGAGCATATGTTGCATATGCGCATTTTTTTTGGAGCAATGGCCCGTTGCGAACCATTTTTTGCGTATCTTTGTCCGATACGGGACGAGACGGACCAACTTCCGTCCCGCGCGATTCGGAACAATGCTGCTTGCAATAGTTGAAATCATACTGCGCGGATTCGCAGTGGGTCTGGCCGCCTCGATTACGGTAGGCCCGGTAGCGGTGCTGTGCATACAGCGTACGCTGAGCAAAAGCCGCCGCTCCGGCCTCATGTCGGGCATCGGCGTCGCGTGCGCCGACACGATGATGGCCGTCATCGCCTTCTTCTTCTATTCGATGCTGCAGGCGCAGATAGAGCGCTACAGCTTCATCCTGCAGGTTCTCGGCGGCGTGTTCGTCGTTGTTGTCGGAGTCGTGATATTCTTCCAGAACCCGGTACCTCAAATCCGGCGCAACCGTGCCGGCAAGAGCTCCATGTGGCAGGATTTCGCCTCGATGTTCGGCTTCACCATCGCCAACTTCGTGGTTGTCATACCCTACATCCTCGCCTTCTTCGCCATGTTCGGCATCGGTACGGCCGGAGAGGATGAGGATATAGCCTCGCTGCTCTCGAGCGCCCTCATCATAGTCGGCTTCTTCTGCGGAGCCGTCGTATGGTGGTTCCTTCTCACCTCGCTCATAAGCATGTTCCGCCGGCGCTTCCGCCCGCGGCACATGCTCACCATAAACCATGTGGCCGGCATCATCGTCGGATTGCTCGGGATATACACCATCCTGTCCACATTTTACTCAACAATACCGAATGGAGTCCTGCACTGAAAATAGAGACAGACGCATCATAATCGCCGTCGACGGCTTCTCGTCGTGCGGCAAGAGCACCTTTGCCAAAGCCATAGCCTCGCGGCTGGGCTACATATTCATCGACACCGGGGCCATGTACCGCGCCGTGACGCTCTACGCGCTCGAGCACGGGGCCATCCGCTCGGGCATCGTCGACAACGACCTCACGGTGTCGCTTCTGGACGACATCTGCATCACGTTCCGCTTCAACCCGCAGCGCGGGGCGAGTGACATCTATGTCAACGGGGACCTTGTCGAGGGCAAGATACGCACCATCGAGATAAGCAACTGCGTGAGCGCCGTAAGCTCCATACGCGAGGTGCGCGAGAAGCTCGTGGCGATGCAGCAGGAGATGGGCCGCAACCGCGGGGTTGTGATGGACGGCCGCGACATCGGGACGGTGGTGTTTCCCGACGCCGAGCTGAAGATTTTCATGACGGCCGACCCGGAGGTTCGTGCACGCCGCCGCTATGCCGAACTGCAGGCCAAGGGCGACGGGGTTCCGTTCGAGGAGGTTCTGGCGAATGTCGTGCAGCGCGACCGTGCCGACATGACGCGTGCCATATCCCCGCTGCGCCAGGCGCCCGACGCCGTGGTCCTCGACAACAGCCACATGAGCGTCGAGGAGCAGATGGCGTGGTTCGAGCGTGAGTTCGCCCGCGTCCAGCAGTCGCTGAGGCGTTAGACGCCCGAAGCCCGTCGCAAGGCCGGACGTCACGGCAGCCGCTTCCCATACACAAGGCAAAAGCTATGCATATCGAGATAGACGACAAATCGGGATTCTGTTTCGGAGTGGTAAGGGCCATTTCGGAGGCCGAACGCGCCCTGTCGGAAGGGGGCCCGGTCTACTCGCTCGGCGACGTGGTGCACAACCGCATGGAGGTGCAGCGCCTTGCCGCCCTGGGCCTTCGCAGCATCACCCACGAAATGATACCGCAGTTCGCCGGGGGACGGATGCTCATCCGCGCCCACGGCGAGCCGCCGTCGACATACCGCGAGGCCGCCCGCCACGGCATCCGCATCATCGACGCCACCTGCCCGGTGGTTGCGGACCTGCAGCAGAAGGTCAAGCGGGCGCACGAGCTCATGTCGTCCTGCAACGGACAGGTCGTCATCCTCGGCAAGCGCGGCCATGCCGAGGTCGTCGGGCTCACGGGACAGGTCGACCGCCCCACGATTGTGGTCGAGAGCGAAGCTGACCTCGGTTCGATAGACTTCTCGCGGCCGATATACTTCCTCTCGCAGACGACGCAGAGCGTGGAGCTCTTCCGCCGCCTGTGCGAGGTGATGCGCGAGAGGCTCCCGGAGGCCGGGATGCTCACGGCCGACGACACCATATGCCGCCGCGTCTCCTCCCGCGAGGCGCACCTTCGCGAGTTCTCGTCGCGCTTCGACGTCGTGGTCTTCGTCTGCGGGCGCAAGTCGAGCAACGGCAAGGTGCTCTTCGGGATATGCCGCAGCGCCAACCCGCGCAGCCACAACATCGAGGAGGCATGCGAATTGCGTCCCGAGTGGTTCGACGGCGCGGAGAGCGTCGGGGTC
This sequence comes from uncultured Alistipes sp., assembly GCA_944322005.1. GTDB lineage: Bacteria > Bacteroidota > Bacteroidia > Bacteroidales > Rikenellaceae > Alistipes. Next base: position 51,951 of record CALUNL010000002.1, read on the forward strand.
TGCGGGGCCACGTCGACACCGGAGTGGCTCATGCGCCAGGTTGCGGGGGCGATATCCGAAATTTCCACGAAAAACGACAATACGCGAAAATGAAAAGACATCTTGTAAGAAGCGTAAAATATTTCCTCATGCTGTGCGTTCTCTATGTGGCGCTCATGTGGTTGATGAACATTACCGGAGCCACGCTGCTGACACTGCGCGACGATGCGGCCATACTTTTCGGCACCACGCGCGGATGGCTGATGATAGCGGCTGCGGTGGCGCTCTCGGCGGCCTACCCGAAGTTCGGTTTCGTCACGCGCCGCGTCGAGGGCGACATTGCGGAGCACCGCCGTCAGATACTCTCGGCCATGGAGGCGTGCGGCTACGAGCTGCGCGGCGAGGATGACGGGCGGATGGTCTTCCGTGCCGGCCCGCTGCAGCGGGCGCTGATGCTGTTCGAGGACGAGATCGTCGTCGGGCAGTACGGCCAGTGGATAGAGATATCCGGCCTGCGGCGGATGGTGGTCCGTGCGGCGATACGTCTGGAGGGCTACATGGGATTCATAAAACGCGACAACGGTCTGAAATGAGAAACACGGGAAAAACAGCTCTGCGGCTGGCTGCATCCGCAGCCGTGGCCGCCACCCTCTTCGGGGCCTTCGTATTCGGTTCGAAGTACGATTTCGGTCTCGGACGCAACATGGAGATAATGTCGAACCTCATGCGTGAGGTGGCGCTCAACTATGTCGACACGGTGTCGACCGACGAGATGATGCGCAACGGCGCATTCGGTATAACCTCCCGCCTCGACCCCTACACCGAATACCTCCCCGAGTCCGACATGTCCGACTTCGAGGTCCTGGCCACGGGCAAGTACGGCGGCATAGGCGCACTCATACGCCAGGACAGCAACTGCGTCGTCATCGCCGAACCTTACAAGGGCTCTCCGGCCGACCGTGCGGGGCTGCGCATCGGCGACCGCATAGTGGCCATCGAGGGAGAGAGCGCCATCGGCATGACAACCTCCGACGTCAGCTCGCGCCTGAAGGGCGAGCCCAACACGACGGTCAAGGTGACCGTGAAGAGACTCATCGACGGCGAGGAGCGGACTCTCCGCATCCGCCGCGAACGCATATCCATCCCGAGCGTCGCCTATGCGGGCTATGTCGACGATGGCATAGGCTACATCCGTCATGCCGACTTCACCGAGGGGAGCTACGACGAGATGCGTGCGGCCATCTCGCGCCTGCAGTCGGAGGGCGAGCTGCGGTCGCTGATACTCGACTACCGCAACAACGGCGGCGGCGTGATGACCGCCGCGGTCGATGTCCTTTCGCTCTTCGTGCCGAAGGGAACGCTGGTTCTGGAGACCCGCGGCCGCGACACGACATCCGCGAAGCGCTACCGCACCTCCTATGAGCCGATGCTGCCCGACACCCCGATTGCGGTGCTCGTCAACGGCAACAGCGCCTCGGCGGCGGAGATCGTGGCCGGTGCCATACAGGACCTCGACCGCGGCGTGCTGCTGGGCCAGCGCAGTTTCGGCAAGGGGCTGGTACAGACCACCATACCGCTCGGATACAACAGCTACGTCAAGATGACCAACGCCAAGTACTACATACCTTCGGGCCGCTGCATACAGGCCGTGAAGTACTCGGCCGACGGGCGTGCGGTGCAGATGCCCGACTCGCTGGTCACGGAGTTCTCGACCCGCAACGGGCGCAAGGTCTACGACGGCGGGGGCATCATGCCCGACATCAAGCTCGAGCCTAAATACGTCAGCAACTTCGCCGCCACGCTCTACCTGCTTGGCATCGTGAGCGACTTCGGCGACGAGTACATGAAGGTGCACCACGGCGACAGCATCGACGTCCGCAGCTTCTCCATCACCGATGCCGACTACGACCGTTTCGTGGAGATGGTTTCGCAACGCGACGTGCCGTACAAGTCGGAGTCGCGCCGGGCGCTCGAACGCCTGCGCAGCGCTCTCGAGAAGGAGCGTTACGACGAGAGTACGGGCGAGGCTCTCGATTCGATAGAGAAGAGCCTTCGCGACGACAAGATGAGCAACCTCCAGACCTACCGCAAGGAGATTGTCGACGCCATCAACTCCGACATACTGCTGCGCATGGCCTACTCCGAAGGGGTCATAGAGAACTCGCTTTCGGGTGACGAGGACATCAGGGCCGCAAAGGAGCTGCTGCGCGACAGGGAGCGCTACGACAAGATAACGACATCACAGGACACCGAACGCAAATAGCGGCTGCACGATAAGATAATATGTTCAAGGCGTTACAGAGAAACATACTGCGCAACGGACGCACGCTCATGCTGCTTTTGGGCGTTGCGCTTGTCTTCATGTCGCTCTACGTGACCAACCGCATGGCGCGGTCGCTCCGCGAGAAGGAGAAGCACGATGTGGAGCTGTGGGCCGTAGCCATGGAGCGCATCAACCGCGACGCGCTCGGCGACTACACCAACGACCCGCTGCTGGACGCCATCATCAACAACCGCAACAACATCCCGTTCATCATCACCGACGAGAACCTGCGCGTGGTATCCTACCACCTCATTCCGGAGAAGGTCATCCGCGATCCCGAGCGCCTTCACCGCGTCCTCACCCGGATGTCCAACGACAACACGCCCATAGTGGTGCGCTTCATGTGGACCGACGAGCACAACCACATCATCTTCTACGGACAGTCCTCCACGCTGATGATGCTCTACATCTTCCCTTACATCCAGATGATTATCATCATCATCTTCGTGATGGTGATCTTCATCGCGTTCCGCTCCACGAAGCAGGACGAGCAGAACCGCGTGTGGATAGGCCTTGCGAAGGAGACGGCCCACCAGCTCGGCACTCCGACCTCGTCGCTCATGGGCTGGATAGAGTTCCTGCGGTCGCAGCCCGTCGACCAGATGGCCGTGGACGAGATGAACAAGGACCTGGCGCACCTGATGAAGATCGTAGACCGCTTCTCGAAGATCGGCTCTGACACCCCGCTCAAGACAGCCAACGTGAACGAGGTCGTAGGGGGTTCGGTCATGTACTTCCGCAAGCGCATCCCGCGCAACGTCCGTCTCGAATACAACGGGCTTGCGATAGACCCCGTACAGGCCAACATCAACGAGGCGCTGTTCGAGTGGGTCATAGAGAATCTGATGAAGAATTCGCTCGATGCCCTCCAGGGGCACGGCACCATAAGCGTCCACATCGGTTCCGACGACAAATGTGTCTGGATAGACGTCACCGACACGGGCAAGGGCATAGCCAAGTCGAACTGGAAACGCATCTTCCAGCCGGGATTCACCACCAAGACCCGCGGATGGGGTCTCGGCCTGTCGCTTTCGCGCCGCATCGTCGAAGAGTACCACCACGGCAAGATAGCCGTGGTCGATTCGGAGATCGGTCGCGGCACCACCATCCGCGTCACCCTCAAAAGGGCATTCGAATAGGAGATGGACAGTGAAACCATAAGGTCAACATGCGCCGATACGCTCTCCGCAGCCGACATCTTCGGTGACGGCAGCCGTCTGCTGCTTCAGTCCCCGCCGGCCGCATCGCCCGAGTCGGCCATGCTGGACAGCCTGCCGTTCCAGGCCGTGATGCTTGCGGTAGCGGTGGTATACATGTTTTTTCTCGTGCGCTATTCCGACATCATCTGGGGCTTTATACGGACGGCTGTCTCGGCCGACGGCAACGCATTGCTCAAAGAGAGCGGCATGCAGTTCTCGAGCGAACAGCGCAACCTGTCGATAGTCATGTCGCTCATCGGCATCATCATGACATCGTTCGTATCCATACGCCTGCTCCGATGGCTACGGCCGTCGCTGTTCGACGGAGCAGCGGAGCTGTGGATCGGATGCGGATTCGCCGCTGCGGCCATAGCCGCAACCATGGCAGCCGTATGCGCCGTTCTCTACATTGCCGGAGCCGTCTCCGGCCGCCGCGATGCCTGCATGGGGCTGATCCGCATAAAAACTCTCTGTTTCGCCGTCGTGGTGTCGGTCATCACGCCCTTCTGCATATCCTACCTCCTGCTGCCCGAAAATGCGGCCGGAGTATGGCTGTACGCAATCCTGGCGTTATGTTCCGTTTCGGCGCTACTCTTTGTAAAAGAGTCTTTTTTGCTCTTTATCTCCCAAAGAATTTCGATTTTGTTTTGGATTTTGTATCTTTGCACCCTGGAAATATTCCCGATATCGCTTCTGCTGTCCCCGTTTTTGCGAGGCGATGGGATTTGAGTAAGACATGAACTTGAAAATCAATAAGATACTGGTATCGCAGCCGCGTCCGGCCCTGATTGAAAAATCGCCGTTTACGGAACTTGCCGGAAAGTACAAGCTGCAGGTCGATTACTATCCTCTGATAAAGGTCATCGGCGTCTCTCCCAAGGAGTTCCGCAGCCAGCGTGTGGACATATTGTCGCACACGGCCATAATATTCACTTCGCGCACGGCAATCGACAGTTTCTTCCGCATATGCGAGGATGCGCGCATCACCGTGCCGGAGACGATGAAGTATGTCTGCTCCACCGAATCCATCGCGCTCTACCTCCAGAAGTATATCGTCTACCGCAAGCGCAAGATATCGTTTGCCGACGGCTCCTTCACGGGTCTTATCGAGCAGGTCGTAAAGCACAAGGACGAGAAACTGCTCCTCACGCTCAGCGAGCCTCACAAGCCCGAGATTCCGGAGACGCTCACGCGCCTTCACCTCAACTTCACGCCGGTCATCCTGGCGCGCACGGTTGCAAGCGACATCACGGCCGAGGAGCTCAAGAGCTACGACATGCTTCTGCTCTATTCGCCATGGGACGTCAAGGCCATATGCGAGAAGATGCCGGTCGAGGAGCTTCCGACGATAGCCATCTTCGGCGAGGGTGCGCTCCGTCTTGCCATCGAGCGCAACATACCGGTCATGGTCTCCGCTCCGTCGCCCGAGGCGCCGTCGCTGGCCAAGGCCGTCGACATCTACATCTCGCAGATACGCAAGGGCAAGGAGGTTACGCCGATCGAGCTTGCGGACAACGACCAACACAAGGAGGAGTTCATCCGCACGCAGCAGAACAAGCTGGCCAAGAAGAGCCGCGTCCACGCGCACAAATAGGCCCGGCGCCTATTGCCGCGAGACGTTGCGTCCGCCGCACGGGCCGGCACATTCACCGTTACTCCGTTTATCGCACAATATGGCGACGACCGATTCCAGACTACCCAAATCCGAGAGGCTCCGCTCTTTCGGGGCCGTAAGGAGGCTCTTCCAGAGCGGCCGCGGAGGGTTCGTCTATCCGTTGCGCTATATCGTATATGCCGAGCCCGACGAGGAGCTTGCGTGCAAGGTGCTCTTCTCCACACCGAAGAAGTTCCACAAGAGGGCCAACCGCCGCAACCTGCTGCGGCGCCGCATGCGCGAGGCCTACCGCCTCAACAAGTCCCTGCTTTCGGAGTCGGGCAAGAGCGGTGCCGTCGAGATGGCCATCATCTACTCGTCGAAGGAGGTTCTGGACTTCAAAACCATCGAAAATGCAGTCAGAAAGGTTCTCAAGAACGTTGCGGAGGCTCTTTAGGCGCATCCTCTCGTTCCCGTTCATCTGTCTGATACGTTTCTATCAGACCTGCATCTCCCCCATCACCCCGCCGTCGTGCCGCTACACCCCGACCTGCTCGCAATATGCGCTCGAGGCCATACGCCGCTACGGGCCGCTTAAGGGGACATGGCTTGCCGTAAAGCGCATCTCGCGCTGCCATCCGTGGGGCGGCAGCGGATACGACCCGGTACCGTAGGGCAATCCGGAAGTGCGACGTCCAGCATCGCGTACCGCCCCGCCTGCGGGGAACGGATACCCAGCCGCTCCGGTAAACGACAACCGGCCCGCCCCTTTCGGAGCGGGCCGTGTCGTCCTGCTACACATTCCATGTCAAGACAGTTGCCGGCACACCCGCGCATACGGCGCGACGTACCTGCCGGCAGAGGCTCCCTACCCGAGGAAAGCCTTGTTCTTCAGAAGGAGCTTACGCAGCTCCGATGCATCCACGTTGCGCGGAGCGGTGCCGCCGTTTACGGCGATTGCTGCCGCAATTCCGGCTGCCTGTCCCATGGCCATGCACGGAGGCATTACCCTGACGGCTCCGGCGGCGTCCGACGTGGCCGATATGGAGCGCCCGGCAACCAGGAGGTTGTCAACCTCCAGAGGCACGAGGCTGCGGTAAGGCAACCCGTACCAGCGCCCGTTCTTCACGGTTATATACTCCGTGGAGTTGTCCGAGAGGCGGCCGTGAACATCGACCGAGTTCGATGCGACGAGAATCGCGTCGTCCTGTACCACTCCGTTCAGCAGGTCGTCCACACCAAGCACATACTCACCCTTGACGTGGCGCGACTCGCGTATGCCGACGGTCGAACCGGAGGCCTTGAGCGTCGCATTCTTGCAACCCGGCACATATTTGTGGAAAAAGTCCATAATCATCTTCACCTGACGGCGGCCTTCGATCTCGGCCATCGTAAGGCTCTCCGAGCTTCTCGCATCCACCCTTGCGATACGCGTGCAGTTCACGGCCCACTCGTCGTCGCGTACGCCCTTGTAGACGTTCACCGACTTGCGCGCTATGTCCCACTCGCCGTTCTCGATCGCCTTCTCGACATGCCAGTGCAGTGCACGGTGGCTGACGCCGTTCACCTTCCTGAATGTATGGAGTTTCGACTCCACGTCGGCCTCGAGTTTGCGCGAATCCACGTTGTTGATGTGGAAAAAGAGCGTTGCGGGCTGCACACGTCCCGTCTCCGGGTTTCCGAACTCGCACGGAGCGCCGGCACGTGCGGCGAAGTCGCCGTCACCCGTGCAGTCCACCACGATATCGGCCTTTATGGCCTCGAGTCCGCTCCTGGTGAGCACCACTGCGCCCTTCACCCGATTCTTTCTCATCACCGGATTCACAAGCGTCGCATGCAGCAGGACCTTCACCCCGGCCTCGGCGCACATCTGGTCCAGCACGAGTTTCATTATCTCGGCATCGATAGGCGTACAATGGTCATGTCCCGTCGTGATCCATGCCGTATAAGGCGAACCGAGACGCACCTTGCTCGGGTGTATCGCACCGCCGAGGGCCACCATACGGTCCACCACCTCCTCAAATAGGCCGCGGATAATCATCTGCTCGCCCTTGGTATCGTAACAGGTCATGAACGGGGCGACCAGTCCGAGCGTTGCCATGCCGCCCAGGGCGCCTCCCTGCTCGATGAGCATCGTCCTCACGCCCTGGCGTGCGGCCGCAATTGCCGCGCACACTCCGGCCGGACCGCCTCCCACCACGAGCACCTGTGTGTCATACGACTGCTTGACGCCCTTTGCGGCGGCATCCGAGCCCGACAGCGGGCTGCATCCGCCGAGCACGGACGACGAGACGCCGGCAATGGCCAGAAGTCCCGATGCAGTCAGAAAATCTCTTCTGTTCATATCTTTTCCGTTTATTGTTGTTTGCAATCATAAGGCCCGTATGTCTCCTTCACCCTGTACTCCTGGTCGGTGTCGTCGAGCACATAGACCGTGTATCTCTTTCCGCCCGGGCAGACCCTCACCACGACATGTCCCTGCGTGGAGTTGATGTTCCCGGCATACTGTTCGATATTCGGGGCGTTTTTCGGCGCGAGGTTCGTCAGGAATATGTCGCACTCCGGACTGGACTCCACAATACGTCCGAGGGTGGCGGCATTCGGCTGCACGTCCCTCCACACGTTTGCGACCACGACATCAGGACGCGCCGCACCGAGCAGCTCGCTGCTGTTGGCAAGCGACGTGCAGTGGTGGCTGGCCTTCATCACCTCGACCTCTCCGACAACCCTCGAGACGGGCTCCTCGATATCGAAATAAGGGAACTTCGAACGGTTCTTGTACTGTATGTCTCCTCCGCTGAAGTAGTCGAAGTCGCCGTAGGAGACAAGGAATACGCAGCTGAGGATGTTCTCCGGCGGAAGGGCCTTTTTGCCTCCGTCTGCAAGCATCTGCTCCTTCGGCGGGATTGCCGTCCGGCTCTCCTCTCCCTCACCGGTCCACACATAGCCTCCGGAGGCCATGTTGCGGAGCCTGAAGTCGGGGTATCCGGCCGGATTGTGCCTCAGCACCACCTGGTCGCAGCCGGCCGCACGGAACGTCTCTACCGAGGCCCCGTACTCCTCCGCGGCCCAGCCGAGGAATGCATCGAGATTCTCCCTTGCGGCACCGCCCTCCTTGAGCGTGACGGTGGACGGGCGTTCCGGATCGACGATCCGGAGCAGCATCCTGTCGAAAGGTATCGACGAGCCCACCTCGGCAAGCGACGTAAGACGGAACAGTCCCGACGGATGCATCGGCAGGCTGTCGGAATAGTCGCCCATATGGTCGCTGTGGAAGTGCGTAAGCATCACGTAGTCGAGCCGGCCGGCCGACACTGCGGGAAGGAAATGACGGACATAGTCGGCTATGACCTTGCCGCTCGATACCTCCGCGGAGGGTTTCGGCTCCACCGGCATGTACTTGTGCTCCTTGAGCAGCGAGCCGGCCGCATCCATCAGCATGGTCGTGCCGTCGGGGAAGACGTGCAGGACGCTCTCTCCGCGTCCGGTATTGATGAAGTGTATGTCCATACACCCCTCCTCCCATGCCGGGAGCGTGCCGCCGCCGTTGCCTGCACACGAGAGCAGGCCCAACAGCGGCAAAACCAGCAATATCCTTAAAATCCGTCTCATGTTACCTGCATCTGTAAGGGCCGAAGCTGTCGACGACGGTCATCGTCTCGTCGTCGTCCTCCAGCACATATACATAATACGAATCGCCGCCCGGCGCCACACGTATGACATAGTGTCCCGCATCGGACTTGATTATCTTCAGCGCATCGTCCGAATAGGTTCCCTTCAGAGTCTTATCCAGGTTGGTTATGAAGACGTCTGCACGGGTATATGTCAGGAAGCGGTCCATGGTCTCCTTGCGCGGCTGCTTGTTGTTCCACGTCTGCGTTATGATCACCTGCGGGTCGAGCGCCGACATGAACGACGAGCTGCATGCGTCATACGAACCGTGGTGGTTGGCCTTCATGGCCTCGACCTGTCCCACGACGGCCGCCAAGTGGTTTTCGGTGTTCTTCCAGCTGAAATAATCCTCGCCGTTGTTGCTGGCGTCACCGCCCGTATAGTAATCGAACAGTCCGTACGACATCCTGAAGGTTATGCTCAACCCGTTCTCGCTCGGGCACTTCTCGGCAACGCCTCCCGTGCCCAGGAACTCCGACTGCGGGATGAACCTGTATGTCGAAGAGCCCGAATCGTCGCCGTCCCAGAAGGTGCCGTTGACCGATACGTTCTGGATCACGAAATCGCCATAAGCGGCAGCATTGCGCTGCATCGTAATCTGCGTCCTGGAGCCCGGCACGAAGATCTCCGTCTTCATACCGTCGACCGCACGGTGGTATTCCGAGCACTTCAGGTAGTTGTCCACGATGGTCTCCTCCTTCCAGTCGTACGGGAAGTCATACTCCGAGAATCCGCGGTCGATGACCTTCGTCACCTTGCAGTTGTCGAGTATGTCGGTCACGCCCGCAACCGTGTAGCTGCCGCCCTTTCCGGTCGGATTGGATTTGGAATATGAGCCGATATGGTCGCTGTGCCAGTGGGTCAGCACCACATAGTCGAGAGTGCTGTTTCCGGTCCACTCCATGCATCTTTCGATGTAGCGGCGTATATATACCGCCGGTTTGCGGAGGTTGTCCGGCTTCTGCCACATGACCTTGTTCTCGCTGGAACCGGTGGTGCTTGCCATATCCACGAGCATCTGCGTGCCGTCGGGCATGATTATGAATGTGCAGTCGCCCGTACCGGTGTTTATGGCATGTATGTCGAGGTATCCCGCCTCCCATGGTGAGATAACCTCTCCCGGCTTGTCGTCCGGGTCATCTCCGTTGTCATCGTCGTCCTCGTCTCCGCCGCCGGGTTTGTTTATGATCGGCGAGTTCGGGGTCTGCTCCGAAGAGCAGGCCCCGAAAAGGCCGAGAACGGAGAGGAGAATCAGAATCGTTACTGAAATCCTTTTCATCTCAAAAATCACTGTAAATGTATTCTCCATCAATAACCGTCGTTCTGCGAAAGCTTGCCGCCCGAGAGCGCCACCTCATCGTAAGGTATCGGCCACAGGTATATCTTCGGGTCGAAGAACCTCTCGCCGTACATCTGGCAGTAGCCCTGCTTGGACAACGCCTCGAAGTCGGCGAATCCGTCCTCGTCGATATCCGGTATTCCGCCCCAGAACCACTTGCCGCTCGACTCGAGGTTCTTCAGGGTGTTCTTGTCGGTCGGCAGTGCATAGTAGTCGTGTCCGAACGCCTTGTCGAACCACTTCCAGCGCAGCAGGTCGAAGTAGCGGCGGCCCTCCCATGCGAACTCCACGCGGCGTTCGTTGCGCAGGATGCGGCGGAGCTCCGTCTGATCCCTGGTGGTCACGGCCGGATATGAGTCGGTCTGCGTGTAGTCGACCTTGTAGGCGCGTGCGCGCACCATGTTTATGCACTTCAGCGTCTCGTCATCGATCTCGTTGAGCTCGATCTGGGCCTCGGCATACATCAGCAGCACGTCGGCATACCTCATGATAATGTAAGGGTTGTCGTTGCGCAGCGTCGTACCCCACTCCGGCTGTGCGCCCTTGCGGATTGTACAGCCGTTGCGCGGTGCGTATGTATCCACACAGAGGTTGTCCTTGTTGTCGACCAGCGCACCGGTGGCGTTGGTCACCTTGAGTACCGACGGACGGGGATCGAACACCACTCCGTAGACCGACGTTCCGGGCTCGACGAAGGTGTATGTGCAGCGCGGGTCGCGGTTCTTGTACGGGTTCTGCGGGTCGAACAGCGGCGACTCGTCGATGCGCTTGCCGTCGGTGCACGTATATGCCGCAAGCAGCTCCCACGAAGGCTGTGCGACGTTGTTGCCGCCGGCGGAGCGCAATACCCAGCTCTTGATGTTCTCGTACTGCTCGAGCTCGGCCGAATTCGCTATGGCGAAGATCATCTCGCAGTTCATCGTCTTGTCACGGAACAGTTCGCCGTAATCAGGATAGAGGCTGTAGTGGTTGAGGTCCATGCAGGCCTTTGCCGCCGTCTTCGCCGTCTCGTAGTCGTACTGGCCAAGGGCTATGCGTGCCCACAGGGCATATGCGGCGCCCCTCGACACGCGGTATACGCCGGCGCTCTCGTTCACGACCGGCAGATACGTGGCCGCATACTCGAAGTCCCTGTATATCTGTTCGAGGATGACAGCCTTGTCGGTGCGTCCCATCTGCCTTGCCTCTTCTATAGAGATGTATTTGGTATAGAAAGGAACGTCTCCGTAGAGGGTAATCAGGCGCGAATAGAGGAATGCACGGAAGAAACGGGCCTCCGCACGCAGAAGGTTCACCTCATCGGGGGTTGCGGTTGCGGCAAGCCTGTCGAGAGACTCGTCCACCATGTTTGCACGGACTATGCCCTTGTAGGTATAGTTCCACATCGACTCCGCCGCGCTCCACTCGCTGTTGACCGTACCGAGCGCCACATCGTAGATCTGATCCCTCTGTGCCCAGTCGTCGGTTCTGCGGTCGGAGAAGTACTCGGCCTCGAGATAGTATATGTACGAACGGTAGAGGTCGTTGAGCGACAGCCTGACCTCCTCGGTATCAGCATACCAGTTGCCGCTCGATGCCGCGGCAGGCGGGTTCAGATCGAGAGAGACGCATGATGAGAGTTGGAGCGTTGCCGACAATATCAGGAATATATATGCTATTTTTTTCATCATGTCAGAATTTTATATCCAGTCCCAAAGTATATGTAGTTGTAATGTATGTATTGACGCTCGCCTCCGGGTCCCATCCGTGAGGATAGTTGTCAAAGCAGAACGGGTCGTCCACGTTCGCATAGATGCGCAGGGACTTGATACCGATCTTGCTTATCAGCTTCTTCGGGAACGAGTATCCGATATTGATGTTCTTGCACCTGAAGAAGGCGCCGTTGAAGAGCCAGAAGTCGGACATCGCGTAGTTGTTCGTCTCGGACACCGCACTCAGGCGCGGGTATTTGGCCTTGCTGTTCTGTTCCGCGGTATTGTATACGCTCCAGTAGTTTCCGAGGAGGTTTGCCGACGGTGAGAGCCACGAGCCCTCGAACGGCTGTATCATGGAGGTGTTCATCCTTGCCAGGTGCTTGCCCACGCCGCTGAAGACCATTGAGAAGGATATCCCCTTCCATCCGAGGTTGATATAGCCTCCGTAGATGTATTTCGGCTGCGAGCTGCCCAGGATCACGCGGTCGTAGTCGGCCGTGATCTTTCCGTCGGGCACTCCGTCCGGTCCCGATATGTCGACATAGCGGATGTCGCCCGGCTTGGTGTTTGCCACGAGCAGTGCGCTGCCGTCTATCTCCTCCTGCGACTGGAACAGTCCGTCGGAGACGTATCCGTACCATGCGTTGTACTCGTCACCCTGGCGGATGATGGTCTCGCCGTCGAACACCGTACCCTTCAGGTCGCCCATTACCGACTTGTAGTTGGAGAGATTTACGCCCACGCTGTAGGTGAAGTCACCCTTGGTGTCGGTCCAGCCGAGCTTGATCTCCCAACCCTTGGTGAACATCGTACCGGCATTCTGCTCCGGGTCGGCGAATCCGGTGAACGAAGGTATTGCAACGTTAAGGAGCATTCCGTCTGTCTTCTTGTAGTAGAAGTCTCCGGTGAAGGTCAGCCTGTTGTTGAAGAAGTTGGCGTCGATGCCGACATCGTAGTTGTAGGTGGTCTCCCACGTGATGTCACGCACGGCGTAGTAGAGCTGTGCGGCCGTCATCTGCGAGATGATGCCCTTCGAGCCGAACATAGGCGTATTCTCGAAGTTTATGCTCGACTGGTACGGGTAGTTTCCGATGCGCTCGTTTCCGAGCGAGCCGAGCGAAGCCCTGATCTTCAGGTGCGACACGCCCCTCACGTCCTGCATGAAGTTCTCGTTGGTGATAACCCACGCCACGGATGCCGAAGGGAAGAATCCCCAGCGGTAGTCCCTGTGGAAGCGCGACGAAGCGTCGAATCGGGCATTGAACTGCGCATAGTAGCGGCCCTTGTAGTTGTACATCGCACGGGCGAATACCGAACGGTATGCGTTCTCGTATGCCGTACCGCCCACGCCGAGGAAGTTCTCGTTCGCCAGGTCGAGATACGGGAAGTTGTCGAGCTCCATCTGGTCGGTATTGGCGCTCATGTAGTCGTTGCGGTAGTAGTACTCCTCGTAACCGGCCATGACGTTGAGGTTATGGTCGTTTGCGAAGGTCTTGGCATAGCTTGCGATGAAGTCGCCCTGCAGAGTCACGATTTCGCGGCGCGCCTCGGTAAGCGAGGTGGTCGTATATCCGTTTATGTACTGTATGAACTGGTTGGGGTCATACGCATCGTACACCGGAATGGCCTTCTTGAAGTTCTTGCTCTGGTTGAATGCGAGCGACGGCAGGAAGCTCGCCTCGAGCGAAAGCCCTTCCACCGGACGGAACTCCAGCGAGACCTTTCCGGAGAATACGGTCTTGTTGGTTGTCGTGCTGCCGCCTTCGCGGAGGACGGCATAGGAGTTGGCTCCGCTCTGTCCCGGAGCTATACGCCCGTCGGGATACTCTCCCAGATATATCTCCGGATACATGTAGGAGTGCTTGATGACGTTGCCGGCCTGCGTGTCGTTGAACTGCGAGCGGTTGACGGACATGTCGATGTTGGCCGTCCACTTCGGGGTGAACTTTATGTTGTTCCTCAACCTTGCGGTGATCCGCTCGTAGTTGCTGCCGTCATACATGGCGTCGTTGTTCTCGTACGACACCGATGCGCGGGTCTTCACGACCTTGTTTCCGTATGTCAGCACGAGCGAATGCTTGTGGCGGAGTGCATAGTTGTTGAGCATCAGGCTCTTCCAGTCTGTAAGAGGATAATCGATCGGATCCATCGCGTTGTAGTTGTAGTAGTTTTCGATGAGATCCTGCGAGAATTCGCTGAACTCTCCTCCCGGGCGGTTTCCCGCATCGTTCCACTTGTACTCGTTGTACATTCTCATGTAGTCGATGGCACCGACCGTTCTCGGGAGTTCGGCAAGGGTCTGGAACGACACCTCTCCGTTGTAGTTTATGGTCGTTTCGCCCTCTTTGGCCGACCTTGTGGTCACGAGTATCACGCCGGCCGCCGCCCTGGCACCGTATATGGATGCCGATGCCGCATCCTTGAGCACGGTAATCTGCTCTACGTCGAGGCTGTTCACGTCGTCGATGCTCGATGCCGGAACGCCGTCGATGAGGATGAGCGGGTTGCTGTCGCCGATGGTGGTGACGCCGCGGATCTGCAACGTCGCACTCGAGCCGGGCATGTTGCCCGTTCTGGTCACGTTGAGGCCCGGCACCATACCCTGTATCCTCTGCGAAAGGAGGGTTGTGGACTGGCTCTGGAGCGCATCTCCGTCAAGGATACCCACCGAGCCGGTCAGGTCCTTCTTCTTGACCGAACCGTATCCGATTACCACCGTAGTTTCGAGTTCGATGCTCTCCTCATGCATGGTCACGTTCAGCAACGTGGCACCGTTCCATGTCATCGTAACCGGCGACATGCCGAGGAACGAGAATTCGAGTTCGCTGCTTGGTTTCAGTCCCTCGAGTCTGTACTTTCCGTCCGCATCCGATATCGCATATATGGAGGCGTCGTCCTTGACCAGCACGGTGGCTCCTGCGACAGGAGCCCCGTTCTGATCGGATATTACACCTTCGACATAGGTCGGATTGCCGGCCGACGGCGCTTGTGCATACGTCATCTCCGCCAAAAGTACGGATGCGATGCATGCAATGGCCGCAAAAGTTCTTTTGAGCACTTTTGTTGTCATATCGGTTCCGTTTTAATCGGTTGAAAACTACTCTGCCGGAACAGATACGACTTCGATTATTACAGGCTGGCCGTTTATGGAGAGGCTCTCGCCGTTGTCCTTAATCTTGATAGTCGGCGTGAGTCGGCTCTCCAGGCTGTTGTGGATGCAGTCCACAAGCTGTGTAGGATTGTTGCTGAACACGGCAAGGCAGCCCGTCGGACGGATCCTTATCTTCAGGTCCGCGACATCGGCCGGCACCGTGAACTCCTTCTCGGAGAGCTGGTAAGCGCTGGTCTGGTAGACCACATAGTTGTACTCTATATCCATCGAGCCGGCACTCTCCTCACCGGTCGACAGCAGATGCGTCCAGGTTTCGGTAGCCTTCTGCACCTCGCCTACAGGGAGATATTCGCCTCCGTCGCACGAGTATTCGAGCATCCACTTGTCGGTGGTTGCCTTACCCACGCTGAATCCGAATGTGAACTTGATTACGCTTCCGGCCTTGATTTTCTTCTCCGGAGTCGCCGAAATGAGCCAGTAGTCGCCGATCATGCCGCCCTTGACATAGAGGTCTCCGTTCCTGCCCACGCCTCTGGAGAGGCCGGCATAACCGGAGTGTACAGGCACGTCGGTCTGGTCGCCGTAGTAGAACTCTATCTTGCCGTTGCCTGTGCTGGAATCGGCATATCTGCCGAAGTTTCCGGTAGCCGGTTTGTCCTCGTCGCTTGCGAACGTCGATTCGTTCACGCCGCTGTCATCGGCGAGATTCCACTGTGCGAAAACGCCGGCCTCGAGATAATCGTCTCCCGGTTCCGGCTCCGGTTCCGGTTCCTTCTCGACACCGCTCTGGGTGATTGTAAGTTTTTTAGGGGTAACGCCGTCACCGATGAACTTGATGGTGCCGACCCTGGTATCGGTGGATTCATTCTCCCACACCGATACTGAATATACGCGGTCGTTGCCGCTTGCCGATACTTCGGTCAGATTAATCCACTCATCCTGTACATTTACACGATAGTAGACATTTGATGTTACAGTGAGGTCGAAAGACTGAGCCTTCTCGTCGAGGGTTGCAGTCTCCTGTGAAATGGCTAAAACGGCCTCATCTCCGTCCTTCGCGCATCCCCCCCCCAATAAAATTGCTGACAGCAAGGTAGTTGCGTAGAACAAACGTTTCATGTGTTTAAGGTTTAGAAGTTGTTGTAATAGGTTTGGTTTATATCGTTAGTGACTAACGTTTCGTGTCGTTGAACGTAAATGCCTCCCATGGCAGGTGCGCATCCTTTCCGTTGTCGAGCACGTCGTTCGCATGCGTGAGCAGCGGGAATTCGTTCAT
Source organism: uncultured Alistipes sp. (assembly GCA_944322005.1). Classification (GTDB taxonomy): domain Bacteria; phylum Bacteroidota; class Bacteroidia; order Bacteroidales; family Rikenellaceae; genus Alistipes. The sequence goes on from CALUNL010000002.1 coordinate 68,139, forward strand.
GTCCACCTTTCCGAGTTCGGCCCTTCTGTATATTGCCTTGGCCACCCTGCGTGCCACCACGAGCGACTCGAGCGTAACGCCTGCGAGTATCTCCATGGCCTCCTCATAGGTCTTGCCTTCACCGAGCAGGATACCGATCTTCCTGGTGCGGCCGCCGTATACGGTAACATAGAGGTCGCCGATGCCGATGACCTTGCAGTTCTCCGATGCACCGAACATATCGAGAAGCTTGAGCATCTCCTTCGTTGCCTGGTAGAATGCGCCCGCCTGCGAATTGTAGTGCAGTCCGGCATCCTTTCCGAGGTCGCGGTTTACCAGACCGATGGTCATTGCCACGCCGAGTGCATAGGCGTTCTTGAGGGCCACGGCAGCCTCGAGTCCGATTACGTCGTTCGTGAGCGAGATGTGGTAGTAGTCCGTGGCAAGGGTCTGCTTCATCATCTCGAGGTTCTTTGTATTCTTTCCGCAGAATGCCACCTCGGTATTGTCATGGAATACGAGCTCATACGAGGTGCACGGTCCACCGATTGCGCATATTTCGCGCTCGATACCCTTCTTGCGAAGTTCCGACTGCCAGTAGTCCGGATACGAGATCAGCTCTCCGTCGGGGAGGTTGATGAGGCCCTTGGTTACCGACAGTACCGGGACCGAAGGGTCGAGACAGGTCAGCACTTCGTTCAGGAACCAGTCCACACCGAACGAAGATACGCCGCAGATTATGAAATCGGCGCCTTCGGCAGCCTCCTTCCAGTCCTCGAACTGATAATACTTGATGCCCTGCGGGAACGGGCGGTCGAATTTCATGTGCTGGTTCTTCGCAAGGCAGCCGTCGATAATCTCCCTGTCGAGCGGCGTACCCACCAGTCTGACCTCATTTCCGTTCTCCGCTGCAGGAAAAGCGAGCGCCGAGCCCATCATTCCTGCTCCGATAATAGTTACTCTTTTCATCTTCCGAATATATATGAATTAAAAAGTGTGCGGTCCGGACATGTAGCATGCATGTCAACGAGTCCAAGCCTCGTGTCCGCAATGGCGGAGACCACGTCCTGCGGCAAACGCCGCTACACGCCATGTCAATCAATACAGCATCAAATATTATATATAAAAAACAAAATCTTCCGAAATTCCGGTTTCAGCCGGCGACAAAGTTTGCGCACTTACGATTTTTTCACGGTGTTATCATGAAAATCGCGCCCAAATTCTGTATAAAGGTATAACATTTTTTGCATACGTTATCCGTTACGATAAAATTATTTGCTCTTATCTAACGTTTTTAGCCACAATAAGGAGCATATTTCGTTTCTAAAAGCCCATTTCGGAAACATTCGGCGGAAAACATGAGTCCGCACATCATGTCCCCGCATCAGCCATAAGAAACACCGCAAACAACAAATACAACGTTCGTCCGCACACGTGAAAACAGCGCCGGCAAGGCTGCGGCATTTTGAAAATCCAATGCATCTGATTAAATTAGCGGGCACAAAACTGACTTCAACCTATAAACACCCAACCAGATGAAAGAATCAATCTACGGCTCCTGGGACAAGGAGACCGTCGACAACTTCAAGAGATGGCAGCGGCGGACCATACTTATTACCATGATCGGTTATGCCGCCTTCTATTTTGTAAGGAAGAACTTTTCGCTTGCCATGCCGGGCATGACCGCCGAATTCGGCATATCCAACACGAGTTTCGGTATTGTCATAGGCATCGGCTCACTGATTTACGGACTTTCGCGCTTTCTCAACGGCTTCGTCGCCGACCGTGTGAGTTCGCGCATACTGATGTCCACGGGACTGATGCTGTGCGCCCTGGCCAACATCGCGTTCGGCTTCGGGTACGACCTCAGCTACCTTGTCACAGGTGCGTCCGACGGTCCGCAGGTAGTCAACACGCTGGTGATGATAATGGGTATAACCATCATCGTCAACCAGTATTTCCAGGGCATGGGATTCCCTCCGTGCGCGCGCACGCTGCCACAATGGATACACCCGTCGGAACTTGCGACGAAGATGTCCATATGGAACACCTCCCACTCGATCGGCGCGGCTTGTGCCGTGGTCGTATGCGGATACATAATGGGCCACTTCGGGAGCGACATGAGCGGTAATCCGGAAGTAGTTGCGAATATCGCCGCGAATCTCGGCATATCGGCCGACGATGCAGAGGGCATGGAACGGGTCATGGGCTACGCCTCGCATGTCGGCGCATGGAAATGGTGCTTCTGGATACCGGCCATCGTCGCACTGCTCACCTCGGCATGGCTTATGCTGAGGATGAAGGACAGCCCGGCCACAGTCGGCCTGCCCGAGCTTCCTGGTACAAGCACCGGCAAGCCGAAGGGTGCGAAGGACAGCAAGTCCGACAGAAGGTTCATGATGCACATGGTATTCCGCAACCCTTACGTATGGCTGCTCTGCATAGCCAACCTCTTCGTCTACGTCATGAGGATGGGCATCCTCGACTGGGGTCCGAAATTCCTTACCGAGAGCCGCGGGATGTCGATTGTCAGCGCAGGCTGGTCCGTCGCGATGTTCGAGATATGCGCCATCATCGGCATGCTTGTCGCAGGCTGGGCCACCGACCGCTTCCTCGGAGGCAAGGCCCACAGGACATGTGTGTTCTGCATGGTCGGAGCAACCGTGTTCATGGGAATATTCGTAATGTTCCCGCAGCTGCCGACCATTGTATCGACAATATTCCTGGCCATGAGCGGATTCTGCATCTACGGCCCGCAGGCTCTGGTGGGAGTGGCCATAGCCAACCAGGCCACCAAGGACCTGTCGGCCACGGCCAACGGTCTCAACGGCATACTCGGATACATAGGCTCGTTCCTCTCGGCGCTCGGAGTCGGCATCCTTGCCGACCATTTCGGATGGAACACCGTATTTGTGGTAATCATATGTGTCGGTGCTGTCGGCGGACTGGTATTTGCCCTGATGTGGAGGGCGCCGCGCGACGGTTACGAAAGGGCCAACAACTTCAAATAGCCCCTTTTGCGGGCCCTACCGGAAAGGCCGGTTCTCCATTACGGGGAACCGGTCTCCTTTATTTATATATGGTCTGTGTGCCTTCCGTCCGGCTTATGCGGCTCCGCCCGTCAAACGACGCACCCGCCGGCCCCGGCACGTGAGGCATAAGGGGGCATGCACACCTCCATGCGTACGGCGAATGCAGCAGCGGACGGAGCGGCAGTTTTTTTTTTGGGGGGGGGCATTTGGAGACAGCGGATGTGCGAGACGGCAAGGAGTGAGGGTGCACGTATGGCGGCCGCACAGACGCACACCCTCTTCTCACCCCCCCCCACCTCTGCCCGGCCCACGGGCACAAAAAAGGCGGCCGCTTCAGTGCGGCCGCCCCATTCGATATCTTCCTGCAGGATTATTTGAGAGCTGCGAGGTTTACGTCGTTCTTTGCCTTCTCTGCGAGTGCGGAATCCTTTGCCACTGCGCTGTTGAGCTGGCTCTTCGCCTCGGCGAGGTTGCCCTCCTTGGCAGCGATTACTGCACGCAGGTAGTCGGCCTTCGCGGAGTTGTCGCCGGCGAGGCTCTTCTTGGCAGCAGCGAGGTTGCCGTCCTGAACCTGTGCGATTGCGGCGTTGTAGCCGGTCAGGTTCTTCGAAGCGGCTGCATATTCGCCCTTGGAAGCTGCAACCAGAGCCTTAACCTCTGCATTTGCACCCTTTGCATACTCCTCTGCCTTCACTACGTCGCCCTGTGCAAGGTAAACGAGTGCGAGGTTGTTGTTCACCTCTGCGGAGTTGTCACCTGCCTTCACGGCTGCGTTGAGAGCGTCGAGAGCCTTGAGGAACTGTCCCTCCTCTGCATAAACCACTGCGAGGTTGTTGAATGCGCGGGCATCCTTGTACTCCTTCGTAGCCTGCTCCAGAGCGGCCTGTGCCACCTCAGGATTTACGGCTGCGATGTGGAGGAGCTCCTCGAGGTCGAGGTCGGCGAACTTGCCCTCCTTAACGAGAGCGGTCATCTCGGCATCGGTCTTGCCGGTAATGTCGGCGCTGTTGATGATCTGCGCACGGCGGAGCTGCGGCAGGATCTCGGTCTTGAGCACCTTGTATACGGACGAGAGATCACGTATCTCCTTCTCGCGCTCTGCGGAAGAGGTGTAGGTCTTGAGGATGTGGAGGATGATGTCCTTGTCCTCGATGCTGGAAGCAGCAACAGCCTCACGGAAGCCGTCCCAGTCCTCACCGTATGCGGCAGCGTCGATTGCGAGGCCCGAATCCTTGAGCAGCTTCTCGACTGCCTTCAGACCGGACTTGCTACGCTTCTGCGAGAGTTTCTCGTTGAAGTTCTCCGGGCCGTCCGGCGAAGCGTAACCCTTTACGTATACGCTCTGCTTTGCACGGTCGTTTACGAGGTTTGCATCCACGTTCTCCTTCAGGAACTCTATCTGCTCGGTCTTAACGGCCTTCTTGGCAACGTTCGAAGAGTTGATCTTGTAGAGGATGTCGGCCTTCACTACGGTAGTGGTGACATTCTTGTAGTCGTTTGCCTCCTCGAGCATTGCGGAAGCATAGTCGAGATCCTTCTGAAGGGTGTTGATACCCTTGGCGATGGTACGTCCGAAGGCCTTCTTGAGAGCCAGAGCCTCGGCGCCGCCCTTTGCCAGAACCTCGGCCTCCTCCTTGGTAGGGAGGGCGCCGGTATTGGCATTAACGAGAGTATATTCCTTGCACTTTCCGCTCTTGCACTTCACCTCGACGAGCAGCTGGAGTTCGCAGAGCTGCAGTTCAGGCTTGTAGTCGAACTCGACGTGACGGTTGATGGAGAGGCTCTCGCCGTTCTTCACCAGCATTCCGTTCGAAGCGACCTTCTCGCCCTGAAGCAGGAGCGACTCGCCGGCCACGATGCCGTCAGCATACGAAAGCACCGGGGTAACCTTCAGCGAAGCGGTCTTGTTGAAGTACTTGGCAGGAATCTCGGCCTTTATGTCGACAGCGACCTTGCCATTGTTGAGAACCAGAACCTCGGGAACGGCTGCAACCTTTACTGCATCGGGGTCCTTGGCCATCTTCTTGAAACAATCACAGCCCGTAAGCGTCAGGGAGGCGGCTACGAGCACCATTGTCATCTTAAATAAGTTTTTCATAACTCAGATGTTTTAATTAGTAACCAATTCTTTATCAATGTTCCGCCATAGGGCCGTCAGCCGCGGTTTCTCCCGTTCCGCAGCGGCTCCGGCTCCCCGTCGGCATGCGCACCACACACTTGCGCACGCGTTCTTCTTATAGGACAGAACCTTCAATAGACAAAGATATACAAAATATTTTAAAAGCAACAAAAAAAACGCCCCGCAGGCGAAGTTCCGACACATTTTTCGTTTGTCGGACAAAAAAAGCGACGGGGCGGACATTTCGGTCCGCCCCGCCTCCGATATACATCCTGACGCTCCGGCCTAAACCGGACGTCGGCTACTTCTCGTGGTTCTGACGAGGCTTGCGGTCTCCACGGCGCTCACCGCGGTCTCCGCCTCGACGCTCCGGACGTCCCTCGCGCGGCTTGCGATCAGGCTCCACCCAGCCCTCCGGCTTCGGAAGCACGGCCTTGTGCGAGAGCTTGAGTTTTCCGGTCTTGCTGTCGACGCCGATGAGCTTGACCTCGATGCGGTCGCCCTCCTTGAGTCCGGTCTCCTCCATGGTCTCGAAACGCTTGTAGTCGATTTCGGAGATGTGGAGCAGTGCCTCCTTGCCCGGCAGTATCTCGACGAATGCGCCGAACGATACGATGGACTTGATCGTTCCGTCGTAAACCTCGCCCACTTCCGGCACGGCGATGATACCCTTGATGCGGGCCATCGCAGCGTCGATTGCAGCCTTGTCCACGCCGAAGATGTCCACCACGCCGCCGATCTCGGTCTCGGAGATGGTGATGGTGGTGTTGGTGGTCTTCTGTATGTCCTGAACGACCTTTCCGCCCGGGCCTATAACGGCGCCTATCATGTCCTTCGGTATGATTATCTGCTCGATGCGCGGTACGAACGGCTTGTAGTCCTCACGCGGCTCGGCGATGCACTCGGTGATCTTGTCGAGTATGTGCAGACGTCCCACGCGGGCCTGTTCGAGGGCCTTTGCAAGCACCTCGTACGAAAGGCCGTCGACCTTGATATCCATCTGGGTTGCGGTGATTCCGTCGCGGGTACCGGTAACCTTGAAGTCCATGTCTCCGAGGTGGTCCTCATCGCCGAGGATGTCGGAGAGCACGGCCCAGCGGCCGGTTGCGGTGTCGGAGATCAGACCCATGGCGATACCCGAAACAGGCTTCTTCAGCTTCACGCCGGCATCCATCAGCGCAAGGGTTCCCGCGCAAACGGTGGCCATCGACGACGAGCCGTTCGACTCGAGGATGTCCGATACGACGCGTACGGCATACGGGTTCTCCTCGCCTACCGGCACCATCGGTTTGAGGGCGCGCCATGCGAGGTGGCCGTGACCGATTTCGCGGCGGCTCAGACCGCGTGCGGCCTTCGCCTCGCCCGTCGAGAACGGCGGGAAGTTATAGTGGAGCACGAACTGCTCGGAGCCCTGGAAGAGCACCTCGTCGTACTGTTTCTCGTCGAGCTTGGTGCCGAGCGTAACGGTCGAGAGCGACTGTGTCTCACCGCGGGTGAATATCGCCGAGCCGTGTGCTGCAGGGAGATATCCCACCTCACACCATATAGGGCGAATCTCGTCGGTGCGGCGGCCGTCCAGACGCTTGCCCTCATCGAGGATCATGTTGCGCATGGCCTTCTTCAGCACGTCGTCGTGGAAATACTTGTGGATGAGCGGAGCCTTCTCCTCGAGCTCCTCCTCGGAGTAGCGCGAAGCGAACTCGGCTTCGAGTGCGTCGAATGCGTCGCTGCGCTCGTGCTTGGATGTTCCGCTGGTTGCTATGGCGTATGCCTTGTCGTAGAGCTCGCTGATTATCAGCTGGCGGAGCTCCTCGTCGTTGGTCTCGTGGCAGTAGGTGCGCTTCACGTCCTTGCCGAGCTCCTTCGAGAGCTCAATCTGCACGGCGCAGTGCTTCTTTATCTCCTCGTGTGCGAACTTTATGGCGCCGAGCATGACCTCCTCGGAGACCTCCTTCATCTCGCCCTCCACCATGAGGATGTTGTCGATGGTACCGCCGACCATGATGTCGAGGTCGGCATCCGGCATCTGCGAGAATGTAGGGTTTATGACGTATTCACCGTTTATGCGGGCAACGCGCACCTCCGAAATCGGGCCTCCGAACGGTATGTCCGACACGGCGAGTGCGGCCGAGGCGGCCAGTCCCGCGAGGGCGTCGGCCTGGATGTCCTTGTCGGCCGAGATGAGGTTTACGGTGACATATACCTCGGCATGGTAGTCTGCCGGGAAGAGCGGGCGGAGTGCACGGTCGATCAGACGTGCCACGAGCACCTCATTGTCGCTCGCCTTTCCTTCGCGCTTCATGAAACCGCCCGGGATACGTCCCGCAGCGGCGAATTTCTCCTTGTAGTCCACCTGCAGCGGCATAAAGTCGGTGCCCTCCTTGGCATCCTTCGCTGCGACCACCGTCGCCAGCAACATCGTGTCGCCCTGCTTGACGACGACCGAACCGTCGGCCTGCTTGGCCAGCTTGCCGGTCTCAATCATGATTTCACGTCCGCCAGACAGAGGGATGAATTTCTGTACGGCATTGTACAACTTCTTTTCTTCCATAATTTTTCGTCCAAAAAAATAAAATTTTCGTTTTTCTTCTCTTCTTCGATTCGTCCGCTGCAAGTCCGCCCCTCGCCGCAGCGACACGGGCGGCCAAAAAAGCAAAATGAAGGCAACTTTTTGCGGCTGCCTTCATTTCCGACCTCTCTTACTTACGGAGGTTGAGGGTCTTGACGATTGCACGGTAGCGCTCGATGTCAACCTCCTTCAGGTATTCGAGCAACTGGCGACGCTTTCCGACCAGGCGCAGAAGTGCGCGCTGTGTGCCGAAATCGTGGCGGTTGTTCTTGAGGTGCTCTGTAAGGTGGTTGATACGGTACGAGAACAGGGCTATCTGGCTCTCTGGTGAGCCGGTATCCGTGTTGGACTTGCCGTACTGGCCGAAAATCTCCTGCTTTTTCTCTGCTGTTAAGTAAGCCATAAAAGTTGAGTTTTTAAAAATTAACACTTCATCCGCATCCCCCTTACCGTGGATAACGTTAAAGCGGTGCAAAGATAGAAATAATATGGTAATAAACAAAAGTTTGGAAGATGTTTTTTGCCGGCGGACGCCGCCGCGCCGGGGTTTGCATGCCTGGCCGCAGGCGGCTCTCCGGCTTTTCGGAGGCGGGAGGGGAGGCGACCCCGGTTTTGGAAGACGGGAAAAATGATTATCTTTGTATTGGGATAACACACCAATAACGACGCAACCATGAAACGGAACGCACTCTTTCTGGCAGCATCGCTCGTGGCGCTGCTCGCCGGATGCACCGACAGCGACCGCTACCAGACTCTCGACGGCACGATGCTCGGGACCACCTTCCATGTGATAGTCCGCAGCGACCTGCCATCCGAAAGGCTCTACCGCGGCATCATGCGCATAGATGCGGAGGCGAAGGCCTCGATGTCGATTTTCGACCCCGACTCGCGACTGAGCCGAATCAACGACAACCGCACCGACTCGCTCGACACCCACCTGCTGCGCAACATGGAGGTTGCCGCCGCCGTCAACCGCATCTCCGGCGGTGCGTTCGACATCACGGTCAAACCGCTCACCGACGCATACGGCTTTGCGGCCGAGGGACGAATCGAGCATCCGAACGTGGATTCGCTCATGGAGTTCGTCGGATTCGACAAGTTCCGCATCGATGGCGGCCGCGTGGTCAAGTCCGACCCGCGCGTGCAGTTCGACCTCAACTCCATAGCCAAGGGTTACACGGTCGACATGGTGGCCGCCTTCCTTGAGGAGTGCGGCAGCACCGACTACATAGTCGAGGTCGGTGGAGAGATCCGCGCCAGGGGCGTGAATGCCGAGGGCAATCCGTGGCGGGTTGCGGTCGACACGCCTTTCTACGGCAACTCCTCCCCGGGCGAGTTCCGCCAGACGATCGTTAGGGTCAACGACTGCGCCGTGGCCACATCGGGCAACTACCGGCGCTACTATGTCGGTCCGGACGGCACCCGCATCACCCACACCATAGACCCGCATACGGGCCACAGCCGCGAATCGCGGCTCCTGTCGGCAACCGTCATAGCCGGCGACTGCACGCAGGCCGACGCCCTGGCGACTATGTTCATGGTTCTGGGCGACGGTCCGGCCGAGAGGCTTGCCGAATCGATGCGTGACAGCGTCCAGGTATACTTCGTGCTTGCTCCGACCGAGGGTTCGGAGGAGTACGGTTCATTCTCCACGCTCGACGGCATACATGCCGCCGAAATGAAACCTGCCGAATGAAACAGGCGCTGATTCTCTACAACACGCAGTCCGGTCATGCGAAGATCGCAGGCAGGCTTGCAGGCATAGTCGACATCTTCCGCAGCGGCGGCTACGAAGTGCGGGCCGAGCAGATAAGGTTCGGCGTGAATCCGTTCGAGAGTGGCGGAGACACGGACATCGTGGTGGCATGCGGCGGCGACGGCACGGTGAACTACGTCATCAACTCCATGAAGCAGGCGGGTCTCGACCTGCCGGTAGGCATCATCCCGGCCGGGACTGCCAACGACTTCGCCGGCGCCATAGGCATGAAGCGCAACTTCCGCAAGGCGGCCCGACAGATTGTCTCCGGACGTGAGGAGCGGCTCGACTGCGGATGCGCCAACGGGCTGTATTTCATCAACATATTCAGTTTCGGGCTCTTCACCACCACCTCGCAGCACACCCCCGACGAGATAAAGCACCGCATCGGCAGGCTGGCCTATGTCATCGAGGGGTCGAAGGAGTTGCGCCGCAGCGAGTTCATACCGCTGCACATAACCCACGACGAGGGGGAGACGGAGGTGCGCAGCCTGCTCACGCTGGTCTTCAACGGAGAGACGGCAGGAGGCTTCCGCCTTGCGCGCAACGCGTCGGTGAGGGACGGGCGGCTCGACCTGCTGCTGCTCGACAAGTGCCATCCGGTGGCAGCTGCAGCGGCCGTATTCCTCTTCCTGATAACCGGAAAGCCCAACTTCGCCATACGCCACATACGCAGTTCCCGCATCGGCATGACATCGGAGTTCTCGCCCGTAACCGACGTCGACGGGCAGCGCGGGCCGGAGTTCCCGCTCTCGATAGAGTGCGTGGCCGGCGGCGTAAGGGTCATCTGCCCGGCGAAATAGCGGCACATACGTACAAAACGGCGCGGCGGCGGAGTGGTTCCGTCGCCGCGTTCCGTTGTTGCGGCATGGTGCTGCCGCGCGCCGATGATGTCAGAGACGCCCGTATCGGGCCGAGGCTCCGAGCTCCTCCTCGATGCGCATCAGGCGGTTGTACTTTGCCAGGCGGTCGCTGCGCGACATCGAGCCGGTCTTTATCTGTCCCGAGCCGACGGCCACGGCTATGTCGGCTATGGTCGTATCCTCCGTCTCGCCCGAACGGTGCGAGATTATGGTAGCATAACCCGCACGGTGGGCCGTCTCGACGGCCTCGAATGTCTCGGTGAGCGTTCCTATCTGGTTCACCTTCACGAGCACGGCATTGGCGCAGTGTTCGGCTATGCCGCGGCGTATGAACGAGGTGTTGGTCACGAAGAGGTCGTCGCCCACGAGCTGGCAGCGCGAACCTATTTCGGAGGTCAGGAGCCTCCACCCCTCCCAGTCATCCTCGGCCATGCCGTCCTCTATCGAGTCGAGCGGATAGGTGTCGACGAGCCTCTTCAGCAGCTCCGCCTGCCCCTCCGGCGTGAGTTTCGCCCCGCCCGGGCCCTCGAAACGCGAGTAGTCGTAGATGCCGTCCGCATAGAACTCCGACGAAGCGCAGTCGAGTCCGAGCGTGACATCGCGCCCGGCAGTATATCCGGCCTTCTCTACGGCCGAGAGTATGGTCTCGATTGCATCGTCCGTCCCGCTGAACTTCGGCGCGAATCCGCCCTCGTCACCCACGGCCACGGAGAGACCGCGACGCTTGAGCACATCCTTCAGGGCATGGAATATCTCCGCACCCATCCTTACGGCCTCGCGCAGCGAAGGTGCGCCGACCGGACGTATCATGAACTCCTGGAAGGCCATCGGGGCGTCGGAGTGTGAACCGCCGTTGACGATGTTCATCATCGGCACCGGCAGCACCCTCGCATTCGCACCGCCGAGATAGCGGTAGAGCGGCATCCCGAGCCCGGCCGCAGCCGCCTTCGCCGCGGCGAGCGAGACGCCGAGTATCGCATTGGCCCCGAGCCTCGACTTTCCCGGAGTGCCGTCGGCCTCCGTCATGGCGGCATCCAGCGCCGCCTGCTCCGTCACATCGAATCCCTCGAGCAGCGGGGCCAGCACCGTGTTGACATTCTCCACGGCCTTGAGCACGCCGCGCCCTCCGTACCTCTTCGCATCGCCGTCACGAAGCTCCAGCGCCTCGTGCGAGCCGGTCGACGCGCCGCTCGGCACCGCCGCACAGCCCGTTGCGCCCGACGACGTCACAACCTCGACCTCAACGGTCGGATTTCCGCGCGAATCGAGAATCTCCCGGGCGCGGATGTTCGAAATCTTCAGATCTCCCATCATGACAATACCGTTTTTCAAAACAAACATCATTTTATCCGTCATCCCGCCGCATCCTTCCCGGACGGGCGGAGCCGATAGTCCACCGAGCAAATAACGCTCCATCGGAGCCCGTGGCCGACAAAAATCGGCACAACGCAAAGTTACGATATTGAAATTTCATAAACAATCGCTATCTTTGGTGAAACAAACGACCGCACAACACAAATGGCAGTATTCAGGGTAGAGGGCGGACACCGCCTCTCGGGAGAGATAGTACCGCAGGGAGCCAAGAACGAGGCCCTGCAGGTGATTTGCGCGACGCTCCTCACGCCGGAGCGCGTAACCATAGACAACATACCGCAGATAACCGACGTCCTGCAGCTCATCGAGCTGCTCAAGGCCATGGGGGTCGAGGTGGAGCAGCTGGGCCCGGAGCGCTACTCGTTCCGCGCCCGCGAGGTGAACCTCGACTACATGCAGACGGAGGATTTCCGCCGCCGCTGCACGCGGCTGCGCGGCTCCGTGATGATAATAGGCCCGCTGCTGGCCCGCTTCGGCATAGGATACATCCCTAAACCGGGCGGCGACAAGATAGGCCGCCGCAGGCTCGACACCCACTTCATCGGCTTCGCCAAGCTGGGTGCGGAGTTCGACTTCGACGCCGCCGAGTCCTTCTTCTCCGTGCGTGCCGAAAGGCTTACTGGATGCTACATGCTGCTGGACGAGGCCTCGGTCACCGGTACGGCCAACATCGTCATGGCAGCCGTCCTGGCCAAGGGCCACACCACAATCTACAACGCCGCCTGCGAGCCCTACGTGCAGCAGCTCTGCCGCATGCTCAACCGCATGGGTGCGCGCATATCGGGCATCTCGTCGAACCTGCTCGAAATCGACGGTGTCGACTCGCTCGGTGGCACCGAACACCGCCTGCTGCCCGACATGATCGAGGTGGGCAGCTTCATCGGCATGGCCGCCATGAACCGCTCGGAACTGACCGTCAAGGGGGTGTCGTTCGACAACCTGGGCATCATCCCGCAGCAGTTCGCGCGTCTGGGCATCACCTTCGAGAGGCGCGGCGACGACATCTTCATCCCGCAGCAGGAGCACTACAGCATCGACAGCTTCATCGACGGCTCGATAATGACCATAGCCGACGCCCCGTGGCCGGGTCTCACGCCCGACCTGCTCTCCATCTTCCTGGTTGTGGCCACGCAGGCCAAGGGCACGGTGCTCATCCACCAGAAGATGTTCGAGAGCCGCCTCTTCTTCGTCGACAAGCTCATCGACATGGGCGCGCAGATAATACTGTGCGACCCTCACCGCGCAGCGGTCATCGGCCACGACCACCGCATACGCCTCCGTGCAACACGCATGACCTCGCCCGACATACGCGCCGGCGTGGCGCTGCTCATCGCGGCCATGAGCGCCGAGGGGGTGAGCGTCATCCAGAACGTGGAGCAGATAGACCGGGGCTACCGCGACATCGAGGGACGCCTGAACGCCCTCGGTGCACGCATCACGCGGGAGGAGGAGTAAAGGCACCCGACCGGCGGGTATACGCATGACGGCGGCAGATGCCGCCGTCGACATGTAAAACGGATTGAACTGACAGATTAAAAACGAACGATAGTAAAGATATGTTTTTGGAGAGTGCAAGCCGCAAGGGCTGGATCGAGGTCATCTGCGGCTCCATGTTTTCCGGCAAGACGGAGGAGCTGATACGCCGTCTCCGCCGTGCCGAATTCGCCCACCAGAGGGTCGAGATATTCAAGCCGCGCATCGACGTGCGCTACTCTGAGGAGGAGGTTGTGTCGCACAACGCCAACACCATACGCTCCACGCCCGTCGACTCGTCGCAGAGCATACTGCTCATGTCCTCCGACGTGGATGTGGTGGGCATAGACGAGGCGCAGTTCTTCGACGAGAACATCGTCGATGTGTGCCGCTCGCTTGCCGACCGCGGCATAAGGGTCATAGCGGCGGGACTGGACATGGACTACCTGGGCAACCCGTTCGGGCCGATGCCGGCCCTCATGGCCGAGGCGGAGTACGTGACCAAGGTCCACGCCATATGCGTCCGCTGCGGCAACCTGGCCCACCATTCGCACCGCCTCACGCGCAACGACCGTCTGGTGATGCTCGGCGAGAAGGACACCTACGAGCCGGTGTGCCGCCACTGCTTCGCGGAGCTGCGCGCACAGGAGATCAGCGAGAGGGAACATCGGGAGCGCGAACCGGAGGCGGAGAAGTGATATGCCGGGCTGGGGCGGCCGTTCGGGTTGCCGGGCTGCGAAAAATTTTCTGCAAAAAGAGATATTTTCGCAATATTCTTGCATGATCAACGTTGAAAAAAAGTACGCGCAAAGACAGCAAACAGACAAAACAAAACATAAAAACAACACCGTAATACAACCATGAGCGAAGTAATCAACATCAAGGAGCTCAACGAGCGCATCGAACGGGAGAGCCTGTTCGTCGACACCCTGCGCACCCAGATGGGGCGCGTCATAGTGGGTCAGAACCACCTCGTGGACACCCTTCTGATAGGTCTTCTGTCCAACGGGCACATCCTGCTCGAGGGAGTTCCGGGACTGGCCAAGACGCTGGCCATAACGACGCTGGCCAAGGCCGTCGACGCCGATTTTTCGAGAATACAGTTCACTCCGGACCTTCTGCCGGCCGATGTCATCGGTACGCTGATATACTCGCAGAAGAACGAGGAGTTCACCGTGCGCAAGGGTCCGATTTTCGCCAACTTCGTGCTGGCGGACGAGATCAACCGCTCCCCGGCGAAGGTGCAGTCGGCACTTCTGGAGGCGATGCAGGAGCGCCAGGTGACCATCGGCGACACGACATACCGCCTTCCGGAGCCGTTCCTCGTGCTGGCCACGCAGAACCCGCTCGAGCAGGAGGGAACCTACCCTCTGCCGGAGGCGCAGGTCGACCGCTTCATGCTCAAGGTCAAGATATCCTACCCGAAGAAGCAGGAGGAGCGCGACATCGTGCGCATGAACCTCTCGGGCGGAGGTCTTCCGCAGCCGGAGAAGGTCATCACGCCGCAGGACATCGTCAAGGCGCGCAAGGTCGTCGAGGATGTCTACATGGACGAGAAGATAGAGAAGTACATCGTCGACATCATCTTCGCCACGCGCGAGCCGGCCGAGTACAATCTCCAGAAGCTGCAGTCGCTCATCGCCTACGGCGGCTCTCCGCGAGCCAGCATCTCGCTGGCCAAGGCGGCCCGCTCGTACGCCTTCATACGCCGCCGCGGCTATGTCATCCCGGAGGATGTTCGCGCCGTCTGCCACGACGTGCTGCGCCACCGCATCGGGCTGACCTACGAGGCCGAGGCCGAGAACATCTCGAGCGAGGAGATTGTAACCGAGATACTCAACAACGTAATCGTGCCTTAGGGCGCAAGCGCAGAAGATGCAGCAGCAGGAGAACGATATTTTAAGGAAGGTCCGCAAGATAGAGATAAAGACCCGGGGGTTGTCGGATGAGATTTTCGCAGGAAAGTACCATACGGCATTCAAGGGGCGCGGCATGTCGTTCGCCGAGGTACGCGAATACCGCATCGGGGACGACGTGCGCGACATCGACTGGAACGTGACGGCACGTTCGCGCCAGCCCCACATCAAGGTCTACGAGGAGGAGCGCGAGCTGACGATGATGCTCATGGTCGACGTGAGCGGTTCGGGCGGCTTCGGCACCACCTCGACCATGAAGCGGAACGTCATAACGGAGATAGCGGCCGTTCTGGCCTTCTCCGCGACGCAGAACAACGACAAGGTGGGGTGCATACTCTTTTCGGACCGTGTCGAGAAGTTCATCCCGCCGAAGAAGGGGCGCAGCCACATCCTGATGATAATCCGGGAGCTGATAGAGTTCGTGCCGGAGTCGAACGGCACGGCGCTGTCGGAGGCGGTGCGCTTCCTGACCAACGTGAACAAGAAGCACTGCACGGCATTCATCCTGTCGGACTTCATGAACCCGTCGCGTGACGCCGGGGCGCTGGACGACGCGCTGAAGATTGCGGGCAGCAAGCACGATCTGGTGGGGATACGCGTCTGGGACCCGCGCGAGGCGGAGATGCCCGACGTTGGCATCGTCACCCTGCGCGACGCCGAGACCGGGCGCAAGGTGTGGGTCGACACCTCGTCGGCACGCGTGCGCGAGCACTATGCGGCGTCGTGGCGCGAGCGCGACGAGCGCATGATGCAGACCCTCAAGCACAACCGCATCGACACGGCGGTGATATCCACCGACAGCGACTATGTCGTGGAACTCATGAAACTCTTCAAACAGCGATAGCATCAAGATGACATCCAAACATACAGAACCACGTTTGCGCAACCGTGCGGCCACGGTGCTGACGGTCGCGGCCGCATGTGCGGTGACATTTGCGGCGACGGCGCAGAGCGTGAGGCCGACGGTCACGGCGAGCGTATCGCCCGACAGCGTGATGATCGGCGACCGCTTCACGCTCGAGATAGTCGTCGACAAGGACCAGGTGCAGAGCGTCGCCTTCCCGCAGTTCGGCCAAAGCCGCAGCGAAGACGGACGTGAGGGCAGCCTCGAATGCATGCGCGAATACCCGGAGGACACCATCTCGCACGAGGGTCGCCGCATCCGGCTGCGCAAGCGCTACGAGCTGGCCGCCTTCGACGAGGGCGTCTATTCGCTCGGGCGGGCGCAGGTGCTCTACGCCGACAAGAACATCGTCGACACGCTCTATGCCGACGAGCCGCTGCAGGTGAACGTCGCCACGTTCCAGATCGACTCCACCTCGCACGCCATCTTCGACATAAAGCCGCAGAAGACGCTCCCGTTCCGCTTCGGCGAGATTTCGGGATACCTGCTCTGGGCGCTTCTCGCGCTCGTGCTCGTCGGGCTTGCCGCCTACGGGCTCAAGGTGTGGCTCAACCGCCACGGGCGCAGGTTCAAGGATCTGTTCAAGCCGGCTCCGCCGCTTCCGCCGCACGTGGTGGCCATATCGGCGCTGGAGGAGCTGCACAACCGCAAGCTGTGGCAGAACAACAAGCACAAGCTCTACTATTCGGGGCTGAGCGACATCCTGCGCACCTACCTTGCCGGGCGATTCGGCGTGGGGGCCATGGAGATGACAACCGACGAGATAGTCGAGGCCATACGCACGCTCGACCTTCCGAAGAAGAGCGCAATGGACCTTGTGGCCGTCCTGCGCGACGCCGACCTGGTGAAGTTCGCCAAGGCGATGCCGGAGGCCGACGAGAACGAGGATGCCTACAACAAGGCCTACTACTTCGTCGAGGAGACGAAGCCGGTCGAGGAGCAGCCGGAAGAGGATGAGGATGCCCCGACGACGAACGACAACGCCACCGCAAAGGCGGCCGCAAAGGAGAATGCAGCCGGAAGAAAGGAGGATAAGCGATGAAGAACACACTTTTACGGGTGGCCGTCGCGGCAGTGACCATCCTTGCGGTGCTGTCGCCGGAGGTTTCCGAGGCGCAGAACATGCCGGAGCGCAGGCTGGTGCGCAAGGGCAACCGCCAGTTCAAGCGCGAGCAGTACGGCAAGAGCATCGAGAGCTACTCGCGGGCCGTGGGGGAGGCGCCGTCCTCGTTCGAGGCGATATACGACCTCTCGAACGCGCTTTTCCGCGCCGAGCGCTACGACAAGGCTGAGCAGACGCTCGCCGGCATAGTCAACGACTCCACCCGCACCGACATCGAACGTTCGGAGGCGGTCTACAACCTCGGCAACACGCAGTTCGCGCAGCAGAAGCTGCAGCAGGCGCTGGAGAGCTACCGCCAGGCCATGCGTCTGAATCCGAAGGACATGGAGGCGAAGTACAACTACGCCTACACCAAGAAGCTGCTCCAGCAGCAACAGGACCAGCAGAACCAGGATCAGAACAAGGACGACCAGAACAAGGAGCAGAATCAGGATCAGAACAAGGATCAAAATCAGAATCAGGACCAAAACCAGAACCAGGATAACAACCGGGACCAGAACCAGAACGACCAGAACAAGGATCAAAACCAGAACCGGGACAACAACGGCGGCGGCAACGACGACCGGCAGCAGGGCGGGGAGAACCGCAGCGGCATTTCGCAACAGCAGCAGGAGGCCATGCTCGACGCCATACAGGCCCAGGAGGACAAGACCCAGGAGAAGCTGAAGGAGAAGGCCGGAGTCATCGTCCGCGGCAACAAGAACTGGTAAACCACATGCCGGCGGAGGGTGCCGGCGGATAAAAACAGAACTGAAAAATGGAATTTGCCAATCCACGCATACTGTGGCTGCTTCTGCTGCTCGTACCGCTTGCGGCATACTATGTCTACCGGGCGATACAGGGCGGTGCGGCCATAAAGATATCCTCGGTGGAGGGATTGAAGGGGGCCCCGCGCACGGTGCGCTACTACCTCCGCCACGTGCCGTTCGCGCTTCGCTGTGCGGCGCTCACGCTCATCGTCATCGCCATGGCCCGCCCGCAGAGTGCCGAGCACAACTCGCGCACCACGGCCGAGGGCATCGACATCGTGCTCGCCATCGACATATCGGGCTCGATGCTCGCGCGCGACTTCCGTCCGGACCGCATCACGGCGGCCAAGGAGGTGGCCTCGTCGTTCATCGGCGACCGCTACGGCGACCGCATAGGACTTGTGGTCTTCGCCGGCGAAGCCTATACGCAAAGCCCGCTTACGACCGACCAGAGCTCGTTGCAGACGCTTCTGGGCCGTATCCGCAGCGGCGTGATAGCCGACGGCACGGCCATCGGCAACGGACTCGCGACGGCCATCAACCGCCTTCGCGAGAGCGACGCCAAGAGCAAGGTCATAATCCTGCTTACGGACGGTGTGAACAACCGCGGCGAGATAGCCCCGCTGACGGCGGCGCAGATAGCCAAGGAGTTCGGCATAAAAATATACACCATCGGCGTGGGCACCGAGGGTGAGGCTCCGTTCCCCGTCTTCGACAACAAGGGGCGCGTTGTGCAGACGGTCAACATGAAGGTCGAGATCGACGAGCCTATGCTCCGCAAGATTGCCTCCGAGACTGGCGGCGAGTATTTCCGCGCCACCGACCGGCAGACGCTGCAGGCCATCTACGACCGCATAAACGAGATGGAGAAGAGCCGCGTCGAGATTGCCGAGTACACGACTCTCCACGAGGAGTATCTCCCGTACCTTATTGCGGCCATCGTGCTGCTGGTGCTGGAGTTCATAACCAACAGAATAATACTTAAACGCATACCGTAATGTTCCGATTCGCAAATCCGCACATGCTTTGGCTGCTGCTGCTCATCCCGGCAATGGCGCTGGCGCTGCTTGTCGTTTCACGGCTCCGCCGCCGCAGCCTGTCACGTTTCGGCAATCCCGAACTGCTTCGGGAGCTGATGCCGGAGGTTTCGCGGGCCCGCGAATCCATCAAGTCGGTGCTTTTCCTCACGGCGCTGGCGCTGGCCGTCCTTGCGGCGGCGCGGCCGCAGTTCGGCTCGAAGCTGCGCGAGGAGAAGAGCCGCGGCATAGAGATGATGCTGGTGGTCGACGTGTCGAACTCGATGCTGGCGGAGGACTACACCCCGAGCCGCCTCGACCGCACGAAATATGCCATCGACAAGCTCTTCTCGTCGCTGAACCAGGACCGCGTGGGCATGGTCGTCTTCGCCGGCGAGGCGAAGGTCCAGCTCCCCATAACGTCGGACTACCGCATGGCACGCAGCTTCGCGCGCAAGCTCTCGCCGTCGCTTGTCTCGGTGCAGGGTACGGCGCTCGGCGACGCCATTTCGCTCGCCACGCTCTCCTTCTCGGATGCCCCGGACCAGAGCCGCGCGATGATCATAGTCACCGACGGCGAGACCCATGACGCCGGGGCCCTCGAAGCCGCGAAGGCCGCGGCCGAAAAGGGCATCCGCATCTTCACCATCGGCATCGGCACGCCGGAGGGCGCCCCGATACGCCTCGACGGCGAACTTATCAAGGACGAAAAGGGCGAAATGGTTGTCAGCCGCCTCAACGAGGAGCTGCTGCGCGACATCGCCAAGGCCGGCGACGGCAGCTACATCCGTGCCGGCAACCAGAGCTTCGGTCTCGACGAGATAGTCTCCGAAATCAACGACATGGAGAAGAGCGAGCTCTCGACGCTCCGCTTCGAGGAGTTCAACGAGCAGTTCCACCACCTTCTTGCAGTGGTGTTTGCGCTCCTTCTCGCCGAGGGTCTGCTCCTCGACCGGCGCAATCCGCGCCTGTCGCGTTTCAATATATTCCGCCAGCCGCGCTGACCCTATTTTTTCGGAAAATCATGCGACATTATCATTATTTTTCATATCTTTGCATCAATTGGAAAATAATGAACTTAAAATGACGAGGTTGCATGACGGTGAACCGAATCAGGGGAAAAAGCCCGAATGGCTGAAGATTCGACTCCACAAAAGCAAGGCTTTTGCGGAGGTAGACCGTATCGTGCGCGAGCATTCGCTGCATACGATATGCAGCAGCGGAAGATGCCCGAACAAGTCGGAGTGCTGGAGCCGCAGGACGGCCACATTCATGATACTTGGCGACATCTGCACGCGGGGATGCCGTTTCTGCGCCACAAGGACGGGACGTCCGTTCCCGCCCGACGCCTCGGAGCCGGAGAAGGTTGCCGAGAGCGTCAGTCTCATGCGACTCCGCCACGTTGTCGTAACATCAGTTTCTCGCGACGACCTCCCCGACAGGGGGGCGCAACATTGGGCCGACACGGTTTCGGCCATCCGAGCGAAGAATCCCAACGCAACAATTGAGCTCCTTATTTCCGATTTCGACGCCTCTCCGGAACTTCTGGACAAGGTGCTGGCGTCGAAGCCCGACATCATCGGGCACAACATCGAGACAGTCGAACGTCTGACTCCGGAGGTACGTACCCGGGCGACCTACGCCACGTCGCTGCGTACGCTCCGCTACCTTGCGGCCGCGGGTGCGACCGTCAAGAGCGGCTTGATGGTCGGACTCGGCGAGACCGATGAAGAGGTGGCCAAGACTCTCTCCGACCTCCGCGAGGCCGGGGTGAGGATTGTGACCATAGGCCAATACCTCCGTCCGGGTATGGAGCAGTATCCCGTTGCGGCATACGTCACTCCGCAGACGTTCGAGAGGTATCGGCGCATGGCGCTGGATATGGGATTCGACTTCTGCGCGAGCGCACCGCTCGTCCGCTCGTCCTATCTGGCCGACCAGGCACTCGACTCCGTCCGCAACGGGGTTTCCGAGGCCTGAGGCCGTCATCCCGCGCACATGAGGCGGCCTTCGGCCGCAGCCACCGACAGACCCTCCGCACGGCGGAGCGGCCGTAACGTTTTGCATTGTATGCGCGGCAGCGCGTCTGCCGCAGGCAACGGAATATGGAAGTCGAGTGCAGGAATCTGGGCACGATGCCCTACCGCGAGTGCTGGCAGCTCCAGCAGCGGCTTTTCGACGGGCGCCTTTCGCTCGTCGGGAGCGGCGACGGGGATGCCGGGACGGTGCTCTTCGTAGAGCACCCGCCGGTATTCACGCTCGGCAAGAGCGGCCACGAGGAGAACATGCTCCTTGACGGCGGCCGCCTCGAGGCACTCGGGGCGGAGTTCATCCATATCGACCGCGGGGGCGACATCACCTTCCACGGGCCGGGGCAGACAGTGTGCTACCCCATCCTCGACCTGGGCAGGATAGGCATCGGCCTGCGGCGCTATGTGGAGATACTCGAGCAGAGCGTCATCGACACGGTGGCCGGCTACGGCATCCGCGGCGAGAGGCTCAAAGGGGCCACAGGGGTGTGGATATGCAACCGCCGGGAGGACGGTACGCCGTACGCGTGGCGCAAGATATGCGCCATAGGCGTCAGGGCCTCGCGCTTCGTGACGATGCACGGACTGGCGCTCAACGCCAACACCGACCTGAACTGGTTCTCGATGATAAACCCGTGCGGCTTCACCGACAAGGGCGTAACGTCGATCGAACGGGAAACGGGCCGTCGGGCCGACATGGAGGAGGTCCGCGCGGCGCTGCAGTCGAACCTGCTGCGGCTTCTGGGGGTTACCGAGGCCCGCGGATAAGGTCTGCCGGCGCAGACGGCCGCAGAGGAGCCACAGGGGACACGGAAATGGCGCATGGGCCGGAAAAACCGCAGGAAAAGACACACGGGCCGTCGGACACACGGAAGCGCCGAATGGCTGCCGGAGCCCGAAAAAACGCCTTCAGTCCCGTGAAAGGGGCGGAGGGCACAAAAGAGAGAAAAATGATAAAAAATATAATTATAAAAAACAGAGAGTATGCCTATAGAAAAGAGGTGGGTTGTCAAACCGCAGGGCAATCCTCAGGCGGCGGCACGCATATCCGCTGCCCGGAAGATAGCCCCGGTATTGGCCAACCTGTTGGTACAAAGAGGCATAGACACTGTAGAAAAGGTTGACAGATTTTTCAATCCGCAGCTCTCGGACCTGCACGACCCGTTCCTGATGAAGGATATGGACAAGGCGGTCGAGAGGGTTGAGGAGGCGGTCGCACGGGGCGAGAAGATAATGGTCTACGGCGACTACGACGTCGACGGCACCACGGCCGTTGCGCTCGTTTACAAATTTCTGCGCCACATCGGGCACAAGAACCTGATGTTCTACATCCCGGACCGGTATACCGAGGGATACGGTATATCCATCAAGGGCATCGACATCGCCGCGCGCAAGGGCGTGAAGCTGATCATCGCGCTCGACTGCGGCATCAAGGCTGTCGAAAAGGTGGACTATGCGAAGCAGAAGGGAGTGGATTTCATCATCTGCGACCACCATCTTCCGGCGGAGGAGGTACCTCACGCCGTAGCCGTTCTCGACCCGAAATGCAACGACTGCCACTATCCGTTCGACGAGCTGTCGGGATGCGGCGTCGGATTCAAGCTCGTACAGGCCTATGCACAGAAGCACGGCATGCCGTTCGAACAGGAGGTAATGCCGCTGCTGGACCTGCTTGTGGTGAGCATCGCGTCGGACATCGTTCCGCTTGTGGGCGAGAACCGCATTTTGGCCTATTACGGCCTCAAACGGCTCAACTCGACGCCGTCGGAGGGTCTTTCGTCCATCATCCGCATATGCGGCCTGGACAACCACAACATCACCATCGACGACATCGTCTTCAAGATCGGCCCGCGCATCAATGCCGCGGGGCGCATGCGCATGGACGAGAACGACGAGAATGCGGCGCCGTCGGGCGGCTATGCTGCCGTGAAGCTCCTTGTGGAGGGTGACGAGACGGCCGCGCAGGAGTTCGGCACGGTCATCGACTCCTTCAACCAGGACCGCAAGAACATCGACCGTTCGGTGACGCAGGAGGCCTACGACTACATCGAGAGCCATCCGGAGCTCAAGAGCCGCAAGAGCACCGTCATCTACAACCCGAAGTGGATGAAGGGCATCGTCGGCATCGTCGCCTCGCGCCTAATCGAGACCTACTACCGTCCGACGGTGGTGCTGACGATGAGCAACGGCTTCGTGACGGGTTCCGCGCGTTCGATACCGGGATTCGACCTCTACCAGGCCGTCGAGTCGTGTTCGGACCTGCTCGAGAACTTCGGCGGCCACATGTACGCCGCCGGGCTCACGATGCGTCCGGAGAATGTCGGCGAGTTCGCCAGGCGGTTCAACGAATACGTCGAGCAGAACATCGACCCGCAGACGCTGATCCCGCAGGTCGAGATCGACAGCCTGCTCCTCTTCTCCGACATCACGCCGGCGTTCCACGAGCAGCTCAACCGCTTCCAGCCGTTCGGGCCGGGCAACAACGCGCCCGTATTCGCCACGCGCGGCGTCATCAACGGCGGCGACGCCCGCCTGGTGGGAGCCGAGGCGGAGCACCTGCGCATGGACCTGATGCAGACGCAGAAGCCGAACACGAAGATCCAGACCATAGCCTTCCAGCAGCCGACGCACTACGAGTGGGTGCGCGCGGGGCGTCCGATAGACATCTGCTACCAGATTGTGGAGAACCACTACCGCGGCAACGTCACCACGCAGCTGCGCATAAAGGACATAAAGCGCTCGCGGCAGTAGCGCCGCAGCGCAACCAAACGAAACAGGCCGCAGGGGTTTTCCTGCGGCCTGTTTTCATATGCCTTAAGGCGTCAAAGGACCTCCGACACCACGAACGAGCTTCCCCCGATGAAGAGCATGTCCTCGGGCGAGAGCATCTCCTTCGCCCTTGCCACGGCATTGCCGACACCCTCGACCACCTCGAAGTCGAGTCCCGTCTCGGAGGCAATGGAGGCTATCGTGTCGACCGGCATGGCGCGCTCGATTCCGGCCCGCGTGAATATGTAGTGGGCATCGGACGGCATCATGTGCAGAATCTTCTCCACATCCTTGTCGATGCAGAAGCCGAGCACGCAGTAGAGCCTGCCTCCGCTCCACTTGCGGAGCTGTTCCGACACGAGGGCCATCGCATGGGCGTTGTGGCACGTGTCGCACACGATGTATGGATGCTCGCCGAGCACCTGCCAGCGGCCGCGGAACGACGTTATGTCGACAACGTCGGACAACCCCTCGACGAATGCGCGCCGGCTTATCGACAGCGGCGTGTTCTGGTGGAGGTAGTCGGCGGCCGCACACACCACGGCGACGTTCTGGCGCTGGTATTCGCCCAGAAGCCCCACCCGCAGCTGGTACTGCTGCCCGTCGCGCGTGCGCACCATGTCGAATACCTGGCGGTTTCCCTCCATGCGGCTGCCGCGGTATTCGAACGCCTCGTCGGCATATATCACGGGCGAGCGCATGTCTCCGGCAATCTCCTCTATCACGGGGTTGTAGGCCGGGTTCCTCTCCCCGACAACCACCGGTATGCTCTTTTTGATGATTCCGCCCTTCTCGCGTGCTATCTTCGGCAGCGAATCCCCGAGCAGGGCCGTATGCTCAAGCCCGACGTTGGTTATGATGCTCAAAATGGGGATTACGATGTTCGTGGCGTCGAGCCTTCCGCCGAGGCCCGTCTCGATGACGGCCACCTCGACATCGCTCTGCGCGAAGTAGTCGAAGGCCATGGCCGCGGTCATCTCGAAGAACGACAGCCCGCAGTCGATCATGTCGCGGCGGTACTTGTCGACGAAGTTCACCACCTTCTGCTTCGATATCATCTCGCCGTTGACCTTTATCCGCTCGCGGAAGTCCGTGAGGTGCGGCGATGTGAAGAGTCCGGCCTGATATCCGGCCTGCTGCAGCACGGCGGCCAGCATGTGCGACACGGAACCCTTGCCGTTGGTTCCGGCCACGTGTATCACGAAGTAGTTCCGCTGCGGATTGCCTATCTTGCGGCAGAATTCGCTCACCCGTTCCAGTCCGGGTTTGTAGGCTGTTGCGCCGTGTTCCTGGAACGACGGCATCGACGAGAAGAGAAAATCTACGGTTTCCGAGTAGTTCATATCTTTTGTTCAGAATATCCTTCACACCCCTTTCCGGGGTACATCGCGCCCCGTCAGTCGGCGAGGTGGAACCTCTTGCGTGCGCGGTACGCCACGAAATAGAGCAGGCACAGCAGGCTCACGTACACCGCAATGCGGCCTATGTAGTCGCCCAGCCTCGCATAGAGCGTCACACGGTCGTTGAGGCGTATGTCCGACACGAGTATCCCGCGTTCGTCCCACTCCATGCGCGAGATGTCGTCGCCGCGGGAGTTTATGAATCCCGACACGCCGGTATTGGCGCTGCGGGCCACGTCGCGGCGCAGCTCTATGGCGCGCAGGCGGCAGAAGGCGAAGAGGAACCTGTGTCCCGGGGTATTGCCCCACCATCCGTCGTTCGTCACCACGAAGAGAGCCTGCGCCCCGTTACGCACGTATCCACCCATGAAATCGCCGTACAGCCCCTCGTAGCAGATCGCCGGCGCCACCTTCACCCCGCGGTGTTCGAACGGCACGGCGCTCACGCCTATGCCGAGCTGTCCGGCCGTACCGCCCAGATCAACCGTCACGAGTTCCGTATCGCGCAGCCATGCGGGTATGGTCTCTACACCGACCACGAGCTTCGCCTTGTGGTGCATCTGCACGTTGGCCGCGGAGTCCACACCGATGCTCGAGTTGTATATGTCGCTGTATATGCCGTTCGACAGTCGAGCCGTCTCCGACCCCTTTGCCGCGCCGTAGCGGCGCATGCTCTCGCATCCGGCCACAACCATCGACGAAGGCATCCTCTGTTCGAGAATGCAGGCCAGATGGTGCACCACGGGCGACGACTTCGGGTTGCGGTCGTCGAGCATCGTCGCGAGCGACGTCTCCGGCAGCAGTACGAACGACGCCGAATCGGGCACCTCGAGCAGCATCGCGTATATGTCCTCCTGCAGGCGCAGCGGGCTCATCCCGAACTTGTCGTAGCAGTCGACATTCGGCTGTATGGCCGCCACGCATACCTTTTCGCGGGAGAGATAGCGTTTGCCTTCCGGGGAGTTGATTCCGTACATCACCAGCGACACGGCCATCGGCGTCACCAGCGCGAGGGTCGCCGCCGTCCACACCCTCTTGCGGAGCGTCAGCAGCGCCTGCAACGCAAGCACGTTCACCGTCAGCACCCACAGCGAACCGCCGAGCACGCCGGTATATTCATACCACTGCACGGCCCACGTGTCATCCGAGAAACCGTTGCCCAGCACGAGCCACGGGAACGACAGCGCCGGGGCGTTTATGTATATGTATTCGGTTGCAATCCAGCCCGCGATGAAGAGCACATACGCGAGGCCCTTCGGGGCATATTTCGACACGATGTGGAATACCATGAACGCCAGCAGGTTCCACCACGACGAGATGACGGTTGCGGCAATTGTCCCTATCGGTGCGGCGTTCCACACCCACCACACCGTGGCGAGGTTCCACAGCACGAACGAGAGCGCGGCCCAGCCGAGCATCCTGAAGGTGTCGCGCCACGAGGGCGAATACTGTGCGCTTATGAGCATCAGCGGCACGAATGCGACGAAGAGCGGCAGTCCGCCGGCCCCTATCCAGCCGCACGAGAGCAGCAGTGCCGATACGAGACTGAAAATCAGCTTGATTTTCGTAGAGAGCTTTCTGTTGAAACTTATCATATCGCAAATATAGTGAAAGGCGAGTGCAGAGACAAATGAAAACGGAAGTTTTCAATATTTGCCTGTGCCGAGCCGCATCCTATATTATCCAAATATAGTGAAAGGCGAGCGCAGAGACAAACGAAAACGGAAGTTTTCAATATTTGGTTTGCAGGACCTCCCTCTGTTCCGCCCCAAATATAGCGATTTTTCCCTATCGATATCGCATGCCGATATATCCGCCTGACTTTCGGCCGCATCCGCAGCCAATCATCCGCCCGTTATTTTGAACTTAAACGATTTTGGCCTATTTTTGCGGAGTTTTCGGACGATACAGGACGATATAAAGAGATACAAAAATGTTAAGCAGACAGGTTGCCGCAAAACTCGGCACATATGAGACTCCATTCTATCTCTACGATATGGAGCTGCTGCGCCGGACGCTCGAGAACGTCACCTCGGTCGCAAGCAATTACGGTTACAGGATTCACTACGCCATCAAGGCCAACTTCGATGCGCGCCTTCTGGAGATAATCCGCGAATACGGACTCGGAATCGACTGCGCGTCGGGCAACGAGATACGCTGCGCCATCGAGGCCGGCTTCGACCCGAAGAGCATTGTCTATGCGGGCGTGGGCAAGCGCGACAAGGAGCTGCGCTACGCCATCGAACAGGGCATCATGGCCATCAACTGCGAGTCTACGGAGGAGCTCCATGTAGTCGATGCGCTCGCACGCGAGGCGGGCAAGGTCGTCGACGTCGCCCTGCGCATCAACCCCGACATCGACCCGAAGACCAACCACTGCATCGACACGGGCCAGGCCGACAGCAAGTTCGGCATCTCCTACGAGGAGATTCTCGCCGGCGTGGAGGATATCCGCTCGCTGCGCAACCTCAACGTCGTGGGCATGCACCTGCACATCGGTTCGCAGATACGCGAGCTGCACGTCTTCGAGAACATGTGCAACAAGGTCAACGCCATCGTCGACAACCTCACCTCGCTCGGTTTCGACCTGCGTTTCGTCGACGTGGGCGGCGGACTGGGCATCAACTACGACCTGCCGGAAAACGAGCCTATACCCAATTTCGCGTCGCTCTTCGCCATCGTGAACTCCCATCTGAACGTCGGCAGCCGCGAAGTGCACTTCGAGTTCGGCCGTTCGATAGTCGGCGAGTGCGGCGAGCTCATCACGCGCGTACTCTTCAACAAGACCACGGCCACGGGCCGCAAGCTCGTCATCGTCGACGCGAGCATGACCGAGCTTATCCGCCCGGCGCTCTACGGCTCCTACCACAACATCGAGAACATCACCTCGGCGTCGGATCAGCGCGAAAAGTACACCATCGTCGGTACGGCCTGCGAGTCCACGGACGTCTTCGACGAGAACGTCTCGCTCCCGCTCACGCGGCGCGGCGACCTGCTGACCATCAAGTCGGCAGGTGCGTACGGCATGTCGATGGCCTCGCGCTACAACCTGCACGACCTTCCGGGGGCGGTCTACAGCGACCGGCTCTGACGGCGGTGCGGCATCCGCGACTGATATGAGAAGAGCGGCAGGGAGTGTCTCCCCGCCGCTCTTTTCGGTAGAGCCGCGCCCTACCTGACGTTGTAGTTGTCGGCCACGAATGCGTCGACAATGGTACCGTTCGGCACCACCGCACGCTCACCCTTGAGGCAGAAGAAGAGGAAACCGAATCCCGGCAGTACCGTCAGTCCCGTAGCGAGGCCCACGGCCAGCGGAGCCGAGGAGTCCTCCGAACTCTTCGACAGGTTTCCGGTCAGAAGGATTACGGAACCGTCCACGGCAACGGTGGATACCGTCTTGACGTTTACCGCTCCGCCCTTTCCAAAGCCTTTCGACTTCAGGCGCTCGACGGTGAGCGTCACAGGCGTGCCCCGGCCTATGAGCACCCTGCCGGCATTGTCGTCGGTCACGTCGGCCAGCACGGTGGCGGTCACCTCGCCCGCCCGGTTGCTGTCGATTTTGGACATGATCTCTACCTTCACGGACTTTCCGCGTTTGAGGTTCGGCGCCTCCTGCGCATATGCGGTGAGCGGGCCGAAGCAGCCCAGCATGGCCGCAGCAATCAAAACAACTGCTCTTTTCATAAGAGATAAGTTTAGATTGCCGTCCGACGCCGTGACGGCGAGTTTCACACTTTCAGGTTCGGGAAAGGACAAACGGAAAGCGTGGCGCCGAAGCCTGTTTTTGCCGAACGGGTCGTAGGAAACCTTGAAAACAAAACAAGCGACAACTCCACGCCCATATCCACACATGGATACGACGCGGCAAAATGTCAGCCCGACCCTTTTCAAAATCGAATTTCCTACGTTCGTTCAGCGGGTAAGAGCTTACACTCTCCGTGTATGTCCGACACAAAGTTAACAATCGGCGGCAAAAAATCAAACGGTTCGGCCGCATGAAATTGCAACGGCCGGCACGGTCTGCCATGAAACGGACGAATCGGACACACTTTCGTGTGTCCGATTCGTTTTTGCCAGGTAAACCGGTGACGGAGCGATGCCGTCCGTCCCGGCGAGTGCAACTCCCGATGGGTGCAGTCGCTATCGCATGTTCATCTTGAAGAACTCCATGATGGCGCGGCATGAGTCGAACGAGTCGGTCGCCCAGCTGTGGACGCCGTTGCGCACCTCATAGAACCACACCTCCTTGCCCGACGGCGAACCGTAATAACGGTGGAGTATTACCTTGTTCTTTATCTGCGGGAGCTCCGTGGTCTCCTCGTACATGCACTTGTTGGCAGCAGCCACGGCTCCGACGGCAACGGGTACGGCAAGGTATGCGCCCCAACCGTATTGGTTCGTCGGGTCGCCCTCCCACCGTGAAGTCACGTCGCCCGTACCGTGCACCTCCATGAACGCAACCGGTTCGGTATAGCTGTGCCGTTTGGTCATTTCGACCAGCGTAAGTCCCGCCATCGAGGCTATGGCCGCGAACTCCTTCGGCTTGCGATAGGCCATGAGGTAGCACATCTCGCCGCCGTTCGACATGCCGCAGAAGAAGGTATTGCGCTCCGAAAGGTTGTATGTCGTCTGCAGGTGTTTGGCCAGCGTGCATATGAACTCGCAGTCGTCGACCTGCATCTTGTCTATCTGCCACGGATAGTAGACGTTCCAGCCGTTACGGTTCTTCGGGTCGACAGTGGCCTGCGGGTAGCATACCGCCATCTTGTACTCGTCGGCGAGGCTTATGAACGCAGGCTGGTATCCGCTGGCGTTGCCGCCATAGCCGTGGAGCACGAATACGAGCGGAGCGTCGGCCGGAAGGTTGTCCGGAATGTAGATATGATATGTCCTGGTGAGTCCCTGGTCCTGTATCGTCTCGGTCTTTATCGATGCCGCGCTCGAGATCTGGCATAATAGGAGTGCCGCAAATACGATTGCAATCTTTTTCATATCGCTTAATGTGTTTTAAAGAAATTCCAAATCTGGTTATACACCTCAAACTCCTGGTCGCACCAGCCGTTGTCCCCGCTCTCGACGCTGTACAGTTTCACGTCGCATCCGGACTGACCGTTTATGTAATGGGTGCACGTCACACGCCCCTTGCCTTCACGCGGCAGCAGGTCGGAGTTCTCGAAGGTGATGCACTTGTCGAGCGCGACAATTGCTCCGACACTCAAAGGTACGGAGACGTACTTGTCCTCAACTCCATTCCATTTGTAGACGGAGTTGTCCGTGGCATGCACGTGCACGAACGACACCGGCTTCTGGAATCCGTTGGCCCTGTATGCCTCGACATCGATGGCGCCGGAGACACATCCGTATGCGGCAAACGCATCGGGCATCTTCATTGCCGCCGTATACGACAGGCCGTTGCGGTAGCTCAACAGATAGAGTTTCGACGCCTCGGGGAACAGCCCTCCGACGGAGGAGAGGAACGACACGTCCCCGCTGCCCTCCGTCCCTATCACGCAAAGAGCGTAGCGGCCTATAAGGCAGTGTTCGGCGGCCTTGAAGTTGATGTCGGGCGCCTTGGCCGACAGCGAGCGCAGTGTCATGTCATCGGAAAGCAGTACAACCACCGGTGCGCCGGCTTCCAGGTCAATCGGTTTGACGACCACCGCATCATGTCCGGCGACCGATACGGTCTCATATGTCAGCGACGATTCGCCGCCGCCGGCAGTTCCTTCATCCGTGCCGTTTTTCTCGCACGATACCGCAGCGAACAACAGCAACGAAGTTATGATAAATATTATCCTTTTCATAATCTTATTCTCCAAATTTTACATGAACGGTATATGGCTCACTTCCGGGACCCTTGGCGTATGTCTCGTAATTTTCAGCCGTGATCGGGATAACGGTCTTGCCGCCGTCGCAGGAGACGCTGCCTCCGAGAATCTTGATCGGTTCAGACTCGGTACCGAACACCACCACTGCCTTGTCGCTGTAGTTCCAGCCTATAGTCATAGAGTACCAGTTATGGTTGTTCCAGTCGTAAACTATGTCGCAGTTGACGATACAGCCGCGGCCCTCGCCCTCGTAACTGTCGACGCCGCCGTGCTGTCCCAGCAGGCCGCCGATCTCTACGACCTGTTCATGGCCGTTGATATTGCTCAGCGCCCCGTAGCTCTCGTTATACTCGAACTTGTGTCCCTGTGACAGGAATCCGGATATACCGCCTATGGTTGCATCTCCGTACGGGATAGTACCCTTGATCTCTCCGTAGTTCCTGCAGTGTGTGACGTTGCCCGTTCCGCCGTTGATGCCGCCGACACGGATCTCGTCCTGTGCGAATACGTTGAGCGTACCGTTGTTTACGCAGCGTGTGATCAGGTTTGTCAGCGAAGCGTGCTCGTATCCCGGATATGCGACTATGCCTCCGCATGTAGGTATCGTGCCGTCGCAATAGGTTATGCAGTTGATCTCACCGTTGTTGGTGCAGTCCGTAACGTCGGAGCACGAAGCGCCCGGTGCACCGCCGTAGGCACCGCCGGAGACACCGCCTATGTTGACCGGATAGTTGTTGCTCGTATATACGGACTTGTCCGACGTTGTCACGCAGACATCGATCTTTCCGTTGTTGGTGCATGATGTGACATCGCTGTATGCAAGGCCGACAACTCCACCCATACGCGGACGGTTCGTTCCGCAGCTTACCGCCAGGTTCTCGATTGCGGTGATGTCGTAATCGATATTGCCGTAGTTGTCCGAACCGGTTATCGGGGCATTCGTGCCGGATTGCGCCACGAGGCCGCCGACATGTATCGGAACGTTTGTTGCGTCGCCGATTACGCCGAAATTGGAGAGATACGGTACGGAGAGTGTCACATTGCCGTGGTTCTCGCAGCGGTCGACCGCACCGTCGCAGTAAGCGGCCAGTCCGGATATCAGGGCACCGTACGATGCGGCAGTGTTCGTATATGTAACCGCGCCGTAGTTCTTGCAGCCGTCAAGCCTTGCGCTGTTGACTGCCACAAGTCCGGAGACTATCACGGTGGTGTTGGCCTCCTCAGTCATGGTGACGGATACGGCCGCCCTGTTGGTAACGTTCGATATGGTTCCAGTTGCCTCTGCAGCCAGGGCCGCAAGCGTTCCCGCTTCGGTTGAGGCGAACGTACACGTTTCGCCGATTGTCAGGTCCCTGGCACCGGCAATGGATGCGAACAGTGCATGGTCGGAGCGGATGTTGTTGAGCGTGAAGTTGCATCCGTTGAGCGTGCCCGGGAATACCACACCGGCCGGCAGTGTCTTGCCCTCGAAGTCGAGATTGCCGGCAATCTGTATCTCGTCAGTCTCCGACGCCGTAAGCAGCCCCTCCGTATCGTTGAGGATGGCAATGAATTCGTCGGCGGTCGATGCGACCATCGGGAAATCGGCCTTTACGAGCGTCTCCGCCTCGCTGATGTCGGAGTATTCGGATTCGCTTCCCGAAACAGTGTCGACAGCCTTGATGCGGATTTGATAGACGACTCCCCCCTTCAGGCCGTTTATCGTATACTCGAGGACATTGCCGAGCTCGACGGCCGTATACTGTTCGGTGCCGCTCTCCCTGTATTCGAGAACATATCCCGACGCCTTCTCGACCTTGTCCCACTTGACCGCGATGCTCTCGGCCTTGGCATTGACTGCCGTGATGACCGGCTTGTCGAGATCTATTTCAGACACCTCGTAGGCAACGACCTTGATGATGACGTTGTCCAGATACATGCGGTGCTGCGACGAACCCGGCTTCGATCCGTCCTTGCGGATAGGGCCTATACCGATACGCGCGCCCGGAGACACGTTCTTGAGGATGAATTTCTCGGTCGTGAAGTCCCGTCCCGGCTTGATTTCGAACTCGGCTGCCGGTATAAGCGCATCGACCGAAGGGGTAACCTCGTACTGTCCGGCCTTGCCCGCATGTTCCGAATTGTTGAGGACAAAGACCGCACCGGTTACAGGGTCCGAATCATAACGGGCCTGGTCGAAGGTCAGTTCAACGGTAGCGACCGACTTGAGGTTGACCAAAGCCGGCGTACACATAAGGCCCGTCTTGCTGCTCGCACCGATCTTGATGTGGGCAACCCTTCCGCAGATAGGCGAGTCGCTGTCATTCGCCACCTCATGGCAAACGCCCCACTGGCCGAGACGCGAGAACTCGACGGCATGCTTCATCGTATTGAACAGTCCTATTTCGATGGACGGATCGACCAGATACCATTTCCACTTGCCGCCATTGATCGGGTTTACTCCCTCCGCCTTGTCAAATGCGGTTGCCAGATTACGGTCGTCGGCCGAATATGCAGCCGAACCGCGCAGGTAGTTGCCGCCCCATACAAGCTCGCTGAAATCCTCGGCCAGCGCGATATCGTTAGGCTCCACCAGTCCCGTTGATGACGGCTCGACGATCGTAAAGTCAAGTGTCTTGGCCTCCACCGGAGCCGACACGACGTTGTTGTCGAGGTCCTCGACCTTGAACCAGTATGAGGTGTTTCTCTCCAGACCCGAGAACTCGAACTGCGGGAAACCGTCTGCCAGGTCCCCGTTCCATATGGAGTTCCCGGCGTCGGTCTGCCACGACACGACGAGGTCCTCGCATTTCTCATCCCTGTATATACCGAAGCCGTATGCCGTTCCGCGGTCCTCGGCTCCGTCCCTGAATCCGCTGACGCTCCACGTAAAGGCCAGTGTGGAGGATGTCGCGTAGACAAACCTGACGGCCAGCGATGCGCCCTCGATCTTGAGTTTTACGATATTCCCCTCCGAATCCTTCACAAATACGGGGGTTGTGGCAGTTCCGTCTGGATAGGTGGCATATACGGAAGCCGTATATACTCCGACGGGCAGGTTTTCGAATACAGGCTTGCAGGCCTCGGGATGGTCCACCTTCCTGGTCATCGAGACAGGATCACTTCCGTCATCGGGAGTAAGGACGGAGGTGAAACTTTCGGCACCGGCTTTGATTGCGGCCCGGCCGTCAAACAGAAGAGCGATACTGTTCTCTCCGCACGCCTCGTCATTCACGACAACGGCCTCCGGAGACGGGTAGGTCAGGTCTTCCAAATCGCCGCCTGTCTTCTCGCAAGCGACAAAACCGGCCAACGCCGATAAAAGTAAGACAATCTTTCTCATAACAAGAGATTTGGTTAAAGGTATTTAGGTTAAGTGTCCTTTCCCAGCGGAATTACCGTAAAGCTCCTAAATAAAAAACAGATTGTCATTGCAAAGAAAGCGTGGAGCCGTTCGTTTATCTGACAGAAGGCATTTGGCGAAGCCCAAGCACAAATAAACAATACCCCACACCGAACAGTGCCGCATCAAGAATGATACGAATGCACCATATACGGTGACGAATGTTCGTATTGTCTTCCCTTGTGCTCTGCAAAATCGCCAAATTTTACTGTCAAGGATTATCGAAACACTTTCACTTATAATTATGTCGTCCCATCCAGGTTATACGGTAAAGTTATAAATTATTTCCCAATACGCAACATCCCTGGGGTATTGTCTTTGCAAATTTCAGCAAAACATTCATCTTTTGCAACACCATTGCACTCCGAATTCAAAACCTTGTTCTTCCATATGCCGGAAAGCGGCAAAAAGAGACAAAGAAATCGTCATCAGACACATGTGTTTCCGGAAGCCGGTGCTGCAAGGTCCTCTCTATTCGGAGTTCTCCTCCACCTTTTTGAGCAGGAACATATCCTCAAGGGGACCCGTTATCACCTCTCCCCTGCCATCCAGCATGCGCAGGCGGTCGCCCTCCATGCGGAAAATGGTCGAGTCACTCCCGTCGCCGACGGCAATCAGGCGGTTGCCGCGGAGCTCATACCTGCCCGCGGATTCGAAAACACCGTCCCGGTCGACATAGTCGTACACCATACGGAACGTACCGTCCCTCCCGATCTCCACCGTCACATCTATGCCCGGACAGTCGGCCGCAGGAATCGTCCCTCCGTATGTACCGCAGAGGTCCGGCGAATCCGGCATATCCTGCTTCTCGGCCGCTGCCACAATGCGTCCGCCATCAGGCCGGCGTTGCGGATCTCTCTTTCCGTTCCTCATGCAGCCGGCAATGAAGGTTGCGGCGGCCAGCACCAGGATAATTACAGTTCCGATACGTTCATTTGGGTTTCGCATGGTCCGGAAGTTTGTTCAACCGCCTCGAAATTAAGGCCTTTTTACCCGAAAAGCAACGTTTGCGGCCTTTTACGTCACTAACGGAGAATAAACGAAGACTGCAAAGCGACATTGCGTCTTACATCAATCGGATACGGTACCGTTAACATAGCGTTTCGGAATCAGACCCGAACAATAGCTACGAATCTAAATACACAATACACGAACATCTGCGACAAGACCATACAATAACAACGACCGTACCGACAGTTATATCCGGGAATCTATATACAAATGAATAAAAACAATATCTGCCACCTTTCTTGATGGCAGATATTCTATCGACTTGCTTTTATAAACCTCTCAATCTATCTTCTTTGGACTCTTGTTCGTGCACGGAGCTCGAATATTCAATAGCCAATGTTAAACCGTCTCCTCCTTTTAATATTATTATTTACTAATCTTGTTATAGTGTTATAAATACATTTTTGGAATCGTAATGCCTGTTTTTCAATTGCTTCTCCTAATTAAAACCGAAAATCTGTCTTCTGGCGGAATGGCGGGACGGAATAAAGACAAAAAACGGTTGCGGATTTTTCAATCCGCAACCGTTCTCTTCTCGTGGGCCTTTGACAGCCTTCTGCCTGTCCCCCCACTTATTCACGCCCACGGGCTTGCGCCCCGGGTTTTCGAGAGCCGAATCCGAGACTTGAACTCGGGACCCCTTCATTACGAGTGAAGTGCTCTACCACTGAGCTAATTCGGCAAAACATAACCGTTTCGAGGTGCAAATATCGTAAAATTTTCTTTATTCGTGCAAATTAATCGGATTTTTTCTGACCTAACGTGCACTTTTTTTGTAAATTCGCATCTACAAAACCTACTACTGCTGCAATGATTACATTCATCATCTGCCTGTGCCTCCTGGTGGCGGCATACTTCACCTACGGGCGATATCTCGAAAAGGTCTGCCGGATCGACGGCAAAGCCGAAGTCCCGAGCAAACGGCTCTACGACGGCGTGGACTACGTCCCGATGCCGCGCTGGAGGACTTTTCTCGTACAACTGCTCAACATTGCCGGCATAGGGCCGATATTCGGTGCCGTGCTGGGCGCGTGCTTCGGGCCCGTGGCCTTCCTGTGGATCACCTTCGGCGGAATATTCATGGGTGCCGTCCACGACTTCCTCTCGGGAGTGATGCTCGTGCGCAACGACGGGTTGAGCATACCCGAAACCGTGGGGCGCTACCTCGGCGGCGGCATGAAGCAGTTCATGCGCCTGTTCTCGATCATACTGCTCGTGCTGGTGGGCGTGGTCTTCCTGCGCAGCCCGGCGAGCATCCTCGGCGGCATGGTCCCGCAGGTCCCTTACTACGCCTGGATAACCATCATCGTGATATATTACTTCGTGGCGACGCTGCTGCCGGTTGACAAGATCATCGGCAAGCTCTATCCGATCTTCGGTGCCGCGCTCGGCTTCATGGCGCTCGGCCTTATGGGGGCGATATTCTTCGGCGGCTACGAGGTTCCGGAGATGACCACCTTCCGCAACTTCCAGCTCAACGCCTCCTCCGTACCGATCGTGCCGACGCTCTTCATCACCATCGCCTGCGGGGCCATTTCGGGCTTCCACGCCACGCAGTCGCCGCTAATGGCGCGCTGCGTGAACAACGAGCGCGAGTGCCGCATGGTATTCTACGGGGCGATGATAGCCGAGTCGGTGATAGCTCTCGTGTGGGCGGCCATAGCGATGGCCTTCTTCGGAGGCGCCGGCGAACTGTCGCAGGCGATGGCCGAACACGGCAACGACGCCGCATGGGCGGTGAACACCATCTCGCGCGGCACGCTCGGCATCGTCGGAGGCATCCTCGCCGTGCTCGGCGTGGTGGCCGCACCGATAACCTCGGGCGACACGGCATTCCGTTCGGCACGCCTCATCGTTGCCGACATATTCCATATCGACCAGCGCAAGCCGGCCAAGAGGCTCTGGATAGGCATACCGCTCTTCGCCGTGGGCATCGTGCTGACGTTCGTCGACTTCGACGTTGTGTGGCGCTACTTCTCGTGGACCAACCAGGCGCTGGCGGCCATCGTGCTGTGGAGCATCGTGGCCTACATGCGCCAGAACCGCATGAAGAGCATCCTTGCCGCCGTACCGGCCGTATTCATGACCTATATCTGCTCGAGTTTCGTATTCGTCTCGCCGCAGTTCGCGGGCATGGGCCCGACCTTATGGGCATATGTCGGCGGAGGGGTGCTGACGCTTGCCATATGTGCCGGCATGTGGTTCAGGCTGCGCGGAGAGAGGAGGATTGAGGCTCCGGCAGAGAGATAAAACGCAAACCATATGGAGCGCAACATACAACACAGGGATTTCCGGCGCGGCCTGCGGCTCGAGCCTACGGCCGACCAGACCTTCATACTCACGGGCGGGGACCTGCGGCGGCGTCTCGAACGCACGCGCCGCGCCGAGGAGGAGGGCGACTTCGAGCGGGCATGCCGCGAGAGGTTCGACATGGTAGAGGAGATAGCGGAGGCGCTGCCCGACGACGAGGCCGTGGAGCTCGACTGGGGCGACGACAATTCGCGCGCCGCAATGGAGACCATGCGCGACGCGGCTGTCGACGCACTGCTTGCGGGCCAGACCGAGATTGCGGCGGCGCAGCTCGAGCTGCTTCTCGACTCCGACCCGGAGGACCATACGGAGGCCACCCCGACGCTGGCCATGTGCTATGTGGCTCTCGGCGACCGCGAATGTTTCGAGGATACGCTGATGGACATCGACGACCGTTCACCCATAAAGCCGCTTCTGAAGGCCTGGGACTCGTTCCGCCGCAACGGGCGCTCCGAAGCCGCCGACATGGAGGCGCTGCGCCGCCACAGGGCGTTTGCCGCCGAGCTGTGTGCCGACGACCACACGTCGGAGACGGCGGATGGCCAGGCGTCGGCCGCTCGCGAGCTGTGGTTCACCTTCGAACCTCTTGTAGGCCGCGACGGCGGATTTCTCGAATATCTCAAACGGGAGTTGCAACGAAAATAGGGG
The DNA here is from genome assembly GCA_944322005.1 of uncultured Alistipes sp. Lineage (GTDB taxonomy): Bacteria > Bacteroidota > Bacteroidia > Bacteroidales > Rikenellaceae > Alistipes. The sequence goes on from CALUNL010000002.1 coordinate 106,390, forward strand.
CCGGAACCCCTAACCGGCACTGCTGCAGGGGGTCAGAAGACCTCCTGCAGTATTTTTATGGACTGCACGCGGCGTATCGAGTCGAGATGCACCGTGTAGTACTCCACAAGCGAGTTGAGCATCTCCACGCGCCGGCGGCGGTTGAGCCCGAGCTCCCCGAGCGCACCGACGTCGCAGCGGAGCAGTTCGGCGAGCAGTTCGGCGCATTCGGGCGACATCGCGCGGCCCGACACCGAGGGTCCGGAGGTGAACAGCCCCTCGCCGAGATCGAACAAGTCGCCCGGGCGGTATGCATTTCCGGGGCTGAATCCAAGATAGGAGCTGATATTGGCCAGGAACCACAGGTGGAAGTTGGCCGTGCCGCGCTCCAGCGTATCGAGCGCCCCCACCGAGCCCCACACGAAGTCGAAGAGTTCCGCATTGGGTTCGCTCTCGCCCACAAGGCGGTAGAGCACCTCGGCCATGAAGAGCGCTATGGTCGACTTGCGCACATCGTACGGGATCGACGAGAGGAGTATCCCGTTGCGGATCTCGCGCATGCGGTGCATCTCCATCTTCGGCGATTCGAGCCCCTCGAACTCGAGTGCGAACATCGGCTGGAAGAGTGCCATCTTCGAGCCGTGGCCGCGCGAGGAGCGCACGCCCTGTATCATGTAGCTCTGACGCCCGAAGCGGTCGGTGAGCAGGTGCGCCACCAGCGACGAGTCGCCGTACTTGACGGTGTTCAGCACTATCCCGCGGGCCTTGTAACTCTTCATTGCCATGGCGTCCCTCCCCCTGCGAAAACTATATTGACAGCTTCTCGACCGTCTCGCGCAGACGCTCCGAATCGAGGTGCGTGTAGATTTCGGTCGTGACTATGCTCTCGTGGCCGAGCATCTCCTGCACCTGGCGGATGTTCGCGCCGCCCGCAAGCAGGTGCGTGGCGAAGGAGTGGCGGAAGGTGTGCGGGCTCACGGTCTTGTCGATTCCGGCACGGCGCACGGCATCCCGTATCACGGTGAACACCATCACGCGTGTGAGCGCACCTCCGCGGTTGTTCAGAAATAGGATGTCGCGGCTGTCGCTGCGCGTGGCCATTCCGCGGCGGTCGTCGAGGTAGAGCATCACCCTCTCGCGGGCTATGTTGCTCACGGGCACCAGTCGCTGCTTGTCGCCCTTGCCCACCACGCGGATATACCCCTCGCCGAAGAATAGGTCGCCCAGCCGCAGCGCCGTCAGCTCCGACACGCGCAGGCCGCACGAATAGAGCAGTTCGAGCATGGCCCTGTCGCGATGGCCCTTTACCGTCGACACGTCTATCGAGTTTATTATGCGGTCGATCTCCTCGACGGTGAGTGTGTCGGGCAGGTGCCGTCCCGCCTTCGGGGCCGATATGAACTCCGTGGGCGAACTCTCCATGCGGTCGTTTATGAGCAGGTAGTTGTAGAAGCTCTTTATGCCGCACAGGGTCCGGGCCTGCGACGACTTCTTGTGGGCCGTGTCGAACAGATGGGCCAGAAAACGCTCTATCATCGCGGAGTCGACCTCGGTCGGCGGCACGTCGTACATCCGCAGCACGAAGTGCTCGAACTCCACGATGTCGCGCATGTATGCCTCGACGGTGTTCTCCGAAAGGTGTTTCTCCAATCTTATGTGGGTGCGGTAACCGGATATGGCCTTGCGCCACTTCTCCTCGTTTTTCACCATTTTTGTAGTAACTTTGCGCAGACAAAGATACTCAAATTTTACATAATATTCGTACGGCGGGCCATTTTCGGGCACGTCGCCGATTCGATTTCGGGACATGGACTATCTGGAACTTCATGCGAGGGTCGCCCCGGGCGACCTGGCGGAGATTGCGACGGCGGAGCTGTCGGAACTCCCCTTCGAGGGCTTCACAATCGAGGAAGACGGCTTCCGCGGCTACCTTCCGGCCGACATGGCATCATTCAGGGATGCGGCGGATGAAATTCTGCGCCGGTGCGGCATCGCCGGTGCGGAGTGGAGCGAGGTCGGCGACCGCAACTGGAATGCCGAGTGGGAGAGCGGCTTCGAGCCGGTCGACATCGACGGGCGTCTGCTCATCCGCGCGCCGTTCCACGCGGCGGCCGAGGGACGTCCGGAGATCGTGATAATGCCCGACATGTCGTTCGGGACGGGCCACCACGCCACCACCCGCATGATGGTCGGCCTTATCCTCGACACGGGTGCGGCGGGCCGCCGCGTGCTGGACGTGGGTTGCGGCACGGGCATCCTCTCGATTGCTGCCGCTCTGTCGGGGGCTTCGGAGGTCGATGCGGTCGACATCGACCCCCGCTCGTGCGACAACTGCCGCTCGAATGCCGCCATGAACGGCGCCGAGGGGCGCATACGGGTCCTCTGCGGCGATGTCTCGGCCGTGACGGGCCGCCGCTACGACATGATACTGGCCAACATCAACCGCAATATCCTGCAACACGACATGCCGTCGTACGCGGCGGCTCTGGAGCGGGGCGGGGTGCTCTTCGTCAGCGGGTTCTACGACACCGACGCGGAGGCGGTCATACGGGCCGCGGCCGAGTCGGGGCTTGCGCCTTGCGGCGGACGCCACCTCGACGGCTGGGCCGCGCTGGCATTCACCGCGGCGCCGGACCAACGGGAGTAACGCGCCCGACACAAAAAGAGCGGAGCCGCCCATCGGGGACGGCTCCGCACCGCATTTGCGGGGATATCTTCATTCGGCTGTTCCGGAGCGGCCGCTCACGCCGCACCGGATCAGAAGTCATAGCCTATGATGGCGTAATCCTTCCAGTAGAGCGCCGATTTGTATGCCTCCACCGATGCCCGCGGAACATATATCTTCAGTTCCGACGGGGTTGAAAAGAGAATATCGCCATCCAAAGCAGGCGGCACCTCCGCCCTGCAATATATGCTTGTAAGGGACGAACATTGGGAAAACACCGAAGACCCAATCCAGGTAACCCTGGACGGGATGGTAATACTTGTAAGAGCGGTACATTCTGCGAATACTGTTCTTCCTATTGACGTCAAACTCTCGGGAAGGGAAATGTTTGTAAGGTTACTGCAATCCACAAATGCTGCCGTACCCAAAGATTCCACACTCTCTGGTATCGTTATGCTCTTAAGTCCGGGACAGTGGCCGAATGTAGCACTGCCTATAGATATGACTCCATAAGGTATGGTAATATCAGTAAGGCTATTGCAATAAGCAAAAGCATAATCTCCGATGGAAGTAACGCTGTCTGGAATAGTTATGTCCGTAAGGGAAGTGCATCGATAAAATGCATTTTTCTCTATTGAAGAAACACCATCTGGAATCGTAATACTTATAAGACCGCTGCAATAGCCAAACGTTGATTCCATTATGGTTGTTACACCGGCAGGTATCGTAACACCCGCCAGGCTGCTGCAATTGAAAAAAGCATATGGGCCTATCTCTGTCACACTGTCGGGTATCGAAACCTCCGTAAGGCCGGAACATCCATAAAATAAATTATAGTTGATTGAAGTCACACCGTCCGGTATCGTCATGCTTGTAAGCCCCGTACAGCCGTAAAACGCGGCATTCCCTATTTCCGTCACATTGTCCGGTATCGTCACGCTCGTAAGTCCCGTACAGCCGCGGAACGCAACAGCCCCTATTTTCGTCACACTGTCCGGTATCGTCACGCTCGTATAGCTGCTGCAGTTGTAGTAAGCATAATCTTCTATCACAGTCACTCCATCGGGGATAACAAGGTCGGTAACTTCAGCTCCATTAAGATACAATACATATCCCGGAATCCAATTTGACCCGAATGCAACACCGTACCATGCATCCAAATCGGATATATATATTTTTAAATTGTTGCATCCGTAAAATGCATAACTTCCTATTGACGTCATACTAACGGGAATTGTCACGCTTGTAAGTCCGCTGCAATTATAGAAAGCATTCCCGCTGATGGATGTGACCCCATCTGGGATAACAAGGTCTTTAATCTCCGCTCCGTCAAGATATATTCCGCAACCTGATGAAATCCAATTCGACTCGAATGATATTCCGCACCATGCAGACAAATCGGAGATATTTATCCGTTCAAGATTGGTACAATCGGAGAAAGCATAATTACCTATTGAGGTAACATTGGTCGGAATCGTTACGCTCGTAAGGCCTGCACAATAGCGGAACGCCCAGTCTTTTATTGCGGTTATACCCTCGGGCACAACAAAATCCGTAATCTCGGTTCCGTCAACATACAGACTATAAGCGGACTCTTTCGAAATCCAATATTCATGAACATCCATATTGCACCATGCCGCCAAATCGGAGATGTTTATCCGTTCAAGATTGTTGCATTCGGAAAAAGCCCAACGGCCGATGGAGGTCACGCTGGAGGGAATTGTCACACTTGTTATGCCGTCACAATTGTAAAACGTACAATCTTTTATCGCCGTTACTCCATCCGGAATGACAAGGTCTGTTATCTCTTCTCCGTCAAGATACAGCGAATACATATATCCTGTTATTTCCCAATTCCATATATTATGGTCCATATTGCACCACGCTGCCAGGTCAGAGATATGTATTCTGTTCAACTTTCCGGAGAATACCGAGCCTCCGATGGAAGTTACGCTGGCCGGTATCGTTATATCTGTAAGATTATTACAGCCCGAAAATGCCTCATTCCCTATCGAGGTCACACCATCTGGTAAAATAACATTTGTTATGCTGCCGCAATAGGAAAAAGCATATCTCTTTATCGAAGTTATGCCGTCAGGTATTACGAGGTCAATGACTTTTTCCCCATTCAGATACAAATTATAGAAGGTTCCTCTACTATTACTTCCAAATTCAATATTGCACCATGCGGCTAAATCGGATATATATATTTTTTTCAAATTCATACAGCCGTAAAACGCATAGTCTCCTATCGAGACCACATTGGCTGGAACGGTAACTGCAGTTAGTCCGTCACAATTGTCGAATGCATACTCACCTATCGATGTCACGGTATCGGGAATGGAGACACTTTTAATAGTGCCGCAACTTCTGAAAGCCTCGTTGCCTATCGCAGACACAGGCCCGTCAAAAATAATGACACCTTTTCCGTTGGAACATGTATTGGAGACTATATTGGCTCCGAACCCGTCCGTCTTGTAAGGTTTCTCAACCTTATTAACCCATGACGTGTACCATATCTGGTTGGATGGCACCCTGTTGTTCAAATTGTCGTATCCGCACTCCGACATCGGAACGATATGGTTGCGCAATACGGAAATGGTCTTGTCGGTAGTCTGGGATTTGCTCTCTCCGGCGGTTGTGGTTACCGTAACAGTTATACCTTTCTCGAAAGTCTGCGGAGGTACGGCTAAATAGAAAGACGTCGGCTCTTCCGACAGTGTTATGCCTCCGCATTCAAGCGTCACAGATGCCACAGCATCTGCAATATCGGCAACGGTCAAATCGGAGTTCATTGTCACAGTACCGGCAAGAGGCTCGTTCATATTGCCGCGCAAACTGATACTCTTTACGGCATCAGAACCGGTGAGCTGCACCTTTATCCAGCCGAGCGCATTCTTGAACGACAGGTCCTCGGTATCGCTGCTTGCAACCATCACGTTGTTACCGACACCATAGCTCTCCTCACAATACTCCTGAACTGCATTGAGAGGGAAAATGAATGAACCGTCCGTACCTACGGCATTTACTTCCGAATGCGGATATATCGCATGAATTTTTTCGATGGGAGTGTCACTCGCTTCGCCGTCGACCTTTTCAAGGGTTCCGGAAGTGTCTCCGTTTTGTCCGGTAAATCTCCAATGTTCATTACCGGTCGTACGGTAGAATACGGAGACGCGGTCGTCTTCATTCCATACAGTATTTCCTTCAGCCAGTTGCACGCGAGAATCAATATTCTCGATTGAGACCCGCAAAATTCCGTCATGCGGCAGGATATCTAAATCCTCCGTCGTATCTTTCGCGCAGCCCGCAAATACCGTTGCGGCTACTGCCATAATCCAAAACTTTTTCATAGGGTTACCAGTCGATTTCAGGGTCGGTTTCGGGATTTTCGAGACTTGCGGCAAAACCGCGTTCCGCCGCCAAATAATACGCCATCACAGATGGTTCAATGTAGAAGAGTTTCTTCATAGGGCTTTGTTTTTAATGATATGATTGCCGACAATCACTGTGCGGCCATGCATTCTGTTGCGCCGTAACGGCTCCCATGCGGCTGGTTTGTACAAAAAGAAAGTGTGGAGCCGTTCGTTTATCTGACGATAGGCATTTGGCGCAGCCTGCAAACAAATAAACAATACCCCACACCGAACAGTGCCGTATCAGAACGATACGAAGCACCGTATACGGTGACGAATGTTCGTATTGCCTATCCCTGTTTGCTTAAAATCGCCAAATTTTATCGTCAAGGATTAGCGAAACACTTTCACTGTATGTCGTCCCCTTTCGGGTTACACGGCAAAGTTATGAATTATTTGCCAATACACAACATTCACGGGGTATTGTACATGCAAATTTCCCAAAAAGAAACATTTTTTGCAACACCCTGATGCTCTGGATTGAAAACTTTGTTTTTTGCACATTGGGGAGTAACGGCCCGCCGGAGCATAAAAGCGGCCCCTGCAAAGATATGACTGATATACATTGTGAAAAACGACGCCGGATATCCACGGACAAACATTCGGCACGAGAAACAGGTGGCATAGCGAAGGTACGGCCATACGAGTTGCCGGCACCCGCGCCTGCCCGCCCGGATCAATAGAACGTGCTCTTCGGGGCGAACATCAGATAGCCGAAGTTGAATGTAAGATAGAGGTTGTTCGAGTTGCTCATGCCGTATTTCGTGAGCGAAAGGCTCACCGGGCCGACTATCGAGCGGTATATCACCGAGAGGTCGGCGACGTAGCGCCACCTCGAGTCGACATACTGCTTGTCGCGGTACATGGCGTAGAAGCCGCCGCGCACCATCAGGTTCTCGATTATCCTGAATGTCGGCATCACGCCCGCCGCCACATACTTCGAGGCGTGGAACTCCGGCATGTAGGTCATCAGCGAGTGCGATGTCGGCGAGAACTGCGGCAGCGACACGCGCGTGGCCTCAACGTCGTTGAACGACGGGTGGTTGGTATACACCCCCTCGACCGTATATCCGAACGAGAACCATCGGCACGACGGGATCTCGACATAGTGCCGCCACGATACCTTGGCGCCGAGCCACTGGCGGTGGGAGACCACCCTCTTCAGGCCCGATTCGCCGTAGGAGTTGACCTCCATGCGCAGCTTGTCGTCGCCGGCGACGGCGATTCCCGACACCGAGAGGCTGTTTCCGCGCACCGGCCATATCGGGTCGTCGAGCGAACTGCGTTTCAGTTCGAGCTTCGCCCCGGCGAAGGTGAAGTAGGAGGGTCTCTCGTCGCCCTCGAAGCGGTAGTAGTTCTCCCCGAGGTTTACCGTGGCCTGAATCAGGCTCCGGTGCGAAAGGGCCGCGCCTACGGTGAAGGAGCCGAAACTCTCCTTGTGCTTCTTGCGCTGGGTATTGTCGACGGCCGTAAGGTTGCCGAAGTTGCCGAACAGGGTGTTGCGCACCGAGAAGACATACTTGAGGTCGAAATAGACAGGGTTCTTCGGCGCCACGGATATGGTTCCGCCAATCAGTCCGGCGTTGTATATCGGGCCCAGCATCAGCCCCATTCCGGCCCTGACCCCGACTCGCCCGATGTGTTCGAACTCCACACCCACACGGGCCTGGTTGTAGGCCGTCGAGGAGATGTTTCCCCCGACGCGTATGTTTATGAGCGGCTTGACCTTGAGTTTCAGATGCGGCACGAAGACCCCCGATACGGAGTCGCGGCGCAATACGGGGTAGTCCATCGAGAAATCCCCCTCCGAGAGGAGGTCGAAGAGACCCGAACGGAACCGTCCGAACGATGTCGTATCGGCATCCTTCCGCGGCCTTTTGGAGATTACGGCACGCGCATACTTCTCCTGCGCAGGCTTCAGTCCCTCTATCACGCACTCGCCCACCTCCAGCGGCGGCAGCGTCCGGCGGAACTCCTCGCGGCGGCGCCGCACCTCCTCCGGACTCCGGCGCTCCGGAATCGTCATGAGGATGGAGTCCATCATTGCCATCGCATCGTCGTAGCCGCTCTGCATGATCTCCACGCCGCGGTCGAAATCGAGCATTCCGGCATCCACCGCGCGTTCGATCTTGATGTTTCCCTCGGCCGGAAGGTCGTAGTCGGTCTGTGCCGTCATCAGCATCAAGGCCTGGTCGATGAGGTTGCTGTTCTCGTCGACCGGGGTGTTGCCGGCCGTACACTTTACGCCTATGAGATGGTCGGGGGAGTAGTTGTCGATCATCCGCTGCCACGGGAAGTTATCGAACAGCCCGCCGTCATAAAGCAGCATTTTCTTTATTTTCAAAGGCTTGAATACCAGCGGTATCGACATCGAGGCCCTTATGGCCTGTCCGATGTCGCCTTCGTGGAACTCCACCGGCCTGCGGGCGGCCATGTCGCTCGCCACGCAGAAGAACGGCACCATCAGCCGGTCGAAATCGCCTCCGCAAGCCTCCGACGCCTGCCGGAACAGCTCGTTGAGGGCCATGTCCACCTGTGCGGATGAGATGAGGTCCACGGGGAGCTGCAGCAGCTTCCCGGCGCTTGCGGCATCCGCCTTGTTTCCCGACTCCTTCGCCACCCGGCGCAGTTTCCTCGCCTCGCGGCTCACGTCCAGACGGACACTCAGCATCGAAGGCGGCACGTCGAGCTGGCGGTAATAGTATCGGTGCGAGTCGTCGATGCGTCCCGACACCCACTTCTTGACATCTCCGGAGAGGACTATCGCGCGCATCTCCTCGGGCGAGTATCCGGCGGCATACAGGCCGGCTATTATGGCACCCATGGATGTTCCGGCAATATAGTCTATCGGCACCCCGTTCTCCTCGAGGGCCTGTATCACACCTATGTGGTACAGCCCCTTCGCACCGCCTCCGCTCAACACCAGACCCACCTTTCGGGCCTGCACCGGAACCGCTGCAAGCGCGAGTGCGGCCAGAAATATTATGCCCCGACGCATCATTCTCCGAAAAAGTTTGTAACTTTGCATTATTATACCCTGTGGGTATAAAGGTAAGGCAAAAGTACAAAATTCACAAAATATGAACGCTAAAATAGACGAACTTTTAAAGCGCGTGGAGGAGTTCCACCCAAAGGCAGCGGCCGAAATCGAGGATTTCCGCGTCAAGATGCTCGGCAAGAAGGGCGAGCTCACGGCGCTGATGGAGGAGTTCAAGAGTGTGGCTCCGGAGCGCAAGCGCGAACTCGGGCAGAAGCTCAACAACTTGAAACAGACGGCACTCGGCCGAATCAACGCCCTGCGTGAGGAGTTTGCCGCATCGGCGGCATCGGCTCCGGCGGAGGACGACCTCACCCGTACGGGAACGGCCGAGGAGCTTGGCTCGCGGCACCCAATCTCGATCGTGCGCAACCAGATAGTCGACATCTTCTCGCGCCTGGGCTACACGGTGGCCGAGGGTCCGGAGATCGAGGATGACTGGCACGTCTTCTCGGCCCTGAACTTCCCGCCGGAGCACCCGGCACGCGACATGCAGGACACCTTCTTCATCGAGAAGCACCCCGATATCCTGCTGCGTACGCACACCTCGTCGATACAGGTGCGGACGATGGAGCGCCAGAAGCCGCCGATAAGGGTCATATGCCCGGGACGCGTCTTCCGCAACGAGGCCATCTCCTACCGCGCACACTGCATATTCCACCAGGTGGAGGGACTCTACATCGACCGCAACGTCTCGTTCGCCGACCTGAAGCAGTCGCTGCTCTACTTCGCCAAGGAGATGTTCGGCGAGGATACCCGCATCCGCATGCGTCCGTCCTACTTCCCGTTCACCGAGCCGTCGGCCGAGGTCGACGTATCGTGCAACCTCTGCGGCGGCAAGGGATGCAACGTCTGCAAGGGTACGGGCTGGCTCGAGATTCTGGGCTGCGGCATGGTCGACCCGAACGTGCTGTCGGCCAACGGCATCGACCCCAACGAGTACTCCGGATTCGCATTCGGCATGGGAATCGAGCGCATTGCGATGCTGAAGTTCGGCGTTCCGGACCTGCGTCTCTACTTCGAGAACGACGTACGCTTCCTGCACCAGTTCGACAGCGTACTGTAACAAAACCGGCGGAGCCATGCGGAAGATTCTTTCGATACTCTCGGCGGCAATGCTTCTCTGCGGCTTCACGGCGCCGCAGCGGCACGGTGCGGACGCACCCGTGACCGGCAAGGAGCCCGACTCGATCCGCAGGGTGAGGCTCTACACCGACGCGCTCAAGCGTCTGGTGATATACGGCGACACCGTCGGGGCGCGCGAGTCGGCGCGCAAGGTGCTCTCCGAATATCCCGGCTATGCGCCGGCGCTGCACCTGGCGGCCCGCACCGAGAGCGGGGACAAACAGCGTCTCGAGATGGCCGAGAAGGCCTATCTTGCGGAGCCGGACAACAAGTACTACCTCGACGAGTTCGCACAGGCCACGCTCCGCGCGGGCCGCTATATCGAGGCCATCGACCTCTACGAGAAGCTGTTGAAATACGACCCCGACCCAAACAACTACCGCATACTGGCCATACTCTACGAGAGCAACGGACAGCCGCTGTCGGCCATATCGACGCTCGACTCGGCGGAGGTCAAGACAGGCCGTTTCCCGCCGCTCATGCAGCAGCGGCTGCGGCTCTACCTCTCGACGATGCAGTTCGAGATGGCCGAGTCCGAGGCGCACAGGATGATAGAGGAGGCGCCATACATGTCCGACAACTACATCTCGCTGGCCGACGTCTATGCGGCCACGGGGCGCGACTCGCTGGCCATGGAGTCCTACCTCAAGGCCATCAGCGTCGACTCGACATCCGTCAGGCCGTGGATTGCGTTGAGCGACTTCCACTACCGCCGCAACGACACCCCGAGCTACCTCTCGGCGATGGGCCACCTGTTCGACTCGCCCGACATTCCGCTCGACTACAAGACGGGCGTGTTCAAGTCGCTGACCAACAACATCTCGTTCTACCGCAAGAACTTCGCGCAGCTGAATGCGCTTGTCGGCAAGCTCTTCATCAACTACCCGCACGATCGCGTGGTGAAGGAGCTCTACGTCTCGCACCTGATAAAGTCGGGGCAGATAGGGTCGGCGCTCGACATCTGCAAGCAGATTGCCGGCAGCGGCGACGCCACGGCCGACGACTACATCAACATCATCGACATGGAGAACTTCCTGGAGCGGCCCGATTCGGCGGTGCTCTACACCGACCGCGGCATTGCGCGCTTCCCGGAGAACCTGCAGATACGCATGCGCCGCGGCTATACGCTCGAACGGCAGAACCGCCATGCGGAGGCGGCCGACGCCTACCGCCAGATGCTGGAGTATGCCGATACCGACTCGCTGCGCAGCGACCTGTGGGGGATGATCGGCAACGCACAGTACCAGTCTGGCGACAGAAAGGGATGCTACCGTTCGTTCCGCAAGGCCCTCGGCTATTTCCGCGACAACGCGACGGTGCTCAACAACTACGCCTACTTCCTGAGCGAGGATGACCGGCAGCTCGACAAGGCCATGGAGATGGCCACGCGGGCCAACTTCCTGAGCGAGAACAATCCGACGTTCCTCGACACGCTGGCGTGGATTCTCTACCGCATGGGGCGTTACGACGAGGCAAAGAAGTACATGCAGCAGGCCATATCGCTCGACCGCAGCCCGTCGGCGGAGATCTATATCCACTACGGCGACATCCTCTATGCCCTGGGAGAGGATTTCATGGCCCAGACCTACTGGCGCAAGGCCCTGGAGCAGGGCTACGATGCCGGAAAGATAGAGAAGCGCCTCGAGGCGCAGCGCGAGCGCAAGGCGGCCGCCGGGAGCGACAACAAAAAACAGTAGATATCCGAAATGCGTTTTTCACGACTCATACTCACCCTTGCGGCGGCCGTGATTACGGCAGTGCCGCTCACGGCGCAGACCTCCAAGAAGATAGAGGAGCAGCGCAAGGTCATAGCCGAACTCGAGCGCAGCATCGAGCAGCAGGAGAAGCAGCTCTCGTCGCTCAAGAAGGACAAGGCATCGGCACAGAAGCGCGTGAGCCTTCTGACGCGCCAGATAGAGCGCCGCAACTCGCTCATAAACGCCACCAACCGCCAGATAAAGAACCTCACGGAGGAGGTCGAGGCGTCGAACGAGCGCCTGGGCAAGCTTTCCGACCAGCTGTCGGCTCTTGAGGCAAGCTGCCGCGAGATGACGCGCGAGGCCTACCGCAACTACCGTTTCCACAACGCCATGGCCTATATCTTCTCCTCGGAGTCGTTCGCACAGATGGCCGAACGCCTGGCCGCACTGCGCACGGCGACCGAAAAGCGCGGGGAGCGGATGAAGATGGTGGTTTCGGTCCGTGACGAGGAGCAGCGCGAGCGCGAGGAGCTCAACCGCAAGCGCGAGGACCTTGCCAGGACCAAAAAGGACCTCGACCGCCAGCGCGAAAAGCTGCGCCAGGACGTGAAGTCGGCCCGTTCGACCGTCAGCCGCATGTCCAAGAAGGAGCAGTCGGTGCTTCGGGCCAAGCTCGAAAAGGAGGAGAAGCTCGACGAGGCCATCAAGCAGCTGCGCAAGCTCACCAAGGGCAACAAGTCGGGCGCCTCGTTCTCGACGCGCACCAAAGGCCTGAACCTACCCGTGCGCGGCGGCCGCGTAACGAGCTACAACGGCAACATGGCCGAGATAAAGGGGTCGGAGGGAGCCGCCGTGCGTTCGATATACGAAGGCAAGGTGGTCCAGACCAAGCGCAACAAGATCAACAACAAGTACGACGTCTACATAGCCCACGGCGAATACATCTCCTCGTATGCCAACCTCTCGTCGGTATGCGTGGAGCGCGGTCAGACCGTGGCGCGCGACCAGCAGATAGGCACCATCGGGCCGAAGGTGAACCTCTCGACGATGGAGGTCGAGTACAGGCTCCTGTTCGGCATCTACGCGCCGTCGCCGTCGGTGACGATGCAGGCGTCGAACCTCTTCAAAAAGTGATTCGGCAATGGACATCGAATACTATACCGACGACTGCACGTACCGCCTGCGCGACAGGCGCCTTCTGCGGCTCTGGCTGCGGAGGGTGGCCTCGGAGGAGGGCGGCAACACCATCGGGCACATCAACTATGTGTTCTGCTCGGCAAGGCGGCTTCTGGAGATGAACCGCCAGTACCTCGGGCACGACTACTATACCGACATCATCACCTTCGACGACAGCGACCTTGCGGCGCACACCGTCTCGGGCGACATCTTCATCGACGTGGAGACGGTTGCCGACAATGCGCGTCTCTACGGGGCCACGCCGGAGGATGAGATGCGGCGCGTGGTGGTCCACGGCGTGCTGCACCTGTGCGGACAGAAGGACAAGGCGCCGGAGGACAACCGCACGATGCACGCGAAGGAGGACCGCTACCTGGAGCTGCTTCGGCAGATGCGCGAGGAGGAGAACGCACGCAGGGCGGAGAGACGGGAATAGCAATGGACGAACGTTACGACATAATAGTCATCGGAGCCGGCCATGCCGGGTGCGAGGCGGCCTCGGCCGCGGCGCGCTGCGGCTCGCGGACGCTGCTGCTGACGATGGACATGACCAAGATTGCGGCCATGTCCTGCAACCCGGCCGTCGGAGGCGTAGCCAAGGGTCAGATCGTAAGGGAGATCGACGCCCTGGGCGGCCAGATGGGCGAGGTGACCGACGCCACGGCCATACAGTTCCGCATGCTCAACCGCTCGAAGGGCCCGGCGATGTGGAGCCCGCGCGCGCAGTGCGACAAGAGCCGCTTCTCGCAGGAGTGGCGGCGGAGGCTGGAGAACACCGAAAACCTCTATATAAGGCAGGATTCCGTCACGGAGATACTCTTTGAGGAGACGGATGGCCGGAGGCGCGTATGCGGCGTAAAAACGCAAATGGGGACCACTTTCGGGGCCGGGGCGGTGATCCTCACCGCCGGGACGTTCCTTTCGGGCCTCATGCACTGCGGACGCGAGCACGCCGAGGGCGGACGCGCCGGCGACGCGGCATCGCACGGCATCACCGAATCACTGCAGGCGATAGGCATGGAGACGGGACGCATGAAGACCGGCACGCCGGCGCGTCTCGATGCCCGGACCATAGATTTCGAGGCTCTCGAACCGCAATACGGCGACGAGAACCCGTCGAAGTTCTCATTCTCGGACGAAACTTCCCCCGTACGCCACCAACTGCCTTGTTTTCTGGTATATACGTCGAAGGAGGTGCACGACGAACTGCGCAGGGGCTTTGCCGATTCGCCGCTGTTCAACGGCACCATCAAGGGTATCGGCCCGCGCTACTGCCCGAGCATCGAGGACAAGCTGCGCACCTTCGCCGACAAGGAGTCGCACCAGCTCTTCCTCGAACCGGAGGGGCGCGACACCAACGAATACTATCTCAACGGCTTCTCGTCGTCGCTGCCCTACGACGTGCAGATGGCGGCGCTGCACCGCATCCGCGGTCTCGAGGACGTGCACGTCTACCGGCCGGGATACGCCATAGAGTACGACTACTTCCCGCCGACGCAGCTGCGCCACACTTTGGAGAGCAAACTCGCTGACAATCTGTATCTTGCAGGCCAGGTGAACGGAACCACGGGCTATGAGGAGGCCGCCGCGCAGGGACTTGTCGCCGGCATCAACGCCCACCGCCGGCTTGCCGGTCTGGAACCGTTCGTACTCCACCGCGACCAGGCCTATATCGGGGTCCTGATCGACGACCTCGTGACCAAGGGAGTCGACGAGCCGTACCGCATGTTCACCTCGCGTGCCGAATACCGGATTCTGTTGCGACAGGACAACGCCGACCTCCGGCTCACCCCCATCGGGTATGAAATCGGACTTATAAGGCGTGCGAGATACGAAAAATTCCTCGAAAAAAAATCGCGCGTAGAATCGTTTGTAGCCTACATCCATGCACAGAGCGTGAAAATACGCGAAATTAACGCGCATTTGGAAAAGGCGGATTTGCAGCCTGTACGGCAGGGATGCAAGATGTCGGAGCTGCTTATGCGCAACGGCATCACGCTCGAATGGCTCATCGGAATACATCCGGGGCTTTGCGGATTCATCGACAGGGAGGGCATCCGCAGCGAGGAGATCGAGGAGGCGGAGATAGAGATCAAGTACAGCGGCTATATCGAACGCGAGCGGATGGTGGCCGACAAGTTGCACCGGCTCGAGGACATCTCGATTCCCGAAGGCTTCGACTACGGATCGATGCAGTCGCTGACGATAGAGGCAAGACAGAAGCTGTCGCGCATACGTCCGGTGACAATCGGCCAGGCATCGCGCATCCCGGGGGTCTCCCCTGCCGACGTGAACGTCCTGCTTGTCCGTTTCGGGCGCTGACGTTCCACGTGGAACACGGCGTACATAAAAAAACGGGGTCTTCTGAAAGATCCCGTTTTAATTTGACAATCAGCCCATTATACCTCCGTCATCCATCCGAAGCGATCCTCCGCACGGCCATATTGTATATCCTGCAGAGCCTTCAACAGCGACATCGACACAGGTCCAGGTTTTTCGCCGTAATCAATAGTCCTCTCTTCACCGGCGACGGTTATCGAACTTATCGGAGCAACCGTAACAGCCGTTCCGCAGGCTCCCGCCTCGTCGAAACCGGCCAGCTCATCGATTGACACGCGACGGATTTCAACCGAAAGACCCATCTCCCCGGCAAGCGTACAGAGGCTCTTGTTGGTTATCGAAGGAAGAATGGATGTTGATTTAGGCGTAATATAACTCTTCCCCTTTATGGCAAAGAAGTTGGCAGCCATACACTCCTCTATATAGCGGCGTTCGCTCGAATCGGCAAATATAACGTTGGCATAGCCCTCCTGACGCGCCCAATCGCCGGCCTTGATGCTAGAGGCATAGTTTCCGCCCACCTTCACATCGCCCGTACCGAGCGGAGCGGCACGGTCGCAGCCGAGGTCAAGCAATGCCCTTCCAGGACGGACCTCGTCCTTGTAATATGGCCCGACAGGCGAACAGAAGACCACGAACATGGCCTCGTCCACCGCCCTGACGCCAAGGCAAGGCTTGGTTGCAAACAGCATCGGCCTCAAATAGAGCGATGCGCCGGTCCCGTATGGCGGAACAAATTCTGAATTTCTGCGCACAACCTCCTTGCAGGCCTCCACGAACATCTCCACGGGCGGAACAGGCAGAC
This sequence comes from uncultured Alistipes sp., assembly GCA_944322005.1. Lineage (GTDB taxonomy): Bacteria > Bacteroidota > Bacteroidia > Bacteroidales > Rikenellaceae > Alistipes. The sequence continues at coordinate 122,633 of CALUNL010000002.1, forward strand.
AAAGTCTCTCAGCCGAGCTCTGCATCCTTCGTGCATTGTCCGCAACCCTGAAAATCCTCACGCGGCCATCCTCACCGCAGAATGCCTTGAGTCCCTCGAACGCATCGAGACCGTAATGCAGGCACGCCGCCGCCATATGCAGGTCAATGTACTCATCCTCAGTAAAAAACGGTTCTTCCCAATGGCCGTCCCTGTATATGCAACGGACATTGCCGGCCGTCTTGTAATAATTGAAACCCAACTCCCTCCAGTTCATTTTTCATATGTTTAAATGTGCGCGGACACATAACACGCGCTCCGCCGCACCGTAAAATCGTAACGCAGGGCAACGCCTCAACAAAAACGGCCGTTGACCCTGCGTCAAATCTGTTCCACGTGGAACAACTCTTCTCTACCCTACCACGGCGCCAGATGTCACCGCCTCGTCAGGATTGAGCAGGCGGAGACGTCCCGTGGCATCGGCAGCCATAAGTATCATTCCCTGTGAAACGATACCCTTCAGTTCACGCGGGGCAAGGTTCACAAGCACCGGCACCTGTTTTCCGACAAGCTCCTCCGGAGAATAGAACTCCGCTATTCCCGAAACTATTACCCGCCGGTCGATTCCGGTATCTATCGTGAGTTTCAAAAGCTTTTTCGTCTTTGCCACCTTCTCGGCCGCAACGATCGTCGATACCCTTATGTCAATCTTCTGGAAATCGTCGATTGAACACTCCTCCTTCTGCGGCTCGGCCTTCGCCTCGGCCGCAAGGTTGGCTGCCTTGATGGCTGCAAGCTTGTCGAGCTGGCGCTGTATGGTCTCGTCATCGATCTTCTCGAAGAGAAGTTCCGGCTCACCTACGCGGTGTCCGGCCTCAACGAGGTCCGTAGCGCCCAGGCGCTCCCAGTCGAAACGCTCCGTATCGAGCATACGCAGGATCTTCGCGGCCGTGAACGGCATGAACGGCTCGCAGGCGATGGCTATGTTGGCCGTAATCTGCAACGCAATGTTGAGAATGGTCTTCACGCGCTCCGGATCGCTCTTTATGACCTTCCACGGCTCCGTGTCGGCCAGATACTTGTTTCCGATACGCGCCACATTCATCGCCTCCTTCAACGCATCGCGGAAGCGGTAGTTCTCGATATTGTTCTCGAGGGCCGACTTGATGTGCGACAGCTCCCCGAGCGTCGCGCGGTCGTAGTCGTTCAGTTCGCCGCATGCCGGAACCTCGCCTCCGTAATACTTGTGGGTGAGCACCATGGCACGGTTCACGAAGTTTCCGAGAACGGCCACAAGTTCGTTGTTGTTGCGCGTCTGGTAGTCCTTCCACGTGAAGTCGTTGTCCTTGGTCTCCGGCGCATTGGCGCAGAGCACGTAACGCAGCACATCCTCCTTGCCCGGCATCTCCTCCAGATACTCGTGCAGCCAGATGGCCCAGTTGCGCGAGGTCGAGATCTTGTCGCCCTCGAGGTTCAGGAACTCGTTGGCCGGGACATTCTCCGGAAGTATGTAGCCGCCGTGCGCCTTGAGCATCGACGGGAAGACTATGCAGTGGAAGACGATATTGTCCTTGCCGATGAAGTGGACAAGTTTCGTATCCTCGCTCTTCCAGTACTTCTCCCACTCCGGCGTAAGCTCCTTCGTGGCGGAGATATACCCTATCGGCGCATCGAACCATACGTAGAGGACCTTGCCCTCCGCACCCTCGACCGGAACAGGTATTCCCCAATCAAGGTCGCGGCTCACGGCACGCGGCTGGAGACCTCCGTCGAGCCAGCTCTTGCACTGGCCGTAAACATTTGATTTCCAGTCCTTATGGTCTTCAAGGATCCATTTGCGCAGCATCGGTTCGTACTCGTTCAGCGGCAGGTACCAGTGCTTGGTCTCGCGCTTTACCGGAACCGAACCCGAGACGGTCGAGTGCGGGTTCAGAAGCTCGTCCGGAGAGAGGGTCGAGCCGCAGGCCTCGCACTGGTCGCCATAGGCGCGCTCGTTGCCGCACTTCGGGCATGTTCCCATGATGTAGCGGTCGGCGAGGAATGTCTGCGCCTCCTCGTCGTAGTACTGCATCGACGTCTTCTCGATGAACTTTCCCTCGTCGTAGAGCTTGCGGAAGAATGCCGAAGCGGTCTCCGTATGCACCGGCGACGTGGTGCGCGAGTATATGTCGAAGGCAATGCCGAGCCCCTCGAACGACTTTTTGATTATTTCGTGGTAGCGGTCCACCACCTGCTGGGGCGTAATCCCCTCGCGGCGGGCCTTGATCGTAATCGGCACGCCGTGCTCGTCGCTGCCGCATACCGAAATCACGTCGCGCCCGCGAAGCCGCAGGTAACGCGTGTAGATGTCCGACGGGATGTAGACACCCGCCAGATGGCCTATGTGCACCGGTCCGTTGGCATACGGAAGCGCCGAAGTGATGAGATATCTCTTGAATTCTTTCGCCATGGTTCAACCTCTGTTTATATTGGGCACAAAGTTACCTCTTTTATCGGAAATTAAAAATACGGAGCCGCACATTTCGTCACTCTTTCCCTTCGCGCAGGGCATCGAGTGCGCGGCGCACGGAGCCGTGCAGCAACAGCAGCCGCCGTGCACGCTCGTACGGCATGCCCGTCTGGTCGACAATCATGCGCGTGCCGCGGTCGACGAGCTTGCGGTTGCTCAGCTGCATGTTCACCATTCGGTTTCCCTGCACGCGTCCGAGGCGGATCATCGCCGCGGTCGAAATCATGTTGCATACGAGTTTCTGGGCCGTTCCCGACTTCATGCGCGAACTTCCGGTAACGAACTCCGCACCGACAACCGTCTCTATCGGGAAATCGGCCTCGGCGGCGAGCGGCGACGACGGGTTCGACGAGACCGACGCCGTGAGCATGCCGAACTCCCTTGCACGGCGCAAGGCTCCGACAACGTAAGGCGTTGTACCTGAAGATGCTATACCGACAACCGTATCCTCCGGCGTGGGTTCGTGCGCAAGGATGTCGCGCCATCCCTGCTCCTCGTCGTCCTCGGCCCCCTCGACCGGGCAGCGCAGCGCCCTGTCGCCGCCGGCAATCAGGCCTATCACCACCGTAGGCGGCATCCCGAACGTCGGCGGGATCTCCGATGCGTCGAGCACCCCGAGCCGGCCGCTCGTGCCGGCCCCTATGTAGAAGAGGCGGCCTCCGCGCAGCATCCGCTCCGAAAGAGCCTCCACGAAGGCCTCAATCTGCGGCAGCGCCCTTGCCACGGCACGCGGGACGTGTGAATCCTCGCGGTTCATCGCCGCAAGTATGTCATGCACCGGCATCCGCTCCAGATTGTCGTAATACGACGGCTCCTCGGTGATTTTACGGAACACGGGGGCATCGGAGACCGCATCTGCCCCTTCCGGAGCAGACCTTTCATCATCCCCTGCCGCCTTCGCCGTGTGATATGCCACAAGACCCTCGAGCGGCGAGCCCGCTACCCCGCCGACGGTGAACCCGCAGCGGCGCACGGCCGGCCTCAACACCCTCTCGAAATGCAACGCCACCGAACCCACGAACCATACGGGCGCGTCGGACGGATATGCGGCCATGTTGCGCAGGATAAAACTCTCGAATGCCTCCGATACGAGACCGCAGACATAGCTGTCGTCCAGACGCTCCGAAAGGAACGGCGCGAAAGAGGCCAGAAAGCGGTTTGCGGCCGGTTTGCGGTATACGTTTTCGAGCAGTTCCGCCTGCGACAGCCCGAACTGCCGTTCGAAGTCCCTGCGGATATGCTCCGGAGCCACGCCCTTGAATATGTCCGACAGGAGGGCACGCCCGAGAGCCGCACCGCCACCCTCGTCGCCGAGCACATAACCCAGCGAAGGGGTGTTGCGCACTACCCTGCCGTTCTCATAATATGCGGAGTTGGAGCCGGTTCCGAGTATGCAGACTATTCCGCGCCCGTCGCCCACGGCGGACCTTGCGGCACCATCCATGTCACTGCGCACCTCCACCCTGCTTCCGGACAGCGCTGCGGCAATCTCGCCGCACAGCACCTCCGCTCCGGCGAAAGCTGCCCCGGCACCGTAGAAGAATACCGCCTCCGGAGATAGCGGCTTCACACGCGGCACAACCACGGAACGCAGCACGGAGGCTATCTCGTCCCTCCCCTTAACGAACGGGTTCAGCCCCTCTGTGGCGAACCGCAGGGCCGTACGGCCCGATTTCTCATCAATGACGGCCCAGTCGCACTTGGTGGAGCCGCCGTCGGCCAAAAGTATCATTTCGTCAATCCCTTTTCACGTTTCACGAGCAGCATCATGCCGGCGAAGGTTATCGCGGCATTGACAATCAGCAGTTCATAGCTGAACGTATATCCTCCGAACCAGCGCTCCGAGTTGCTCTGGAGCACGTAGCATATCACCGGTGCGGCCACGGCGACGATGCCGACGGCGCCGCCGCGCACCTTCCACCGGGTGAGTATACCGAATGCGAACATGCCCAGAATCGGACCGTAGGTATAGCTTGCGAGGGTATATACGGCGTCTATGACGTTGGTGTTGTTGAGGCGGTACAGGGCACATATCACGGCAAACATCGCCACGGCCATGGCCACGTGCACGCCCTTGCGCACCTTCGTCAGGCGCGCCTCGTCCCAGCGCTTGCGGCCGTCGAGCACGTCTATCGTGAATGATGTCGTGAGGGCCGTCAGGGCGGAGCCAGCGGCGGAGTATGTCGATGAAATCAGCCCCAGCACGAAGAGTATGCCCACCGCGAGCGGCATCTGCGGCGATGTCGCCACGGCCGGGAAGACGTTGTCCGATCCCTCCGGCAGCACCATTCCGGTGCGGTCGGCGAAGATGTAGAGCATCACGCCCAGCACCAGGAAGAGGAATATGATTACGGTCTGGAGCAGGCTCGAGAGCACGATGTTCTTCTGCGAGTCGCGGCTGTTGCGGCAACTCAGGTTGCGCTGCATCATGTCCTGGTCGAGGCCCGTCATGGCAATGAGGGCGAAGACACCGGCGAAGAACTGCTTGAAGAAGTAGCGCGGGTCGTCGACGTCATCGAAGAAGAATATGCGCGAATAGTCGCTCGCAGCCACTTCGGAAGCCATTTCGCCCGGCGAGAAGCCGAGCCTGCGCACGATGAAGACCATGCAGAGCACGATGCTCGATATGAGACAGAGTGTCTTGAGCGAGTCGGTCCATATGAGCGACTTCACGCCGCCGCGGTAGGTGTACAACAGCACCAGCAGCACCATCACGGCCCCGTTGAGCCAGAAGGGCAGCCCCCACGGCCCGAAGAGCAGCAGCTGCAGCACCACGCATACGAGGAAGAGCCTCACCGAAGCCCCCAGCAGCTTGGATATGAAGAAGAACCACGCGCCGGTCTTGTATGCGCCGCGGCCGAACCTCTGTTCGAGATATCCGTATATCGACACCAGCTGCATGCGGTAAAAGAGCGGCACGAGGACAAATGCCACCACAAGCTGCCCGACGAAGAATCCGAGCGCCATCTGGAAGTATGAGAAGCCGCTTGCGGCGACCATTCCCGGCACCGAGACGAATGTCACGCCCGACATGGCTGCGCCGATCATGGCGAACATCACGACATACCACTTCGAGGAGCGGTTCCCGACGAAGAATCCCTGGTTGTCGGCGCGGCGGCCCGATATGAAGGCCACCGTAAAGAGCAGGGCGATGTAGCCCGCAACGGTAGCCAGAACGATGAAAGGTTGCATAATACAAAGGTTTGCAGATGCAAAAATAACATTTTTCGCCGATTCGGGCATCCCGTACCGCCACAATAGTCGCCGCCGCAACCCACATCGCCTCTTTTCCGGTACGCCGCAATGGAGAAGATTACCCGTTAAGGCGTACATTATGTTGTCAAAGGCTCTTTGCACGGATTGTTTGGCCCTTGTTTCATTGCCGTACGCCATATTTTTCATATCTTGTCGGACGATTGCCCCGCAATCGACGATGTATACGGCACGAAAACCAAGAACCACATAAACCCACAATATCCATCCGCATGCTTATTTACAGCCTTTTACACAAGAATATCTCACGGAGTTCCGGACGTATTTCCCGTATGGACAGGCCATGGCCGTACGGCAGCCTGCACCGCACAGTATACCGGTGACAGCAAAAAAATGAACTTTTTATGAAAAAAGCACTTTTTATCGCCTTGTTGGCGGTTTCCGTCCCGTTCGCGTTCTTCTCATGCGAGAAGAGCGGCACCGAAGAGAGCAAAACCACCTATGTCGTCACGCAATTCGAGTCCACCACCATGCCCGAGGTCATCCCCGGCAACGGCGGCGACTACAAGCTGACATTCACCACGCACAACGAGACCCGTTCGTCCGGTCCCGTTTTCGAGCCGTGGAACTACCGTCTCGTACTCGGCGGCGATGCCGGTGAGACGATAGCGGTAGGGGAGCCTACGACCGAAATCACGGTCACGGTCCCTGCAAACCGCAGCAAGGAGACCCGTTCCGTAGCAGTCGAGACGAGCACCGACGCGAAGAAATGGACCAAAATAGTGGAAGCCACGCAGGAGGCGTCGCTCAAGGATTACCAGATCACGGAGTTCAAGTCGACGGACATCCCCGAGTCTGTTCCGTTTGCCGGAGGCGACTACGAGGTTCTGTTCGAGCTCTCGATAGAGACGAGGGCCGCGGAGTTCGTGCCGTGGCAGTACCGCATAACGGCCGGCGGCACCCAGACCGGCGAGACGGTGGCCGTGAACGAACCGACCGAGAGGATCGAAATACATATCGACGCCAACTATTCAGAACAGGAGCGCGCAATCACGATAGAGACATCGGAGCAGTCCGAGACCCCTGTATGGATTAAAATCGTCGAGGCAACGCAGCAGGCCGCACTGGAGAAGGTGGGCGGCTACTACTGGGCCAAGAGCAACATCGCCCTGCGCGACGGCCGCTTCGTACTGGCCGACAAGCCGTCCGACCCGGGTCTCTTCTTCCGCCACGGCAGCGACTACGGAGTGCGCTCCGACGAGGCGACATACAGCGGTACGGCATATACTCCGGACCCGGTACAGATAAGCCTTGCCGATATTCCGGCCGACATCGACGCCGACCCTTGCCGCCTTGTCGCAGAGGGCCTGCGCACGCCTACGTACGCCGAAATCAACGCCCTCTTCAGCTTCGAGGACCTGGACAACCCTGCCTCCATGGACGGAATCAACGGCATGGGCTATGTAGGCTCGTCGCTGTTCATGCCTTACGGAGGCATTCTCAGCACCGAGAGCGGTTCCGTAATCGGACGTTCCGAGTACGGCGGCTACTGGACTCTCGGCGGCAACTTCTTCGGCAACGGCGTCATCTACTCGCTGAACACCTACTACTCGATTGTCGACTACGACTACGTCGGCACCAACATGGCGATGGTGCGCTGCGTGCGCGACATACGCCAGCCGAAATACCTGTCGCACACCCCTTCGGAGGCACCGGGCCACGAGGCCTTCATGCTGACGGTCGAGACCGACCCGGGAGAGTTCCCTCTCTATGAGGTTTCGGCCGAGGCCGACGACTCCGAGGTGATTTTCAACGACGCCACGGCCGAAAATCCGAGGGTGGAGCTCAAGATCCCGGCCAACGAGTCGAAGAGCGAACGCAAGTTCCGCATCTTTGTCAACCGCATCTATACGGGCATCGAGTTCGTCCAGCCGGCCCTTTCGGACTATGTCCGCTATGTGTCGCACACCCCTTCGGAGGCCGGTTTCGAGGCCTTCACGCTGACGGTGCGCTGCGACAGCGACCGCGACTCCTTCACCGTGGCTGTCAAGGGCAGCGACGGACTGGAGCTTTCGCAGACCGGTTCGAAGGATAACCTGACCCTCTCGTTCGATATACCGGAGAACGGCGGCGAGGAGCGCACGCTCTCAATCTGGATAAACGGCGCCGACACGGGCAAGAGCGTGAAGCAGGAGGGCAAACCGGTCATCGAACCGCTGATGGTCGAGTGGAGCGAGGGCTACCTCACGGTCAAGGATGGGGCATACACCTTCGCCGATCCGCAGGAGAGGGGACTCTACTTCAAGTACAAGAGCCGCTACGGCTTCGCCCTCGAGGACCCTATAGGCAGCTCCTCGCAATATCCGGGCGTGGCATACGGACCGGAGGAGACGACCATAGCCTACGACGACATACCGTCCGCCGATGTGGACCCATGCTCGCTTGTTGCCCCGGCCGGTACGTGGCGCATGCCTTCGGCCGAGGAGTGGGAGGACCTGCTCGCCAAGACGGTGGCCGACAACGCCACTAAGAGCCTCCAGTACGGCGACCTCACGATTTACCTGACGCCGGCCGGAATGTGGACGACGAAGGTCATGAGCGCAACCTCGACCTATGCGTGGACGACCACCCCTCACGACAGCAAGGAGAACATGTACAAGTACCTGATGTGGATGTCCTCCGGCCCGAAGATAGGAACCGGCACCTCGCAGGACAACGCCATGATGGTGCGCTGCGTGCGCAACAAATAGCGCGCAGGGCCGACAGCCTCCCTACCTCCGCCCCGGCAGCCCGCGTTGCCGGGGCGGATTGCCTTCGTGTGGAGGCGCAACGTGCGTTTTTTAATGTATTTGTCCGAAAAATCCATATATTTGCATTGAAAAAGAGTATTCACAAATCTTCGACAAATATGAAATTCCTGAAAGTGTTTCTGGCAGCCCTGCTGGCCGTAATCGTCGGCAGCCTGCTTTCGGGCCTTCTGTGGCTCATCGTCGTATTCGGAATAGCCGGTTCGATAGGCACTCCCGCCACGATCGTAATGCCGAACTCGATTCTGAAGATAGACTTCAACAACAACATCACCGACTCACCGTCGTCGAACCCTTTTGCAGGCATCAACGTCACCTCGATGCAGTCTACCGGCAGCAACTCCCTGCTCCAGGTTCTGCGCGCCATCGAGGCGGCTGCAGCCGATGACCGCATCAAGGGAATCTACATGAACTTCTCGGGCATGGGATACTGTTCGGGTGCCGCGATCGAGGAGATACGCGGGGCTGTCGAGCAGTTCAAGCAGAGCGGCAAGTTCGTCGTGGCCTACAACGACACCTACTCGCAGATGAGCTACTACCTCGCCTCCGCAGCGGACAAGGTCTACATCCACCCGGAGGGCGGCATGAACTGGGCCGGAATATCCATGACCACGCTCTTCTACAAGAACGCACTCGACCGTCTCGGCATGTCGGCCGAGGTGTTCCGCCCGACCGTATGCCGCTACAAGAGCGCCGTCGAGCCATATATCCTCACCAAGATGTCGCCGGCCAACCGCACGCAGATGCAGATGCTCTGCGACGACATGTGGGACACCATCGTGGAGACGGTTGCCCAGGCGCGCGGCATCGATGCCGGCAAACTCGACGGCCTGGCAACGTCGCTCGAACTCTCCTTCCCGGAGGATGCCCTCAGGAACGGACTCGTGGACGGCGTGATATATGCCGACCAGATGGATGACATATTTGCGGAATACGGCGTCGAGAAGGGCTTCGACGGCAAGTACCAGATGGTATCGCTGGGCGACTACTGCTCGACCGTCGGTCCAGACATGAACAACCTCTCGGCACCGCAGGTAGGCATCATCTATGCCGACGGCAACATCGTCGACGGTGCGGAGTACAACGGCTCCAACACCGTCTACGGCACTACCACGGCCGAAATCATCGCACAGGCACGCCGCGACGACAATATCAAGGCCGTCGTCTTCCGCGTGAACTCGCCGGGCGGCAGCGCCCTGGCCAGCGACGTGATATGGCGTGAGATGGAGCTTCTGAAGGCCGAGAAACCGGTGATCGTGTCGATGGGCTCGTATGCCGCGAGCGGCGGATACTACATCTCGTGCCCGGCCGACGCAATCGTCGCCGACCGCCTCACGCTGACGGGCTCCATCGGGGTATTCGGACTGATGCTCGAGGGCGGCAAGATGCTCAACGACAAGCTCGGCATCACCTACGACACCGTCAAGACCAACCCTTCGGCCGACTTCGGACAGAACATCCTCGGCATGGTCAACCTGCGCAAGGCCGACAAGGTCGAGCGCAACACGCTGATGCGTTCGGTCGACAAGGTCTACACGACCTTCACCGGCAAGGTTGCCGCAGGCCGCAACCTCCCTCTGGAGAGGGTACTCGAGATAGCCGAGGGCCGCGTATGGAGCGGCGACCGCGCAAAGGAGATAGGACTTGTCGATGAGATCGGCGGACTTAAGGCCGCCATAGCCGTTGCGGCCGACAAGGCCGGCATCGCCGACTCGTTCCGCATCACGGAGGTTCTGGGCGAGCAGAGCGAGTTCGAGAAGATCATGCAGATCTTCTCGTCGAGTGTCCGTTCGGTATTCTTCGGCGAGGAGATCAACCGCATGTGGAACGAATACGAGTCCTTCAGGGAGATGTCGATGCAGCAGGGCGTGCAGGCATACTGCCCGGAGCGCATGAACTTCATGTAGGAGACATATGCACGGCCGCGGGCGCGATGCCTGCCGGCCTCACCTCACGGGGGAGTTTCCGTCACGCGGAAAACTCCCCCTTTTGTTGTGCGGCACTCGAAAAATTGTGTAACTTTGTCTCGCCGCCGAAGGCGGTGAAAAACAAAAAGCTTATAACATGAAACCATCGAAAGAGGATATATCGGCCCTGCTGAAGGGGGTGGCGCATCCCGAGACCGGAAGCGACATCGTCAGCGGGGGCTTCGTCGACGAAATCAGCGCCGACGAGGAGAAGATCACCGTATCGCTGCGTTTCCGCAAGGCGAGGGACCCGTTCGCCGCAAAGATACGCGACCGCGTGGAGCAGATACTTGCGGAGAGGTGGCCCGAGGCCCGCATCACGGTCTTCATCCGCGAGGGAGAGGGCAACAAGGCCAAGGATGCGATAGAACGGATGCACGAGAAGACCACAACCCGCGGAATAGGCAAAATCATCGCCGTCGCCTCGGGCAAGGGCGGGGTAGGGAAGTCGACCGTAACGGCCAACCTCGCCGTATCGCTGCGCAATGCGGGATACAGGGTAGGTGTGCTGGACGCCGACATCTACGGCCCGTCGCAGGCGAAGATGTTCGGATGCGAGGATTACGTTCCTGACGCCGTCAGCGAGAACGGAACCGACTACATCATTCCGGCCGAGGTTGCCGGCGGCATCAAGCTCATCTCGATAGCCATGTTCATCCGCCCGACGGATGCGCTGCTGTGGCGCGGCACGCTCGCCAACAGCGCGTTGAGGCAGCTCATACACCAGACGCGGTGGGGCGACATCGACTTCCTGCTGGTGGATCTCCCGCCGGGAACGGGCGACATCCACCTCTCCATCATACAGGAGCTGCACATCGACGGCGCGGTCATCGTATCGACGCCGCAGCAGATAGCCGTTGCGGACGTCGTGCGCGGTGTGGAGATGTTCCGCAACGAGAATGTGAACATACCTGTCCTCGGCATAGTCGAGAACATGGCGTGGTTCACGCCGCGGGAGCTTCCGGGCAGCCGCTACTACGTCTTCGGACGCGGGGGTGCGGCACGCTACGCCGCCGAAGCCGGGGTAGAGCTGCTGGGCGAGATACCTCTGATACAGTCCATAATGGAGGGCAGCGACGAAGGCCGCCCGGCCGTTACTACCGATGCGGAGGTCGAGGAGCGCTACCGTGACATTGCGATGAAGATTGTCGACAAGTTGCGTTGAAAAGTGTTGAAAACCGTTGAAAAACTTTTGATAACTTTCAATAAAATGTCAGGAAGGCGAGAGTTGACGCCGAAAGCCGCAAGTTATGATTTTTTGTTGCGGAGTTATTGTGAGAAATCGAGCGGCGGAATGTCGATAAGTTTTCCTGAAAACCGTCGAAAAGAGTTTTCGACAAAAGTTTATAACAGGCGCATATCGCGGACAATCAACGATTTGCAAAGCTGGATTTTCCACATCGGCTGTTTATAAATTTTGCACCACAAAAGTTACCGACACTTTCAACAGCATTTATAGTTATTATTCTATTTCCATTTAAATTTAATTTAAAAAACAAACAATAATAAAAATGGTTGAAAACCCGAACAACGAGACTCTGGCCCGCCGCATCGCCGGGCTCAAGCGCGAGAAGAGGGCCGTCATACTTGCCCACTACTATACGCGGCCGGAGGTGCAGGGGATTGCCGATTTCCTGGGCGATTCGCTTGCGCTGTCGGTCAAGGCGCGCGAGACCGATGCCGACATAATCCTCTTCGCCGGCGTGCGCTTCATGGCCGAGACGGCGAAGGTCCTCTCGCCCGACCGAAAGGTGCTGCTTCCGGTTCCCGAGGCCGACTGTTCGCTTGCCGCCTCGTGCGACGCCGCCGACCTCGCCCTATTCAAGGCTGCACATCCGGGCTGCCGCGTGGTCTCCTACGTAAACACTTCGGTAGGGGTGAAGGCCCTTACGGACATATGCTGCACATCCTCCAATGCGCTCGACGTGGTGCGGAGCATCCCGGCCGACGAGCCGATAATATTCGCTCCCGACCGCAACCTCGGCGCCTACATAAGCCGCCTTACCGGCCGCGACAACATGATCCTGTGGGGCGGGGCGTGCCACGTCCACGAGGAGTTTTCGGCCGAGGGGGCGCTCGAGATGCGCCGCTCGCACCCGGGGGCACGAATAGTGGTTCATCCGGAGTGCCGCCGCGAGATGGTCGACATTGCCGACTACGTGGGCTCCACGGCCGGCATACTCGAGTACTGCGGCCGCTGCGGTGCCGACGAGTTCATCGTGGCCACCGAGCCGGGCATAATAACCGAGATGCAGAGGCGCTATCCCGACAAGAGCTTCATTCCGGCGCCGTCGTCCGACGCATCGAAGCGGTGCTGCGAGTGCGAGTACATGAAGATGGTGACGCTCGAGAACATCTGCCGCACGCTGGAGGAGGAGTCTCCGGAGATCGTGCTGGACGAGGATGTGCGCCGCGCCGCCGAACGTTCGATACTCAACATGATTGCCATAAAATAGAAAATTTCAATATATAGAGATGAAGAAGATACTGCTTTCTGTAATGATGTCGGCCGTGACGCTGTGCGCATGGGCCGACGAGGGTATGTGGCTGCTGCCGTACCTCCAGAAGATGAACGCACGCGACATGAAGGCCAAGGGCTGCCGCATCTCGGCCGCCGACATATATTCCGCCGACAGGTCGTCGCTCAAGGATGCCATCGTGATCTTCGGACGCGGATGCACCGGCGAGGTCGTATCGCCCGACGGACTCCTCTTTACGAACCACCACTGCGGATACTCCTCCATACAGGAGCTTTCGTCGGTGGAGCACGACTACCTGAAGAACGGCTTCTGGGCCGGTTCCCGCGAGGAGGAGATACCTGCGCCGGGACTCGAGGTGCGTTTCGTGAGGTCGATATCCGACGTTACGGCCGACATTCTGGGCAACGTCCCTTCGACGGCCGGCGAGAAGGAGCGCGAGCAGATCGTGAAGGAGAACATAAAGGCGCTTACCGAGAAGATGCTTGCCGGGAATCCGGGCAAGGAGGTGTGGGTGCGCGCATTCTTCGGCAACAACCGCTATTTCGCCTTCGTGAACGAGGTCTACAAGGACGTGCGCCTGGTGGGCACCCCTCCGTCGTCGATAGGCAAGTTCGGCGGCGACACCGACAACTGGATGTGGCCGCGCCATACGGGCGATTTCTCCGTCTTCCGCATCTATGCCGGCAAGGACAACCGTCCGGCCGAATATTCGCCTGAAAACGTCCCTTACAGGGCCGACAGATACCTCAAGGTCTCGCTCGACGGATACGACGAGGGCGACTTCGCCATGGTGATGGGATTCCCAGGCTCCACCTCCCGCTTCATGACGTCGTACGAGATAGACAACGTGCTCGGGGTGTCGAACCCGAACCGCATATTCATCCGCGGCGAGCGTCAGGATATCCTGCGCGAGGATATGGCCGCGAGCGACAGGGTGCGCATACAGTACGCCTCGAAATACGCCTCCTCGTCGAACTACTGGAAGAACTCGATAGGAATGTCGCGCGGACTTGAAAGGCTCGGCGTCAAGGCCCAGAAGCAGGCGCAGGAGGAGGCTTTCCGCAAGTGGGCCGATGCTCGCACCTGTGTTGCCGGCGATGCCGACTACCGCCGCGCACTTCCGCTCATAGAGGAGAGCATGAAGGAGCTGAGCGACCTGAACCACAACCGCCAGTATATCTCCGAGGCGTTCCTGAATGCCGTAGAGATACTCTCGCCGGCGCGTTCGCTCGGTTCGAAGAGCGAGATCAAGGAGCCGGAGAAGAGCCGCGAGGCGCTTGAGGGATGGTACAAGGACTACAATGCGCCGACCGACCGCAAGGTGGCCAAGCGTATGCTCGCCATCGCCCGCGAGAATATGACGCGCCTGCCGTCGTTCTACACGGAGATTGTAGACAAAAAGTTCGGCGGCGACACCGACGCCTATGTGGATTACGTCTTCGACAACTCCGTCTTCACCGACGAGGCCGCGACGCTGGCGCTTCTGGACAATTTCAACGAAGATACCGCGGCACGCCTTGCCGAAGACCCGGCCGTCATCCTTTCGAAGTCGGTCATGGAGCTCTACCGTGCGCTGAACGAGGAGCGCAAGGCCGGCATGCTGAAGTACAACGAGGGGCACCGCCTCTACATTGCGGGTCTTCTGGAGATGTATCCCGACAGGGCGTGGGCTCCGGATGCCAACTTCACAATCCGCCTTACGTACGGCAACATACTCCCTTACAGCCCTGCCGACGGCATCGAGTACAACTACTACACCACGCTCAAGGGCGTGATGGAGAAGGAGGACCCGGAGAACCCGACCGAGTTCACCGTACCTGAAAGGCTCAAGGAGCTCTATGCCGCACGCGACTTCGGCCGCTATGCCGATTCGCGCGGGCAGATGCCGGTGGCCTTCCTCTCGAACCTCGACATTACGGGCGGAAACTCCGGTTCGCCGGTGCTCAACTCGCGCGGCGAGCTCATCGGACTCGCCTTCGACGGCAACTGGGAGGCGATGTCGGGCGACATAGCCTTCGAGCCGGAGCTGCAGCGCTGCATAGGTGTCGACGTGCGCTACGTCCTCTTCATAATAGACAAGTTCGCCGGGGCCTCGTGGCTTCTGGACGAGATGGAGATAGTCGGCGGGGCGAAGTAGCCTCCGCCGCACCACTCCGCAAGGCATGAAAAAAAGGCGTCGGACCGAAATCCGACGCCTTTTCTTCGTTATCGCCCGCAGGCTTACTTGCGTATTGCAGCCACGCCCGGGAGCTCCTTGCCCTCCATGTACTCGAGCAGTGCGCCGCCGCCGGTCGACACGTACGAAACCTTGTCTGCAAGGCCGAACTTGTTGATGCAGGCCACGGAGTCGCCGCCGCCGATGAGCGAGTATGCGCCGTTGCGCTCGGTAGCCTCGGCTATGGCCTCTGCCACGGCACGCGAACCGGTTGCGAACTTGTCGATTTCGAATACTCCGACAGGACCGTTCCAGAGGATGGTCTTGCACTTGAGAATCTCCTCGCGGAAGAGCTTCTTGCCGCCGTCGGCGATGTCGACACCCTCCCAGTTGTCCGGAATGTCGTTAGCCGGAGCGACGGAGGTGTTGGCATCCTGCGAGAATGCGTCGGCGATGAGCGCGTCAGGCGAGGTTACGATCTCGATGCCGCGTGCCTTTGCCTTCTCGAGGATCTCGAGCGCTACCGGGAACATGTCCGGCTCGCAGATCGAGTTTCCTACCTTTCCGCCCTGTGCTGCGGCGAAGGTGTAGGTCATGCCGCCGCCGATGATGATCTTGTCGACCTTCTCCATCAGCTTCTCGATGATGGTGATCTTGGTCGAAACCTTCGAGCCGCCGATGATTGCCACGAACGGACGCTGCGGGTTCTGCATCACGCCGTCGATTGCCTTGAGCTCGTTCTCCATCACGTATCCGAACATCTTGTCGTTCGGGAAGTAGTCGGCGATGAGCGCCGTCGACGAGTGTGCGCGGTGAGCCGTTCCGAAGGCGTCGTTGATGTAGCAGTCGGCGTAGGATGCCAGACGCTTCACGAACTCCTTCTGCGGACCCTCCTTCAGGGCCTTCTTCGCAGCCTTCTTCTCCTCGTCGGTTGCATCCTCGGCCAGCCCGCGCGGCTTGCCCTCCTCCTCGGCGTAGAAGCGGAGGTTCTCGAGCAGGATCACCTGGCCCGGCTTGAGGTTGGCGGCAGCCTCTGCGGCCTTCTCGCCCATGCAGTCGCCGACGAACTCGACCTTCACGCCCAGACGGGCCTCGATGGCCGGAACAATCTGTCCGAGCGAGAACTTCATGTCGTTGTTCTTCTTCGGACGTCCGAGGTGCGACATCAGTATCACCGAACCGCCCTTCTCGAGCACCTTCTTGATGGTCGGGATTGCGGCACGGATGCGGGTGTCGTCGGTAACGTTGCCCTCTGCGTCGAGAGGCACGTTGAAGTCCACGCGGATGATTGCGCGCTTGCCTTTGAAATCGTAATTGTCGATTGCGAACATAGTTTTACAGTATTTTGGTGTTAAGTCTCTTTCGAAACGGTTGTTGCGGTCCCGGCGCCGCGACTCCTCAAGGGGTCTTCCGCGCAGGGATTGCGGCAGTGCAAAAATAGTAAAAATTTCGGTATGCGGTAAAAGTTTCGGCCAACAATGCGTCGGCGGAGCCTGTCGCATTTTCGGCGCCGTGTGTCGGAGTTTGCCGCCAAAGGAAAAAAATCGTAATGCGGGCGGCTTAAATTTTTGAAAAATGTAAACGAAAATCAACCGAAATGAGTATATTTGCGATAGTGCGGACTGCGGCCGTTGCGAATCGCAGGGTGCTGCGGGCGCTGCCCTCTGCCGCGGTGCGGCTCGGGGGGAGTGTCCAGCCTGGCCGCCGGGCCGGGTTCCGCGTATTGGCGAATACGATTTTTAAAACATACGACAGATGTACGGAGAGTTCAGGGAGTTCCTTCGCAAGGAGCTCGATTCCATCAGGGAGGCGGGCCTCTACAAGAGCGAGCGCGTGATATGCTCGCCGCAGAGGGCCGAAATAGAGGTCGGGGGCAAGATGTGCCTCAATTTCTGCGCCAACAACTATCTCGGGTTGTCCGACAACCCGCGTCTGATAGAGGCGGCCAAGCGGGCCATGGACACCCGCGGATACGGCATGTCGTCGGTGCGCTTCATATGCGGCTGCCAGGACATGCACAAGGAGCTTGAGCGGGCCATATCCGACTATTTCGGCACGGAGGACACGATACTCTACGCCGCCTGCTTCGACGCCAACGGCGGCGTCTTCGAGCCGCTGTTCACCGAGCAGGATGCCATCATCTCCGACGCCCTCAACCACGCCTCGATAATCGACGGCGTGCGCCTTTGCAAGGCCGTGCGCTACCGCTATGCCAACGCCGACATGGATGCCCTCGAGGATTGCCTCAAGAGGGCGCAGGCACAGCGCTTCCGCATCATATGCACCGACGGTGTCTTCTCGATGGACGGCAACGCAGCCCCTCTGGACCGCATCTGCGAGCTGGCCGAGCGCTACCGCGCCCTGGTCATGGTCGACGAGTGCCACTCGGCCGGAGTGCTGGGCCGCACGGGCCGCGGCATAACCGAGCTCTACGACCTGCGCGGCAAGGTCGACATCATCACCGGCACCCTCGGCAAGGCCTTCGGCGGCGCCGTGGGCGGCTTCACGACGGGCCGTGCCGAGATCATCGACATGCTGCGCCAGCGTTCGCGTCCGTACCTCTTCTCCAACTCCCTGCCGCCTGCCGTCGTCGGCGCCGGCATCGAGCTCTTCAAGATGCTTGCGGAGAGCGACGAGCTGCATGACCGCCTGGTGGAGAACGTGGCGTTCTTCCGCGAGCGGATGATTGCCGCCGGCTTCGACATCAAGCCTACCGACTCGGCCATCTGCGCCGTGATGCTCTACGACGCCAAGCTGTCGCAGGAGTTCGCCGCGGCACTGCAGGAGGAGGGCGTGTTCGTCACAGGCTTCTACTATCCGGTGGTTCCGAAGGGCCTGGCGCGCATCCGCGTGCAGGTGTCGGCGGGCCACACGCGCGAGCAGCTGGAGCGCTGCGTCGACGCCTTCGTGCGCGTCGGACGCCGTCTCGGCGTGCTGAAGCAGTAGCGCGGCACGGTGTGTGCAGCCGATGCAGTCGGACTGAAACATTGTTTAACACAGATATACATTTTTGCAGATGAGCAAGGCTACACTGGATGCAATCGACAGGAAGATTCTCAAGTTCCTGGTCAAGAATGCCCGCATGCCGTACCTCGAGATAGCCCGCGAATGCGGCATATCGGGTGCGGCCATACACCAGCGCATAAAGAAACTCGAGGACTCGGGGGTGATTCTGGGCAGCCGCATGACGGTCAACCCGAAGATGCTCGGCTTCGACGTCTGCGCCTTCATCAACATCCGCATACAGGATCCGATAATGAGCATATCGGTTGCGGAGAAGATGAAGCACATACCCGAAATCGTGGAGTGCCACTTCATCACCGGAACCTACAACGTGATGGTGAAGCTCTACTGCGTCGACAACGACCACCTCATGCGGACGATTTTCGACGGGATACTCCGTATTCCGGGGGTTGCGACGACGCAGACCTACATCTCGCTCGACGAGTCGTTCCAGCGCGAACCCTACATCGATTACCTCGACAACAACAAGTAGCGGGACCGTATGGCGTCGTTCATAAGACTTACGAAGGAGTTTTCGTTCGAGGCCGCGCACGCGCTCTCGGGCTACGACGGCAAGTGCCGCGAGATACACGGCCACTCCTACCGCCTTTTCGTGACGGTGGGAGGGGTTCCCTCGTCCGTGGAGGGCGACCCGAAGTCGGGCATGGTGATGGATTTCGGCGACCTCAAGGAGCTCGTCGTCCGCGAGATAGTGGGGCGTCTGGACCATGCGTTCGTCATGCGCCGCACGGAGCGTGCGGAGGGCATAGCGTCGGCCCTTTCGGGTGACTTCCGCAACGTGGTGCTGACCGACTACCAGCCCACGTGCGAGAACATGTTGTCGGATTTCGCCGCACGGCTGCGCGCGGCGCTGCCGGAGGGGGTGCGGCTGTGCGCCCTGCGGCTCCACGAGACGGCCACATCCTATGCGGAGTGGCTGGCCGACGACAACGAATAGTCCCGTGCAGCGGGGCTGGCATTCGGCCTGTGGCGACAGCCTGCAGGGCCGGGTGTCGTTTTTTTGACTGCCGCCCGAAGTGCCTTTCCGGCAGATTCGGGAGGAGTGACAGGCCCGGTTGCCGCGCCGCCGTGCCGCAAACGCGAAAATAGATGGAAAAACTGTTCCTTGTCGATGCCTACGCATTGATTTTCAAGTACTACTACGCCTTCATGGGGCGTCCGATGCGGAATCGGGCGGGGATGAACACATCCATCGTCTTCGGCTTCACGAAGTTCCTGCGCGACATCCTCAAGCGCGAGCGTCCGCACCTTCTGGGGGTGGCGTTCGACCCTGCCGGAGGCTCGTTCCGCAACGAGATATATCCCGAATACAAGGCCAACCGTCCGGCCACGCCGGAGGACATCATCACCTCGGTGCCATACGTGAAGCGCATCGTCGAGGCGATGTGCATCCCGATACTGGAGGTCCCGGGCTTCGAGGCCGACGACGTCATCGGCACCCTTGCCTTCCGGGGCTCGGAGGCGGGCTACGACGTCTACATGGTGACGCCCGACAAGGACTACGGGCAGCTTGTGGGCGAACGCCGCAGCATCTACAAGCAGAAGGGCGACGGCATCGAGATAGTCGACAGTGAGGCCATACGCGCGAAATACGGCATCGACGACCCGTTGCTGGTGCGCGACATCCTTGCGCTGTGGGGCGATGCGTCGGACAACATCCCGGGTGTCCCGGGCATAGGCGAGAAGGGTGCATGCCGCCTCGTACAGCAGTGGGGCAGCGTGGAGAACATCCTCGGGAACGTGGATAAAATCGGCGGGAAGGCGGGTCAGAACATCGCCGCCTCGGGCGAACGCCTGCGTCTGGCCAAGACGCTGACCAGCATCCGGCTCGACGTGCCGGTGCCGTTCGAACCGGAGAACCTCGCCGTATGCGCACCGCGCATCGATCTTCTGCGTGCGCTCTTTGCGGAGCTCGACTTCAAGTCGTTCCTTGCCGACATCAACAACATGGCCCCTCCGGAGGCGGACGACGCTCCGCGCCAGGCCGAACAGTACCAGCTTGCCAACATGGCGCGCGCCAAGTCGGCCGCGTCGCGCAAGGCGGCCATGGCCGGCCAGAGCTCGCTTTTCGGGGAGATGCCGCTTCCGTCGCAGGAGCCGTTGCGGGCCGATTCGGCGGAGCCGTCGGAACAGGCCGACCTCTTTGCGTCCGTACCGGCAGCCGTAGTGGATGCCGGCGGGGAAGAGGCGGGAGAAGGGCCTGCGGAGACGGTACAGATGGATAACATAAACACCGTCGCGCACGATTACCGCATCGTCCGCAACGGCGACGAATTGCGCCGGGTGGTGGAGGAGATCGGGGGCTGCGACTGCTTCTGCTTCGATCTGGAGACCACGGGTTTCGACATGTTCCGCGACCGCATCGTGGGTCTCTCGCTCGCCGTGCGTCCGCACGAGGCGTGGTATGTGCCGTTTTCGGCCCCGGGCCGCGACCGCAACGCCGTCGAGGAGGAGTACGCCGCGATACTGCGTCCGCTGTTCGGGAACGAAGGCATCGACAAGGTGGGACAGAACATGAAGTTCGACATCCTCTTCCTTGAGGGCATAGGTGTAGGCGTCCGCGGCCGCAAGTGGGACACGATGCTGCTGCACTACCTTCTGGATGCGGAGGCGCGTCACGGCATGGACTCCCTTGCGGAGCGCTACCTCGGCTACTCGCCGATTCCGATTTCGGCGCTCATAGGCCACGGAGCCAAACAGCTCACGATGGATATGGTGGGCGTGGATCGTGTCGCCGAATATGCTGCGGAGGATGCCGACATCACGCTGCAGCTCTACCATGCGCTGCGCCCGAAGGTCGAGCAGGAGGGTCTGACGGGTCTCTATACGGAGATCGAGGAGCCGCTCATCGACGTGCTGGCCGATATGGAGCGCACGGGCGTGAGGGTAGACTGCGGACTGCTTGCGGCCTACTCGTCGGACCTCGGGTCGAAACTCTCGGCGCTTGAGGCGAAAATCCGCGAGGCGGCGGGCGAGCCGACGCTCAACGTCAATTCGAGCCGCCAGCTGGGCGAGCTTCTCTTTGCGAAGATGCGTATCGCCGAGAAGCCGAAGATGACCCGCACCAAGCAGTTCTGCACCGACGAGGAGTACCTTCAGAGCTTCGCCCACAAGTACGAAATCGTCGACCTGATACTCGAATACCGCGGAGTGAAGAAGCTCCTTTCGACATATGTCGATGCGCTGCCGCAGCTGGTGAACCCGGTTACGGGGCGTATCCATACATCCTACAACCAGGCCGTGACGGCCACGGGCCGCCTCTCGTCGGCCAACCCGAACCTGCAGAACATCCCGATTCGCGAGCAGATGGGGCGCCCAATCCGCGAGGCATTCGTGCCGGGCGAGGGTGAGCGGCTGCTTCTGTCGGCCGACTATTCGCAGGTCGAGCTGCGTATCATGGCCCACCTGAGCGGCGACGAGTCGCTGCGCGAGGCCTTCATGCACGGCGAGGACATACACGCGGCCACCGCGGCGCGCATATTCGGCAAGCCGATAGGGGAGGTTACGCAGGAGGAGCGCCGCCGCGCCAAGACGGCCAACTTCGGCATCATCTACGGCATCTCGGCCTTCGGCCTGAGCCAGCGTCTCGACATACCGCGTGCGGAGGCCAAGGCGCTCATCGAGGGTTATTTCGCCTCCTATCCGGGTGTGAAGGAGTATATAGAGCGCGTTACGGAGCAGGCGCGTCGCGACGGCTATGTCACGACGCTGTTCGGCCGGCGCCGCTACCTGGCCGACATCGACTCGCGCAACGCCAATGCGCGGGCCTTCGCCGAGCGCAATGCCGTCAATGCCCCGATACAGGGCGGTGCGGCCGACATCATGAAGATAGCGATGATACGCGTGTGGCGCCGACTGCGCGAGGAGGGGCTGCGCTCGAAAATCATACTGCAGGTGCACGACGAAATCGTGCTCGACATGCCGGCTTCGGAGCGCGACCGCGTGGAGGCCATCGTCCGCCGGGAGATGGAGCATGCGGCGGAGCTGACTGTGCCTCTGGTTGTGGACTGCGGCGTCGGCCGCAACTGGCTCGAGGCCCATTGATGCGGAAACACACATAACACATACCTGAAACCTTTAACTGAAAATGATGAGACGTACACTTTTCTTTACAACGGCGCTTCTGCTGCTCCTCTCGACGCTTGCCGCGTCGGGACAGGCTCTGCGCGACGAGATTGCGGCCGACCCGACCAAGGCGTGCGGCGTCTACCGCCTCTATCCCGACACCTTTGCGGAGGGGACGCCCGTCCCGGAGGGATACGAGCCGTTCTACATCTCGCACTACGGACGCCACGGTTCGCGGTACATACTCCGCAACCGGAAGTTCGACAATATCCTGAAGGAGTTCCGCGAGGCATCGGCCGCCGGTGAGCTCACCCCGCTGGGGAAGGATGTCCTCGGCCGCCTGGAGCGCGCCGCCGTGGTCTGCGAGGGCCGCGCGGGCGAACTTACGCCGCTGGGACAGCGCCAGCACCGTGCCATTGCGCGCCGCATGTACGCCTCCTATCCCGGGATCTTCGGACACAATCCCCGCATAACGGCCGTGTCGACCGTCTCGCCGCGCGTGATAATGAGCATGGCGGCCTTCACCTCGGAGCTCTGGAGGTGCGATGCCGGACTCGACATCACGCTCGACACCGGAACCCCGTACATGCCGTACCTGAACCCTTACACGCCGTACAATGTCGACTGGCTGGTCAGGAAGATAGATGCCCAGCGCTATCCCGTCGGCGAGTGGGTCGAGGGGTGGCGCGACTTCGTGCGCCGCAACGTTCCCGTCGGCCGCCTTACGGCATCGCTCTTCACCGGTGAGCGCGCGGAGCGCCTTGCCGGGGATACGGACTTTGCGATGAGCCTCTACAAGTGCGCCGCGAGCCTTCCGGGAACCCCGAGCGGTGAGCGGCTGTGGGATATCTTCACCATGGACGAGCTCTACGGGCTGTGGAGGGCCAACAACATGGTGTTCTACTATGAGAAGGGCCCTTCGGGCATCGACGGCGGATTCCTGGACGGTGCTGCCGCACCGCTTCTGAAGGATTTCGTGGACGATGCCGCGGAGTGCGTGGCGGAGGGAAAGCCGGCGGTTACGCTGCGCTTCGGCCACGACGGCGTCATCATGGGCCTGCTCAACTGCATGAAGGTGCGCGGATGGTGCGAGAAGGCCGCCTCGATGGAGGAGATAGAGGTGCTGTGGCACGACTTCGACATCCCGATGGCATCGAACCTGCAGTGGGTGTTCTACCGCAATGCGGCGGGGGATGTGCTGGTGAAGATGCTGCTCAACGAGCAGGAGATCGAGTTCCCGCTCGAGAGCGACACGAAGCCGTACTACCGCTGGAGCGATGTCGAGGCCCTTTACCGGGGGATTCTCGCGGAGTCGTACTACGACTTCGGCCGCGGGTGCGGTACCGGCGCGAAGTGAATGAAACCAATGGCGGAGGGTGGGTGTGCCCGGCCGCCGCAAACAGATAAAAACATAAAGTCATGTTAAGTATTGCAGAGAGGCATAAGTATATCCTCGACAAGCTGGAGAAGTACGGATTCATCCGTATCACCGACGTGGCCGACGAGCTGAAGGTCACGAAGGTCACCATCCGCAAGGATGTGAAGATTCTGGAGAGCAAGGGTTTGCTCTATAAGGTGCACGGCAGCGCGAGACTGGCGAATCCGCATATCGCCGACCGCGACCTTATGACCAAGAGTTCGCTCAACCGCGAGGCGAAGCACAACATCGCCGCGAGGGCGGCACAGCTCATCACCGACAACGACTCGATCATGATTTCGGCCGGTTCGACGACCTACGCCCTTGCGGAGGAGATCCGCAACACGATGCCGAACAAGTCGCTCAACGTCGTTACGCCGTTCCTGAAGGTTTCGGCCCTGCTGAACGAGATGGAGAACATACAGGTGGAGCAGCTCGGCGGCCGCGTCTACAAGAAGTCGTTCGCCACGCTGGGCGAGAGTGCCAACCTGTCGCTCTCGAACATCGTCTGCTCGAAGTTTTTCGTGGGTGTGGACGGCATCGACCCCGATTTGGGCGTAACGACCTCCACCATCGAGGAGGCGCAGCTGTCGCAGCGCATGATGAACGCCTCGTCGAAGACGGTTGTCCTGGCCGACTCGTCGAAGTTCGGACAGCACGGCTTCGGCCGCATCGCGACGCTCGAGGATATCGACATCATCATCACCGACAGCGACATCTCGCCCGAGATGCGCAAGATCGTCGAGGATGCGGGTGTCGAGCTGATAACCGTCTGACCGTACCGAGCCGGAAGGGTTCCGGCACGATGTGATTTAGCCGTCGGCGGCGGTCCCGGATGCGGGCCGCCGTCGGCGGCATGTGTTTTCATGCGGGCATGTTGCGGATTGCGGAAGGGGCGGGTGTGTGCGGTTGCCGGCCGTTCATGGCCGGTGCGGTGCAAAAAAGTGGAGGGACGGAGGCTCAGACCTCCGTCCCTCTCATTCCCAGTCCTGCGGCTGACGGCAGCCGGCCGCAGGGGGTGTGTATGGGAATTGTGTGCAGGTTTTATGGTTATGCTATGAAATAGTGCGACGAGAGTTCGGTGAAGCTCTTGACCTGTTCGTCGATCCACGCCTTGTCGCGGCCGAGTTCGGCGGCCATGATTTCGGCTACGCGCGGTGCGGCCTTCTGGGCCTCGCGGGCGTCGACGAAGAGGAGTCTCACGCGGCGTGCGAGCACGTCGTCCACCGTAAGGGCCATCTCCTCGCGTACGGCCCATACCACTTCGGCCTCCGTGTAGTCGAACTTCTCGGAGAGCTTGCGGCCCAGTGCCGGATTCTCCTTGATGAGCTCGTAGATCTTCGGCTCGTCGGAACCGTATACGTACATGTGGTCCGAAAGGTCAGGGTTCGGGCGGTATCCGTGGATGCGGAGGTGGCGGGTTACGCACTTGCGCTTCTCGATCTTGCCGAGCTTTATGGCCTTGTCGATGGTATCCTCGGCCATCTTGCGGTACGAGGTCCACTTTCCTCCGGTTATGGTTATCAGGTCGTTGTCCGAAACGATGATCTTGTGGCTTCGCGAAACCTCCTTCGACTTCTTGCCCTCCTTCTTAGGCGCTGCGAGCGGACGCTGGCCTGCGAATACCGACACGATGTCGGCTCGGGTAGGGGCAGGGTTCATGTAGAGGCCTGCGGTGTTGAGGATGAACTCGATCTCCTCGTCGAGCGGACGCGGTTCGCTCTCCGGAGTCGGGCGCTGGATGTCGGTCGTTCCGACAACCACCTTGTCGTGCCAAGGCACGGCGAAGAGTACGCGGCCGTCCGAGGTCTTCGGAACCATTATGGCGTAGTCGCTCTGGAGGAACTTCATGTCGAGCACCAGGTGTACGCCCTGCGACGGTACGACCATCTTCGGCATGTTCGGCTCGTCCATCTGCATCACCTCGTCGACGAAGATTCCGGCGGCGTTGATTACGGCCTTTGCCTTTACGGTGTACTCGCGTCCCGAGAGCAGGTCGCGTGCTACGACTCCGCTGCACTTGCCCTTCTCGTCGTGGAGCACCTTCTCGACGGCCATGCGGTTGATTGGCACTCCGCCCTGCTCAACGCAGGTCTGGGCGAGGTTGCATGCCATTCTGGCGTCGTCGAACTGTCCGTCGTGGTATACTATACCGCCCTTCAGTCCCTTCGGGTTGGAGGTCGGCAGGTACTTCATGACGGTCTTCGGGGTGATGAAGCGCGAGCGGCCGTATCCGAATCCGAACGAGAGGATGTCGTAGAAGGTCAGTCCGCAGAAGTAGAGGAAATTCTCCCAGTAGCTGTAGTTCGAGATCACGAACGCCTGGTCCTTCACCAGGTGCGGCGCGTTGCGCTTCATTATGCCTCTCTCGTGGAGCGCCTCACGGACGAGGTCGACCTCGAGTTTCTGGAGGTAGCGCACTCCGCCGTGCACGAGCTTCGTCGAGCGGCTCGAAGTACATTTCGCGAAGTCCTCGCGTTCGAACAGTGCCACGCTGTATCCGCGCGATGCGGCATCGACAGCGCATCCGAGTCCGGTGGCACCGCCACCTACGACAACAACGTCCCAAACCTTGTCGGCGTTGTCGAGTTGCTTAAGAAGAGATTCCCTTTTCATGGCTTTATCTTTTTGTTTGTTGCTTGCAGAGTATGAATCTTTCGATTACGACACAAAAGTAAACTATTTTTTGATTGAAAACAAAGAAATCGTCAGAAAAATGAAAAAATAGTTATGAAAGGGCGTTGAATGAAATTAAAAACGGCCTGTGGAATCAGGCCGTTTTGTTGTTTTGCGGATAAAATGGAAATAAATGGAAACAAAAGTAAAAAATCGTGCCGCGCGGGCGTTTATTCCGCCATTCGATATATTTTCTCCATCTCCGCGCGCCCGAGGCGGAGCAGTCCGCCGACGGTATGGCTGTCGCCGTCGCTGCACTTGTCGGCCATCTCGGCGATCTCGGCATCGGTAGGCCGGCGCCCGATGAGTTCGCTTATCGATACCGGCATCCCGAGCGACCGGAAGAAGCGCTCGACGGCCGCGATTCCCTCTTCGGCGATCTGTTCCTGCGTGCCCGTTGCATCGACGCCCATGACGTTGACGGCCAGGCGTGCGAAGCGTCCCGCGTCGCGGTGCATGACGTATCGCGCCCAGCTTCCCCACAGGGCGGCGAGACCGGCACCGTGTGCCACGTCGAACATTCCGCTCAGCTCGTGTTCGAGCTTGTGCGTCGCCCAGTCGCCCGAGTTGCCGCATCCGGTGAGCCCGTTGTGCGAGAGTGCGCCGGCCCACATTATCTGTGCGCGGTGGAGGTAGTCGTCGGGATGTTCGAGCACCTTCGGCGCGCTCTCGATGACGGTGCGCAGCAGCGCCTCGGCCATGGAGTCGGTGAGCGGCATGTCGGCCTCGGTGCCGAAGTAGCGCTCGAAGGTGTGCATCATTATGTCGACGGCGCCGCAGGCGGTCTGGTATGGCGGCAGGGTGAAGGTGAGTTCGGGGTTCATCGCGGCGAAGCGGCAGCGCGAGATGTCGTTTCCGTAGCCGCGCTTGAGGCCCGTCGCCTCGTCGGTTATCACCGAGCTGTTGCTCATCTCGCTGCCGGCGGCGGGGATTGTCGGCACGGCACCCACGGGCAGCGCCTTCACGGCCTTCGCCCGTCCGGCGTAGAAGTCCCACACGTCGCCCCCGTACGGCACGCCGTAGGCTATGGCCTTGGCCGAGTCGATGACGCTTCCGCCGCCCACGGCCAGCAGGAAGTCGACGCCCTCCCTGCGGCAGAGCTCGATTCCTTCGCGGACCTTGCCCACGCGCGGGTTCGGCACCACGCCGCCGAGAGAGATGTGTTCGATTCCGGCCTCGTCGAGCGACCGCTCCACGCGGGCTATCAGCCCCGACCGTACGGCGCTTCCGCCTCCGTAGTGTATGAGTACGCGGCGGCCTCCCGCCTCCCTTACGAGTTCGCCCGTGCGCAACTCGGCTCCGCGTCCGAAGAGGACCTTCGTCGGAGCGTAATAGATGAAATCCTGCATGGCTTCCGAATTTTTGTTATGGTACAAATTTAGCCAAAATCCGCGACAATTCCCGTCTGCCGCGCCACGAAAAAGCGAAGCCGCACGGATTTCCGTGCGGCTTGCGTGAGGTCTGCCCTCCGGCGGCATCAGTCGTCGATGTCGATGAGGTTGTACTTGAGGTCGAACGTCAGTTCGAGGCCGTTGGTGATCTTCACCTCGATGTCGCGGCGGTCGCGGTCGATCTTTACGACCTTCACGTCAGGGTAGTTGGCGCTGATGTAGGCCGCGATCTGCGCAGGTACCACCTCGGCCGGTACGGTCGAGTACTTGCAGTCTATCTCCTTCCAGCTTCCGTCCTTGAAGAACTCGACCTTCGAGCCGTTGGTGAAGACCACGTCGTAGGTGGTGTCGAAGAATCCGCTGTCCTCCTTGGCGTAGGCCACCTTCTCTGCCGGGAAGTGCTTGCCGATGAACTCCTGTGCGGCCTGCGGCAGCTGGTTTACGGCTATCGGACGGTCGTTGTCGGCATAGGCGGTTCCGGATGTCAGGGCGGCTACGGCCGCGATTGCGATGATGATGTACTTTTTCATGGTTTTCTCTTTTTTTTGTTGTTATTGTATGTTCGTTGTCTTTATTTCACAGTGCAAAGTTCGCGCTCGATTGTGAAACGAATTTGAAATATGGTTTTTTTGTGAAATTTTTTTTTGCCGGAGTCACTTTTTCCCGTTTCGGCTGCGGCGTAGGCATGCATCGGCCGCCGGCCTTGCGTACACGAATGCAGACGGCGCCCGGAAAGGCACCGTCATTTATATTATATGTATCGGCCGGTATGGCCGTGGAGTCATGCCTCCGGCCACGATATCGAGAAGCTGTGGCGCGAACCCTCGAAGCGGTAGTCTATCTTCAGACCGTAGTAGCGGCATACGGCCCCCACGAGCGCCAGCCCGAGACCGGTCGAGCCCTCCTTGCGGTCGCCCTGGTAGAAGCGTTCGAATATGCGTTCGGCGTCGAGCGGAGCGGATCCGTCGTTGGAGAAGGTCATCGTGCGTCCTTCGGCCGAGATCTCTATCGTTCCGCCCTCCGGCGAGTGGACGTAGGCGTTCTTGAGCAGGTTGGTCACGAGCGTCGAGGCGAGCGAGTCGTTCATCCTCACGGTGAAACTCTCCGGCAGCGCCATGCTTACGGTCAGGTGTCTCCATTCGTATATCTCGTCGTATGTAGGCACCTGTTCGCGCAGCAGGGCGGCGAGGTCGACGTCGGAGCTCTCGGGGAACTGTCCGTTGTCGATCTTCGAGAGCAGGAGCAGCGTCTTGTTCAGCCGCACCAGGTGCGAGAGCGTGCGCTTCATCTTGAACATCTCCTCGGCCTGACGGCGGTCGGGCGATGTGTTGTCGAGTATCCACTCGAGGCGGTTGCCGAGTATCGCAAGCGGGGTCTGCAACTCGTGCGAGGCGTTTCCGATGAACTGCTTCTGCTGTTCGATTGAGGCCTCCGAGCGGCGTACGGCACCGGCTGCGGCATCGTTCAGCTGCCTGAACTCCGGAATGGTGCTGTCGGTCGACGGCCCGTCGGAACCGCGTCCCGGTACATACCCGTCGAACCACCGCAGCAGCGCATATAGCGGCCTCATCGAGCGGTTGAATATCCAGAGCGTCACCCCGAGCACGCACACGAGCAGCATCAGGTAGAGCGTGACGACCCAGAAGGCCAGGGCGCGCAGCAGGTCCTCGCGCTCGAACGTAGGCATGGCCACGCGCAGCTCGTAGTACATGTCGTCGGCATCGCGGAATATGGTGGTCATGATTCGTGCCGGTTCGGTCTCCTCCTTCTCGTGGATGTAGACGTCGGCGTCGTAGTAGTCGATGTTGGGGTGCGTACGGGCGTAGGCCTCGTCCACGGGCACTATCGAGTAGCTGTTGTTGGAGCCGCTGTTGAGGTTCGGGAGCTCGCGCCCGGCGAGCATCCTCGTGATGATGAGCTCGGAGTAGTCCTCCAGTGCGTCGTCCGACTCGTCGTTTATCTCGTCCACTATGGCATAGTAGAAGAGTCCCGCCCACAGCGCCATCAGCGGCAGCAGTACGAGCGAGAGTCTCAGTGCTATGCGGTAAATCAGCTTCATCCGTCAGTGTCTATTCCTCGTCGGCCGGCGCGTCGTCGGTGAATCTGTATCCGAATCCGTATACGGACCTTATGGATGCCGATGACCCGGCTTCGGCCAGCTTCTGGCGCAGGTTCTTTATCTGTGCGTAGACGAAGTGGAAGTTGTCGGCCTGGTCGGCGTGGTCGCCCCACACCGCCTCGGCGAGCGCCACCTTGTCTACCATGTGGTTCGGGCGCTGCATGAAGTACATGAGGATGTCGAACTCCTTCTTGAGCAGCGGAATCTCCCGGCCGTCGGCCTCGACCCTGCGTGCATCCGGATCGAGCGTCAGGTTTCCGAAGCGCAGCTTGGTATCGGCCCCGCCGCGTCCGCGGCGCAGCACGCTGCGTATGCGGGCCAGCAGCTCGGCCGTATGGAACGGCTTCGGGAGGTAGTCGTCGGCGCCGAGTTCGAGCCCCAGCACCTTGTCCTCTATCGAGTTGCGTGCCGATATGATTATCACGCTGTCGCGCTTCCCGGCACCCTTTAGGTTCTCGAGCAGCTTCAGACCGCTGCCGCCCGGCAGCATGATGTCGAGCAGGATGCAGTCGTAGGTGTAGCCGGCAATCTTGGAGTCGGCCTCGTCGAATGTCGATGCGGTCTCTACGACATAGTGCTCCTGCTCCAGCTCGCGCACCATTATCTCGCGCAGCGACGGTTCGTCCTCAACAATCAGTATCTTCATACGGCAAAGTTAAGAAACCAATTCTGAAATCGATTCAAAATGGAGGCTCCGGGCCGAAAAAAAACTTCGCCTCCGGCACCGTTCCCGCGCCCGGCGTCGCCGGTGCTGTAAAAAAAGATGCCGGAGCGGAACTCCGGCATCCATGTACCCAGGCTTGCAATCATCTCTTGTCGACTTCGAAACGATATGTCCCCGAACCTGTTTCGAAAATCCTGTAACCCTCCTGCGAACCTGCGGCGCGTACGCCATGTGCCTTCGAGGCCTCGATGCCCGATTCGGTCACCGTGTCGCCTTCGGCGGCAGGTACATATATTCTGGCCGTGGTGTTGGCCGGAACGGTCACCTCCATGCGGAAACGCTCCGATGAGTCGTTCCAGTCGGTCGAAATCTCTCCGTACGGCGACATGAATCCCGTGCGGGCGAACGATATGCCGCCGACGATGGACGGACGTATCACGATGCGCTTGAACGCCGTGGCGGCCGTGTCGCGCTGTATGCCGCCCACCTGCGAGTAGAACCACTCCTGGAGGTGTCCGAGCATCAGGTGGTTGTGCGACTTCTCCGGGCGCGAGTCCCATGTCTCCGGCAGGGCCGTCGCTCCGTGCGCTATCTGGTTGCCGTAGCCGAAGCGGTCGTAGCGCGAGTTCATGTCGTAGATGACCTGCGACTGTCCGCGGCTCTCGAGTGCGCGCAGCACGTAGTTGTAGCCCACGTCGCCGGCCGAGAGTGCGTTGCCGCGCCGGCGTATGTCGGCGACGATGTTGTCGAGCACGGCCTTCTCGTTCTGCGGCTCGACCAGCCCGGCGCAGAGCGCGATGGAGTTTGCACACTGGCTGTTGCGGTCATAGTAGCCGCCGTCGGCATGGAAATATGCCTTGTTGTAGGCGTTGCGTATGTTTTCGGCAAGGGCCGTGAACTCCTTCTCGTCCTCCGTGCGCCCGAGCATCCGTGCGCAGCGGGCCATCGTCACGGCATCCATATAGAATATAGGTGTTGCGGTGGCCGCCATCGAGGTGTGCTGCGACACGCCCGGCTTCTGCGGCCCGATGTCGTACCAGTCGCCAAGTCCGTAGTCGAGGATATACCCCTCGGACCTCGATTCGAGGAACTTCAGGTAGCGCTTCATGGTGTCGTAGTGACGCTCGATGAGCGAGCGGTCGCCGTAGTGCTCGTAGACCTTCCACGGCACCAGTATCGACGAGCTTCCCCACTCCGGGGAGTCGATGAACCAGCCGCGGAACATGAAGAACATCGGTGCGATGTCAGGCACCAGTCCGTTGTCCCACTGCGCGAGGGCCATGTCGTCGGCCGACTTCTCGAAGGTCTTGTAGAGTTCGAAGTTGTACTGCAGCGAGCCGAACATCAGGTGCAGCTGCTCGAGCCACGGCAGTTTCTCGCGGTGCGGGCAGTCGGTGATGAAGCTTGCGGTGAGGTTTCCCTTCACGCCCCACTCGATGAGCTCGTGGGTCTTGTTCAGAAGCTCGTCCGAGCAGTCGAAATGGCCCGTCACGTCGGCCGAGGCACGCAGGTGCAGTCCGACGAGGTCCTCGATTACAGGCAGCGAGTCGGGATTCTCCTCACCCTCCGGCACGGCGCCCGTAACCAGGACGTAACGCTGTCCGAAGTAGGTGAACTGCGGGTTCCAGCTCTCCGTGCGGCCGCTCTGGCCGATGGTGTAGGTGAGACGGTACTCGCCGCGGTAGCCTCCGCAGGTGGTTATGGAGTCGACCTGCGTGTTGAAGAGTTCGGTCGTGTTGATCTTGACCGTCTGCCCGCGCTCTCCGCGCAGGGAGATGCGCACCGTGCCCTGGAAGTTCTGTCCCAGGTCGAAGAGCCATGCTCCGTGGCGCGTCTTTCTCCTTGTCACCGGCGGGAAGCGCTGCATGACCTTCATCGGCGGGGTCTCGGCCGCCACCATGCGCGCTCCGTCGGGCAGCGGCGCCAGTATCGGCTTCTGCCAGCCGGAGTCGTCGAATCCGGTCTCGGTCCACCCCTCCAGGAAGAGCCGTGCGTCGTATGCCTCGCCTCCGAATATGCTGCAGTATGTCAACGGGCTTTGCGTGACCCTCCACGAACGGTCGGAAACCAACCTGTCGTGACTTCCATCCTCGTACTCTATCTCCAGTGCGAGAATCATTTTCGGGTATGTGTAGCTTATGAGTCCTTTGTAGTAGAGCCGCATCGGCACGCTGGCATAGCCGTTGCCGAGCATGACTCCGATTGCGTTGCCGCCGTCGCGGAGCAGGCGGGTCACGTCAAAGGGTACGTAACATACTTTCTTGTCGTAGTCGGTTGCCGGCGGGTCCATGAAGCGGTCGCCCACCTGCGCTCCGTTGAGGTAGAGGCAGAACTGTCCGATGCCGCCGACATATGCGGTCGCCCTGCGGACGGGCTTGCCGACCGTAAACTCCTTGCGGAACTGCGGCAGCTTGTTGGCGCCCGGCGTGCGGTCGCCGACGAGCTCGACGTTCTTGTATTCGATTCCGGGAACGATGCGCTCGCGCTCCGGCATCTTCTCCATGGCAATCCACTCGGCCCCGTGCCAGGCCTTGCCGTCGAGGAGGCCTATGCCGAAGCGGGCCGGAGCGCTCCACTCCGACGCATTGCCGTTGTTGTCGTATATCCTGACGCTCCAGAAATACTCCTTCCCGGATGCCAGGGGCTCTCCGCCATAGGGTATGTGAAGCGAGGCGTCACTCTCCACCTTTCCGCTGCTCCACAGCGTTCCGATGCCGCGCGAGGCCTCCTCTTCGGTCGCGGAGACGACGATTTCGTATGCGCCCTGCATGAAGCCGCGCCCGTCGGATGCCGCTTTCCAGCTGAACTTCGGACGGTCCGTGTTTACGGCCAGTGGGTTGTGCATGTATTCGCACCGGAGGTCGAAGGCGGAGAATCCGCCGGCGCACATGCCGGCATGCGGAGCAAGACACGATGCCAGAAACAGCATCGCTGCGCCGAGACGCGCTGAAAGGATTTTCATGATGTTGCAGTTTTAGGTTTATACAAAGTTAGTTGCAGTATCATCGGGATGGTGTACCGATTTGACACAAAGTTTGTCAAAAATGACAACCGGCCGGCATCTGCGGCGTACATGCAATTTTTTTCGGAACATTCCGCAAAAATT
The DNA here is from genome assembly GCA_944322005.1 of uncultured Alistipes sp. Classification (GTDB taxonomy): domain Bacteria; phylum Bacteroidota; class Bacteroidia; order Bacteroidales; family Rikenellaceae; genus Alistipes. Next base: position 156,205 of record CALUNL010000002.1, read on the forward strand.
TTTTCCGCTCCGATTTAACCTCCCGTGGAAACCCAAGTCTTATAGATACGATTGCTCCCGGAGAGGGTGCGCAATTGCGCGTGCATCCGGCCGGGACGGCAGCCGTGTGAAAAATTCATGTGAGTATAGGAAATTTTACTAATCTTGACAGTTATGAATGAGACCAAGAGACCGCGTTCGGGCTATTTGCGCAGGTACTTCTGTTGCGCGGTGGCGCTTCTGGCCGTGACGGTTTGCGGCGTGAATGCGGCAATGGCGGACGAACCGCAGCCGGTGGCAGGAAACAGGGTCATTACCGGTACCATCGAGGATACCGAGGGCAATCCTATCGTCGGAGCGCACATTATCGTGAAGGGTGCGCCGCTCGAGACGGGAACATCGTCCGACCTCGAAGGAAAATTCTCGTTGAGCGTACCCGACAAGGGAACGCTCGTGGTAAGTTATATAGGTTGCGAGACGCTGCGCATACCGTTGCGCGCGCGCACCGAATTTTCGCTCGTGATGACCGAGTCGACCAACCGCATGGGCGACGTTGTGGTCGTGGGTTACGGCACGCAGCGCAAGTCCGACCTGACGGGCTCCATCGTATCGGTGAAGTCCGAGGAGATAGCCGACCTTCCGGTGCGTTCGGTTGCTGAGGCCTTGCAGGGCAAGGTGGCCGGTGTGATGGTCTCGAAGACCGACGGCCGTCCGGGCAGCTCCTCCGACATCGTCATCCGAGGCGTGGGCTCCATCAACGGACTCAACCCGCTCTTCATCGTCGACGGCGTGGCACGTGAGAACAATACCGACTACAACCTCGCCGACGTCGAGTCGATAGAGATAATCAAGGATGCGAGTGCGGCGGCCATCTACGGTTCCCGGGCCGCTGGAGGCGTGGTGCTCATCACCACCAAGCGCGGATCGTTCGACTCCAAGCCGCAGCTCAACTTCTCGGCGCATGTCGGAATGCGCGACATGGTCGACCACTACAACCTGCTCAATACGCCGGACTACATCCGCGTGAAGCAGGCCCTGGGCGAGAACTACCCGATATGGAGCGACCCTTCGGCGCTTCCGAACACCAACTGGATAGACGCCCTCTACCGTACGGGCATAGAGCACAGCTACAACATCTCGCTCTCGGGCGGAAGCGGCAAGCTGAGCTACTACCTTTCGGGCAGCTACGAGCGCGAGAACGGTATCCAGGAGCGCAACTACTGGGAGCGCATCTCGGCACGCGCCAACGTCGACTACAAGGTCAGGAAGAACCTCACCGTCGGTTCCCGCATCTACCTGGCGCGCATCAAGGGCAATCCGTACACGGTATCCTATCCGTGGACCTCGATTCCGTACATGAACATCTACAACGAGGACGGTTCGTTCTCGAAGATTCCTGACGGCATCGACTTCTCTGGGGCCAACCCTTATGCCGAGCTCTACATGAACCACCAGGAGCAGTCCGACCTTCTGACGGAGGCCGACCTCTATCTCGACTGGGAGATTGTGAAGGGTTTGAGGGCCAACATCACGGGTTCGGCGCAGTTCGGCGGCAACTACTACGACTACTACCGCGAGCTGAACGACCTCGGCCGTTCGCCTTCGCTCGACAGCTACAACAAGGCTTTGGGCTATTCCGAGCAGTACACCCTGACGGCTACGCTCACCTATGCGAAGGTCTTCGCCGAGAAGCACGACTTCAAGATAATGGCCGGATACGAGGCCAAGTACGGCAAGTTCGCCGACCTGAACGCCACGGCCACCGACTTCCCGGTCGACAACCCGCAGTCGTTCGAGCTCTCGACCAATGCGAGCAAGCTCGCGACGGGAGCGTTGAGCGACGACCGTTTCCTGTCGGTGTTCGGACGTCTGAACTACTCGTTCGACAACCGCTACCTGCTGACGGTCAACTTCCGCGGCGACGGTTCGCCGAAGTTCAGCCCGAAGAACCGCTGGGGCTTCTTCCCTTCGGTGTCGGTGGGATGGAAAATCTCGGAGGAGCCTTTCTTCCGCAACTGGGACCAGACCTGGCTCTCGCTCGTGAAGCCGCGCTTCAGCTGGGGTATCCTCGGCAACGACCAGGCCCTTGACAAGTACGCCTACATGATGTCGTTCCAGAAGCTTACCGAGCACTCGTTCGACGGCACGACTGCGGTCGGCGGCTACAACAACGTGAAGGTCATCAACGAGGACATCAAGTGGGAGTCCATCTACACGACCAACGTCGGACTCGACCTCGAGTTCTTCAACCACCGCCTGCTCGTGTCGGCCGACTACTACAAGCGCATCACGCGCAACATGATTTACGACATTGCGGTGCCGAACTCCTCGGGCATCACCACCATGCCGAGCTACTCGGCCATGAGTACGATGCCGGTGAACATCGGCCGTATCGACAACGAGGGATGGGAGCTGCAGGTCGCCTACCGCAACAACATAGGCTTCTTCAACTACTCGGTAAGCGCCAACGTTTCGCAGAACAGCAACCGCGTTGTCGACATAGGTCTTCCGACGGCTTTCATCTACGGCGGCGGCGGATGGCCGAACAGCGGATTGAGTCCTTGCAAGACCGTGAACGGAATGCCTATAAGCATGCTCTTCGGACTCAAGACCGACGGTCTCATCACCTCGCAGGAGGAGATAGACGAGCTCAACGCCATAGCGCAGGCCAACGGCCACGCCTACTATCACCAGCGCCTTACGGGTGTGGGTGACCTGAAATACGTCGACCTGAACGGCGACGGCACCATCAACGACGAGGACCGCACCTTCATCGGCAACCCTTGGCCGAAGGTGCAGTACGGATTCAACATCTCGCTGGAGTACCGCGGCATCGACCTGTCGGCCGACTTTGTCGGCGTTGCCGGCAACGACGTGATGAACCTTGCCAAGTCGTTCACGCAGAGCGTGCAGCACAGCTCGCAGACGACAAGCGAGATATTCAACGCCTCCTTCTTCCTCGGCAACGGTCTCACCGACCAGCCCCGTGTGATGGCCTACGATACCGCCAACGGGAATGCGCCGGTCAAGGACCCTAACCTCAACTACCAGCTCTATTCGGACTACTTCATCGAGGACGGTTCGTATCTGAAGCTCAAGACGCTGACCCTGGGCTACACTCTCCCGCGCCGCTGGACCCGCAAGGCCGGCATACAGAAGCTGCGCGTGTATGTATCGGGTCACAATCTCCTGACCTTCACGAAGTTCACGGGTCTCGACCCGGAGTTCGCCTCGTCGGCGAAGACTGCTACCGGAATCTACTACAGCAGTACCTATCCGCAGACGCGCATGATATCGTTCGGAATTGACATGACATTTTAATTAACGCACATACGACATGAAGACAAGCATATTGAAGAGACTCGCCATACTGGCATTCGCGGGAGCGGTCCATACCGGCTGTACGGACTTTCTCGAGACGACCGACCCGAACTCGCTCTCGGGCGGCAATTTCCCGAAGAAGCTGGAGCACATCGACCTTCTGGTGAATTCGGTATACGGCGCACAGCACCACTGGTGCTTTCTGGGCAACTACTGGGCCGGCTACCTGATGTACTGCATCGACCACACCATCGACCTCCAGTACCACGAGGACCAGTCGTGGGTCGACATCTGCGCCGGCGAGGTCAAGGCCGGCAACAGCAAGGTTTCCGACCCGTGGACGGGCTTGAGCCTTGGCGTTTACTACACCAACACGGCACTCGAGGAGATAGCCTCCTACCGTGCCACGGCTCCGGAGTCGGAGAAGGAGTCTCTCGACAACTACGAGGCGGAGTGTCTCTTCTTCCGCGCCTTCTACTGGTGGCACATGCTCTCGGCCTACGGCCAGCCGGATATGGACGGAGTGGGCATTCCGTTGCAGCGTTCGGTCCCGAAGACCATGGAGGACAACTATATCGGCCGCGAGAAGACGGGCGACTGCTACCGGGCCATTATCGACGACCTGGTGAAGGCCGAGGAGCTTATGACGCAGACGGACCCGCACCGGGCGAATGTCTGGTCGGTGAAGGCGTTCCTTGCCAAGGCCTATTTCTTCGTGGCGCAGGAAACCGGCGACGAGGGGGACAGGGCGAATGCGAAGAAGTACCTTGAAGCGTGCATATTCGAGAGCGGCAAGAGCCTCGAGTCGTTCGAGCGCTACCGCATGATGTTCAACGGATACGACGAGTACGAGTTCAACAGCGAGTCGTTCTACGAGATGGGCAACAGGGCCGATCCGACCAGCGGCAACGCCTACGGCGCCGCAAATACCGGTTCGACGCTCTCGCTCTACTACCCTCCGTTCTGCATCGCTCCGGACAGCACCCGTACGGCGATGTCCTACGGCAACCAGTACATGCACGACCGCAACCTTGCCCGCTTCGGCTACGACGACCCGACTCCGCTGTCGACAGGCGTTCTGCAGAAGAGTGTCGACGCCTCCGGCAATGCCACCTACTCGCTTTCGGACGAGTACATGGCGCAGCAGCAGAAGCACCGCGACGAACTCGGCCGCGAAGAGGACGGTCCGGACCCGCGTCTGTTCGTATGCGCCCTCCAGCCGTTCGTCGACGAGGTACAGATGACCATCAACGGCGTCAACGCCTACCGCAAGGTTGCGCAGGTGGAGTTCGGAGCGTGGTACCTGATGCCGGAGACGACGGGCAACGATCCGGAAACATTCTACGGATGGCCGGTGCGCAAGTACAACTATCTCGACGGACACCTTGCCGAGGCCACGCGCAACGTTGCAGGGTACAACATCTACTTCATACGCCTTCCGGACATCTACCTCATGTATGCCGAGCTGTTGAAGAACACCGACCCGTCGACCGCGCTGGAGTATGTGAACAAGGTTCACCGCCGCGCCTACAACTATCCGCCGGATTCGCCGTCGCCTGTCGACTACACGTCGCTTACGGACCGTACGCGCACGCTCGACCCGACCGATCCGCTGGCCAACGACCCGATCCTGTACGAGCGCTGGGCCGAGATGTTCGGCGAGATGCGCTGGTGGGAGGACGTACGACGCCTGCGCATGGGACAGCAGGAGGCCGACTACTACAAGACGGTTTCGGGCCCTGGTGCCGCCAAGACCAAGATAATATGGAGCGACCGCAACTATGCGATGCCGATTCCGACATCGGAGTTCGAGTCCAATCCCAATCCGGACATGTGTCAGACTCCGGGATATTGATGCAGTATTCCGGGAGTGCGGCGGGCAGCCCGCTCCCGGACCCAAGAGGCAGTGCGCCGGCGGCCATGCGGCGACAGGTGGTTGGTCGCGGTTTCTAATCGCCGCAGCCGTTTCCGGCATCTCCGCAGCAGGGAGAGCCGGATTCCGGCGCACGCTACGGCAGGTGCGGACGGGTTTCCGTCCGTACCTTTTTTATATATGGACGATTTCATGTATGGCCGACCGTGGAGCAATGGCTCTCTGCCCTGGCGGTTTATGCCGTCGGCCGGAGCCGCCGAGTGGACAGGATGCAGACGTGGCGCATGTCACGCCTGTTTCTTGTAGGCGACCACCGCAAGCGTGTCGAAAAGCAGGGCGAATCCGCCGAGGGCGAGATATTCGCGCCACAGTTCGGCGACGGTGGTGCCCTTGAGGTAGACGGCACGCATTATGTCGACGAAGTACCGCGGCGGCAGCAGGCGTGTTATCCACTGCGCCCATTCCGGCATCGACTCCACGGGTGTTATGAGACCGCTCATGAGCACGAATATCACCACGAAGAAGAACATCTCGAACATCGTCTGCTGCATTGTCGAGGAGTGGTTGGCGACGGTCACGCCGAGACCCGACATCGCCAGCACGAAGAGCACCGAGGCGGAGTATATCGCTCCGGCCGAGCCGGCTATCGTCAGCCCGTAGACGAACCGTGCTATGAGCATCGCCACCGAGAGTACGGCCAGCACTATTATCCAGAACGGGATGAGCTTTGCGAGGGTGAACGGCAGCCTTCCCACGGGCGAGACGTTTATCTGCTCGATGGTCCCCTTCTCCTTCTCTATCACGAGGTTGAGTGCGGGCAGGAAGCCGCCGAGCATGATCATCAGTATTATCATCAGTGCCGGAATCATGTAGAACCGGTATTCGAGCGTCGGGTTGTAGAGATTCAGCACGGCGATGTCGTCGGCCGGAGAGAAAGGCATCTTTTCGCCGAGCAGTTCGGCCTGCGTGCGCATGACGGTCTGGAGCATGTACTGTGTGCCGAGGGCGCCTTTCACGGCATTGACGCCGTTTGCCGATATGCTGACGTTCCGGTGCTCTTCGGCCCGTATCTCCCCGAACCCGTCGGGTATCTCCACTATTATGTCAGCCTCTCCCGCCTCGAGAGCGGCGAGTGCCGAATTGAAATCGGGTGCCGTCCCGAGCAGCGAGAAGTTGTCCGATGCCCCTATCTTCGACACCAGACGCCGCGAGGCCGACGAGCGGTCGCCGTCCACGACGACCACACCGACATTTCTCACCTCCATGGTCGTAATCCACGGGAAAATGAGCATGACCAGAATCGGGAAGACTATGGTCATCACGGGCAGGAAGCGGTTGCGCCAGAACTGGCGTATCTCCTTGTCGAGCAGTACGAGCAGAATCTTCATCCCTATTCGAGTTTGTCGTTGAACTTCTTGAGCGACATCGCCATGATGGCGGCCGTCATTGCCAGCAGTATCAGGAACTCCTTCATCACCTCCGCAAACGGGAGCCCCTCGATCATGAGTTTGCGCAGTCCGTCGATATACCACCGGGCCGGAATGAAACACGACACGAACTGCAGTATCTCCGGCATGTTCTCTATGGGGAATATCATTCCCGAGAGCATTATCACCGGCAGCAGCATCAGCATGGCCGATATAATGAGCGCCGTGGCCTGTTTGTCGGCTATCGTGGAGATGAAGAGGCCGAGAGCCAGTGCCAGCACCACGTAGAGCATCGACAGTCCGACAGTGCCTGCGGCCGAACCTGCCATAGGCATCCCGAGTGCGAACCGTGCCAGCAGCATTATCGTCGCAAGGTTGATGCACGAGAGCAGGAAGTAGGGAATCATCTTTGCGAGGATTATCCGCAGCGGCCTTACCGGCGAGACGAGCAGCACCTCCATCGTGCCGTTTTCCTTTTCACGGACAATCGACACGGATGTCATTATGGCGCATATGAGGATGAATATCAGTCCCATTATCCCCGGGACGAAGTTGTATGCGCTCTTCATCTGCGGATTGTAGAGCATGCGCGTCTCCGGCATGGCGGCCGCAAGGCTCTCTCCGGCAAGCACGCCCCGAAGGTACCACTCCCCGGTCTGGGCGTCGTTGCTGTTGGAGGCGTCGAACATTATCTGCACCTTCGGGCGGCGGTCCGTTCGGGCTTCGGCCGGCACTCCGAAATCCGGTGCGAAGACGACCACCGCATCGGCGAAGCCGCTGCGCAGGCAGCTCTCCGCATCCATCTGCGATACCGTTCCCTTGTATGTGAAGTATGGGTTGTTCGATATCCGTTCCAGAGCCTTGCGCACCTCTTCGGAGCGTTTCGGCACGACGGCGGCCACGTCGATGTTGTTCACCTCGGTCGATATGGCGAATCCGAACAGAAGCATCAGCACGGCCGGCATGAGCAGGACGATGAGCATCGTCCGACGGTCGCGGAGGATGTGCAGGATCTCCTTTTTTACGAATGATGCGAAACCTTTCATTCTTCCCTTACTTTCGGTGTCAAATGCGTTTTGCCTCCCTTGCTATCTTCCGGAACACATCGTCCATGGTCGCGGCGCCGAACTCCCGTTTGAGTGCGGCCGGCGTGTCGAGGGCCCGGATCCGGCCGTCGGCCATTATCGAGACGCGCGAGCAGTACTCGGCCTCGTCCATGTAGTGGGTGGTGACGAATACGGTCGTCCCTCCGGCGGCCGCCTCGTATATCATCTCCCAGAACTGCCGCCGCGTGAGCGGGTCGACGCCTCCCGTCGGCTCGTCGAGGAAGACCACTCCCGGGCGGTGCAGTGTCGCAACCGAGAAGGCGAGCTTCTGTTTCCACCCCAGAGGCAGCGACCCCACCAGCGTGTCCCTCTCCGACATGAAGTCGAGGCGCCGGAGCAGCTCCTCCATCCGCTCCTGCGTCTGGCGTCGCCCGAGTCCGTATATTCCGCCGTAGAGGCGTATGTTCTCACGGACGGTGAGGTCGTCGTATAGCGAGAAGCGCTGGCTCATGTAGCCTATGCGCCGCTTTATCTTCTCGCCGTCGCGCATGATGTCGAACCCGTCGACGGTGCCGCTGCCGGAGGTGGGGTAGCTCAACCCGCACAGCATCCTCATGGCGGTGGTCTTGCCGGCCCCGTTGGCGCCGAGGAATCCGAAAATCTCCCCCTCGCGGACGTCGAACGAGATGCGGTCCACGGCCGTGAAATCGCCGAATCTCTTGGTCAGTTCCCTGACCGAAATCACCGTGCGCGTCATCTTCCCATCTTCTTTATGAATACATCCTCTATTCCTGCCCCTATGCACTGCATCGAGACGCCTGAAAATCCCTCCGCGGCAATCCTTGCGACGAACGCCACGGCGTCGAACCCCTCCGCGGCCACCACATGGTGCACCGCGCCGAACGGATAGCAGCCGCTTATGCCCCTTTCGGCCCGCACCCTTGCCAGCAGCCCCGACATGTCGTCGCCGGAGAGTTCGTATACCCCTTCGTCGAATCCGTCGACGAGCCCCTGCGGGGTGTCGATTCCGAGTATCCGGCCCTCGTTTATGAGCGCTATGCGGTCGCACCGCCCGGCCTCATCCATGTACGGAGTCGAGACAAGAATCGATATGCCGCACCGCCGGAGGCCGTCGAGCATATCCCAGAACTCGCCGCGCGAGAGTGCGTCCACGCCCGTTGTCGGCTCGTCCAGGAAGAGTACCGACGGACGGTGTATCAGTGCGCAGCATAGTGCGAGCTTCTGCTTCATTCCGCCCGAGAGTTTTCCTGCCCTGCGCTTGCGGAACGGCTCTATCTGGCTGTATATGGGTGCCACGAGGTCGTAGTTCTCCCGGATGCCGGTGCCGAAGAGCGCCGCGAAGAACGAGAGGTTCTCCTCGACCGATAGGTCGGCGTAGAGCGAGAACCTGCCGGGCATGTATCCCACCTGGCGCCGTATCTGCCGGTAGTCGGCGACGGAGTCGAGACCGTTCACCGACGCCGAGCCGCCGTCGGGTGCGAGCAGCGTCGTCAGAATCCTGAACAGGGAGGTCTTGCCGGCGCCGTCGGGCCCGATAAGACCGAAAATCTCGCCGCACCCGACCTCGAACGACACCCTGTCGAGTGCCGTCACGCCGCCGTAGCGCTTCGTGAGCTCCCTGACCTCTATGGCATTCCTCTCCTCCATCGCCTTATCGGAGTTTTACCTCGCCGTACAGCCCTATCTTCAGCCGGCCGTCGTTCTCGACCGCAATCTTGACCGCATATGCCAGATTTGCCCGCGAGTCGCGTGTCTGTATGCTCTTCGGGGTGAATTCGCTCTCCGGCGATATCCACACTATGCGTCCCGGGTACTCTATTTGGCTCTCCCCGCCGAAGTCGGCCGTAACGGTCACCGTGTCGCCGATCTTCATCCCGGCCAGCTGTTCGGAGGTGAAGTATGCGCGCAGGTACATCCTGCCGAGGTCGGCAACCTTCATCAGCGGCCGCCCGACTGTGGTGAGCTCTCCCGCCTCGGCATACTTTGCGAGAACGGTCCCGGTTACGGGCGATACGATACGGCACTTCGCCAGCATGTCGTCCACCTGCGCTATCTGCAGATCCACGGCCGAGGAGTTCTCGTCGATTGCGGCGGTGCTGTTGCCCAGCGACGAGAGGAGCGCCTCCAGCTGGCTCTCGAGCATCCGCAGCATGGCATCGGCATCGTCCTTCTGTTTCGGTGTCGCAACGCCGTCGCGCAGCAGGTTGTCCACCCTGCGGCATTCGGTGCGCTGTTTGGCTATCTGTTCGCGCAGGGTTGCCGCCTGCTTGTCGATGTCCGGCCGCGTGCTCCGGAGCGAAGCCGCCTGCCTCTCGAGCTGGAGCCTGCGCAGGTGGAGCTGCAGGGAGTCTATGGCCCCGACCGCCTCTCCGCCCGTGACCGCGTCACCCTCTCCGACGTCGAACGAGAGTATGCGGCCCGAGGCCTCGGCCGAGACGGTTATCTCCGTCGCCTCGAATGTCCCGGCGGCATCGAAGGCGGCCGGAGTGGAGCACGATACGGCCATTGCCGCCAGCATGCAAACTGTGAGTCTTTTCATTTCGGTTTGTGTTAGGTTGTTTGCGCCCTTCTGAGGCGTCGCATTATTGTCTCTATGTTTTCGGCCCGTTTCATCTTCAGGAACCTCTCCCGTTCTCCCGTCAGGTCCCCGAATATGGGCTCTATTATCGGATACGATATGAATGTGAAGGCGTTGAGCGATATTATGTCCAGCATCAGCATGCGGATGTCCATGCGCTCCGTCTCGCCTCGCTCGGCAGCCGCATCGAGCTCACGCTGCAGGGTCTGCGTAAGGGCGGAGACGATCCGCCTGACACTCTCCTGCATCACCGTGTATCGCTCCGGATGCGACAGTATCTCGTTTATGACAAACCTCGGCAGGTCGGGATTTTCGGCCATGAAGTCGAAATGCCTCCCTATGCCCGTCTCGATCCTGTGCAGAAACGGCTGTTGCGGGTTCCCTTCTACGGCCATCAGAAACGACTCTCCCATGAGGCGGAGCTTGCGGTCGATTATCCTGTAAAAGAGCTGCTCTTTCGTACGGAAGTAGTAGTGCAGCATGGCGTGCGTCACTCCAGCCGCCTCGGCAATGGAGGTGGTGCGTGCCCCGTCAAACCCCTTCGACATGAATTCCCGTTCGGCCGCCGCAAGAATCTCCGGTTCCTTGTTGCCCGTAACCCTGCGCACGGAGGGGCGCTCCCCGGTGTCCGACGGCATACCGTGCGTTTCCCCGTTTTGCGGTTGTCCCGCCCATGCAGGCCGCTCCGGGGTCTCTGTCCCATTGGGGACTGCTGCTCCGTATCTGTTCATCTGCGCTCTATTAACAATTTTGTTAATTCAAAGATATGACAAAATCCCGATAAAACAATGACGCCGATGAAAAAATCGGGATGCGGCCGTATTCCGGCTGCAGGCGGAATACGTATCAAGCGGCTGTTATGCTGCGGCTGCAGCATGCACCTCATGCTTTGTCGCGGATGGATACATCGCGTTGTGACGCGATTGCCTGTCGGTTGAGGAGGTTTCGTCCAAACCCGCCGGCTTATCGGTTGAAATTTTGTGCCGGTGCATCGTATTTCGATAATAAATGCCGCTGTATGGGCATGCTATGTAACATATTCAAACTGTATTGCCGATATTTTGGTTATGAAATGTAATAAAAATATGCATAATTGTTATTATTTATAATTATACGGGTCGTGAATATTTTTACAGTGCGTATTTATGTCAACGTTAAATGCTGATAATATGTGTGTTATGTGAGTGGGGAATGTGTGCCCCGAATATATGTTTTGCATGACGTTTTGAAACATTGCAGGAAAAAATTTGCAAAAATTTTAAAAATATACAGATAAATTTGACTTAATACAATAATTGTTCATATATTTGCAAGTGGTTAGTGGGCGGTAACTGGCATTTCGTAACTTGAAAAACCGGTTTTGCCAATCATCGTAACTTGGTAAAATAAACAGTGTTTAACCCTTAATTTTTCGTCTATGAAAAGATTCTATTTAGCAGCTCTCATGTGTGCAGCCCTCTCTTTTGCCGGATGTAGCAAAAATTCGGGCTCGGAACCTGAACCGGAGCCGGAACCGGAACCGCCTGTAGAGTATGATGTTACATTGGAGGCATCTGTTTTCTCCGGATTCTATTACGGACAGGAGTTCGGAAACAATATGGAGTACAACTACTTCGTGCACCTCTCCGATCTCGAGTACGTGGGCGGATACACACAGGAAAACGGCCATTACTATACGTTCGACATCTTCTCGAATGAGGGTGCCGCCGACCCTGAGAACATCAAGTTGCCAGCAGGAACCTATACGCTCGGAGTTTCGGGCGAGACCGCTGCCGGTACGTTCACCCCTGATTACTCGGCTTATCTCGACACCACGGAGGGTGGAGGAAAGTTCCTGTTCGAAAGCGGAGAGATTGTCGTATCGTACGACGGAGACAACATTGTCGTTGATGCCACCCTTGTCGATGATGCGGGTTATTCGCACCATGTGACATATACCGGACCGTGCATTATCGACGAGGACAGTTCGGGCTCGGGAGATCTGGAAGATGTCACATTCGAGGCAGTGTTCTGTGATGGTGAATACTATGGATCGCAGTACAGCCTCAACGGTGAGTTCAACTATTTTGTACTGCTTTCGGACCTCGGCCTGGATGATGAGGGTTATGTAGTGTTTGGAGGACATTACTACTCTATCGATATCTTCTCCGCTGAGGCTCCTTCGGATTTGGCAAATATCATGGTCCCTGCCGGAACCTACACGATCGGCAAGGAGGGTGAGACGGCTGCAGGAACATTCACTCCGGATTACACGGTATACACCGACATGGCTTCTCTGAGTGAGTTCTATATCGTTGACGGAAGCCTCACAGTATCCCACTCCGGAACCAATATGGTTCTCGAGGGAACGTTGATTGACGAGGCAGGACGTACGCATACCGTCTCCTTCACCGGCGTACCGTCGATTACCGACTACAGTTCGGCGCTCTCCTCCTTCGATTCGCGCAATCCGAAGTTCGTCAAGGTGATCAACGCCAAGCCGATGGCCAGGAAGATCGCAAAAAGATAGTAGCAGCGGCCTGTTTGGCTGACGGATAATATTGAGGCGGGGCGACACATTGTCGCCCCGCCCTTTTTCTTTTGACAGAAAGACGATGCTTATGCCGTAATTGCCATGTCAGTGCTGTTGTCCGCATGCATGTGGAATGATCAGCTCTTCCGCCCTCACCTTCGGCACATAGTGCCGCCCGTCGCGGCGGTAGTATGCGTGGTTGCCGTCGGCCGGGATCTCGACGGTCTCGGCCTTTTCGACGCTGCGCCCCAGGGCCATCACCAGCACCGGCTCCAGCGTCAGCCCAAGCGCACGTTTTATGCCTTCGCGGTCGAAAGCGCGGATGCAGAGGCCGTTGAGCCCGATTTCGACAGCCTGTAGCAGCATGCTCTGCGCCGATATCCCTATATCGATATAGAGGTCGTCATCCGGGGCGGCCGTCGTGCAGACAACGATGAATGCGTTAGGCTCGGTTCCCGGGAGCGGAAGGTGCAGTTCCGGCAGCGCCCCTCCCATGCGGACGTGTTCCAGCACCTTCGGCGCCTCGTCGGCAAGCACCGGACGGAAGCGCAGCGCCTGACGGTTGCGTGACGAGGCCACCGACGTGTTTACGCCGATGATCTTCCGCAACTGGTCCTCGCGAACCTTGAATCCGGCGTCGTAACCGCGGCAGCTGCGGTTCTTGCGGAGCAACCGCGCCAGCGTGTGCGAAGCTTTGTGTTTTGCCGTGTCGGGACGGGAGAGATACTCCTCCATCTTGCGTCCCAGGTAGTTGTCTGCCATGTTCCAGATGTTTTTTTTGTTGTGCGCGGACGCCGCTCCGGTGGGGGTTCCGGTCTGCAGTGCTCCGCCATTTTCACAAAGGTAGCGAAAAAACATATGCGGCGCATGGCTTTCCGCCCGTCACTCCTCCGTTTTTCCGGTCCCGGCCGCTTCCCTGTCCCGTATCTGCCCCTGCGGGACAATCGACCGCCACGGTATGTCTCCGATATCCGAGAGGTCGTTGCGCGGGCTCTCGATGATGCTGCCGAGAAGGGCGTCGTGCGAGTCGGCGTTCTGGAACGGATGCAGCCCGAATGCCGGCAGCACCGACACGAAGTGCTCCATAATCTCCGACTGTATCGATTCGTAGCTCGGCCAGTTCCTGTTCGACGAGAAGCAGTATATTTGGAGCGGCAGGCCGTTTTCCGTCGGGGCGAGCGTGCGCACCATCGTCAGCAGCCGTGTGTTTATCGACGGGTGGCGGTTGAGGTATATGTACATGTATGCCCGCAGCAGTCCGAGATTCGTGTCGATGGTGCCGTCGGGCAGCCCCTCCGGATTTTCGGTGTTGGCCGCCCGTCCCTCCTCGGCCTGCCGCTGCTTGGCGGTGATGTACTCCGCGAGGTCGCGGTCGAACCCCTTCATGCGCTCGAGGAACTCCGCCGAGCACGGCGTTATGCCGTCGAGCTTTATCACGTATTCGCGCATGATTCGCCGTCCGCCCGACTCCTCCATTCCCCGCCAGTTGATGAACGATCCCGATACGAGCGAGTAGGGCGGTATCGTCACCGTCGTGTTGTCGAAGTTGGTCACCTTCACGATGTCGAGCGATATGTCGGTGACCGTTCCGTTGATGTTGTTCTGCGGCATCTCAATCCAGTCGCCGATACGCAGCATGTCGTCCTCGGTTATCATCACCCCGGCGACGAATCCCAGTATCGTGTCCTTGAAAACGAGCATCAGCACGGCCGCAAATGCACCGAGTCCCGTTATGAGGTTCGCCGGCGATTTCCCGATGACAATCGAGACGACGATTATGGCGGCAACGGAGGAGAACAGCACCTGGAAGATCTGGATGAAACCCTTCATCGGGCGGTTGCGCCACCCGTCGCGCTCCTGCAGCGCATCGCCGAGCGTGCGCAGGATTGCGTTTACGGAGAACGTCAGCGCCACGAAGAAGCATATCCATGCCACGCGCTCGCCTGCCGAGTACCATTCCGAACGGGTGCCGAACGCGAACGGCAGCAGCGCGATGACAATCAGCGGCGGAATTACGGACGTGAGCTTCCGGAACACCCCGTACCTGAGCATCGAACCCACGACCCCGATTTTCCTGCGCTTCAGTATCCGCCTGGCCATCTGCGCGAGTATGAAGTGCGTTACGGCGGCTATGGCGAGCCCGATGATTACGATGAACACCATGAATATGATCTCGTCCGCCCGGTCGAGGGCGCCGCGCGGGATTCCGAGCCATTCGAGGCCATCCTTTATCGCCGCAAGAAGTTTTGTCGCAAGTTCGTTCCTGTCCATTCCGTCCGATTTTTAGGCTTGTGGCTGCCGTGTCGCTTCCGGCCCGGCGGTGACGGGCGCGCTCGGCCCTCCGCATTCCGCAGCCCTGAATGCCCGTGTGCAAGACCACGGCAAATTGCATGCCTCTGATGTTCGCCGCTTTGCACCGTCATGTCGTATGCATGAATATTGATGGCTGTCCCGCAAAACCACAAAAAAAACGGTGCAGGATGATATAATGCGCATAAAAATGCAATTTATGCAATAATTTTTCATATATTTGCAGATGAAAATCTGTTTATTCACCTTTTAAATTCTGTGCGTGATGAAAAAATTCCTGTTATTTCCTATGGCGGCACTGTTCTGTGTGACGTTGCTTCCGTCTTGTGAGAAAAGTGGTGAGGGCGACGATGGCGGACCGGAAGACATCTCCAAACTGACCATTGAGGCCTCCGTGACCGATGCCGACTATGATGGGTTTACCATGTTGTGGACTCCCGGAGAGCTCTGCGACCATATCGAATATGCGGTTTTACCGTCCGCCGATGCAAAGGGTGCTTACGAGGCGTTCGAGGCCGGAACGCTTTCCGGAGTCGAGTCGGTGGCCACACCTTCCGCGGAGGTTGTCATCCCGTGTGAGGCGATAGGCCCATATACCGTACTCTCGAGGGCGGTGTCTGCCAAAGGCACGAAGGGAGAGATTGTTACGACATATGCTACGGCATCTCCCGCCGGAGTGATCATGACCGGTTACGATGATATTCTCGTCGACCTGCAGGTCGCGATCTACGATACGGAGAAATATGACAAGGTCGGAGCCCTTGTTGTTTCGACTGCGATACTTCCGGAGCTCGGAATGACCATCGACCAGGTTGTGGAGCTCTATTACGGTGCCGGAATGATCCCTGTATTCTCGAATGGCGAGGAGTTCAAGCCTGCACTCAACGGCCAGCCTGACGAGTCCTATTACATTGCCCTGGCTGCCGTGGACAAGGATGACGTGCTGGTCGATGCGAGCTCGTTCGAAATAACGGCTCCTCCGATTGACCCGAGCCTTCCTCTTCCTGGCGAACTGACCATAGAGGTCAAGGACATAACCGCGGATACGGCCCGTCTGATATATACCATGGGCGAGAATACCCGCTGCTATTACCAGGCGGCCATTACGGTTGAGGAGTACAACGAATTCATGACCTACTATCCGGAAGAGTATGAGAATCCGGAGGACTATCTTCGTGACTATGTTGCATTCTTCGGTTCGATTATGTATGTGGACGACGACTATGTATGGCCAGACTTTACCCCTGGCACGGAATACAAGGCTCTCGGATATCCTATGAACGGCAACGGCCCTAACGGATACGGTCCTACGGCGATGACCGACTTCTCTACGGTCATGTCGTCGACCACGACTTCGCTTTCGCCGGCAGTTGCGGAGGTTCCGGGAGTGAAGCTTCTCCTTCCTTCGGTCAAGAACAGCCGCACTGTCCGTCCTGTCACCTCAGCGGCAGAAGTCCGCAAGTTGATGCGATAGTGCAGTCGCGACCGGTTCCCGGTCCGTCATACAACATTCAAAAAAATAGCACCCGCGAAGGGTGCTATTTTTTTGAAATACATATCTGCAGAAACAAAATGTCAATTATAAATGGCTGTTTTGTCAACGTACGGGTATTTATTATGTAAACTAAATAATTTTCAGTAAATTGCGAATGTACATGATTTGATATGTTTCATAATCTTTAGTTAAGATAGCAAATAAATTGTCATTAATGAATTTACCGTTTACTGTTTATCTGGACTCAAACGTCATCTCTTTAATTCGCAATGATGCAATTCGGAAGTCAAGGATTGATATTGATTTCATGTATGGGTTTATTGAGGATTCAAAAAATAATGAAAACATTATTTTCCCATACTCGGATGCCCATTTGAGCGATATTGTTCCAAGTTATAAAAAGGGAGATTGTGAGTTTGTTGAACGGGATTTGGAGTTCTTGTCTCATATTTCGGATAATATTTGTATATGTCTGTATTGGAATATGCAAAATCCGACTTTTGCGTTGCGCCAGCCCAAAGAGTTCTTCAATGAGATTATTAACAAAAACAGCAATATGATCCCTTCGATGGAGGAATTTTGTAACACTCTTCAAGGTGCTACCGGTATGTCAAATGTGCTGTTAGATATGTTTAAAGTGATACCAAGTGGCATTTGCATTGAAAATTTGTCTTCGGCGGAACAGCAATATTTTGAGAAGAATTTTCCTAATACATATAAATGGAATACCTTCTATAATCTCATGGATGATACGATAAATATGCTGCAGAGAATGGTGACTGACCCTTCCGAATATAATGAATTGAGGAAACAGTTCAACGATTATTTCCCACTTAATAAAAATATTGGCAATGTTAGGAAGAATATAATCTCCAATATAAATGCTGATTTGACAAAGTCGCCTTTCGGCAGAAATTTTGACGAGTGGTTTTTATTAAATCACAAACAATACGTTAAATCGGATGTATGCCATACTATTGTAAGTAAATATATGCTGCTCGATTTTGTTGGATATGCTTCCGATACGCTATCAGATAAGAATAAATATAACAATCTATTCAATGATGCACGGCATTGCTTTTATGGAGCGTATTGTCAGCTGTTTATTACCAATGATAAACGTGCGTATAAAAAGGCGAAGGCTATCTATGAAGAGGTGTCTATCGGAACCAAGGTAATGAATACAATGGAGTTTTATAAGTCGTGTCAAGAAATTTCAAAATAAAGGTATTGCAGCTATTCTGTTCACCAAGTAAAAGAGGCTTCTAAACAACTGTTTAGAAGCCTCTTTCGTGAGGTCTGAAGCGGAATCGAACCGCTGTACAAGGTTTTGCAGACCTTTGCCTAGCCACTCGGCCATCAGACCATTTATCTGCCCCTCTACGCCTTTATCCCTGCCTATTCGCCCTCCCATTCCTTGCCGACGGGCGGTTTGCGGAACCCCGTTGTCCGGACTTTACGACCTTCGTTGACACCGGTTTGGCGCGTTCGGGTTTGCAAATATAGGAATATTTATTCTTATCACCAAAAAAAATAGTACCTTTACAGAGAATTGCGAATCGCTAAACCAATTTCAAGGTGACAATAGAGGATATAGCATTGACTTTCGTGCCGCAACTCGGTACGCGTGGCGTCGCACATCTGCTCGATGTATATCCCGATGCGCAATCCGTCTTTGAGGCCCCCGTATCCGATCTTGTCGAACGGGCCGAACTCAAACCCGAGGTCGCCGCAAATATCGCCGCCCGCAAGGGCTTCGACAAGGCCCGCCGCGAGATGGAGCATTGCCGCCGGAACGGTATCCGCGCGATAGCATCCACCGACAGGGAGTATCCGCCGCAGCTGCGTTCAATACCCGATTTCCCGCATGTGCTCTATGTCTCGGGAGAGGCCGAGGCGCTGCTGTCGGAACATGTGCTGTCGATTGTCGGCACGCGAAGGATGACGCCTTACGGCGAACGGGTCTGCAATGAGATTGTCGAGGCTGTGGCCGCGGCCTTCCCCGATACGGTCATCGTCAGCGGGCTGGCTTTCGGAACCGATGCCGCAGCCCATAGGGCCGCTCTCGCCTTCGGGTTGAGGACTGCGGGCGTAGTGGCGAATGCACTGCCGGACGTTGTCCCGGCGCACAACTCGGCGCTTGCGCGCGATATGGTTTCGCGCGGAGGGGCCGTACTCTCGGAGGTGTCGTCGCAGACGCGGCAGAACGGCATGCTCTACATCCCGCGCAACCGCATCGTCGCGGGGCTCGGCATGGGCCTCGTCGTGGTCGAGTCGCCGGTGGGCGGAGGCTCGTTCTCCACGGCCCGTGCGGCAGACGGCTATTCGCGTACGGTGATGGCCGTGCCGGGACGTACGACCGATGCCATGTCTGCCGGAACCAATGCCCTTATACGCAGCCGGATGGCACAGCTCGTGACCTCCGGCGGGGATGTCATGCACGAACTCGGCTGGACGGCGCCGGATGGCGTTACGCGTGTGAGGATTGAGGAGCGCGACCTGTCCGGAGAGGAGTCTCTGCTGCTGGGGCTCTTCCCGCTCTCGGGTGAACCGGTCCCGATGGAGAGGCTGGCGGCTGGCGCCGGCATGGACATAGGGCGTGCGGGAGCCGTGCTTATGGAGCTGGAGCTGTCGGGTGCGGTGCGCTGCCTGCCCGGAAACCGTTATGAAAAGCTGATCTGACATGCTTGTAGATACGCATACACACATATACGAGCCCGAATTCGATGATGACCGCGAGGCGGTTGTCGCCCGTGCCGCGGAGGCCGGTGTGGGGCTCATGCTGCTCCCGGCCATCGACGGCGAGAGCTACGAAAGGATGTTCGACCTCTGCCGCAGCCATCCGGAGGCGGTGAGGCCGATGATGGGCCTGCACCCGACGTCGGTGAACGACAACCCGTCGTGGAGGGATGACCTTGCGCGGGTGCGTTCGCTGCTCGACTCTCCGCCGCCGGGCGTGGGACCCTTCTGCGCCGTCGGCGAGATAGGGCTCGACTTCTACTGGAGCCGGGATTTTGTGGAGGAGCAGACGGAGGCGTTCGCGACGCAGGTCGGGTGGGCCGTCGAGAGGGGCCTGCCGATTGCGGTTCATACGCGCGACGCGTGGGAGCGGATGGCGGAGGTGATGTCGCGGTTCGCCGGCAGCGGCGTGAGGGGTGTCTTCCATGCCTTCTCGTCGGATATGGAGTGCTACCGCGCGCTGCGCGGGTGCGGAGACTTCGTGTTCGGCGTCGGGGGTACGGTCACCTTCCGCAAGAGCGCCGTTGCGGAGGTGGTGTCGCAGATTCCGCTGGAGGATATCGTAATCGAGACGGATGCCCCTTACCTTACGCCCGTCCCGCACCGCGGCAGCCGCAACGAGCCGTCGTACGTGCGCTTCGTCTGCGTGAAGATCGCCGAGCTGAAGGGCGTGGATTACGATACGGTGGCCGCGGCGACGACGGCCAATGCCATAAGGATATTCGGAGTGCAACAACAATAAAATAATATATGAGCAAACCATCGATTCTGATAATCTATACGGGCGGAACAATCGGCATGCGCCGTGACGCGAACGGCACGCTGGCCCCGTTCGACTTCAACTCCATCGAGAGCGAGTTCCCGTCGGTGCGCAGCCTCAATGTCGGCATAGACGTGGTGAAGATGACGCCCATCGACTCGTCGAACGTGACGCCGGCGCTGTGGGCGGAGCTCGCACGCATAATACGCGACAACTACTCGTCGTACGACGGGTTCGTGGTGCTGCACGGCACCGATACGATGTCCTACACGGCATCGGCGCTGAGTTTCATGCTGGAGAACCTCGCCAAGCCGGTGGTCTTCACCGGCAGCCAGATCCCGATGGGCATAATGCGTACGGACGGCCGCGAGAACCTCATCACAGCGATAGAGATAGCGGCTGCGGAGCGCGACGGACGCCCTCTGGTGCCGGAGGTGTCGCTCTATTTCCAGAACCGGCTGTTCAGGGCCAACCGCACGTCGAAAATCAGTGCCGAGGCGCTGAGCGCGTTCGACTCGAACAACTATCCGCCGCTTGCGGAGGTGGGTGTGAACATCCGCTACAACACCGACGACATACTCTATCCGGAGGGGTGGTCCGACGCGCGGTTCAGTGCCGGGGAGCTGAGGATTTCGGAGCGCATGGACGACAACGTGATGGTGCTGAAGCTCTTCCCGGGCATCGACGGGCGCATGCTGCGTGCCGTGCTGTCGGTCGACGGCCTGCGCGGAGTGGTCCTCGAGACCTTCGGCACGGGCAACGCCCCGACGGGAGCCTATTTCATCGACGTGCTGTCGGACGCCATACGGCGCGGCGTTACGGTCATCAACGTGTCGCAGTGCCGCAGCGGCCGCGTGGCGATGGAGCTGTACGAAACGGGCGTCAGACTGCACGACATAGGCGTCGTGAGCGGTTACGACATGACCACCGAGGCGGCCGTCACCAAACTCATGTGGGCTTTGGGCAAAAATCCGACTCCGGCAGAGCTGGCGGCCATGCTTTCGAACCCGTTGAGGGGAGAATTTACGGCATAGGTTTTTGCACGAACGGAAAAAAATTTCTATATTTCGGACTGATATGTGCCCGGTCTTGTTTGATCGGGAGGGTTGTTTGAGTTATAATCGGTTGATGTACAGACTGTTGGTGCTCGCATGGCGTACTTTTCACGCCCGGAGCGCGATGCCCTGCGGCGGGCGGCCGAGACGTTATTGACGTGATAAAACAGACAAAGCATAAGAAAAAAAACTAAAAACTGAAAAACAAACGAATTTTTAAACTTATCAAAAAACAACTATGAAAAAAATTTTTTTGGTTTTGGCAGTGGCTGCGATGACTATCGCCCCTGCAAGCGTTTTGGCACAGACTCCTGCTGCAGGTGAGGCTGCAGAGGTAGCACAGGTTGAGGCGACCGATTCTTTGGCAGCAGAGACTGTCGTTGAAGAGGCTGTGGCAAACGCCGAGGTAGAAATTGCCGGTGAGTCCCTGCACCACGTTCTGATGCAGAAGTTCCTCGAGGGAGACTGGGCATGGATGCTTCCGGTGCTTTTGTGTCTTGTAATCGGTCTGGCAGTTGCCATCGAGCGTATCCTCTATCTTTCGCTCTCGACCATCAACACCAAGAAGTTTGTCCTCGAGGTTGAGGAGACCCTGAAGAAGGGCGGCATCGAGGCAGCCAAGGAACTTTGCCGTAACACCAAGGGCCCGATCGCATCGATCTACTATCAGGGTCTTGACCGTTACAACCAGGGTCTGGATGCAGTTGATAAGGCAGTCGTATCCTACGGTTCGGTTCAGACCGGCCAGATGGAGTCGGGCTTGAGCTGGATCGGTCTGTTCATCGCACTTTCTCCTATGTTGGGATTTATGGGAACCGTTGTCGGCATGATCGATGCATTCGACTCCATCCAGGCAGCAGGTGACATCTCCCCGACGCTGGTTGCAGGAGGTATCAAGATTGCGTTGCTTACGACGTTGTTGGGTCTTATCGCCGCTGTTATTCTTCAGTTGTTCTACAACTACATCATCGCGAAGATTGACAGCCTGGTAAACGAGATGGAGGACTCTTCCATCATCCTTATGGACATGCTTACCGCTTACAAGAAATAACGACCCGAACCTGAGATTGAGTAAAAGTTAAATTATGAAAAAAATATTGAACATATTGCTGGGCGTGCTCCTGGTCGTAACGCTGGTGCTTCTGGTTTATGCCTGCGTTACCGGCGGTTCGGATGCCTCCATCAGCGCCAACCTCATATGGGGTTACGTCCTGTTGGCCGGTGCTGTTCTGGCAGTCCTCTACTCCGCCATCAAGGGCATGGTAGAGAACCCGGCCGGTATCAAGAAGGCGCTTCTGTCCATTGCGATTGTCGTCGTAGTGGTAGGCGCATCGGTCGGCATCGCATTGAGCCACAAGGGCCTTGCCATTCCGAACTCGGCAGGAGGCGTATTCGACAATCCGACCGAGTTGGTAATAACCGAGTCGAGCATCATCGTCACCTATGTTGCGCTTTCGGTCGCAATCATCGTGGCAATAGTGTCGGAGATTCGCAACGCACTTAAATAGAAAGGAAAACACAATGCCGATAAACAAGAGAAAGATACAGGAAATTAACGCCGGTTCCATGGCCGACATCGCCTTCCTGCTGCTCATATTCTTTCTCGTCGCAACCACGATGAACGTGGATACGGGTCTGGTCCGTATCCTTCCGCCGATGCCTGATCCTAACGTCAAGCAGGCCGACACCGATGTCAAGGAGCGCAATCTTCTTCTGGTGTTCGTGTCGGGAAGCGGCAACATCATGGCCGGAGGTCAGACGATGGATATCCATCTCCTGAAGGACAAGGCCAAGGAGTTCATCCTCAATCCGTTCGACGATGAGAATCTGCCGGAGAAGGTGAATACCGAGATAGATATGCCCGACGGTTCGAAGTGGGTATATCCGGTGAGCCAGGGAATCATCTCCCTCCAGAATACGCGCGAAACGAGCTACAAGGTGTACATCATGGTACAGAACGAGCTTACGCGTGCATTCAACGAGGTTCGCGATGAATTGGCCATGAGCAAGTTCGGCGAGAAGTTCGCCAAGCTTGAAGAGGAACAAAAGAAAGTGATTGTTAAGGCGGTACCGCTGAAGATTTCGGAGGCAGAGCCGCGTAAAATATTGAAGAAGTAGTATGGCAGTAATGAAGAAAAAGGGCGACAAGAGTCTGCCCCCGATTTCAACGGCATCGCTTCCGGACGTCATCTTTATGATTCTGTTCTTCTTCATGGTCACCACCACCATGCGCGATCAGGAGCTGTTGGTACGTTACCGTCTCCCTGACGCTACGGAGGTTCAGAAGCTTGAGAAGAAGTCGCTTGTCAGCTACATCCACATCGGAGTTCCTATTCCGCAGATGCAGGCCAAGTTCGGTACTGCACCGAAGATTCAGCTCAACGACTCCTACAAGACTACGAAGGACATATTGGATTTCGTTGCGGGCGAGCGCGACAAACTCAACGAGTTCGACCGTGCCTCGATGACCATATGCCTCAAGAGCGATGAGAATACGCGAATGGGTATCATTGCCGACGTTAAGCAGGAGCTTCGTCGCGCCAATGCGCTCAAGATATCCTATGCATCGTCGAAGGTTTTGAGCTATTAATTCCCCGACGGTATGCAAATGAAGGGTGCGGAGATCTCCGCACCCTTTTTTTGTGTCTGGATTCCGGCCGTCGGCATTCCGCCCGCGCGACCTATCGTACCAGCGTGTACACACCACCTTATGCCCAAGCGTACTTACTTCCTGTCGGCTTTTTCTGCGAATGTCGGAGGCGCTCCGGCACGCAGGGCGGCCGCGGTGAAGGTCGTCTTCGGGTATAAAAAAGAACGGGACTTAAGAGTCTGGCAACTCGAAAGCCCCCTGTGTTAGGTTAGTTAGGTTAATGAGCAACGGGAGAACCCCGTATTTGTTGATACAAATATACGGTTTATTTCAATAAGACCAAATTTTATTGTAAATAATTTACGAAAAAAGCTCCGTTTGCGCATTATTCATATATTAAAAATATGATTTTCGATTAATATTTTTAACTTATTTAAAAAATGCGGCCTCCGTACCCGCCGCTTCCGCCGGCCTTTTCGTATCGGTGGCCGCGGCCGTGATCTCGGCCGATGCCATGCTCCGTCGGCGGTATGCCGAAGGTGTTATACCGTAGTGTTTGCGGAAAATCTTGATGAAGTAGGAGGTGTTTGGGAACATGCACTGCGCGCTCACCTCGGATACCGGTATGGCCGATGACCGGAGAAGCACGAGGGCGCGGTTCAGTCTTTGTTCGACGAACCACCTGTGCGGGGTGCATCCGAACCTGCGCTTGAATTCCGTCTTGAATGCCGACAGCGACCTGTCGCACATGTGAGCTATTGCATTCAGCGGACGCTTCGAAAATATGCTTCCGTAGACTATCTGCTCGAACATAGCCGAGGGGCTGCACTCCGTGTGCCGGAGCATGAACCTGCACACCTCTGCCGAGCCGTATGCCATTATCATCATCACGAGTTCCTCCTTCCTGAACAGCATCTCCTCCTCCGACAGCCCTTTCCCGCTCTCGAAACATCGCGCCGCCGCCGTGAAGAAGCTGCGTATCATCGACGGCGCCCGTTCGCCGCAGTGGCAGCAGCCGCTGCTCTCCCCGTATGGCAGCTCCTCGGGGCTGAACCGGCGTATCACGCTCAGGTGGGATGCCGTATGCTGCAGCTCCCCGATGTCGTACATGAAGATTATCTCCTCGTACGGCCGTTCTGCCGTACGGCGATGTTCCATGTGGTGTTCGCCCGGGCCGATGCAGAACATGTCACCCTGGATAAACGATGCTGTGCAGGCCCCATCTTCGTACATGCGTTTCAATCCGCTGACAACATATCCTATGACGAATACTCGCAATGTGTAGCGTCTCTCCGTTCCGCCGAACTTTTCGTCGAACAGCCTTATTACCGATCTGTGATATCCCGACATATTTCATTGTTTGCAACATGAAATTACTAATAAACAATGGAAATTGCAATAAAATATTGAAACAATGTGTGCGGATATGGATTTCCTGCCCTTCTGGAGCAGTTCGGACGGCCTTTTATTCGAAAAACAGGTGGACGACAAATAGAATCAGCATACCCCAGTATACGGGGTTCGACACCTTTCTCGGCATTCTTGATAGCGATGTTGCGGCGAGGATTGCGGCCGGACATGCCGCCGTGTTGAGCATCGCTGTTCCGCATCCCGGGATTGCGAATGCCGCGAGTGAGAGCACCATTGCCGAGACGGCCATTCCGATGGCCTTGCGCTCCTTTATCAGCATCTTCGATCTCCCGGCACGGCCGACGAAAGGTCCGGCGGCGAGTGTTGCGGCAAAGGCGGCGACAAGGGCCGTTGCGGCGAACGGGAATGGCCCGAACTCCGTCGGACGTCTTGTGGCGAGCATCTCCCATATGTTCGAAGCCAAGGCGCCGAACTCGGCGCCGGCGTACCAGTTGACGTAGCTCGCAGCCAGGAGCGGCAGTACCCATCCGGTTGCGGCAAGCAGGCACTGGCGTGGCGACAGCGGCAATATCACAATCGAGATCGGAATCAGCAGCGAGAGCGTTACCGTCGGAGGGTAGAATGCGACGGCACCTCCCAGCAGCATCCCCGCGAAGAATACCGATGCCTTCTCGTCGGGCCTCGGGATGTTGCGTACGAGGAGCAGCAGGGCCATCGCCGTGCAAAGTGCGGCGGCGGAGGCGTTCAGGGCGTATGGCGATGCGTATATGCCGACGGCGACGATTCCGAACAGGGGTATTGCCGTGGTGTCGAAGCTCTTCAGCATCCCGGCGGTTATGGCCGTACGGCAGGCGGCCATTGCGGCGCAGCACGATAGGAGCACCGCGGCGGCGATTTCGAGCGGTCGCGGGGGGAACGGGCACTCTGCGGCCTCTGCGGCGTGCGGCGACAGCGACATTCGCACGTACGAGACGGCGAGTATCGCAATCACCGTCATCATGGCCATGAATCCCGACTGGCGTGTTACGGATACCGGTTGCATGAGACAAAGTTACGTTTTTTATACAAAAGTGCTATCTTTGGGGGAGCAAATTAAGTTGCCGATGCTGGAGAATTCATATCAGAGCGAACTTCTGGAGGCCGGATGTGACGAAGCGGGGTGCGGATGCCTTGCCGGTCCGGTGTTTGCTGCGGCGGTGATACTTCCGCCGGACTTCTCGCACCCCCTTCTGGACGACTCGAAGCGCATGACGGCGCGCAACCGCGACCTGCTGCGCGAGATTATCTGTCGCGAGGCCGTGGCGTGGGCCGTGGAGCAGGTGTCGGCGGAGCGCATCGACGAGATAAACATCCTCAATGCCTCGTTCGAGGGGATGTCGCTGGCCGTTGTGCGTCTGGACCCGCAGCCGCAGTTCCTCGCCATCGACGGCAACCGTTTCCGCACGCGGCTCGACATACCTTACGCCTGCATCGTCAAGGGTGACGGCCGCTACGCCGACATCGCGGCGGCATCGGTCCTTGCGAAGACCTTCCGTGACGAGTACATGCTGCGCATCGACGCCGAGTGGCCGATGTACGGCTGGGCGAAGAACAAGGGCTATCCCACGCGCGAACACCGTCTCGCCGTGCGCCGCTACGGTCTCTCGCCGCACCACCGCGTGACCTTCCACAGCGGGGCGGGGGAGCTGGAGCTCTTTCCCGATTTCTGAACGGGCCTTCAGGGGGCGGCCTTTAAGGTGCGGCCTTCCCGTGCGCATCCCTGCGCAACAGCCGGTTCCGTATGCGGCAGAGCTCCGGATACGAAAAATCCGGAGACGCCGATGCATCTCCGGACATTGCGGCAGGTTCCGTAAGCCGAGTTCTGTTTTAGTCCATCATTTATCTACGACTGCGGTCACCCGCAGCCTCAAGCGGTTTACCCCTCGGCATCGGGCGAGCAACCCTTGACTGCCGATATACATAACCTTGCAACCCGCAAGACGTACTGCCGGACGACATTGCTGCCTCCGCGGTGGGCTCTTACCCCGCCTTTTCACCCTTACCCTGTGCGGGCGGTTGTTTTCTGTTACGCTGCTATGCCCTCACGGACATCAAGCCGTTAACTTGTGCGGTGCTCTGTGTTGCTCGGACTTTCCTCTCCCCGTTGCGGGCAGCGATGGACCGAACCTGCGGTGCGAAGATAGTCAATTTCCGCGAGGCGGACAACTAATCGGCCCAGATTATCGATGCCGAGTCGTCGTGCGGCGGCAGCGGTGCCGGCGTGAAGTCGGAGTATCCGAGTGCGATTATGCACTCCACGCGGTACTGTGCCGGTATAGGCAGCAGCGAGCGCAGGTAGTTTTCGGCGGACTCGCCCTGCGGGTCATCCTTGCGGCGCGGGCGTCCGGCCATATGCACCCAGCACGATGCCAGGCCGGCATCGACGCATGCGAGCTGGAGCAGCGTCGCGGAGATGGCGCAGTTTATGTCCCAGAGGTCCGAGGCGGAGGTGTCGCCCATGACCACGACGGCCGCAGGCGCTCCGGCCAGGAATCCAGCGCCGTAGTCGCGCACGGAGGCCATCTTTTCGATTGTGTTGCGGTCGGTTACGACCATGAAGCGCGTCGAGCGCGTATTTCGTGCCGAGGGCGCGGTGAGGGCCTGTCGCAGAATCCCCTCCATCACCTCACGCGGCACCTGTTTGTCGAGGAAGCGCCGCACGCTGCGGCGTTTTTCCAGCAGTTTTCCGAATTCCATAGTCTGTGTGAATTTGTTTGTCGTCTTCGAGCAAAGTTACTAAAAAAACGTTCATTGCGCTAACCGTTTACGCCGTTTTTGTCTCCTTTCCGGACGGGTGCCGCGCCGACGTGCGTGTAAAAGCGGCTCCGCAGGGCGCAAATCCGAAAAAGTTAGTATCTTTGTGCGAAACAGATACGAGTTATTCTATGGCTTCAAGGGAATCGGCCGAAGGGCAGTACAAGTTCACCATTGCGTTGATATACGATTTCGACGGCACGCTGGCTGCCGGCAACATGCAGGAGTACGACTTCATTCCTGCCGTCGGCAAGAGCAACAAGGAGTTCTGGAGCGAATCCAACACGCTCGCCGAGGAGCAGGATGCCGACCAGATCCTGACCTACATGGCGCGCATGATCCAGGAGGCGCGGGCCAAGGGCCTGTCGCTGCGCCGCGAGGCGTTCCAGGAGTCGGGCCGTCATGTGGTGCTGTTCCCGGGCGTGGAGGAGTGGTTCGACCGCGTAAACGCCTACGGTGAGGCACGCGGCATACGCATACTGCACTACATCAACTCCTCGGGTCTGAAGGAGATTATCGAGGGGACGTCGATTGCCGACCGCTTCCGCAAGATATATGCCTGCTCGTTCCTATACAATGTCGACGGCATAGCCTACTGGCCTGCGGTTGCGGTGAACTACACCAACAAGACGCAGTTCATATTCAAGATAAACAAGGGCGTGGAATCGGTCTACGACACGAAGCTGGTGAACCGCTACATGGAGGAGAGCCGGCGTCCGGTGCCATTCTCGCGTATGATTTACGTGGGCGACGGTACGACCGACATCCCGTGCATGCGGCTCGTGAAGAACTTCGGCGGACACTCCATCGCCGTCTATAACCCGGCCGAGAAGGGCAAGCGCAACGAGATGAACACGCTCATCCGCGACAACCGCGTCAACCACGTCTGCCCGGCCGACTACCGCGAGGGGACGGAGATCGACACCGTCGTGAAGGCCATCATCGACAAGTGCGACGCCGACTACCGCCTCGCGCAGCTGGAGGCCGAACGGCTGTAGGCGCCGGCGTTTCCGTTTGCCGGAGCGGGGCTGCACTACACGATTGAAGAAGATATGAAAGAGATAATATTTGCAACCAACAACGCACACAAGCTCTCCGAGGTGCAGGTCATTCTCGGGGAGGGGGTGCGCCTTGTGACGCTGCGCGAGTGCGGCATCACGGAGGATATCCCGGAGAACGAGCCGACGCTCGAGGGCAACGCCCTTGCCAAGGCGCGTTATGTCCACGGGCGTACGGGCCGCGACTGCTTTGCCGACGATACGGGGCTCGAGGTCGATGCTCTGGGCGGTGCCCCGGGGGTGCACTCGGCGCGCTATGCCACCGACGGCCACGACTTCGCGGCCAACAACCGCCTGCTGCTGCGCAACCTGGAGGGGTGTGCCGACCGCAGCGCGCACTTCCGCACGGTGGTGGCGCTGATTCTCGACGGCCGCGAGTACCTCTTCGAGGGGCGTGTCGACGGACGCATAGTCGAGAGCGAGAGCGGCGACGGCGGGTTCGGTTACGACCCGCTCTTCATGCCCGACGGTTTCGACCGTACCTTCGCCCAGATGGACGGCGATGAGAAGAACTCTGTCTCGCACCGCGGACGAGCAGTGAGGAAGCTGGCCGGTTTTTTGTCTGAAACAGGAAAATGACGATGGAAAAGGTTAACTATATACGTGAAGACCGCTACGATGCGGCGACCATTGACGAGATGAAGCTGCATGTTGGGCGGATTCTCGAACTTCTGGGCGAGGATACCTCCCGCGAGGGGCTGCTCAAGACCCCGGAGCGCGTGGCCAAGGCCCTCGCATTCATGACCAAGGGATACGACGAGAATCCCGACGCTATACTCCGCTCGGCCATATTCCGCGAGGAGTACAAGCAGATGGTGCTGGTGCGCGACATCGAGATATTCTCGATATGCGAGCACCACATGCTCCCGTTCGTGGGCAAGGCCCACGTGGCCTACATCCCGAACGGCTACATCACGGGTCTCTCGAAGATCGCGCGCGTGGTGGAGTGCTATGCCCGCCGCCTGCAGGTTCAGGAGCGCCTGACGCTGCAGATACGCGACTCCATACAGGCGGCGCTCAACCCGATGGGCGTGGCCGTCGTCATCGAGGCCTCGCACATGTGCATGCAGATGCGCGGCGTGGAGAAGCAGGCATCGTCGACCGTGACATCGGCCTTTACCGGCATATTCCTCTCGGACCACCGTACGCGCGAGGAGTTCATGTCGCTCGTATCGGCCAGGCTGAAATAGGTGAGGCCGTGCGGCCCGTCCGTCGGCCCGTCATCTGCAGTGCCTCAGCCGTAATCCTTGAGCCTGAGATTCGAAAAATCCGTTGCCAGCACCATGAAGTGCGCGGCAACGGATTTCTTGTCGTGTGGATACGCCCGGCTATCCTATCTTTTCGCCGAATGCGAGGTCGCCCGCATCGCCGAGTCCCGGTACGATGTACTTGCGGTCGTTGAGGTGTTCGTCGACCGTGGCGCACCAGAGCGAAACCCGCTCCGGATCGGTGTTCGAGAGGACGTAGTCGACGCCCTGGCGGCTTGCGAGCACCGATACGAGGTGCGTGTGGGCCGGCTTTCCGCCCTTCTCGCAGAGCGCCTCGTAGGCCGCAACCAGCGACGAGCCTGTCGCCAGCATCGGGTCGACGAGCATCAGCGTCTTGCCCTCGAGGCTTCCGCAGGAGATGTACTCCACCTTTATTATGAACTTGCCGTCGAAGGTGTTCTTGCGGTATGCCGACACGAATGCGTTCTCGGCATCGTCGAAGTAGTTGAGGAATCCCTGGTGGAACGGCAGTCCCGCACGCAGGATTGTCGCCAGCACCACCGTGTCGCTTATGGCCATGACGGAGGCCTTGCCGAGAGGCGTCTCGACTATCTTCGAGTGGTAGTTGAGCGTCTTCGACACCTCCAGTGCGGCGATTTCGCCTATGCGCTCCATATTGCGGCGGAAGCGCATCGAGTCCTTCTGGATGTTCACGTCGCGCAGTTCGGCGATGAACTTGTTGAGCAGAGAGTTCTGCTGGTCGATGATATGCAGCATGTCCTATTTCGTTTTAACGGTTTGTCCTGTCAGGAATCAATATAGAAAGTTGTTGAACGGGTATCGCCCGCAGTGTATCTCGCGCACCATGCCGTAGAGGTCGCGGCGGAGCTTCTCGATGTTGGTGCGTTCGCGTGCCGAGATGAATATGCACGGGGTGTTCTGCCGTGCGAACCAGCTCCGCTGCAGCTCCTCGAGCGAGATGTTCTCCCTGGTGGGCGGTGTGAGGTCGTCCTCGTCCTTGCGGACGTAACGGTATGCGTCGATCTTGTTGAATACGAGGTATACGGGCTTGTCGCCGGCACCGATGTCCTGCAGGGTCTGCCTTACCACCTCTATCTGCTCCTCGAACTGCGGGTGGGAGATGTCGACCACGTGTATGAGCAGGTCGGCCTCGCGTACCTCGTCGAGCGTCGACTTGAACGACTCGATGAGTTCGGTCGGGAGCTTGCGTATGAATCCTACCGTGTCCGACAGCAGGAACGGCAGGTTGTCGAACACGACCTTGCGGACGGTGGTGTCGAGCGTCGCGAAGAGCTTGTTCTCGGCGAAGACGTCGCTCTTCGAGATGAGGTTCATGAGCGTCGACTTTCCGACGTTGGTGTACCCCACGAGCGATACGCGGACCATGCTCCCGCGGTTCGAGCGCTGTACGGCCATCTGGCGGTCTATCTTCCTGAGGTCCTCCTTGAGCTTGGCTATGCGGTTGCGCACGATTCGGCGGTCGGTCTCGATTTCGCGCTCTCCGGCTCCGCCTCGGGTTCCGGTTCCTCCGCGCTGGCGTTCGAGGTGGGTCCACAGTCCGGCCAGACGCGGCAGCATGTACTGGCACTGGGCCAGCTCGACCTGCGTCTTGGCGTATGCGGTCTGCGCGCGCGACATGAATATGTCGAGTATGAGCCGCGTACGGTCCATGATGCGGCACGGCATTGCCTGCTCGATGTTGCGGGTCTGCGACGGGGAGAGTTCGTCGTCGAATATCACGACGTCGATTTCGTTCTCCTTGCAGTATTCGGCTATCTCCTCCAGCTTGCCCGGGCCGACGTATATTCGTGCCGACGGCTGCGGCAGACGTTGCAGGAAGCGTCGCACGGTGACGATGGATGCCGTCTCGGCGAGGAACTCAAGCTCGTCGAGGTACTCTTCGGCCTGCTGCGGCTGCATCCCGTCGCGTATTACCGATACGAGGACGGCGTGTTCGCGCCGGATCTCTGTCGTTGTGTTTTTCTCTTTTGTCTCGGCCATCGTCTCTTTCAGGGGTAAAAAAAAGGTATCCTTTCGGATACCCTTTCAAATCGTGTTCCCTATCAGTTCTGGATACGGAAATCTATCGGCAGGGTGTACTTTACGCGCACCGCCTGGTTTCTCTGTTTTCCCGGGGTCCACTTCGGCGAGGTCTTGAGCACACGCACGGCCTCGTCCGAGAGGGAGCGGTCAGGCGACTGGAGCACCTGTATGTTTGTAAGCGAACCGTCGCGCTCGATGACGAACATCGTCAGCACACGTCCGGAGATATTGTTCTCCTGTGCCAGCTGCGGGTATCTGAGACGGTCATTCACCCATTTGCGGAACGTATTTAAGTCTCCGCCCATGAACGACGGCATCACCTCTACCTTTACGAACGGCTGGTCATCGGTCAGCTCCTCGTCCTCAACGGCTACCTGCTGGATGAACTCGATGTCGTTGTCGAACTCGGCGAAGTCCACGTTGGTGGATATCTTCGTGTCGTTGGTCACGATGTTGAGCACATCGGAGATGACGGTGATGTTGGTCTTCTTCGGCGCCTCAGGCGGTTTCTGGTCCTGTCTGGTGATTTCGGTTATCTGCTCCTCCACAGTGCCGTAATTCATTTCGATCTTCTCCACCTTGTTCTCGGAGGTATAGAGGAACGCACCGATTACGATGAGGAGCGAAGCTACCAAGCCGATTTCAAACAGGAGGGTCCTCCTGTTGTTGATGTCTACTTTCGGATTTTTCTTAAGTTCCATTTATTAAGTCAATTTATAACGTATCTTCTCCCGTAAACACGCTCCCCGCCGCGGGGCCTGAGGGCCTCCGATATGCAGGGCAGGGCATATGCAGTCACAAATATAAGGATAAAATTTCAAAAAAACGTAGCGGCGGTTAAAAAATGATGTTTTTTGTCTACTTTTGTAACCGTGCGGTTACGGCCCGGACAGAGCTTGCGTCCGGCACGGCTGCAGAAAAAAGTTGCGAGAGATGATTTCGGAAGCAATCGACATGGAACCGCTCTACGGGAAGAGTCTCGGTGAGCTGAAGGGCATATGCGCCTCGGCGGGCATGCCTGCGTTCGCCGCGAAACAGATTGCGGGATGGCTCTACCGCCGCCATGCGGTGTCGGTGGGGGAGATGAGCGACAT
The DNA here is from genome assembly GCA_944322005.1 of uncultured Alistipes sp. Taxonomy (GTDB): domain Bacteria; phylum Bacteroidota; class Bacteroidia; order Bacteroidales; family Rikenellaceae; genus Alistipes. Next base: position 189,499 of record CALUNL010000002.1, read on the forward strand.
CTCGCTGCGCAACCGTTCGCTCCTTTCGGAGCGTTATGCGGTCGGGCTTGTGCCGCCGTGCCGTGTCGATGAATCGGCCGACGGGACGAAGAAGTATCTCTATCCCGTCTCGGGCGGTGCGTTCGTCGAGTCGGCCTACATTCCCGACGGCGACCGCGCCACGCTCTGCGTCTCTTCGCAGGCCGGCTGCCGCATGGGCTGCCGCTTCTGCGCCACGGGCCGCATGGGCCTTCTGCGAAACCTCTCCGTGTGCGAGATACTGAACCAGATCGAGTCGCTGCCCGAGCGCGATAAGCTCACCAATGTCGTCTTCATGGGCATGGGCGAGCCGCTTGACAATCTCGACAACGTGCTCCGTGCACTCGATGTGATGACTTCGGAGTGGGGTTACGGCTGGTCGCCGACGCGCATAACGGTCTCGACGGCCGGCATCGCGAAGAACCTCCGGCGTTTCCTCGACTCGACGCAGGTGAACCTTGCCGTGAGCCTCCACAACCCGTTCGGCGACGAGCGTGCGGAGATAATGCCCGTCGAGCGGGCCTATCCGATAGAGAGCGTGGCGGAGATTCTGCGCGGATACGACTTCACGCACCAGCGGCGCGTCTCGTTCGAATATATCGTCATGAGCGGGCTGAACGACTCTCCGCGCCACATAAAGGGCCTGTGCAGGCTTCTGGACGGCATAAAGTGCCGCATCAACCTCATCCGTTTCCACCGCATCCCCGACTCGCCGTACTTTTCGCCCGACGACGGGGCGATGCGCCGTTTCCGCGACACGCTCACCTCGCGCGGCATCATGACCACCATCCGCGCCTCGCGCGGCGAGGACATAAAGGCCGCCTGCGGACTTCTGAGTACCGGGCATGCCGCACAGGGGGACCGGCCTTCTGCGCCGGAGACCCGCGGTTGACCCTTCAAGCCCGATCTTTACCTCTGCTCTCCCCAATCCGGCTCCGTTCGGATTCGGTGCGGGTTTCAAAACATCTCCGCAGAAAACTCCTTCGGGCGCACCATCTTCTCCTCGCATACACGTCCGAAACGGTCGGTCGCGCGTATGGTTATCTCGCTGTCGGGAGCCGATGCCTTGACGCAGAACATGTGGCGGCACGTGTTCCCTCCGATCTTCGGCCTGGTGCGGCTGTTCCGTGCGCGGAACACGTCGTATGATACGGTGTAGAGCGGGTCGTCGTGGTACACCTGCTTCGTCTTGAGCGGCTTCCCGTTCTCGAACACCTCGAGCTTCGCCCCCGGCTCCAGCCCCCACCAGTTTATGTATATCATGTCGGCGAATGAGGAGTCGCCGTAATCTATTCGCTTCGGGTACTCGCCGACGAACCACGCCGTATCGAAATCCTCACGGTAGTATTTGCCGACGCAGTTCATGTCGTATGCGCGGAATGTCCTCGTGCCGTGCAGTTCGGTCACGTACTGCCACGAGAGCGAGTCGCGTTCGGCCGTCAGCACCTCGAACCCCGGGTCGGTGCCGTCCGGGCACAGGTGCTGGAAGCCGTTGTAGGCCGTTACCCATGCATTGCCCGAGGCCGACGGCAGGGCGTGTTCGGTTATCCCCGGCAGCTCGTCGACGCGTGCCGTACCTTTGCGGTGGGAGTGGGCCGTATAGAAATGCACGTTGCCGAACCCGTCGAAACATCCTACGAGCGAGTCGAGCAGCGCATCGTCCTTGAAGTTGCACACCATCGAACCCTTGGTCGAGGCGCGGAAGGCGCTGTGGTGCATGCATACCACCACGGGCCTCTCCCTGTCGACGAACGAGAGGTCGCGCCGCAGCCATGCGAGCTGGTCCGACGAGACGAAGCGGTCGTAGTTGCGCCGTCCGACGATCTCGGTCGGGTAGGGACCCTCGCCCGGTTCGTTGAGGAATACGGTGTTGTCGAGTATGACGTAGTGCACCTCGCCTATGTTCATCGAGTAGTACTTCGGGCCGCACGAGTAGACGTACATCCGTTCGGCGTTGTGGTCGGTCGTGCCGGAGCACGGCACGGCACCGTCATAGTCCTGCTCTCCCATGGCCGTATGGAGCATTACGGGGTATTTGCAGGCCACCATGGAGTGGAGGGCGTCGCCGACGTCGAACTCGCTCGAGTACCAGTGCGCCGACGAGGAGAGGTCGCCGACGACAATCGAATAGACGGCCATGCTGTCGGCCGCTGCGCGCTCGGCCTCCCTCCGGACGGCGGGCACGTACGTGCGTTTGAACTGCAGCAGGTCCTCGTTGCGCCCCGACAGGTGCATGTCGGCCGAGATTATCATGCGGTGGCGCGTGTTGTCCCGCCTTACGAGCTGGAAGTCGTGGCGTTCGGGCTTGTCGGGCCTGCGGCTGTCGAGTGCGGCCCAGAACTGCGGCAGTATGCCGCGCCTGCACACGGGTTCGTATCCCGACGGGGTGATTACGAACACCACACCCTGATACTTTTTCGACCGCAGGGCGTACCGGCCGAGCGAGTCGGTCCTTTCGAAGAGTATGCCGTCCGAAACAAGAACCCCGCCCACGGGCTCTCCGTCGCATGTCACCGTTCCCGTCACGTTCGCCGCACCTGCCGCGCCGCCGGCCTCCGGACGTGACGCAGCCCTCTGCGCCGCGGCGCCTGCCACGGTCAGCAGCGACAGCATCGCCGATATGGCATATCTGTTTACCGGTCTCATATCTTTTGTGCGTAGAGCACCAGCTTGGTTTCGAAATACTCCTCGGCGAAGATCTCCGAAATCGGGAACCTGCGCCATTCGAGCCTGCTCGCCGCGAGTTCCGCGTCGAGGTCGCCGCCCTTCAGGCATATCATTCCCGACGGGAGCGAACCCCGCTGCCCCGGCTCGATCTTGTTCCAGATCCACCGCACCAGCTCCGGCATTCCCGCCACGGCCCTCGATACGGCGTAGTCGAACCTTTCGCCGAGCTGTTCGGCGCGGCCGTTTACGGCGGTCAGGTTGCCGATGCCGAGCGCCGAGCGGACGCCTTCGACAACGGTTATCTTCTTTCGGATGGAGTCGACGGCGGTGAAGTGCGCCTGCGGGAACATTATCGCCAGCGGTACGCTCGGGAATCCCCCGCCGCACCCGACGTCGACGACCCTCGCCCCGGCCTCGAAGCGGCACACGCGGGCTATGGCGAGCGAGTGCAGCACGTGGTGCAGGTAGAAGGCGTCGAAATCCTTGCGCGAGATGACGTTTATCCTGGCGTTCCATTCGGCGTAGACCTCGCGCATGGCCCCGAACTGCTCGCGCTGCCGTGCGGTAAGCTCCGGGAAATATTTTTCTATCTCGTTCATAGTCTGTAGGCTTGTTGCCGGTCGGTCCTGGCGTCTGTGGCCGTCCGGCCGATGCACGCTCCGGCCGTCCCTTTCCCGGCTTTCAGTGCTTGTCCCCTTCGGAAATCATACGGCACATGCGTGCCCGTACGCGGAATATCTGCGTCTTTACGGTGTTGAGCTTCATGCCGAGCTTCTCGGCTATCTCGTCGTACGAATACTCGTCGATGAAGCGCAGCTCGAACAGCCGGCGGTAGTTCTCCGGCAGCTGGCTGATGTAGCGGTCTATCTGCGCCCGCCGCTGTGCGTTTATTATGCTCTCCTCGGGAGTCGGTATGGATGTCTGCGTGAGCCTTACCTTCCCGTCGAGCGGGAGGTTGCTGCCGGGGCTCAGCGCCCGCGAGCGGCGCAGGCGGTCGAAATCGACGAACGTGTTCTTGGCTATGGTGCATATCCAGCCGCCGAAGTCGTAGTCGGGGTTGTAGCGGCCGATGTTCAGGTATGCCTTCATGAATGCCTCCTGCATGAGGTCCTCCACCACGTCGGCATTGCCGGTCCGCTTGACGAGCATCGCGTATATGGCGTCGCGGTGGCGTGCGAAGAGCGTGTCGAAGGCCTTGTTGTCCCCCTCGACCACCATCCGTGTCAGCGTGCGGTCGTCGCAAGCGTTGTAGTCGGTCATCTCCATGCGTTGTCGTCCTTTCTGCGTGATGCGACGGCTATGTATGCGCGTATGACGGGTTCGGCCACGTCGAACATGAAGTGGCGCATGACAAGCCCCCTCTCGCCGAGGCGGCGGCATATCCTTGTCCTTGTGAGAAATACGGCGGTGTAGCGTACCGGAAGCAGTATGGCGGCCGCGGCGGCATACTCCCACGGCATGGCTATGACGGCTGCGGCCACGGAGATGAAGAATACGGCCCGCGACACGAGTTCCGTCTCCACGAAACACTTTGCGCGCGGACTGTAGAAGCGGCGCGTGGTGGCCGCCGACTTCTGGAGGTCGATCCACCAAGACCATCCTCCCCAGCACTTTTCGACGCACGAGGCGTTGCGCGAGAGCACCACGCCCACGTTGCTGCCGTCGCTTATCTGCTGTACGAAGAGGTCGTCCTCGCCGACGTTGAGGTTCAGGTGGCCGAATCCGCGCACGCCGAAATAGAGCGTCTTCGTGAATCCGAGGTTGTGCTTGGATGCGCCGGACGGCATGTGGCGTATGGCCGTCGTTATCCATTCGACGGACTCGGAGAGCCGTTGCGCGCGGGAGAAGAACGACGCGAGGGTCGGCCTGCTTTCGAGACCGCAGTACCCGAGTATCACGTCGTCGTATGTGAAGGCCTTGCCCATAAGCGCCAGCCAGCGGTCGGATACGGGTTCGGCATCGGCCGTCGTGGTTATTATGTGCTCGTAGCGGGCGGCCTTGATTCCCAGGTTGAGGACCATCTTCGCCGATATGGCATACCGCGTGTGCTCGATGTTCACGATGCGCAGGTTGGGGTACGACGACTGCAGGAACTTGAGGTCGGCCAGGAAGTTGTCGTCGTTGCCGACATATACCAGCACCACCTCGTAGGTGTGGTAGTCCTGCGAAAGCAGTATCTGCAGCCCCTCGTCGAGATATGCCGAGTTCTCGCCGAACATCGGGACTACGACCGACACCGGCGGTTCGGAGTCGAGAATCTGCCTGCGGGCCGAGAGCCTGAACCTTGCCGTCCGGGCATATATGCCTGCATGGTAGACCATCTGCACGACGAATGCCGCCAGAATGGATATTCCGAGGGCCACTCCCTCCCAGCCGTACGTCGAGCCGACGGCTGCTGCCATGTCGTTGATGAAGTCCATTGGTGTAACTTTTCCTCTATCCCGACAAAGATACGAAGAACTTGCAGAAATACGGCATCTTTCTCCCAAAATAAAGCGTTTTGCCGGCATTGCGCTCCGCGGCAGCCTGACGTGTGGGCCGCAATCGCCCCAATCGGTGCCTCCGCCCCTCCTTTTATGGGGTATTTGTGGCGGGCCGTTATCGTAAATTGCCGAAGATTCATTATCTTTGCCGAATAATGGGGACCGGTCTGAAGACCGGCCGAAGGAGAAGATTCGGATTATGGGTATGAAATTCACGCTTCTGCACAGCGATTCGGCCACGAAGGCCCGTGTCGGCGAGTTCACGACCGACCACGGCACCGTGCGCACTCCGGTGTTCATGCCGGTGGGCACGGCGGCGGCCATGAAGGGTATCTTCCACCGCGACATGGTCGACGAGGCACATGCGCAGATGATTCTGGCCAACACCTATCACCTCTACCTGCGTCCCGGCACGTCGATACTGCGCGAGGCGGGAGGAGTGCACCGCTTCTGCGGTTGGGAGCGCCCCATGCTCACCGACAGCGGCGGTTTCCAGGTCTTCTCGCTTGCCCCATGCCGCAAGCTGAAGGATGACGGGTGCCATTTCCGTTCGCACATCGACGGTTCGCCCCATCTCTTCACTCCGGAGAGCGTCATCGACACCGAGCGCATCATCGGCGCCGACATCATGATGGCCTTCGACGAGTGCCCTCCGGGCGACGCCCCGCGCGACTATGCGGAGAAGTCGCTGGCGCTTACCGAGAGGTGGCTCGACAGGTGTTTCGAGCGCTACCGCTCGACCTCGCCCGAGTACGGCCACTACCAGTCGCTCTTCCCGATAGTGCAGGGCTGCTCCTATCCGGACCTGCGTGCGCGTGCCGCGGAGAACGTGCTGCAGTACGATGCCGACGGCTACGCCATAGGCGGGCTTGCCGTGGGCGAGCCGACGTATGTGATGTACGCCATGATCGAGGTCGTGAATGCCATCCTGCCGCAGGACCGTCCGCGCTACCTCATGGGCGTGGGTACACCGGTCAACATCCTCGAGGGCATAGCGCGCGGGGTGGACATGTTCGACTGCGTGATGCCGACGCGCAACGGCCGCAACGGCCAGCTCTTCACGAGCGAGGGTGTCATCAACATCCGCAACAAGAAGTGGGAGAACGACTTCTCGCCGATCGACCCGGCCGGCACCACCTTTGTGGACCGTGTCTATACGAAGGCATACCTGCACCACCTTGTGGTGTGCAAGGAGATGCTTGCGGCGCAGATTGCCTCGCTGCACAACGTGGGCTTCTACGTGTGGCTGACCGACGAGGCCCGCAGGCATATCGCCGCCGGCGACTTCGCCTCATGGAAGGAGACGATGGTGGAGAAACTGTCGAGAAGGCTCTGACGTGGGGGACGACGGACGCATGACGGGCCGCCGCAGTGAATGAAAAACAACGCCGAATAACGCTGTAACGAATGAGCGAGACACCGATATACAGGAGACGCCGCAGTCTGTGGCCGGGAGTGAAGATTCTCGACCGCTACATCATAGGCAAGTTCCTCGGAACCTACATATTCGCCATTGCGATGATAATCGTGGTGGTTGTCATCTTCGACTATGTCGAGAAGCTCGACACCTTCACCGAGATGCACGTTCCCATATCGGAGATACTCTTCGACTACTATCTGAACTTCATACCGTTCTTCATCAACCAGTTCAGCGCCCTGTTCACCTTCATCGCCGTGATATTCTTCACCTCGAAGATGGCCTACCAGACCGAGATCGTGGCGATGCTCTCGAGCGGCATGAGCTTCCGCCGGCTGATGTGGCCCTACTTCCTGGGCGCCTCGATCATTGCGGCCCTGTCGCTGATGCTCAACCTGTGGCTGATACCGGTTTCGCAGCGCGACTGCGTGGAGTTCGAGATAAAGTACATCAAGAACCGGAAGAGCGACCAGTTCGACCGCCACATCTACCGCCAGATAGAACCGGGAACGTTCGCCTACGTGCGCGGATACAGCAAGGCCAACAAGTCGGCCGGTTTCTTCGCCATCGAGCAGTACGACCACAACTCCATACGCCGGACCCTCGAGGCTTCGGACGTTAAGTTCGACCCGGAGACCAACCGCTGGCGCGCGCAGCGCTATACGGAGCGTGTCTTCGACGACGACGGCAACGAGACATTCACGCAGTACCGCAACCTCGACACGCTCATCAACCTGAACGTGTCGGAGCTCGGCCGTCTGAACGAGCTGTTGAAGACTATGAACATCGTCGAACTCAACCGCTTCATGGCGCAGCAGCGCGAGAAGGGTTCCGACTCCATCCGCCAGATAGAGGTGGAGCACCACAACCGCTACGCCGGCCCGGCCGGAACGTTCATCCTCACGCTCATCGGCGTGTCGCTCTCCTCGCGGAAGGTGCGCGGCGGAACGGGTCTGCACATCGGTATCGGCATCGCCCTGTGCTTCTCCTACATCATGCTCACCCGCGTCTTCGGCGAGATTGCCAAGGGCGGCTCCATGCCGACGCTGCTTGCGGTGTGGATACCGAACATAGTCTACATCTTCATTGCGGTGTACCTCTACCGCAAGGCTCCGAAATAGTCAAGAAACCATGGAAATAGACGACATAGCTTCCAAACTCCGCGACGGCGGACGCATCGATGCCGAAGAGGCGCTGCTGCTCTACCGTTCGGCACCGTTGTGGCTGCTCGGCTCGCTGGCCTGCGGGGCCAAGCGGCGCGTGAGCGGCGACAAGGTCTACTACAACCGCAACTTCCATGTCGAGCCGACGAACATATGCCTGTTCGAGTGCAGGTTCTGTTCGTACCGCCGCTCGCGCGGGCAGGAGGGTGCGTGGGACTACTCGATGGATGAGGTCCTGGATATTGTCCGCAGCCGTGCCGGCAGCGGCGTGACGGAGGTGCACATCGTCGGGGGCGTCCATCCCGACCATGACCTCTGCTACTATGCGGAGATGATACGCCGCATACGGGAGATCATGCCCGGTGTCGGCATCAAGGCCTTCACGGCCGTCGAGCTGTCGTACATGATACGGCGTGCCGGCCTGACGGCGGAGGAGGGGCTCCGGCTGTTGCGCGATGCCGGCATGGAGTCGATTCCGGGCGGCGGGGCCGAGATCTTCGACGAGGAGATACGCCGCCGCATATGTCCGCAGAAGTGCTCGTCGGAGGAGTGGCTCGCGCTGCACCGTACGGCGCACCGGCTGGACATCGACTCCAACGCGACGATGCTCTACGGCCATATCGAGACGCTCGAACACCGCATCGACCACATGATGCGCCTGCGGGCCTTGCAGGACGAGACCGGGGGATTCAACGCCTTCATCCCGCTGAAGTTCCGCAGCCGCGGCAACGGCCTTTCGCACCTGGGCGAGACGACGATAGTCGACGACATGAGGACGCTGGCCGTCAGCCGTCTGGTGCTCGACAACATCCCCCACATCAAGGCTTACTGGGTTATGTACGGCAAGCAGAGCGCCGAGCTTGCGCTCTCGTTCGGCGCCGACGACATCGACGGCACCATCGACGACTCCACGAAGATATACTCCATGGCCGGGGCGGAGGACGAGCGTCCGCGTCTGACCGTGGATGAGATACGGCGCATGTGCTCGGCCGCCGGGCTGCGCGCCGTCGAACGCGATACACATTACAACGAGATATGACCAAACGCAGGGGATTCGCGGCCGCAACGGCCGACCGCATCGTGCGGGGATGGAAAAGACTCAGGACCATGCCGATAGCCTACAACCTCACGCTCATCGTGCTGGTGCTGTGCGGCATCGCGCTGGTGTCGTTCGTGGGCATGGCCGCAGGCACGCGCCACGGGATGAAGCGCACGGTGCCCGATTTCACGGGATTGAGGCTTCAGGATGCCGACTACTACGCCTCGCGGCGCGGGCTGGAGCTGGTGGTGAACGATTCGCTCTACGTGCCGGCATATCCGGGCGGGATAGTCCTCGAGCAGCTCCCGAAGGGCGGGGTCAACGTCAAGTCGGGCCGCAAGATATACGTCACCATCAACTCGTTCCGGCAGAAGATGGTGCCGCTGCCATATGTTGCCGGACGCTCGCTGCGTCAGGCCAAGAACATGCTCGAGATGGCCGGCCTGTCGATACGCGAACTGGTGTACGTCGAGGACATAGCCACCAACTACGTCCTGGCCGAGTACTTCGACGGGGTGGAGATTACGCCCGAGACCGACATGAAGGTCGAGAAGGAGAGCGGTGTCACGCTCCATGTGGGCGTTGCGGCCGGTGACGGCGCGACGGTCGTGCCGCGTCTTGTGGGCCGCCGCCTGTTCGATGCGGAGAGCCGCCTCTGGGAGGCCGGACTGAATGTCGGCGAGGTGGAGTTCGACGAGGGAATCACGCTTCTCGACAAGGGCGATGCCAGGGTCTACTGGCAGTCGGTGCCGCAGATGCGCGGAGCACGCCTGGGCGACCGCATATCGCTGCGGCTGACGCTCGATGCGGAGAAGGTTGCCGAGTGCGAGGCGGAGAGCGACCGCGAGACGGAGTTCTATTTCCGCATGCGCGATTCGCTCGCCACTGTCGGGACCGACTCGCTGCGCCTCATGAATCCGGAGTCGATTCCGGAGCCGGAGCAGGCGCCGCGCCCGAGGGCCGATTTCGAGGAGGCTTTCGGCACATGGTAGAGATTTTCCGAATAGGACGGATGCAGATGGAGGACAACATGCGACATATCAACGATTGGGAGGACGAGGAGCTCGACCGCGAGGATGGGGACTTTCCCGAGGATGACGGGGAGGCGGTCCCGCCGCGGCGCTTTCTGACCGACCAGCAGCCCGACGAGAACGGGCTCTACGAGCACTTTGCCCTGACGGCCGACCGCGGCCAGTCTTCGATGCGCATCGACAAGTTCCTCTCGATGCGCCTTGAGAACTGCTCGCGCAACCGTATCCAGAACGCCATCGACGGCGGCAATGTCTTCGTCGGCGGCAAACCCGTGAAGGCCTCCTACAAGATCAAGCCCCTGGACGAGATATCCATCCGCATGGAGTACCCGAAGTACGATTCGGCGCTTACGCCGGAGGATATCCCGATAGACATAATGTACGAGGACGACGACGTCATCGTGGTCAACAAGGAGGCGGGCATGGTGGTCCATCCGGGCCACGGCAACTACAGCGGTACGCTGGTCAACGCGCTGACGTTCCACCTTCAGGACAACCCTCTGTTCAACTGCGGCGACTGCCGCGCGGGACTCGTGCACCGCATCGACAAGAACACCTCGGGTATCCTTGTGGTGGGCAAGAACGAGAGGGCCTGCAACGCCCTTTCGCGCCAGTTCTTCGAACATACGACGCAGCGGCGCTACGTTGCGCTGGTGTGGGGCGACTTCGCCGATGACGAGGGGACGATAACCGGCAACATCGGCCGCAACCCGCGCAACCGCCAGCAGATGTGCGTCTTCCCCGACGGGTCCGACGGCAAGCATGCGGTGACGCACTACCGCGTGCTGAAGCGTTACGGCTACGTGACGCTCGTCGAGTGCCGTCTTGAGACGGGGCGCACGCACCAGATCCGCGTCCACATGCAGTATATCGGCCACCCGCTCTTCAACGACGAGCGCTACGGCGGCGACCGCATACTCAAGGGTACGACATTCTCGAAATACAGGCAGTTCATCGAGAACTGCTTCGAACTTATGCCGCGCCATGCGCTGCATGCGCGCATGCTCGGCTTCCGGCATCCGACGACGGGCGAGCAGATGATCTTCGAGTCGCCGCTTCCGGCCGACTTCGCGGCGGTGCTCGAGCGCTGGGACACCTACTCGAAGGCGGCCCGCGGCACGGAGGCCGAATATTGACCAAAACCTTATTGCCATGGGATTCCTTCCGACAACGGCGGCGGAGCTTAAGGCTCTGGGTTGGGATTATGTCGACATAATCCTCTTCACGGGCGATGCCTATATCGACCATCCTGCGTTCGGCGCGGCGGTTGTCGGACGTCTGTTCGAGGCGGAGGGCTACCGCGTGGCGATAGTCCCGCAGCCCAACTGGCGCGACGATTTGCGCGACTTCCGCAAGCTGGGTGCGCCGCGGCTCTTCTTCTGCGTCACGGCCGGGGCGATGGACTCGATGGTGAACCACTACACGGCCAACAAGCGCCTGCGCAGCGACGACGCCTATACGGCAGGCGGCAAGGCGGGCTTCCGCCCCGACTATGCCGTCACGGTCTACACACGGATTCTCAAAAGGCTTTTCCCGAAGGTGCCGGTGCTTATCGGCGGCATCGAGGCGTCGCTGCGGCGCCTTACCCACTACGATTACTGGCAGGATTGCCTGAAACCGTCGGTGCTGGTCGAGAGCGGGGCCGACTTCCTGCTCTACGGCATGGGCGAGAGGGTGGTGCGCGAGGTGGCGCATGCCGTGCGCAACGGATACAACGCCAACCTCATACGCAACCTCCGGCAGGTCGGGTTCCTGGCCGACGGGGCCTATGTCTCGCGTATCGAGAGGGAGGGGCACGCCGTGCGGCTGCACTCGTACGAGGAGTGCCTGGCCGACAGGCACAGCTTCTGCCGCAACTTCGTCGTCGAGGAGACGGAGAGCAACCTGCTGAATCCGGAGAATACGCTCGTGGAGGGGTGCGGCGACCGCTATGTCGTAATCAATCCGATGCATGCCGCGCTGACGACCGAAGAGATGGACTTCGCATTCGACCTGCCGTACATGCGCTCTCCGCATCCGCGCTACCGCAACCGCGGCGCCATTCCGGCGTGGGAGATGATAAAGCACTCGGTGAACATCCACCGCGGCTGCTTCGGCGGCTGCTCGTTCTGCACCATATCGGCCCACCAGGGCAAGTTCATATCGTCGCGCAGCGAGGCTTCGATACTGCGCGAGGTCGAGGCGATAACCCGCATGCCGGACTTCCACGGCACCCTCTCGGATGTCGGGGGCCCGTCGGCCAACATGTACGGCATGGGCGGCCGCGACAGGAGCCTGTGCGCGCGGTGCCGCCGCCCGTCGTGCCTCTTCCCGCACCCGTGCCCGAACCTCGACAACGACCACCGTCCGCTGCTGGAGCTCTATTCGCGCATATGCGCCGTCAGGGGCGTGCGCCACGCCTACGTCAGCAGCGGCATCCGCTACGACCTCTTCGACGACTCGCCCTATCTGCGCGAGGTGGTGCTGCACCACACCCCGGGCCGCCTGAAGGTGGCGCCGGAGCATACCGAGGACGAGGTGCTGCGACTGATGCGCAAGCCGTCGTTCTCGCTCTTCGAGCGTCTGAACTCCGATTTCCGCGCCATCTGCCGCGACAACGGGCTCGACTACCGTCTGGTGCCATATTTCATATCGTCGCACCCGGGCTGCCGCGACGAGCACATGCGTGCACTCGCCGATAAGGTGCTGGGACGCCTGCACTTCACGCTCGAACAGGTGCAGGACCTCACGCCGACGCCGATGACGCTCTCGTCGGTGATGTTCTATGCCGGCGAGGACCCGTATACGGGCAAAAAGGTCTATGTTGCGCGGTCGCAGGATGAGAAGCGGCGCCAGAAGAGCTTCTTCTTCCGCAGGGAGGGGCGCGATTCGGGCATGAAGCCGTCGAAAGGCACCCGCAAGGTGCGCCGATAGCGCGACCCGGATGCGCAATCCCTTACATTTATTTATATAGGTTGTCCGTTTTGCGGCTGCCGCCGCATCAGATTATGCGCCTTGCCGCGGCCTGCGGCGTAAGCCGCATCGTGGAGTAGTCGACACCCGTTACGAGGACCAGCCCGCAGCGCTTTCCCACCTCCGCCGTACCTATTTCGTCGGCCATGCCGAGCGCCTCGGCGCCGTTGCGCGTGGCCCATGTCAGGAGCTCCTCCAGACCGATGTCGGGGAAGCACTTGAGCTCATCCATGATCGAGAGCGAGGTGTTGGAGGCGAGCGAGTCGGTGCCGATGCATATCTTCGCGCCGCAGCTGCGCAGCAGACCGACCGTGCGCGGACCTGTTCCGGAGATGTAGCGGTTGGAGCGCGGTGCGAGCACCCAGTAGACCGGAGCCGTGAAGTGGGTCATGATGATGTCGAAGTCGATGGGCATGATGTGGCAGTTGTGCACGAGCATCACGCTGCGCCCCTTCGGGACGCACTCGACGATGCGCTCGGAGGGCATGCCGTATTTGAGGAAGTCGCACCCGAAGCCGGCCCTTGCATACCACTCGTGCAGCGCCCCGCCGCCGAAGTATAGCGTGCGCTCGTCCTCGGTCTCCATGAAGTGTATCGACAGCGGCGCATCCCCCTCGGCGCACACGGCGCGGAAGTCGGCGTCGGTCACGGAATATGTCGAGTGCGGGGTGAGCGATGTCCCGGGATGCGAAAGGCGTGCGCGCTGCTCCGTGAGGTTGCTGCGGCGCAGGCCGAAGACCTCCAGAAACGAGCGGTAGCGTATGCGGCTGCGCTCCTTCGCCGCGAACGACGTGTCGTCGTTCACGATGTCCGCCGCGGCTTCCACACCCTCGTCCCACATCGCCGCGTCGGCGCGGCATGCGGCATCTATGCGCCCGGCCTCGTCGGTGGCGTCCCTCAACCTTCCCACGGCCTGTCCGAATGCCGCGAAGCCGCATCCCGGCTCTATCGCGCCGCACAGGTGCGACAGTTCGAGGTGCGTGTGGGCGTTGACGAAACCCGGCGATAGCACGCCGGCATGGAACTCCACCCCGGCCGTCAGGTCGAGGTCGTCGCCGTAGCGCTCTATGGCCAGGATGCGCCGCGTGGCGGCGTCGACCGTGACCAGCGGGCGGCTAATCAACCCTTGCGGAGTCAGCAGGTAGTGCGAGGCTATCTTTCTGAGGGAAGAACTCATCTGCGAATACTCTTATGTCGACGTAACTCCTGAACATGCTGTCCATCGCCGTCTCGGGCGACGGCGAGAATGTCACCTTCAGGTTGCGTATGGTAAGGTCCTGTTTGCGGTTGCGGTTTTTGCTGTCGTAGGAGCCGAGGTCGAGAACTATTTTGGTATCGGTCGAGTCGGTGGTGAAGTTGCGGTACACGCTCTCCTTCTTGCGCATGCGGTAGGATACGTTCGAGAACTTTCCGCCTCCGAAGCGCTCCACCCACATCGATATGCGGCGCGGGTACTTCGTCGGGTCCTCGTTGTTCTCGTAATCGTAGGATACGTTGTACGTGCCGGTGGCTATCGGCGATATCTCCACGCGCAGCTTCGCGGAGTCGGCCGCCTTGCGCACGACGATGAGCGAGTCGTCGACCACCGTGCGGCGGTAGCGGCGTATGGAGACCTCCTGTACGGTGTCGAGTATCGTTACCTGCCGCTTGAGCTCGTCGCTCTCCTCCTCCAGACGGCTTATCGCCTGCTTCACCACGGCATCCAGTCGCGCGCTCTTGCGGCGCGAGAAGTTGGCCACCGTATATCTGACGTCGCGGCTGGTGTAGCCGTACTTGTCGAATATCGGCTCGTAGATGTCCAGCGAGTCGAGGTCCAGACGCTCAACCCCGACATAGGAGTTGACGATGAAGGCGTCGTGGAATATGTCGGCGAGCGTGTCGTCGGGTATGACCTCCTTCCGCCGACAGTCGGTCAGCAGCACGGCCGCCGCAAGCAGGGTTATGATTGCTAATGTGCGTCGCATTTGTTGTCGGGTTTTATCATCAGTTGCGCCGTTGCGCGGGATACGGCCCACGTCACGGCCATGAATGTCACTGTCACCGCCGCAATGTCGGCCGGCTGCAGCTCCGCAGGGTAGCTGCTTACGAGGAAGTTGCCCGCAGGCATACTTATTATGTGCAGGTGTTGCTGCATGAGTGTCAGTGCGATGCCGACAACCAGCCCCGCAATGCCGCCGATGCCGGAGATGAGCATCCCCTCGCGGACGAATATGCCGCGGATGAAGGCGTTGTCGGCACCCATCGACCGGAGCGTGACCCTCTCGCCGCGCTTCTCGACGATGAGCATTATCACGGTGCCCGTTATCGAGAACGAGGCTATCACCAGCACCAGGGCCGAGATGAAGAACACGCCCCACTTCTCGTATCTCATGATGCTGTAGAAGACCGAGTTCTTCTCTTCGCGCGTGAGCACCTCCGCCCCCTCTCCGGCCTCCTCCTCAAGCCTCTGGCGGACCCTCTCGGGCGAATGGCCCTCCTTTACGCGCACCATTGCCGCATCGGCACGCCCGCCCGTCGTGAAGAGCGTGTGCGCCGCCCGCAGCGGGATGATGGCCAGCCCCGAATCGTTCTCGTTGTCTATGGAGAACATCCCGCAGAGCGGCAGCCGCAGCTCCCTGAATCCCGTTGCCGGCAGCAGCGAACCGACCCTCCCCCCTCCGGGGGCAAACAGCGCGGCATCGCCTCCGACGGTCGAGTATATGCCGAGCGAGTAGGCCAGCGCCTCGCCCATGAGGATGCGGTCGAGGTCGCCGAGCCTGACATCGGCGTTGCCGAGAGTCACGTGGCCCGCTATCGGCACCACGTCGCCATAGGAGTCGTCCACGCCCCGCACCATTGCCGTGGCCTGGCGGTCTCCGTGTTCCAGCAGCGCCTGCCGCTCCACGACGAACGACACGGCATCGACACCGTCGACGGCCATGACCTCCGCCCGCTCCGCATCGGTGCCCCGCAGCAGCTCCGGTGTGCATCCGGCCGCGGCGCGTATCTCGATGTCGGCATCGACGGCGGCATACATCTGCCTGACCAGCTTCTCGAAGCCGTTGAATACCGAGAGCAGGATTATCATGGCCGCCACGGGCACGGCTACGGCAACGAGGCTCACACCGGCGATGATGTTTATCACCGAGTGCGATTTCCTCGAAAAGAGGTAGCGTCGTGCAAGCAGCCACTTCATAGCCTACGTCCCTTCGGCCTATTTTTCGTGCCGATCCTCTTCGTGCAGCAGCGAGTCGATGTTTTCGATGTATTCGAGCGAGTCGTCGATGAAGAACTGGAGCTCCGGAATCGACTTCACCTGGTTGCGCATCCTGTTTCCGAGCGCCCCGCGCACGGTGCGGGTCTGCGCCTCGAGCGTCTGCATGACGGCTGCGGCCCTCTCGAACGGGAATACGCTGACGTATATCTTCGCATATGCCAGATCGGGCGACATGCGCACCGTCGTCACCGTGACCAGCGTACCGCGCAGGTCGGCAGCCAGTTCGCGCTGGAATATCTCCGCCACGTCACGCTGTATCTGGCGGGCTATCTTCTGTTGTCTGTTGTTGTCCATAGTCGTATGTTGTACTGTCGTTTACTTGTCCGTTATTTGGTCGCCACGGGAGCGGCACCCGTGTATTTGAAGGTCTGGCTTCCCTTCTCCCTCGGTTTCTTCTTTACGGTCCACTCCTTGAAGCCCTCCTTGTTGAAGCGGAAGCCGAACTTGAGGCTTATGGTGAGGTTGTCGAGCGGTGAGCGCAGCGGTGAGTTCCAGAACGGGTTTTCGCCGTAGTTCGCCGACTGGTCGAGTCCGTTGTCGTAGTATTTGTTGCGGTTGCGGAGTATGTCGGCGTAACCGAAGTCGTAGCGTACGCGGACACCTATCTCGAACTGTTTTATGAGGAAGTCTATGCCGCCTCCGCCCGCAAGTCCGAAGCCGAAACGGTTGTCGCGCACGGTCTTGAAGGTGTACTTTCCGGAGGTGCCGGTCTCCTGATTGTCGAAGGTCGAGGCGAAGTTGTAGGAGAAGGTCACCGCCGCTTCGATGTATACACGCAGGTGGTTGCGGAAGAGGTAGAAATGAGGCTGCCATACAAGCGGCACCATTATCGCGTTGAGCCTCCGGGTGTAGTACTTGTAGTCGGCCTTGTTCTCATACATCGACGCGTAGGGGGCGTACGAGAATCCGCGCTGCATCCACTCCACATCCACTCCTATACACCCCACGAAGCGCGGCAGGGAGTAGTATCTCCATGACAGTCCCCCAGAGTAGGCTCCCCATATCGTCTTCGTCTCCTGCTTCGGGTAGAGGCGGGAGGTGGTGTATCCGTATCCGGCCGTGACGGCGAGCGTGTGCTGCGCCTGCGCCCGGAATGTCCCGGCTGCAATCAGCGCGATTGCCGTCAATACCGCTGTCTTGACAAGTCTGTTCATTGTTCTGTCGTTTTTCCGAATCAGTAGTTCTGGTTCATCCCTCCCATCATTCCGGTGTTGAGTCCGCCTCCGAGTCCGCTGCCGAGTCCGCCCATTCCGCTGCCCATGCCGCCGAAGCCTCCCATTCCGGTGTTTCCGGTCGAGTTGTTGTTCTGGTTCTGTCCCTGTCCGCTCTTGGCCTTTTCGAGCATCTCCTCCTGCAGCTTCTTGAGTCGCGACGCCTCCTTTTCGTCGAGCATCTTGATGAGGCTCTCCATCGTCACCGGCTTGAATATCTCGGACATCTCCATCGTGATGTTTATCTCCCAGTTCATCTTGGTGGCAAACAGGTCCTCGCCGCGGTCGTTGATATACATCTCGGCCCGTTCCGGCTGCAGACGCTTCACCACGTCGCCGGCATCCCACATGCCGTTGCCGTTCGTATCCTCTATTATGCGGAGGCGTATTTCGCCCGGCTGTACGAAACGGAATGTGTACTGTCCCGTCTCCACGTTCTTCTTCTCCTGCTGCGTCTTTCCGCTGTTGTCCGTCTGCTGGAGTATGTATTTCTTGCCGGGCTCGCCCTTCACGTCGATGATTATGGTGGCGAACTTCTCCGGGTCGAATGTCGTGAAGTCGAGCTTAAGCGAGTCGTTCTGGTAACCCATGATGTCGGTGACGGCCCCCTTCGGTATCAGCAGCCTGTACGACGATGCGTTTTCCCACTTGGACTTTATCGCCCAGCGGCACATGTTCATGGTGTCGATTGCGAAGTGGTGCTCCACCGGCACGGTTTCGGTCTCGGAGACTACCTTCACGAGCGACACGGCTGTGGAGTCGAACTGCACGGCCGGGAACTCGAACAGCATCGTCAGATCCTGCTCCGGGTTCAGCTCCTTCTGCGGTGTGAAGGTGCACTTGAACGGGTTCGGCTTCTCGGGCTCGGTCCACTCCTTGCCTTCGGCCTCGGCCTTGGCCTTCTCCCTCTCCTGCTTTTCGCGTTCGCGCTGCTCCTCCTTCGACTCGATGTACTTCCATGCGAGCTTCAGCGGTTCGGTCGTCTTGACGTACTGGCGTATGGAGTCGTGCCTGAAGTATGTTATCTCGCCCTTGATTGTATCGGGCAGGTTCTCTGCCGGCATGTTGAACCACAGCGCCACGGTATCCTTGCCGCGCGTCTGCGGGTCGTACAGCACCTTGTCGGCCGGTATGCTGTCGAAGCGGATGCTCTCGATGTCGGGGAGCGCCGTGTTGAAGTAGAGCAGCGCCTTCTTCTGCTGCTGGCGCGAGCTCTCCACAAGGCGCTGGTTCTTGAAGGCCTTGTCGGTGAACATGCGGAAGTAGAGCTGCGGCTCGGCCGACGGGTACATGCGCAGCGAGTCGAACCATATGCCGAACTCCGGCATCTCCGCCGGGTTGTAGAGGCTGTCGATGAAGCCGACGAGGTCGGTTCCGGCCTCGTACATCTGGTTGTCGTTCTTGTCGCCGAAGGCGTATATGCGGTAATTTATCGGCTTGAGGTTCTGCGCGATGAATATTCCGTTGTTCTGCGCGCGGGCTATCACGTCGGGCTTGCGGTTGAAGATCGTCGAGTCGTAGTCCGGCGTGTTCGGCAGCGAGTCGGCCACGAAGAACCAGATGAACGTGCGGCTGACGCTGTCGGCCTTGTAGCTGTCGGCCGTATAGCCGGAGCACATGAGCGAGTCGACCTTGTCGCCCGTCGAGAAGACGTAGCGCATGGCATTGAGCGGGTTGCCCTCGTTGTTGTCGCAGATGGCGCTGCCGAAGTCGATGGCGTAGGTGGTGTTCTCGCGCAGGGTGTCGCGTATGGTTATCACGATTCCCTTGCCGCGGGTCGACACGAGCGGCATCTTCTTCATTGCCGGCGACGTGAAGAGCTCCTTCTGCTGGTTCTTTATCTGTACGAACTCGTTGAACTCGATATATATCTTGTTGCCCTTGAAGTTCGTCGAGAAGTTGTCCGGAATGAGGTTTATTATCACCGGCGGGATGGTATCCTTCGGTCCGCCCTGCGGTGTCATGATGTTGGCGCAGCGGGAGAAGAATGCCCCGGCGAAGAGCACCGCAACCGCAGCCTTCAGCAGTGATTTGTATCGTCTGTTCTCTTTCATCTCTCTCTTTTCATCCTTTGTTCGCGTGGCTGGCAGGGTTATCTTCGTGACTGTGACGCCGTGCCGTCGTCCGAGCCTTCTGTCCCGTCCGAACTGCCGCTCCCGGAGCCGTCATCGCTTCCGGAGCCGTCGCCGCCTTCCTCGCCGCCTTCTTCACCGCCCTCTCCGCCGGAGGCTCCGGCAGGCGGGAATACGTTCCATATCTGCCCCTCTTTGGTCCCCTCCTTGTACGGCTCCGTCTTCCACGTATGGAATATCAGCGTCAGGAAGGTCTCCGGCAGGTTTTCGGCATTCAGGTACTTGAACATGTAGGCGTACATCTGCGACTGCGGGTCGACGACCACGATCATCGCCGGCGATGCGTTGAGCCACATCGAGGTGTAGTTCCCCGACTCGTACTTCTCGTACGGCGACCCCTCCGCGTCCGGCTCGTTGCGCTGCGAACCGTCCTCGGTGGAGGTAATTATGTGGTTCACGGCATCCTCGTAGGAGTTTATCGTCCAGTTTTCGGAGCCGGTGTAGTAGGCGTATGCCGTGACGCCGGTGACGGGGACGTTGTCGCCGCCGGAGGTCTCCTGCAGGAGCGCCTTTATGACTACCGTGGTGTCGGTGGTCACCTTCTTGAAGCAGCCGCACAGCATCATGGCTGCTGCTGCGGCCGTTGCGGCGCATGCCGCCCTCAATATCTGTCTGGTCGTTCCGTATCTCATCTTCTCTCCATGTTTTCTATCATTTGGCGCAGCTCCGGCTCGGGTATCCCCGTCGCCTCGCTCGCCGGTACCATCGCGAACTCGCGCTGCAGCATCCTCGGGTGCGGAACGCGGAGCCTCTCCGTGTCGATCCGCTCGTCGCCCACCATCAGGATGTCGAGGTCGATGCCGCGCGAGGCGTAGGCCTGTCCCGAACGGCTCTTCTCCCTCCGTTCGGCGTCGCGGTCGCGGCCGAGCTCGCGCTCTATCTGCTGCAGGGCGTCGAGAATTCCCTCGGCAGGCATCGCCGTCCTCACGACGAAGGCGCGGTTGGTGAAGTCGTCGGCCTCGAAGCCCCAGGCCCGGCTGCGGTGCAGTGCCGAGTGCGAGGTGACCGTTCCGATGCGCTCCGAGATGAGCCTTTCGGCCGCCTCGAGGCGCGATGCCACATCCCCCATGTTGCCTCCGCCGAGTATCACTGCGTCGCGTTCCATCTCTCCCTCCCGTTAAAGGTGCCTTATGTATTTGCTCACCGCCAGCGCGAAGTGCGTCAGTACGATGCGCGGGTTTCCGTTCTGTCCTATCTGCCGCATTGCCGACTCTATCTGTGCGACTATCGGCTCGATGTTGCGGCCGTCGATGAATGGTGCGAACTTGCGGCAGAACTCCGCCTCCTCGCCCCAGAGGTAGCTCGTCTCGGGCGCTCCGGCGTGGATGACGAAAGCCTCGCGCAGCAGCCTCGAGAAGTCGCGCAGCATCGCCGTCTGCCTCTCCCGCGAAAGTTGTGCCGTTTCGTCGGCCCATGCGAGCAGGTCGAGGTGACGGTCGTTGTAGCTCAGTCGCATCAGCGAGCAGAATGCCTCGAAATTCTCGTGCCGGGCATCCTCCTCGCCGCCCTCGATCTGCCGGCGCAGTTCGAGCAGGTCGCCGTTGGCCAGGCGCGCCATGTTGCGGATCTTCGCCGGGTCGCTCTCGCCCATGCGCCGCGCCTCCGCTTCGAGGGTTGCAGTGTCGAGCCTCGGCACCGAGACCTCCTGCGTACGCGAGAGGATGGTCTTGAGCAGGCGGTCGGGATGTTCCGACACCAGCAGGAAGAGCGTCTTGTCCCACGGCTCCTCGAGTATCTTGAGTATCCTGTTGGCCGCCTCGTCGTTCATCGTCTCCGGCATCCATACGATCATCGTCTTGTACTCCGATTCGAAGCTCTTGAACGAGAGCGTGCGTATTATTTCGTCCGACTCCTTTGCGGAGATTACGCCCTTGAGCGTCTTTCCGAGGTTCAGGGTGTCGAACCACTGCTGCGGCGAGAAGAATCCGCCGGTGCGGGAGAAGAGTTCGCGCCACTGCGGCATGAACTCGCCGCTCAACACCGCCTCGCCGCTCTTCTTGCCCAGCTTGTTGACCGGGAATACGAAGTGTATGTCGGGGTGTGCCAGCGCCTCGGCCTGGCGGCATGACGGGCACTCGCCGCACGAGTCTCCGTCGCGGCGGCAGGTGCAGTTTATGTACTGCGCATAGGCTGCGGCCAGCGGCAGCGTCCCGGCGCCGCAGATGCCCGTAAAGAGCTGTGCATGGCTTATGCGTCCCTCGTCGGCGTTCCTCGCAAGGCGCCGCTTGAGCTCATCGTGACCGGGTATGTCGGCAAATCTCATATCGTCGCTACAGTCAAATGTCGTTTCAACGCCTCCTCGGGTGCATCATCGCCCGAGCGAGTCCCTTCAGGTCTATCTTCTCCCTCCACACCACATAGGCGGCGTAGAGCATGAACAGCAGCAGGTCGGCCCCGTACATCGCCGCCCCGTGCAGCGGCAGCGCTTCGGCGGCGAAGAATATGCCGAGCCCGAGCACGACGTATTCGGCCATCCGCCGGAAGTCGTACGGCGTAGGGTAGAAGATTCGGTTGAGGGCTATGCTCACCGCCACCATCGCCGCCTCCGAGAGGAAGCGGCTCCATGCCGCGCCGTAGTATCCGAAGCGCGGGATGAGCACGAATCCGCCGACCACCGAGAAGAGCAGTCCCGAGAGGGTCACCCACAGCGCGAAGCGCGTCTTCTCCTCGCGCTTGTACCAGAACGAGAGGTTGAGCCACACGCCGCTGAGGATGTTCGCCCCGAGCACCACCGGCAGGATGAATATTCCGGTGCGGAACTCCGACCCCACGATGAGCGCGAACACGTCGCGGAAGAGGGCGATGCCGAGGAATATGGCCATCGAGACGGCAATGTAGTATTTCAGTGCGGCGGCGTTCATCTCGACGAACTCATCCTTTCGGAAGTTCGAGAGGAAGAACGGTTCGGCCGCGAGGCGGTACATCTGCGTGAAGAGTGTCATCACCACGGCTATCTTGGTTATGGCGCCGTATATTCCGACCTGTGCCATCGCATCCTGCGGCACGAGGTACTTTATGAGCTGGCGGTCGATGAACTCGTTGGCCGTTCCGGCGATTCCCGACACGAGCAGCGGCAGCGAATAGACGAATACGGCCGCGAGGATCGCCGCGTCGATGCGCGGCAGGGTCCTGCCGGCGGTGGCAGCCACGGCGATGAGGGTCACGACGCTTGCGATGAGGTTCGCCACGAATGCCCAGCCCACGCCGAACTCCGTGTCGAAGAGCCCTGCGGCGTAGAATCCGAACGCCAGAGCCACCTGCATGACGATGTTCGCGAGCTTCAGCAGTACATACTTCATGGCGCGCCCCTCGTCGCGGAGCCTTGCGAACGGGATGCTTGCGGCCACGTCGGCCATGACTATCGCCGCCACGACCACGACGTACCACGGCTGCGCCTCATAGGCTTCGCCCATGAGCGACGACACCTCTCCGCGGAGTGCGAAGACCGCAACGAAGAACACCAGCGCGGCGAGCGATGTTATGCCCCATGTCGTGGCGAAGAGCCTGCGCTTTGCCCCGGCCACGTCGCCTCCGGCCGCCTCGGCCTTGGCCGAGAAGCGGAAGTATCCCGACTCCATGCCGAGCGTGAGCACCACCAGCGCGAATGGTATGAGCGCATAGACATCGGTTATGATGCCGTATGCGTCGAGTCCGAATATTCGGGTGTAGAACGGTGTGAGCAGGTAGCTCAGGAACCGTCCGACGATTGTGCTGATGCCGTATATCGCGGTCTGTTTGGCTAACTTTTCGAGCATTTCTCCTTTTGCGGTGCGCCGCCCCGTCCGGGCATGCGTTTATAACTTGCAAAGTTATAAAAATTTCGGACATTTCGCCAACATGATGCGACAAGGGCGTCTCCGACATTCGGAAACGCCCCTGCATGTGCCTTTGCGGCGGGTGCGGGTCAGTACCGCAGCCAGCGCCACAACTCCTTGAACGACGGCTTCTTGCCGTGCATGAATATGCCGATTCTGTAGATCTTCGCGGCCACCCACACCATTGCGGCGAATGTAGCGAACAGAAGCACGGCCGAGAGGATGACCTCCCACAGCGGGATTCCGCTCGGCACGCGGGCCGGCATGATTATCGGCGAGGTGAACGGGATTATCGAGAACCAGAAGGCGAGTTTCGAGTTCGGGTCGTTGAGCAGCATTATCAGCACGATTTCGGCCAGCAGCAGCGGCAGCATTATCGGCGTCTGGAGCTGCGATGCGTCCTGTATCTCGTCGACGCTGGCGCCCACGGCGGCGTACATGGCCGCATAGAGCAGGAATCCGCCGGTCATGAAGATGACGAACGTGGCGAAGATTCCGGCGATGTAACCCGCGTCGAGCAGCGACGAGAGGGCAGTGAGGGCCTCCGGGTCGATGTCCGACATCTGCGCCACGGCGGCGACGTCGGTGGCTCCGGCCTGTATCGAGGCAACACCGCTCATTATGTCGGCGGGCAGCAGTGACGGCATTATCACGGCGCTGATGAGAATCAGTATCACGCCCCAGATGAGCATCTGCGTGAGGGCTACCAGCGCCACTCCGAGAATCTTGCCCATCATCATGTCGAACGGACGCACGGTCGAGACCATGACCTCGAGTATGCGCGAGTTCTTCTCCTCGATGATGCTCTGCATCACTATCGAACCGTAGATTACCAGGACCATGTAGAGCATGAATCCGAGGATGATGCCGACGATGCCCGTGGCGGCCGAGGAGACGCTCTTGTCGACGCCCTCTTCGGCGTCGTTGCGGAAGGTCGAGAGGTGTACGTCGGCCCTCACATTGTCCATTATCTCCTTAAGGTTGTTTATGTTGTACTCCTTCAGGCGCTCCGCCTCGATTATATCCGAAATCTGCGAGGTTATGCTCTCCTCCATCGTCATCGACGACGAGGAGTTGGTGTAGAGCTTCACGTCGTTCGGGTCGGCGATGATGTTCTCGCCCACGTAGAGCACCCCGAAGTTGTCATCCTCGAGCGACTTCTTAAGGGCTTGCTGCAGGTCGTTGCCGCCGCTCGTGAATTCGACGAACTCGTTGGATTCGAGCCTGTCCGCGATTTTCCCGCTCATGTCCACAACCTCGATTCGCTTTGCGTCGCCGTGTGCGAACATTATCAGCAGCGTCGGCACGATGGCTATGGCCAGCATCAGCACCGGCATGAGGAGGGTGGTGAGTATGAACGACTTCTTGTAGACGCGTTCGCGGTATTCGCGCCCTATGATTATTCCTATGTTGCTCATTTTCTTATCTGTTTTAGAGGGTTCCGTTGACGGCGCGGATGAATATGTCGTTCATGCTCGGTATGATTTCGTTGAACGAGCGCAGCTCCGTCTCTTCGTTTATCGCCGCTATCACGCTGCGCACGTCGGCGTTGTCGGCCACGTGCAGCTTCATCGTCGAGAAGCCCGTGAGGTCGTTCTCGCTCTCCATGATCTCGCACGACGGCGCGAGCCTCTGCGCCAGAGCGTCGGCATCGCCGCGGAAGCGTGCCGTGAAGATGTTGCCGCCGTGGCTGCGGCGGATCTCGTCGACGCGTCCCGAGAGGATGTTGTGCGACTTGTTGATGAGCGTTATGTGGTCGCATATCTCCTCGACGCTCGCCATGTTGTGTGTCGAGAATATCACCGTCGCGCCGTTGTCGCGCAGACGCAGGATCTCCTCCTTGAGCAGGTTGGCGTTTATCGGGTCGAACCCGGAGAAGGGCTCGTCGAAAATCAGCAGCTTCGGCTCGTGCAGCACCGTGACGATGAACTGTATCTTCTGCGCCATGCCCTTCGAGAGGTCCTCGACCTTCTTGTTCCACCAATCCTCGATTCCGAACTTCACGAACCATTTCTTGAGCCTCGTCAGCGCCTCGTGCCGCGACAGCCCCTTGAGCCGTGCGAGGAAGAGCGCCTGTTCGCCCACCTTCATCTTGCGGTATAGGCCGCGCTCCTCGGGCATGTAGCCTATGCGGTAGACGTCCTGCTGCTCCATCGGCCGCCCGTTGAATAGAATCTTGCCGCTGTCGGGCACCGTTATCCTGTTTATTACCCTTATGAGGGTGGTTTTTCCTGCGCCGTTCGGTCCCAGAAGCCCGTAGACGGCCCCTTCGGGGATGCTTACCGTAACGTCGTCGAGCGCCGTATGCCCCGTGAATCGCTTTGTGACATGTTCGGCGCGGATTATCTCTGCCATTGTGGTTTATGTGTAAAAGTTTCCCCGCAAAGATATGCAAATTTGCGGGAAATTCGTATCTTCGGACATTCAAACGTACAATATTTGCAACCATGGAGAATAAACATTGCGTGCTTGTATCCGGCGGTGCCGGCTACATAGGCTCCCATACGGCCGTCGAGCTGGTCGAAGCGGGCTTCGACGTGGTAATCGCCGACAACCTGTCCAACTCCGACATCTCGGCCGTCGAGGGCGTCCGCCGCATCACGGGCGTCGACGTCCAGTTCGTGGATGTCGACTGCTGCGACCGCGCGGCGTTCGACCGACTGTTCGACGACTACGGGTTCGATTCGGCCATCCACTTCGCGGCCTACAAGGCCGTCGGCGAGTCGGTTTCCGACCCGATGAAGTACTATCGCAACAACCTCGGCTCGTTCATGAACCTTGTCGACCTGATGCGTGCGCACGGCCGCCGCAACATCCTCTTCTCGTCGTCGGCCACGGTCTACGGCGAGGCCGACACGCTGCCCGTGACGGAGCTTTCGCCGCGCAAGCCGGCCACATCCCCGTACGGCAACACCAAACAGATGTGCGAGGACATACTGCGCGACTCCGTGAAGGCCTACGATTCGCTCCGGGGCATCGCCCTGCGCTATTTCAACCCGATAGGCGCCCATCCGTCGGCTCTCATCGGCGAGCTGCCGCGCGGCGTGCCGCAGAACCTCGTGCCGTACATCACGCAGACGGCGGCCGGCATCCGCGAGTGCCTCTCGATATTCGGCAACGACTATCCGACGCCCGACGGCTCCTGCCTGCGCGACTACATCGACATCGTCGATCTGGCGAAGGCGCATGTGGCCGCCCTGCGCCGCATGATCGGCGGCGGTGGTGAGCGCTACGAGGTCTTCAACATCGGTACGGGCCGCCCGGTATCGGTGTTCGAGCTCGTCGAGACCTTCGAGCGCGTGAACGGCGTAAGCGTCAACCGCAAGGTTGCTCCGCGCCGTGCCGGCGACGTCGTGGCCGTATGGGCCGACACATCGCTTGCCAACCGCGAGCTCGGCTGGAGGGCCGAGCGGTCGCTCGACGACACGCTGCGCTCGGCCTGGGCATGGGAGAAGCATGTCCGCGGCATGGAGTGACGGCCATGAACGGCATTCCGCATTCAGATGCAAAACGGAGGGGCGCCCGAGAATCTCGGACGCCCCTCCCCGCAAAAAGATATTAATTGAGAAAAGGTTTTCCTTAAGTTATCGTTTCTTCGAGGTGAAGCTGAAGTCGAGGCCTACGCTGGCCACCGTGCTGCGGCGGCTGTAGCGTGTGGTGTAAGGCACGCCCGAAACCTCCGACGTCACGCTCTTCGGCAGGAAGAATCCGTGCATCACGCCTACGTTCAGGCGCAGGAACCGGCAGAGCCTGAATGCTCCTCCGAGGCCGACCGACACGGCGTCGAGCTGGTAGGAGAGTTCGGAGTGGAATTCGTCCTTCACGTCATAGTCGGTGTACTGCACGCCGCAGCTGAGCAGGACGTTCTTGGTCACGTCGAACTCCACGCCAAGCAGATATTCCATGGTTCCCGTGTTCACGAGATCCTGCTTCGGGATTGTGGTCGAGAAGGCGTTCTCCCAGTGCGCCTGCTTGTCGAAGTAGTAGTGGTACTCGGCCGTCAGCGTCACACGGTCCACGAAACGCTTGGAGAGTGCCGTTGTCAGCATCGCAGGCTGGTCGTACGGGGTTCTGGCGCCGTCCGGGAAGAGTCCCGTACCGTCGACCTTCGTGCTGTTGGTGAGCTTTATCGCCGAGCGGAAGTCGTAGCGTACCATCGCCGACCAACCCTTGTGGTTGAAGTAGAGGGCCAGCACCGGGCTTACGGCCCATCCGGTCTGCATGCAGTCGAGCTCCTTGTCAGCTACGAGTGCGGCATACTGTGCCGCTGCCGTTCCGGCAGGTGTTCCGGGCATCATGTCGGCAATGGTGTTGAAGAGCGTCGAGGCCGACACCATGTCGCCGTTCGGGTTGATGCCGGGTATGGTCGGATTCACCATGATGTTGCGGATATAGCCCTGATACTTGTTGGTCGCGATGTTGAAGCGCGCCTGTGCGGCGAACGAGAGCCACTTCGTGATCTTTATGGCTGCACCCAGCTGTGCGGCGTATGTCACCTGGTATCCGGTCATGCTGCTCTCCATCGAGTAGGCGCTGGTGTTGTATCCGAGGCCTGTGATTGCCGCCGGAAGCACCGCGAACTGCGACTCGAAGGCTCCGAGTCCGTTGGCGTACTCCGCGCTGCCGCCTCCGCCGCCGATGCCGACCGAGGCCATTATCGCGAAGCGCTTGTATTTCCATACAAGGTCGAGGTTCGGAACCAGTGGCGAGAAGGTCTTGCCGTCGAAGCGCTTGGTGTCGTTGCCGCCGCTGTATGCGAACGGAGCATAGGTTATGTCGGACGTCCTGGTCTGGAATGCGAACTGGTTGCCCACCGAGAAGTGGAAGCCGTCCTCCATGAATGCCGTTCCGGCAGGGTTGTAGTATGCGGCGTCGGCGTCAAGCGTCGTTCCGCGCGCTATGTGGCGGATGAACTGTGCGCTGTGGTTGGTGTTCGTTACGACTCCTCCGGCAAAGGCCGTCGATGCGGCTGCTGCGGAGAGGAGGAGAATGGTGAAAAATCTTTTCATCTGTTCCTTCTTTTTCGTTTGGTTAATTTCTCCCGTTGCCGTTCCGCCACCTCTTCGTATGTGCCGGCTGCGGAGGCCTGTACGGGTTGACGGCGCAAATGTCGGGTTTCTCTCCCCGCGTCGGAAACAAAATGGGAGACACTCTTATCGATTAGTGGTGGAATCGCTATATGTGGCGAAATTCCGTATTCAGGGACGAAATTCCCGGATACGGTTCTGGCGGCATTGGCGAAAGCGGCTCGTTCACGGCTCTGTCGGGAGGAGGGTGATGCCATGTTCGGGCCTCCCCGTTCAGGCTTCCATGTTCGGGCCTGCCTATTCTTCACGCCTCATCCGGCCCGCCCCGTTCGTACCTCCATATCTGGCCCCGTCCCGTCTGCCATTCCCGTGCGGAGCCGTTCCGCCCAACCGTTCTCATCCGTCCTCCCCGTACGGCATCCGACCTGCCTGATCGGGATGTCTCCGTGCGGCCGCAATCCGGAGTGCCGCCGGAGACGGTACGGGGACGCAGATGCCGTGTCCGGCAGAGACCGGCAGAGGAGGAACCGGCTCTGCAGCCGCACATACACGGCGGTCGGGCGAATAAAATTTGAGCAGTTTTTGCCTTTTGTCGTAAATTGGTACGAAATTTTATTATTTTTGTAAAAATAAGAGTGTAACAACGATATAGAAATAGGAGATTATGGAGTACGCAAACCATTTGAAAGAGTACGCTCCGGCCCAGACCGAGGCACAGGTAGCGGAGACTGTGGCCCGCATTCGCGAGGCTGCGGTGAAGAACCATAATGCGGAGGTATACAAGTTCTGCCTCTCGGCGGTGGACCTTACCACGCTCACTTGCAACGATTCGGTGGAGTCGGTGACCGACTTTGCCGGCCGTACGGTGACCTTCCCTGAAAAGTATCCCGATATCCCAAATGTGGCATCAGTGTGTATCTACCCGTCGTTCGTCGAGACGGTGGGACTTGCCGTCGACGGCACTCCGATGCGTATAACGGCGGTAGCCGGAGGATTCCCTTCGTCACAGACCTTCCTCGAGGTGAAGATGCTCGAGGTTGCGATGGCCGTGGAGAACGGTGCCGACGAGATCGACATTGTGCTGAATGTGGGCAAGATGCTTACCGGAGCATACGACGAGGCCGCCAACGAGGTGGAGGTTCTGCGTTCGGAGGCCGGACCTGACGTGGTGCTCAAGGTCATCATCGAGTCGGGTGCCCTGAAGACTCCGGAACTCATCCGCAACGCTTCGCTGCTTTCGATGTTCGCGGGAGCCGATTTCGTCAAGACATCGACCGGAAAGATCGACGTTGCCGCCACGCCGGAGGCTGCGGTGGTGATGTGTACCGCCATCCGCGACTACTATGAGAAGACGGGACGCCGCGTAGGCTTCAAGGCTGCGGGCGGAGTGCGCACTCCGGAGGAGGCAGCGCTCTATTACTCCATCGTCGAGGATATACTCGGCAAGGAGTGGCTCACCACGGACCTCTTCCGTATCGGAGCCTCTTCGGCCGCCAACAACCTGCTTTCGGCAATCGTCGGAAGTCCGGTGAAGCACTTCTGACGGTTCGGGAGGGCATGAAAATGCAATCGGGGACGTTCGAAAGCGTCCCCGATTCTTATTTTCATCCGTCCGCCAGCGGCGGCTCCCCGTCAGAGGATGCGTTTTATGAGGCGGAAGAACCTGTACGGCATGTAGCGGAACGGGAGGTCTATCCACGTCGGCGTCGTCACCACGGCGCGGCGGTGCGAGAAGACGTTGAAGCTCTCCTGTCCGTGGTAGCTCGACATTCCGGAGTTGCCAACGCCGCCGAACGGCAGGTTCTCGTTCACGATGTGCATTATGGTGTCGTTGATGCAGGCGCCTCCCGACCATGTCCCGCGCAGCACCTTCACGGCCCGCTGCTCGGAGCCGAAATAGTAGAGTGCCAGCGGCCTTTCCCGTGAAGAGACGAACTTTATCGCCTCCTCCGTGGTGTCGAATTCGATCATCGGGAGTATCGGGCCGAATATCTCCTCCTGCATCACCGGGGCGTCCGGCGAGACGTTGTCGAGCACCGTCGGCTCGATGAAACGCTCCTCCTTCGAGTATGCTCCGCCGACGACGATGTCGCCGTCCGAGAGGTATCCCACCACGCGGTCGAAGGCGCGGTCGCTGACGATGCGCACGAAGTGGCGGCTCTTCGCCGGCTTCTTGCCGAGCAGGCTGCGGAACTCCCTGCGCAGCGCCTCCACCAGCTTCGCCTTGACGGAGCGGTGTACGAGGATGTAGTCGGGTGCGATACAGGTCTGTCCGGCGTTGAGACACTTGCCCCATGCAATGCGGCGTGCGGCCAGACCGATTTTGGCATCGCAGTCGACGATGCACGGGCTCTTTCCGCCGAGCTCGAGAACCACCGGCGTAAGGTGTTCGGCCGCGGCCTTCATGACGGTGTGTCCGAGCGACGGGCTTCCGGTGAAGAATATGATGTCGTAGCGCTCACGGAGCAGCGCGGTGTTGACGTCGCGGTTGCCCTGCACCACGGCCACGTGCCTGCTTTCGAAGACCTCGCCGATCATGCCCTCGATGGCCCTGGCCACGTTCGGGGTGTATGGCGACGGCTTGAGCACGGCGGTGCACCCTGCGGCCAGCGCCCCCACGAGCGGGTTGAGCAGCAGCTGCACCGGATAGTTCCACGGCGAAATGATGAGCGCAACCCCGAGCGGTTCGACCTCGATGCGGCTGCTCGACGGGAACATCTTGAGCGGCGTCGGGCGCCTCTGGGGTGCCGCCCAGCGCGAAAGGTGGCGCAGCTGGTTGCGGATCTCGCCCAGCACGATGCTCAGTTCGGTCATGTAGGCCTCCTCGTACGACTTGTGCAGGTCGGCCATGAGCGCATCGGCAAGCGGCTTCTCCCACTTGCGTATTGCGTTCTCCAGACGGCGCAGTGCATGCTTGCGGACCGTCAGGTCGAGTGTGGCGCCGCTTGCGAAGTACTCCTTCTGGGCCGCCACAGTCCGTTCGATAATCTCTGCAGGTGTGTTCTCAAGTCCCATATCCGGTGTTTTTTCTGGTTGTTCGGTCTATTTGCGGCCGACGAAGTTGTCCATGGCGGAGAAGATGCCGAAGCACTTTCCGAACACGAAGTCGAATACCGCCGTCGGGCATATGCCCTGCATCAGCCTTATGAAATGGAAGCTCCACGGGATGCCGCGGAAGTCCTTGTTGCGCTCTATGGCGCGGATGATCTTGCGGGAGGTGTTCTCCGCATCCAGAATCGGGAATATCGGCGAACTTACGCCGGCGAACATTCCGGTGTTGATGTAGTACGGCGCCACCGTCGTGAACCTCACGCGGCTGCGGGCCTGCCGCAACTCGATTCTGACCGAATCGGACCATCCGATGACGGCCCACTTGCTTGCCGCGTAGACCGACATCTTCGGGTTGGAAATCATGCCGGCCGCCGAGGCGATGTTGCATATATGGCCCTCGTTGCGGGCGATCATCTCCGGCAGCATCTGCAGGGCGACGACCATCGGCGCCACGGTGTTGATGTCGATTGTGCGGCGGATGTCCGACAGGGTCTGCTTGTCGAATGTCTTGTTGCCGGTGACGATTCCGGCGCAGTTGATCAGGATGTTCACCTCGCCGACCTCACGCTTGACGGCCGCATAGGCGTCGGCCACGGCCTGCGGGTCAGATACGTCGACACGGTATCCGAAGACCCGTCCGATGTGCGAGAACTCCGCCCGTACGGCGTCGATGTTCGTCTGGTTGATATCCCAGATTATGAGCGCGTTGGCTCCCTTCTCGAGGGACATGCGGCCCATGATTTTTCCGATTCCCGAGGCTCCTCCGGTGATGAGCACGCGTTTGCCCGAAAATTTAGACATGCTTGAATCTTTAAAAGTTTTACAATCCGTTTGCTGACCTTTTCTCTTGCGGATGTTTTTGCGGGTTGCCCGTTGGTGACGCCTTGCGCCGTTGCACTTTTGGGTTATCTTTCGTAACTTTGCGTTCGGCAGGCCGGTCGCGGGCGCGGCAAAGCTAATCATAATTTTCCAACTTTCAAACCGTTACCGTTGTCTGCCGGTATAACAATCTGATTTGCAGCAATATGTCCAATACCGAAATTTTGCGGCGGAGGTTCCTCGAACATGTCGGGCAGACGTCGCCGTCGCCGCTGATGATACCCGTGGCGCGGGCCGAGGGTGTCTTTTTCTACACGCCTGAAGGCAAACCGTATTACGATCTGGTGGCCGGTGTCTCGGTCAACAACGTCGGCCACGGCAATCCGGAGGTCGTCGAGGCCGTGAAACGCCAGGCCGAGCGCTACATGCACGTGATGGTCTACGGCGAGATGCTGGAGCCGCCGCAGGTGGAGTATGCCACGGAGATTGCGGCGCTGCTGCCGCAGCCGCTGGAGAGCGTCTACTTTGTCAATTCGGGCGCCGAGGCGGTCGAGGGTGCCTTGAAACTCGCCAAGCGGTGGACGCGCCGTGCGGAGATTGTCTCCATGCGGCGGGCCTACCACGGCTCGACGCACGGGGCGATGAGCATGATGGGGGAGCCGGAGGGCGAGGAGTGGAAGAATGCCTTCCGCCCGCTGCTGCCCGGAGTGCGCTCGATAGAGTTCAACGACTTCGATGCCCTTGCCGAAATCACCGAACGCACCGCCTGCGTGCTCTGCGAGCCGGTGCAGGGCGAGGCTGGCGTGCGGCCGCCTGCCGAGGGGTACCTCGAGGCGCTGCGCAGGCGTTGTACGGAGACGGGTGCGCTGCTGATTTTCGACGAGATACAGACCGGAATGGGCCGTACGGGCGAGATGTTCGCCATGACGAAGTACGGGGTGACGCCCGACATCGTCTGCCTTGCCAAGGCCTTCGGCGGAGGTATGCCTCTCGGGGCGTTCATCGCCTCGCGTGAGGTTATGGGGACGTTGCAGTGCGACCCTGTGCTCGGCCACATAACCACATTCGGAGGGCATCCGGTGTGCTGTGCCGCGGGGCTTGCTGCCCTGCGCTTCCTGCAGCGCACGGGCATCGTCGCCGACGTGGAACGGAAGGGTGCGCTCTACGAGGAGCTCATCGGCGGACACCCGCAGGTGAAGGAGATACGCCGCAGCGGCCTGCTGATGGCCGTGGAGCTCGGCTCGTCGGACAAGATGTTCCGGATGATGGAGATGTTCGCCTCGGAGGGTATATTGAGCGACTGGTTCCTATTCTGCGATACGGCCTTCCGCATATCGCCGCCGCTGACAATCGACGATGCGCAGATACGCGACAGCGCAGACATCATATTGAAGTGCCTCGACCGGCTGTAGACGTGTGCTATGCGGGAATATCTCGCATGGGACACAATCGGATGAAACATGATACTGAATAAGTCATGACCGTACATAATCTCCTGAATGTGAAATCGAGGACTGAGCTGCGCGCATGGCTTTCGAACAACCATTGCTGCGAATCCGAGTGCTGGGTTGTCGTCAAACGGGGCAGGCCATCGGACGACGGCACATTTTGGTATGTCGATGCCGTGGAGGAGGCGTTGTGCTTCGGCTGGATAGACAGTACGACGAAGAGACTGCCGGACGGCACAACCGTGCAGAGGCTGTGTCCGCGAAGGCGGGGGAGCAAATGGTCGGAACTGAACAAGGAGAGGTGCCGCCGTATGGAACGTATAGGTCTTATGACAGATGCCGGAAGGTCCGTTCTGCCGGATATGTCGGAGAGCGGTTTCGTGATAGGCGATGATATCATTCAGCGGTTGCAGTCCGACCCTGTCGTATGGGAGAACTTTTGCCGTCTTCCGGAACTTTACAGGCGTGTGCGCGTGGATACGATACAGATAAAGAGATGCCAGCCCGAAATTTTCCGCAACCGTCTGGAGAAGTTCGTGGAGAACACCCGAAAGGGGATACTTTACGGTGAGTGGAATGACAACGGGAGACTTTTGTAATTTCTTAATGTACAGGCAAAAAGCCGCACCCTTCCGATGAGGGGTGCGGCTCATGCTTTTCCCGTGCCTGCCGGTGCGGCTACTCCGCCGCCATCTCCTTAAGACGGGCAATCTCCTGCGGCCAGCGCTCCTCGTCGGGGGTCTCGAGGATAATCGGTATGTTCTCGAAAATCGGCGAGCGCGCTATGAAGCGGAAGCACTCCCAGCCTATGTGCCCCTCCCCGAGCGGCGCATGGCGGTCGACATGGCTGCCGAGCGGCTTCATGGCGTCGTTCAGATGCATTCCGCGCAGGTATTTCAGACCTATGACGCGGTCTATCTCGCCGAACGTGCGGCGGCAGTCATCTTCGGTGCGCAGGTCGTGACCGGCGGCGAACGAGTGGCAGGTGTCGATGCAGAATCCCACGCGCGACTTGTCCTCCACGCGGTCGATGATGTGGGCTATGTGCTCCCATGCGAACCCGAGGTTGCTCCCCTGTCCGGCGGTGTTCTCGATTACGGCCGTGACGCCCGAGGTGCGGTCGAGAGCCATGTTTATCGACTCGGCTATGCGGTCGAGGCTCATGAGCGACGTTATCTTGCCGAGGTGGCTCCCCGGGTGGAAGTTCAGACGGTCGAGGCCCAGCGCCTGGCAGCGCTGCATCTCCCCGATGAACGACTCGCGCGAGCGTTCGAGCGCCTCCTGTTCGGGATGTCCGAGGTTTATGAGGTAGCTGTCGTGCGGCAGTATCTGCGCCGGGGTGTAGCCGTACTCGGCGCACCTGTCGCGGAAGCGTTCGCACTGCTCCTCCGTGAGCGGCGGGGCGCTCCACTGCCTCTGGTTCTTCGTGAAGAGCGCGAATGCCGTCGCGCCTATTGCCGCGGCGTTCGCAGGGGCGTTCTCGACGCCTCCGCCCGCGCTTACGTGTGCTCCGAAAAATTTCATATCATTGTGATTTTTTGTTTCATGACGGTTTAATGCAAAGGTATATAAAATTTAGTATATTTGCAGCAACAAATCATAAGCCGAACCATGTCGAGATTTTGCATATCGTTGTTTTCTTGCCTTCTGCTGTCGCTCGGTAGCGCCAGCGCGCAGGTGTCGATAGAGTCGGCCATGCCGCGGCCGCAACCAACGTTCGATGATTCAGTGAAGACCGACGATTCCCGTCCGGAGTACTCCAACGAGGCCAAGCGCCGTGCCGAGCGCGCCGCACTGCGCAAGGAGCGCAACCTCTTCGAGTTCAACATCGGCATCAACGGCTCGCTTTCTAACTTCAACAGCAAGTGGCAGGCCGCGAACGGCAACTCCAACTCCATAACGGGCATGTACAACATGCTCGTCAGCCACTCCTTCAAAAAGGGGCATTTCACCATCGACAACAAGGTCACGGCCAAACTCGGCGCCACGAATCAGGAGCGGGTGTGGACCAAGAGCCAGGACGAATGGTTCATCTCCACGGCTCCGGCCTACAAGTTCTCCGACAACTGGAGTCTCGGAGCGATAATATCGCTGCGTTCGCAGTTTGCCAACGGAGTCGACGACACCAACAGCCGTACGAGCTGTTTCTTCGCCCCGGCCTACTTCAACATTTCGCTCGGTTTCAACTATGTGTGCCCGAAGGAGAAGTTCCCGGTGAAGATAAACCTCTCGCCGCTGTCAATGAATACGACATATGTCGAGAGCGGCACCGTCCGTGCGGTTTTCTTCGCCAAGAAGGGCTTTACGGATGCCGACGGCAATGCCGTCACCTATGACCGCTACCTTGCCGAGCGCGGAACACCGGCCATGGCCACCGTCGATGCCAATACGCCGTACTGCTACGGTCTGACGCTGAATGACGGCACTGCACGCTACGAGGGAGGTTCGTCCGTACAGATCGATTTCGACCGCACTTTCGGAAAGAAGGAGATTTTCCGTTACCGGACCACATTCTATACCTTCTACGGCTGGATAAACGAGATTACCCAGCAGACCGACCGCAGCGGTGCGTCGTTCGACCATATACTGCCTACCATCCGTTGGGAGCATACGATAGACATAAAGGCCACGAAGCACTTTTCGACACAGTTCTATTTCCAGATGTACTACAACAGGGCCCAGATAAACTCTCTCCAGACACAGATCGTGCTCGGAGTGGGACTCTCCTATACTTTCAAGAATAAATGACGGGAAAAGACAGACGCAGCGGACTCATCGTACTGCTCTCCGTGTCCGCTATATTTCTCATAGGCTGGCTCGTCGGGCTTTCGTACGGCCGGCGTGTGACCAACGAACAGATCGTGCGTGCCGTCGAGGCGCTGCCGCGCGGGAACAAGGTCTCGCAGGTGCTGTCGCTCATCGAGCACGACTATGTAGACTCCATATCGCCCGACTCCCTTTCGGAACTGATGATTCCGGCAATGCTGCATGAACTCGACCCGCACTCGGTGTACATACCGGCCCGCGAGTTCCAGCGTACGGAGGAGCCGTTGCAGGGCGAGTTCGACGGCATCGGCATCGTCTTCAACATGGCCACCGATACGGTCATCGTGCTCAATGTCATACCGTCGGGCCCGAGCCAGAAGGCCGGCATCCAGAGCGGCGACCGCATAATCCGTGTCGACGGCAAGGATATTGCGGGACAGAAGCTGTCGACGACGGACGTGATGAAGCGCCTGCGCGGGCGGCGCGGCACGAAGGTTCTCCTGTCGCTCGAGCGGCAGAACATCGACGGGCTCGTGGACGTGGAGGTTACGCGCGACGCCATACCGCTGAACAGCGTCGAGGCCTCGGTGATGTTCACCGACGACATAGGTTTCGTGAAGCTGTCGCAGTTCTCGCGCAACTCCCATGCGGAGGTATCGTCGGCCATCGACAGCCTGCGGCGCCACGGCATGACCAAACTGATCCTCGACCTGCGCGGCAATTCTGGCGGGTTCCTCGACCAGGCCATACTCATCGCCAACGAGTTCCTGCCGAAGGGCAGCCTCATAGTATATACTGAGGACCGCGCACGCAGGCGTGTCACGCAGTACAGCGACGGCCGCGGTAACGCGACCGACATAGCGCTTGCGGTGCTTATCGACGAGGGCAGCGCCTCTTCGAGCGAGATCCTTGCGGGTGCCGTCCAGGACAACGACCGGGGCACGATCATCGGCCGCCGTTCGTTCGGCAAGGGACTGGTGCAGTCGCAGGTGCAGTTCAACGACGGATCGGCCCTGCGCCTCACCGTAGCGCGGTACTACACCCCGACGGGACGTTCGATACAGAAGCCGTATTCGCCCGACGAGGATTACGATATGGATATCGTCAACCGTTTCAACCACAACGAGTTCTTCTCGGCCGACAGCATCCGTTTCGCCGATTCGCTGCGGTTCACGACCCCGAAGGGGCGCACCGTCTACGGCGGCGGAGGCATCATGCCCGACATCTTCATGCCGCTCGACACGACCGACGTCACGAAGTACTACCTCGAGGTCAGCGGACGCAACATTCTCTACCGCTATACGATTGAGTATGCCGACCGGCACCGTGAGCAGCTGCGCAATGCGAAGAGCGTGTCGGACCTCGAGCGGATGTTCGCCGGAGACGGGACGATGTTCGACCGTTTCGTGCAGTTTGCGTCGCGGCAGGGCGTGAAACCCGATGCCGCCGGCATAGCGCGTTCGCGCCATATCATGGAGGCGCAGCTGAAGGCCTATATCGGCCGCAACTCGGATTTGGAGTCGGGGGCCTTCTACTACTTCATACATCCGATAGACAAGACCGTCATGCGGGCGATAGAGGTGCTTGAGAAGGAGCCGTCCGCTGCTCCCGTACAGCCAGCCGGACAACCTCAAAGAAAGGAGGCGCGCCGATGAGAAGGTTCTTTGTATGGCTGTGGCTTGCCGCGGCTGTCGCCGTCTCGGCGCTGGTGCTGTGGAGGAGCGGCAGCTACCGCTCGCTGGTCGGGACGCGCTCCGCGGCGGAGGTTCAGGTACCGACCACCTCCGGATGCGATACGGTGAACGCCGCCCGTCCGGCTGCCGATTCCGTTGCCGTTGCCGACACGCTGCATCTGCGCACCGCGCCAGACACCATATCCGCGGAGGGGCATGACATGCCGGTATCGCCTGCCGTCGGTGCGGCCGATACGCTCCGTGTCGTGAGATAATCCGGATTTGCTATTCCTGCTCCCGTACAGCCTGCGCCTGTGCCTGTGCCGGGATCGCGCCTGCGCGTGAAAGGATGTCCGTGGAGTTGCGCACCGCGGCGCAGCACCAGCGGAACAGGGTCTGCGTACGCTCCTCGTCCGAAAGGCGCCAGCCGTTCACCTCGCGCCGCATCCTCTCCGAAAGTATATAGAGTATTATCGCCGCCGAAGCCGAGACGTTGAGGCTCTCGACCATTCCGCACATCGGTATCTTCAGGAATTCGTCGGCCGAGGAGATTACCTCTTCGGATATCCCCGCATGTTCCGTTCCGAGGACTATCGCGAATGGTCCCTTTGCGACGTCGAACGACTCGGGCGTGGTCTCGCGGCCGTGCGGTGTCGTCGCCACGATGCGGTATCCTTGCCCGCGCAGCGCCTCCAGGGCCTCGCGCGTGGAGGCGTGCCGGCGGATGTCGACCCACTTGTCGGTGCCGCGCACGATGTTGGTGTTGGGGTTGAAGCGGC
The DNA here is from genome assembly GCA_944322005.1 of uncultured Alistipes sp. Lineage (GTDB taxonomy): Bacteria > Bacteroidota > Bacteroidia > Bacteroidales > Rikenellaceae > Alistipes. The sequence goes on from CALUNL010000002.1 coordinate 228,246, forward strand.
AGAGCGTCTCCACCGTGTGTATGTTCTGTATGCCGAAGGCGTCGCAGTGGCGCACTATCGCGCTCGCGTTCTGCGGATGGAAGGTGTTTTCGGTGAGCACCGTCATGTATGCGGTGCGCATGGCGACCGCCCCGCGCAGGGTGGCGAACCGCTCCTCCGTCATGAATTCCGAGAGGTAGTGCGTCAGCTCCTCCAGGCGTCCGGCCGGGAGCGTCGCGGCGAGTTCATTTGCGATATTTTTCATCGTCGTCGAGCATTTTCAGGTAGCTTTCGTAGCGCGAGAGGGCGATGTCGCCGCACTCCACTGCGCGCATGACCGCACACCCCGGTTCATGGGTGTGGGTGCAGTTGTAGAAGCGGCACTCGCTGGAGCGCGAAATCATCTCCGGGAAGTAGTGCCACAACTCGTGGTTGTCTATGTCGATAAGCCCGAAACCCTTGATTCCGGGGGTGTCGATGACATATCCGCCCCCTTCGAGCGGGTACATCGTCGAGAATGTCGTCGTGTGGCGGCCCTTGCCGTGGCTTTCGGATACGGCTCCGGTGCGGATGTCCAGACCCGGCGACACGGTTCCAACGAGCGTGGACTTCCCGACGCCGGAGTTGCCCGACAGCAGGGTCGTGCACCCCCTCATCAGCTCCTTCACGCGCCCGATGCCCGTCCCGTCGAACGACGACACCTCCACCACCTCGTACCCGGCCTTGCGGTAGGTGTCGAGGAACTCCGCCGCGCGCTCCGGTTCGCGGTGCAGCGTGTCGGCCTTGGCCAGCAGGATAGTTACGGGAATCCCGTACGCCTGGCACGTGACCAGGAAGCGGTCGATGAACTCGGGCGGCGTCGACGGCTCCGAGAGCGTCGCCAGCAGCAGCGCACGGTCGATGTTCGCCGCTATGATGTGCGACTCCTTCGAGAGGTTCGACGCGCGGCGTATGATGTAGTTGCGGCGCGGTGCGATGTCGGTTATGTTCCACTCGCCGCCTTCGTCGCTTGCGCAGCACACCTCGTCGCCGACGACAACAGGGTTTGTCGAGCGAACCCCGCGCAGGCGCAGCCGGCCGCGTATTCGGCAGCGTATGACTCCGCCGCCGTGCATCACCTCGTACCAGCTGCCGGTGGCGCGTATGACCGTTCCGCGAATCTCCATCAGCTATATTTCGGATATCTTTTCAATCTCCTTTCCGACATCCTTCCCGATATCGGCCACCGCCCTCTTCATCTCCTGGAAGTAGGGGTATACCTTGCCCGAGAGGTCCCTTATGGGCCGGAATGTGTGGGATGAGGTTTCGTATTTCCTGTCCGCGAACTTCAGTTCGTCGTTGAGGGCGCCGTACGCCGAATATACGATGCAGAGTATCAGCAGCGCCTTTGCCGTCGAGAGCGCAATGCCGAGCAGCAGGTCGAGCCACCGCAGCCCTATGAGCGATGCGAGCCCCTTCAGGAGCCGTGCCAGGATGGCGGCGGCAACGGCCACGGCGATGAACACCGCCGCGAATCCGACTATCCCGGCGTACCGCGGGTCGATGCCGGTCCATGCGCCGGCATCCGGACCGAACCGCATCGCCAGCAGCAATCCGGCGATGATTCCGGCCAGCGAGAAGAGCTGCGCCGTGAATCCGCTGCGCAGCCCGCTTACGACGGCCCATATGACCGCCACGCAGGTTATGATGTCGAAAAAGTTCATTTGCAAGGCTTATATCTGCACGAAGGTAGCATATTTTTTTGACAAATGCTTACCTTTGTAGGGTAAAAGGTGCGTCTATGAGAAAGTTTGCAGTTCTTCTGCTCATACTCGCGGGGGTGTGGAGCGGAACCATGGCCAGGGAGGTGTATGTACTCAACAACGACTGGAAGTTCTTCTTCAAGGAGGAGAACTCGAGCGACGATGCGCGGTTCGTCCGTCTTCCGCATACGTGGAACTATGATGCCCTGACGGGCGGAGGCTCCTATCTCCAGACCATGGCCAACTACCAGCGTGCGCTCTATATCCCTTCGGAGTGGAGCGGACGCCGTCTGTTCCTCAAGTTCCACGGCGTGCAGAGCGTGGCCGACGTCTTCGTCAACGGCGAGCATGTGGGCGAGCACCGCGGCGGATGGACGGCCTTCTCATTCGAGATAACCGACTACGTGCGCTTCGGCTGGGACAACACGCTGCTCGTGGTTGTCGACAACTCCTACGGAAACGACGTGCTTCCGACCTCCACCGAGGCCAACCTCTACGGCGGCATCTACCGCGACGTGGAGCTTATCGTGACCTCCCCGACGACCGTCTCGCCGCTCTATTACGGTACGGACGGTGTCCTGGTGAGGCAGAAGTCCGTCACCCAGGAGAAGGTCGAGGGCGAGGTGTCGGTGGCGCTCGACGGCCCGCGCGACACGCAGTGCTCGGTTACGGTCAACGTGGTCGCCCCCGACGGATATGTGGCCACCTCGAAGACGGTCAAGGCCCGTCCCGACGGCAAGCTGCTCAACGTCCCGTTTACGGTCGAGAATCCGGAGCTCTGGTCGCCTTCGCGCCCGAGCCTCTACCGTGTCGATGTCTCTGTGGGAGGTGATACGGTGAGTGTCCGTACGGGTTTCCGCCATATCGAGGTCACGCCCGAGGGCAAGTTCACGATAAACGGCCGCCGCGTGTATGTGCGCGGAGTGACTCTGATGCACGACCGCTCGCAGAACGCCAGCGCCCTGTCGGAGAAGGACTACGATTCGGACTTGAGGCTGATACGCGACATGGGAGCCAATGCCGTACGCTCGGCCATAGGCCCGCACGACCAGTATCTCTACGACGAGTGCGACCGCAACGGCATCGTGGCGTGGGTGGAGACACCGTTCACGCAGTCGCCGTTCCTGAGCGACATCGCATTCTTCTCGACGGCACGCTTCGAGGAGAACGGCCGCGAGCAGATGCGTGAAATAATACTTCAGAACTACAACCACCCTTCGGTGGTGATGTGGGGCGTATTCTCCATGCTTCGCGGTAACACCCCGAAGCAGCTGGCATATATACGCGGGCTCAATGCGCTTGCCAAGTCGCTCGACCCCACCCGTCCGACGGTGGCCTGCAGCAACCAGGACGGGGAGATGAACTTCATAACCGACCTGATTGTCTGGCAGCAGAGCATCGGATGGATGAAGGGCTCGGTCGAGGACCTGAAGGTGTGGCAGCGGGCGCTGTCGGAGAACTGGGGACATCTCTCGCAGGCAATATGCTACGGCGAGGGCGGAACGATAGGCCAGCAGAACGAGACCTTCGTCAAGCGCGGCAGCAGCAGTAGCCTGCACCGCATCCCGGAGAGTTGGCAGACCCGTTTCCACGAGGGATACAGCCGGTTGGTGGACGAGGAGCTCTTCTGGGGCGTGTGGATAAACACGATGTTCGATTTCGGTTCGGCGCGATACCGTGCCGGAGTGCAGAACTCGGGCCTGGTGGCATTCGACCATGCACAGACGAAGGATGCCTACTACCTCTACCGCACCCTGTGGAACGACCGTGTGCCTACACTCTGCATAACCGGCAAGAACCGCGAGGTGCGGATGCGCGAGAAGCAGTGCATCAAGGTCTATTCCTCGCGCGACGTGCCGGTGATAACGCTCAACGGCGATACGGTAGCCGTGCGGCAGCTCTCGCGCGGCGTCTACTATACCGACACCCTGTCGATGCACGGGCGCAACATGATACGCGCCACGGCCGGGGGTCAGGCCGACTCCCTGATGATTACCATCGGAAACTATCTCAAGCGCAGCAACGAGTAGGCCGCCGATGCGGACTTCGTGTGCGTGCCGGTTCGGGACCCTTTGGGGGATTCCGCCGTGCCGCCGTATCCGTCAGCGTGCGCTTTCGTACAGAAGGCCCGTGGCCGACGGCCCCTCGCACATGAGCAGGTCGAGTGCCGAGAGGTTCGGCACGAACGGCATCCGGTCGGAGAAGAGCTGGAAATATTGCGGGGCTTCGAAGCCGGCGCTGCTGCCCTTCGGGCGCAGGTCTATGTCCCCGTCTGCGGCCTCGACATATGTGTCGGATAGCGTGAAACGCTGTTCGGCCCCGAGGAACGACAGCACCTCCGAGAGTATCTCGAGGTCGTAGTCGGCGAGGAACTCCCACCGCCGTTCGTAGAGGCGTGCCGTGCGGTCGGCCAGCGCGTCGAAGTAGGGCGAGGAGCGGTAGGCCGAGCATATGGCCATCCAGTGCATGTGCTGCCACCGCTTCGAGTAGTCGATGCGCACGTCGCACACGGGCGTGCGCGGCCTGTCGGCATTCCTTACGTGAACGGAGAGGTCCAGCGGCCCGTTGGCCGTCATGATTCGGGTGCGGTTGCGCATCGAGCGCTTTATGAAGTGCTCGTGCAGGTCTATTACGCAGCGGTCGCCGCCACGCACCAGGTGCGAGAGATATCCGATGTCTCCCCAGTATGCCGCCGGAAGGATTATGCGTCCCATATGTCCCGTTTCGTCTGTTTGCGTTGCGGCTATTCGGGCTCCTGCCAGTCGCCGCCGGCCTTGATGAGCTCGATGAGCCTGTCGAGCGCCTGCTCCTGCGGGATGTTGCGCTCGATGACCTCGCGCCCCTTGTAGAGGGTGATCTTTCCCGCGGCCGCCCCGACATACCCGTAGTCGGCGTCGGCCATCTCGCCCGGACCGTTCACGATGCAGCCCATGATGCCTATCTTCAGCCCCTTGAGGTGCGACGTGCGCGACTTTATGCGCTCGAGCGTCGCCTCGATGTCGTAGAGCGTGCGCCCGCAACTCGGGCAGGCGATGTATTCGGTGTGGGACATGCGCAGACGCGCAGCCTGAAGTATGGAAAGCTCTATTTCTCGGATTTTGTCGGCCGGGAACTGCGGCGCGTCGATCCACACGCCGTCGGCCAACCCGTCGAGCAGCGGCAGACCCATGTCGGCGGCCGCCTTCACGGCGAGCGCCTCCAGGTCGGTGTCGTCATAGCGCCTCCTTATCACCACCGGCGACGGGTCGTCGGTCGAGAGAATCGCGGCACGCCACTCGGCGGTCGGATTCTGCGACAGCGCCTCGATGACGGCAAATCGCGGCGTCACTTCGTCGTGCGTAATGGCCGTCTGTACATCCGTGCGGCGCCGGAATTCGGTCGGCGAATAGCGTTCCGGGTGCTTTACCTCGAACCTGCCGGTGCGGCCGGCGAAGTGGCGTACAAGGAGCTCGGCTACCGGCACCTCGTTCTCCGGCGCTTCGGTGAGGGATACGCGTATCGTGTCGCCTATGCCGTCGGCAAGCAGCGCACCGATTCCCACGGCGCTCTTTATGCGCCCCTCGAGGCCGTTCCCGGCCTCGGTTACGCCGAGGTGTATCGGGTAGTCCATCCCCTCGGCATCCATCGCCTCCGCAAGCAGGCGGTAGGCGTGCACCATCACGCGCGTGTTGCTCGACTTCATCGATACCACGACGTCGTCGAACCCCTCGCGGCGGCATACGCGCAGGAACTCCATTGCCGATACGACCATCCCCTGCGGGGAGTCGCCCCACTTCTGCACCACCTCCCGGGCGAGCGAGCCGTGGTTGACCCCGATGCGCAGCGCCACGCCGCGACGGCGGCACTTCTCGATAAGCGCCTCCAGTTCGCCGTTCGCCGTGCGGAAGTTTCCGGGGTTTATGCGCACCTTGTCGACATGGTCGGCCGCCACGGATGCAATCTCCGGTACGAAGTGGACGTCGGCGACGATTGCCGTGCCGTAGCCGTCGGCCCGCAGCCGCGGTACGATCTCGGCGAAGTTCTCGGCCTCGCGCAGACCCTGTGCCGTGAGCCTTACTATGGGCGCTCCGGCATCGGCTATGCGCTCTATCTGTGCGACGCTGGCGGCGGTGTCGGCCGTCGGCGTATTGGTCATCGACTGTACGGCTATCGGCTCGCTGCCGCCGATGACGGTGTTTCCTATGCGCACCCTTCTGCTCGGGCGGCGTACGTATTCCGTGAGATTCATCTTCGGTGGTGTTGTGACAAACGCAAAATTAGCAAGAAAATCGGCAACTTTCATATTAAATTGTTAAATTTGCGTTATGGGAAATCCGCTCTCCAACAGCATAAAGTATGTCCCGGGTGTGGGCGAGGCCCGTGCCCGCCTGCTCGAACGCGAGATAGGCGTGGTGACGATGGGCGACATGCTGTACCACTTCCCCTTCCGCTACATAGACCGCACGAAGGTCTACCGCATAGCCGACATCGATGAGGATTCGGCCTCGGCCTATGTGCAGTTCCGCGGCCGCGTCACGGGTTTCGGCCTGTCGGGCGAGGGGCGCAAGCGCCGCTTCTCGGTACACGTCACCGACGGTACGGGGAGTGCCGAACTGATATGGTTCCAGGGCATAAAGTGGGTGGAGAAGCGTTTCGAGGTGGGACGCGAATACATGGTCTTCGGCCGTCCGTCCTTCTTCCGCGGCGAGCTGTCGGTGGTCCACCCCGAGGCGGAACTCGTGGAGAAGTACATCTCGCGTCCGCGCGAGAGCGGCCTGCAGGGGGTCTATCCCATGACCGAGAAGCTCTCGGGGGCACTCGGCGCAAAGGGGCTCTACAACATCATATGCAGTCTCTGGGGCATCGTCCGCAACTCCATAGACGACCCGCTCCCGGAGCGCATGCGCAGCCGCCACGGGCTGCTGTCGCTCGGCGACGCGCTCTACAACATCCACTTCCCGCAGTCGCAGGAACTCCTGAAGCAGGCGCAGTACCGCCTCAAGTTCGACGAGCTGCTGGGCATCCAGCTCAACATACAGTCGCTGCGCGCCGCACGCACGCAGCGCCGTGACGGATTCATATTCTCGCGCGTGGGCGAGCGTTTCAACGGCTTCTATACGCAGCGGCTTCCGTTCCCGCTCACTGGGGCGCAGAAGCGCGTGGTGAAGGAGATTCGCTCCGACACGGTCTCGGGCTGCCAGATGAACCGCCTGCTGCAGGGCGACGTGGGCAGCGGCAAGACGGTCGTGGCGCTGATGGCGATGCTGCTGGCCAACGACAACGGCTTCCAGGCCTGCATCATGGCCCCGACCGAGATACTCGCACGGCAGCACTACGCAACCATCTCGCGCCTTACGGAGGGGCTTCCGGTGCAGGTCGACATACTTACGGGAACCACCCGTGCGAAGGAGCGCCGCGGGATTCTCGAGTCGCTCTCGTCGGGACGGACCGACATACTCGTCGGGACGCACGCCCTGCTGGAGGATTGCGTCGTCTTCTCGAATCTCGGTTTCGTGGTCATCGACGAGCAGCACCGCTTCGGCGTCGAGCAGCGGGCGAAGATGTGGACCAAGAACAGCCAGCCGCCGCACATACTCGTGATGACGGCCACGCCGATTCCTCGCACGCTGGCGATGACGCTCTACGGCGACCTCGACGTGTCGGTCATCGACGAGCTGCCGCCGGGCCGCCGTCCCGTGAAGACGGCGCACTACTACGAGCAGTCGCGACTGCGCCTGTTCGGATTCATGCGCGAGCAGATAAGGGCCGGACGCCAGATTTACGTCGTCTACCCGCTCATCGAGGAGTCGGAGAAGATGGACTACCGCAACCTCATCGACGGTTTCGAGAACATCGTCCGCGACTTTCCCGCACCCGATTACAGGGTCGCCGTGTGCCACGGCAAGATGAAGCCGGCCGACAAGGAGGAGGCGATGCGCGGCTTCAAGGCGGGCGAGACAGACATCCTCGTGGCCACGTCGGTCATCGAGGTGGGGGTCGACGTCCCGAACGCCACGGTGATGGTCATCGAGTCGGCCGAGCGGTTCGGACTCTCGCAGCTGCACCAGCTGCGCGGACGCGTGGGGCGCGGCGGCGAGCAGTCATACTGCATACTTATGTCGTCCGAGAAGCTCTCGGCCGATTCGCGCAAGCGGCTGGAGGCGATGTGCCAGACCAACGACGGCTTCCGCCTTGCGGAGCTCGACCTGCGCCTGCGCGGGGCGGGCGACATAGGGGGGACGATGCAGAGCGGCATGGCCTTCGACCTCAAGATAGCCAACCCGACGCTCGACAACCAGGTGCTGCAGCTTACGCAGGGCATAGCCATGGAGGTGCTGGAGGAGGACCCGACGCTGTCGAAACCGGAAAATTCGGGGTTGCGGGGCCTTCGCAGCCGCTATTCGAACGAAAAGGGCATGGATTTTTCTATGATTTCATAATATGTCGGCATCCGGCGGCGTTTATCGTATATCGGCGGGGCTGACACGACACAGACAGGATGAAGAGTTTGAAAACGACCATAATTGCGGCGGCGCTGGTCGCGGCGGGTGTGCTGTCGGTTGCGGCACAGCTGTACCAGCCCGGCGAGAAGCTCCATTACAGGGTCAGCTACCGCGCCAAGCTGATTCCGAATACGGAGATGGCGACGGTGACCGTGGAGACGACGCTCGACACGCTCGGCGGGCGTCCCGTATACCGCGTGTTCGGGCAGGGGAAGATAATGCCGTCGTACCGCTGGTTCTTCAACATAGACGACAAGTACTGGATTTGGGTGGATACGCTCTCGCGGCGCACGCTGCGTTTCGAGTGCGACAACTATGAGGGCGGCTACACCTTCCGCAGCCATTACGACTACGACTGGGACTCGATGCGCGTGCATACGTGGGCACGCAGCCGGGAGCAGGAACCGCGAACGAAGATCATGCCGCTGACGAAGGCGAGCATGGACCCCGTGTCGCTCTACTTCAACCTGCGGTCGGTGGACCTCGACTCGTTCCGTGAGGGCGAGGTGCGCAACCTCGAGATGGTGCTGGACGACACCGTCAAGGTGCTGAAGTACCGTTTCATCGGGCGCGAGGTGTGCCGTGTGCCGAAGAAGGGCAAGTTCCGGACCATGAAGTTCGCCTGTACGCTGGGCACCTCCGAGGGGTTCTCGTTCACCGACGGGTCGGAATTCTTCATATGGATAACCGAGGACGGGAACAAGTTTCCGGTGCTTCTGGAGTCGCCGATACGCATAGGCAGCATACGTGCGTACATATCCGACTTCGAAGGGCTCCGGTATCCGCTCGACAGCCGGGTACAGTGAGCTGCATCCGGCCGGCGGAGGAGCTGTGCCGGCAAAACAGCGCCGGCGGAGTGCCAAATATGAATAGTATTGCTATATTTGCAGAGTATAAGTTCAACCAAAACGAAAAAACTTTATTATGGAAGAGAACAAATACGGGTACAGCCCGTCGGACGACGATTACCGCGACGAACAGGATGACGCCGTGCGCAAGTCCATCCGCGGTTACAGAGTGGTGATAATTCTTCTGGCAGTGATTCTGGCCGGACTGTCGATACTCTATTTCAACCTCAACCGCCAGCAGCAGCGCGACTACGAGCTGTTGAAGATAGACCGCGATTCGATTCAGAACAACCTGAGCGAGCTCATCAGCGAGTACGACAACCTCAAGTTCTCGAACGACACCATCGCGGCCAACCTCGAGAAGGCCAACGAGGTGATGGAGCAGCTCAAGCGCGAGCGCCGCTGGAACTATGCCAAGATAAAGGAGTACGAGAAGGAGGTGGGTACGCTGCGTACGGTGATGAAGAACTACCTGCGCCAGATCGACTCGCTCAATACGCTCAACAAGCAGCTCATCGACGAGAACGTATCGTTCCGCAAGGAGATTTCGAATGCCAACCTGCGTGCCGACGTTGCGGAGGAGCGCGCCACGGAGCTGCAGAACAAGGTACAGCAGGGTTCGGTGCTCCGCGCACGCGACATCACGCTGGTTCCGCTCAACTCCCGCGGCAAGATCATCTCGCGAGTGAAGGGCGCCTCGACGCTCCGTGTCGACTTCACTGTTTCGGCCAACGAGCTTGCCTCGGCGGGCAACCGCAACATCTACCTGCGCGTGATTTCGCCTGACGGATACCTGCTCACGACCGAGAGCGTGCCTACGTTCACCTACCGTGACGAGAGCGTCGGCTACTCCGCATCGCGCGAAATCGACTACCAGAACGAGGATGTCGACGTGAGCATCTACTACAACGGCAGCGGCTTCACGGCCGGAGCCTACAAGGTGGAGCTCTATTCGGACGGCTACCTTATCGGCTCGACGGAGATTGCGGTGAGGTAATATCCGCCGCAGGAACGAAAAAAATACGGACGGTCTTTCGGGACCGTCCGTATTTTTGTCTGGCGGCAGCCTTCCGGCTCCGCTATGCGTTCTGCCATACGAGGGCCGAGGCTCCGAGTATGGCTGCGTTCTTGCTCTGGAGTCCGCTCGGGAGCACCTTCACCTTGTCCTTGAAGGCGAAGAGCATGTTCTCCTCCATGTACCACTTTACGGGGTCGGAGATGAGCGTTCCAGCCTTTGCCAGTCCGCCGAAGAGGAATATGGCCTCCGGGGAGGTTATCGTTACGGCATCGGCCAGTGCGTGCCCGAGTTTCTCGCCGGTGATGCGGAAGGCCTCCAGCGCAATCGGGTCACCCTTCTTGGCGGCCGTCGAGAGCATCGCCGAGTCGAGGTTGTTGAACGGTATGTCGCGCAGCGCACTCGGGACGTTCATCGTGGCCATGAGCTCGAATGCCGTGCGCTTGATTCCGACGGCCGACGCGTATGCCTCGAGACAGCCGCGGCGTCCGCAGCCGCACTCGCGGCCGTTGCGCTCGACGATTACGTGGCCGAATTCGCCGGCGAAGCCGTCATGGCCGTATATGAGCTGTCCGTTTGCCACGAAACCCGAACCGACGCCCGTGCCTAACGTAATCATGATGAAATCCTTCATCCCCTTGGCGTTTCCGTAGACCATCTCGCCGATTGTCGCGGCATTGGCGTCGTTGGTGACGAATACCGGGGTGTCGGGGAAGTATTCGCGTACGTCGTCGGCGAAGTGGAATATGCGGCGCTCGTCGCTGCGGTCGGTATCCTCGTCGGAGAACTTCCAAAGGTTGGCCGGAGTCTCGATCGTTCCCTTGTAGTAGTTCGCGTTTGGTGCGCCGATACCTATTCCTATGAGTTCGAAATCGAAGTTGACACTGTCGATGAGTACCTTCATAGCCTCGCACAGATCCTTTACGTATGTCTTGTAATCCTTGAGGAAAGGATATGCCTTTGTCGAGATTACCGATTCGGCGTAGAGGTCGCCCTTCTCATCGACAAGTCCGAAAGCGGTATTGATACCTCCAATATCGATACCGAAAGCCAATTTTTTCATATAAGATTAATAAGTTTGGTTACATTATCGTCTATTTCAAAGTTATGTATAAATTCGCGTTCCACAAAATTTTTCGTATATTTGAGGGATATTTACAAAGATCGCATTGCACAAAATTCGCTCCGAAACAGCGTTTCGGACGCAAATGAAGTGGAAAAGATATGAAAACGTTTACAAATGGCGAGCTGCTCGGCATGTTCGAGAAACACCTCTCGCAGATGCATATTCCGGACGAACCCGACTGCCTCTACTCTCCCATCCGGTATGCCCTTTCAGAAGGCGGGAAGAGAATGCGGCCTATACTGCTTCTGCTCTCATACAACATATTCGACGACGATGTTGCGAGGGCCATGGATGCGGCGGCGGCCGTGGAGATATTCCACAACTTCACGCTGCTGCACGACGACATCATGGACAACGCCGCCGTGCGCCGCGGGCGCGAGTCGGTATATGCGAAGTGGGGAGGCAATGTGGCGCTCCTGTCGGGCGATGCGATGCTTATATCGGCATATGCACGGTTGAGGCATGTGCCGGAGGCGCAGCTGCCCCGCATCATGGACATCTTCAACACCATGGCGGTGCAGGTGTGCGAGGGACAGCAGTACGACATGGATTTCGAGACGCGCCCGAGGGTTTCGGTTGTCGAGTACATGCACATGATAGAGCTAAAGACGTCGGTGCTGCTGGCCGGTTCGATTTCGATAGGGGCCGTGCTTGCCGGAGCTTCGGAGGAGGATGCGCGCAAGCTTTACCAGTTCGGCATCGAGCTCGGGCTTGCGTTCCAGCTTCAGGACGACCTGCTCGACAGCTACGGAGACGAGCGCCTGGGCAAGAAGATAGGCGGCGACATACTCGAGGGCAAGAAGACATACCTCATGATAACCGCCCTTTCGCGCGCCGACGAGACGCAGCGCGAGGTGTTGCGCCACACCCATCTGAGGACCGACATATCCGACGAGCGCAAGATAGCCATCGTCAAGGAGGTCTACGACGAACTTGACATACCGCACCTGACGGAGCAGCAGATAGGCGTGCGGTTTGCCCGTGCCGAGGCCATGCTGGGTACGCTCGGAACGGACCCTTCGCGTACGGAGCAGATACGCCTCTATGCCGGAAGCCTGATAGGGCGTAGCAGGTGACGGCGGTAGCCGCGGTATGTCCCCGTTGATGAACGGGACATGAATATATAGGGAAACAGAGTGTCTTGATATGGATAGGAGAGAGATTGAGATAATGGCCCCGGTGGGTTCGTACGAGTCGCTCATGGCGGCCGTCGAGGCAGGGGCCGATTCGGTATATTTCGGTGTGGGGAATCTCAACATGAGGGCCCATTCGTCGATGAACTTCACGCTCGACGACCTGTCGCGGATCGTGGAGGTGGCGCACGGACACGGCCTGAAGACCTACCTTACGGTTAATACGGTCATCTACGACGACGAGATCGCAGAGATGCACGCCATCGTCGACCGTGCGCGGGAGGAGGGGGTCGATGCGGTCATCGCGTCGGACATGGCCGTGATACTCTATGCCTATCATACGGGCGTGGAGGTCCACATATCGACGCAGTGCAACGTCTCGAACACCGAGGCGGTGAAATTCTTCTCGCAGTGGGCCGACGTTGTGGTGCTGGCGCGCGAGCTCAATCTCGACCAGATAGCGCGGATTCACCGCGAGATCGTCGAGCAGGATATCCGCGGCCCGCGCGGGGAGCTGGTGCGCATCGAGATGTTCGCGCACGGGGCGCTCTGCATGTCCATATCGGGCAAGTGCTACTTGAGCGAGCATATGACGGGCCATTCGGCCAACCGCGGCGCCTGCCGCCAGATATGCCGCCGCAAGTATACCATAGCCGACAGGGAGACGGGTGAGGCTCTCGACGTGGACGGACGCTATATCCTTTCGCCGAAGGACCTGTGTACGGTGGATTTCCTGGATAAGTTCATCGGGGCTGGAGTCTCGGTGCTCAAGATAGAGGGCCGTGCGCGCGGCGGCGAATATGTCAAGCGCGTCGTCGGGTGCTACGACAGGGCCCTGCGGGCAATCGGAAGCGGCGAGTATACGCCGGAGCTGGCGCAGGGACTCAAGGAGGAGCTGGCGACGGTCTTCAACCGCGGTTTCTGGGGCGGGTACTATGCCGGTGCCCCGGTGGCCGAACATACGTCGGCCTACGGTTCGTCGGCCACGCGGCGCAAGGAGTATGTCGGCAAGATAACCAACTTCTTCAAGAAGATCTCTGTGGCGGAGCTCACCGTCGAGGCCTCGACGCTCTCGGAGGGGGACGACATTCTGGTCATGGGCCAGACCACGGGCGTTGTCGAGCAGCGCGCGGGCGAGATATTCATCGAGGGCGCTCCGGTAAAGGAGGTACGCCAGGGCGACGTGTGCTCGCTCAAGCTGGAGCACGAGGTGCGCCGAGGCGACAAGCTCTACAAGGAGGTGGCGCGGTAGGTGCCAATGGTTTGCGGTTTTTGCAGGACATGTGACATGAGAGGGGATAACGGTTCGGGATTGAGGATTTTCGTGTGCAACCACAGGCGCGGTTTCACGCTTGACAGGCTTCCGTATGTGCCGGTGCAGGCCGGACGTGCGATTGCGGGTGAGAAACTTCCGTTTGTTGGCGATGACGAGCCCGGCGGAACGGGCACAGACGGCGAAGCGATGGAGATAAGCTCCCGAAACCCTTCGTTTTGCGAACTTACGGTCTATTACTGGGTATGGAAAAACATGCCCGACTGCGAGTGGATCGGCATATGCCACTACCGTCGCTATCTGTGGCTGCATCCGTCGCCTTTCGATTCACGGCATGGCATAACGGTAAACGGCGGGGATCTGGGCCATTTCGAACTTACGGAGATGTCGGCCGCCGACTGCCGCGGTTTCGATATTGCTCTGCCGCGTCCGATGTACCTTGCGGAGAGCGTCGGAAACCACTATGCCCAATGCCATTCGGCCGCCGACTGGCAGACGCTGCGACAGGTGGTGCATGACCTTTGCCCGGAGTATGACCGGAGTTTCGAGGCTGTTTCGAGCGGACGGATGCTCTCTATCGGCAATATTATGATTGCGCGCAGGAGGGTATTCGACGACTATTGCCGCTGGCTGTTCCCTATTCTTTTCGAGTGCGAACGGCGTATCGACATATCGTCGTATGATGCCTACCAGCGGCGCATATTCGGCTTTATGGCCGAACGGCTGCTTTGTGTGTATGTCTTCCACCACACGGAACTGCGACTGCGTTACGGGATGATGGTCCAGGTCGACGATTCGTTTCCGATACCGTACCGTAAGGCGGTGCGTTGCAGGTTCGGGGGAAGATATTTGCAGCGTATGGCGGCGGTGATGCTCCGGCGCAGGATACTCCGGCTTTGGAGAAAATTGAAAAAGTGACAAAAAAACGATAGAAAAATGTTCAGTGCACAGACTTATGAGTCGCGCCGCAACGAACTGCGGCGCCGTATCGGCAAGGGTTTGATTCTGGTTCCGGGAAACACCTTCTCGCCGAACAACTATCCGAACAACGCCTACTATTTCCGTCAGGATTCGACGTTCCTCTACCTCTTCGGGCTCAACGTGCCTACGCTCTTCGGAACAATCGATGCAGAGAGCGGGGAGACGACGCTCTTCGGTGACGACTTCACGGTCGACGACATCATCTGGACCGGTCCGCAGCCTCTGCTCGCCGACATGGCCCGCGAGGTGGGCGTGACGCGCACGCAGCCGCTCAAGGCCCTCGAAGGGTATGTCGGGGCGGCGCTCCGCGGCGGACGCGAGGTACACTACCTGCCGCCGTACCGCGGCGAGACGAAGATACAGCTCTCGTCGCTGCTGGGCGTGGGTATCCCGCAGCTGCACGCCGGAAAGTCGGTCGAGATGATGTTCGCCGTGGCGGAGATGCGCGAGGTGAAGAGCCGCGAGGAGATAGCCGAGCTTGAAAAGGCCTTCCACATAGGCTACGACATGCACACGCTGGCCATGCGCATGTGCCGCGAGGGTGTCGTCGAGAGGGAGATTGCCGGCGCCATCGAGGGCATTGCCAAGTCGCAGGGACTCGGCGTGTCGTTCCCGTCGATAGTGACGCAGCACGGCGAGACGCTCCACAACCTCAACTGCGAGGGTGTGCTCGAGCGCGGCCGCCTGCTGCTGGTCGATGCCGGCGGCGAATCGGTCAACAACTACTGTTCGGACCATACGCGAACATATCCGATCGGAGGACGCTTTTCGGAGCGCCAGCGCGAGATATATGAAATCGTCCTTCGGGCGCACGACCTCTCGCCGCAATACATGAAGAGCGGGGCGATGTATGCCGACGTGCACAGGGCGGCATACATGATTCTTGCCGAGGGTTTGCGCGGAGTGGGCCTGATACGCTCCTCGGCGGAGGATGCCGTGGAGTCGGGCGCCATGTACATGTTCATGCCGCACGGACTCTCGCACGGACTCGGCATGGACGTGCACGACTGCGAGGCCTTCGGCGAGCGGAGCTTCGACTTCTCGCAGATAGCCGAGAGGGCCGCCGCATCGGCCACCTGCGTCCACCGTGCCACGTGGCGTCTGCGCGCGGGTACGGTCATGAGCGACGAGCCGGGCATATACTTCATCCCGGCGCTTATCGACAAGTCGCGTGCCGAGGGGCTCTACAAGGGCATCGTCGACTACGATGCGCTCGACGCATACCGTGATTTCGGCGGCATCCGTATCGAGGACGACATAGAGGTTACGGACGAGGGCGGACGCATCATCGGCGACCGCAGAATTCCGATTACCGTTGACGAACTCGAGGCCGTGGTCGGCCGGTAGCGATGGGTACGGTACTGCTTTTTCCCACGGAACTTGAGGCGGCGCCGCTGCGCAGGCTGCGTCCCGACCTCGACATACGCATTTCGGGTGTCGGGGCGGCTGAAACGGCGCGCTTTATGCAGCGTATGCTCTCGGCGGAACTCCCTTCGCTGGCCGTGCTTTGCGGTACGGCCGGTTCGTACGATTCGGCATACGGCATCGGGAGCGTGGTTGCGGTGGCGGAGGAGCGCATGGACGGCGTTCCGCCGCAGTTCGCCGTGACGTACCGTGCCACGGCGGATATCGGCGACTTGCCGCACGTTACGGGAAATACCGTGTCGCGGTCGGTGGCTCCGGCTGCCGGTGCGCAGATCGAGAACATGGAGGGGGCGGTGTTCTTCGCCTCGTGCGCAGAGGCCGGGGTGCCTTGCGCCGAGATAAGGGCCGTGTCGAACGCCGTCGGGGCGCCGCGCGGTGAGTGGAATATCGGCGCCGCCGTCGGGAGACTCGCCGAAACCATTGACAAACTGTTTTGAACATGAAGACGAAATACATCGTTTACGCACTCGTCGCCCTGGCGGGGATAGTGCTTCTGGCCTACCTTTTCACCGTGTTCCAGCTCCGCATGGAGCAGGCCGTGGGCCGTTTCTTTTCGTGGACCATAATCTTCCTGCTCGTCTTTGCCGCAGGGTGGGTTGCGGGCCGTTTCGGCGGCCGGAAGGCTGGCGGCGAAGAGAAAAGATAGGTCTATGGAACGCCTTTCGCTCTGCATATCCCCGTGCCCGAACGACACCTTTGCGTTCGACGCCATCGTCAACCGCCGCATCGACTGCGGGGGTTTCGACCTCGATGTTTCGTATTACGACATAGAGGAGCTCAACCGCGGCGTGCTGGCCGGTACGCCCGACATATCCAAAATCAGCTATTCGGTCTACCCGCGCATAGCCGGCCGTTACGCCATCCTCGACAGCGGCTCGGCCCTCGGACGCGGCAACGGGCAGCTGCTCGTGCGCCGCAGAGGATTCTCGGGCCCTCTGCGCCGCATAGCCTCGCCGGGACTCAATACCACGGCCAACGCCCTGCTCATGCGCTACTTCCCGCAGACGGAGGAGGTGGTGCCGATGCTCTTTTCGGAGATCGCCGCCGCCGTGGAGCGCGGCGATGTCGATGCGGGCGTGCTCATCCACGAAGGGCGGTTCGTCTACGGACGCCGCAACCTCGAACTTGTTGCCGACCTCGGCAAGCTGTGGGAGAAGGAGACGTCGCTCCCGCTTCCGCTCGGGGCGATAGTCATCCGGCGTGACCTGCCGGTTGACGTGCGCAGGGATTTCGACGCACTGCTGCGGCGCAGCGTCCTGTATGCCATGGAGCATCCGTCGGTCTCGCGCCCCTATGTGCGCGAACATGCGCAGGAACTCGACGACGACGTCATCGACAAGCACATCGCACTCTTCGTAAACGACTATACGGTCTCCCTCGGAGAGGAGGGGCGCGAAGCCGTCAAGAGCCTTACGGGATTCCGTCCCGAACCCTGATTTACCCCCTGAAATCGTAAAAAAACGGTGGAAAATGGCTGCGCGGGCGTGTTTTTTCGCCCGCCGCATTGCCGTTTGGAAAATTTTTCATAGATTTATAGAACGAAACCGCACATACGGCGACGGAAAACCTTAAAACTATATATACAAGTTATGAAAAACTATTCATCCAAAGAGATCAAGAACATCGTTCTGGTGGGCGCTCCCGGCTCGGGTAAGACTACCCTTGCCGAAGCGATGGCATTCGAAGGCAAGGTCATCGACCGCAGGGGTAGTATCGAAAACAACAACACGCTGTCGGACAATACCGACATAGAGCACGAATACAAGCGCTCGATATATTCGACCATACTCTTTACGGAGTTCATGAACCGAAAGCTCAACATCATCGACTGCCCGGGTTCCGATGATTTCTGCGGCAACCTCTTCTCCGCATTCAAGGTGGGCGACGTGGGCGTGATGCTCGTCAACGCACAGACCGGATGGGAGGTCGGAAACGAGATACAGGCGCGCTATGCACGCATCCTGAACAAGCCGCTCATCGCCGTAATCAACCAGCTCGATGCCGACAAGGCCAACTATGAGGCCGCTCTGGAGTCGATAAAGGCCGATTCGGTCGTAAAGCCGGTGGTCGTGCAGTACCCGGTCAACCAGGGTGCGGGCTTCAACGCCTTCATCGACGTGCTGATGATGAAGATGTACCGCTTCAAGGATGAGAACGGTACGCGCGAGGAGCTCGATATCCCGGAGGAGGAGATGGAGCGTGCGAAGGCTCTCAACCAGGAGCTGGTGGAGTCGGCCGCCGAGCATGACGATGCCCTGATGGAGCTCTATTTCGACAAGGGAACCCTTACACAGGACGACATACGCGCCGGATTGAAGATAGGCGTTTCTCGCCGCGAGGTGATGCCGGTGTTCTGCACCAGCGCCAAGCGCGACATCGGAACCAAGCGACTGATGGAGTTCATCATCAACGTGGCTCCGGGCCCGACCGTTGCCCCTGCATTCCCGGCCGTGGACGGCTCGCTCGTCGAGGCCGATCCGGAGGGACCGGTTGCACTGTTCGTATTCAAGTGCCAGATCGAGGGCCACATAGGCGAGATCAACTACTTCCGTGTCATCCGCGGACGTCTGACCGAGGGTATGGAGCTTGTCAATTCGCGTACGGGCAACAAGGAGAAGCTGTCGCAGATATTCGCCGTTGCGGGCAAGAACCGCATCAAGGTGACCGAACTCTCGGCCGGCGACATAGGATGTACGGTAAAGCTGAAGGGCACCCGCACCAACGACACCCTCTCGGCCCCTGCATCGCCTGTCGAGCTGGCTCCTATCGTATTCCCTGAGCCGCGCTACCGTGCCGCCGTCAAGGCGAAGGTTCAGGCCGACGACGAGAAGCTCGGCAAGATTCTGAACGACGCCCGTTTCGAGGACCCGACGATACTCGTGGAGTACTCGAAGGAGCTCAAGCAGACCATCATACAGGGACAGGGCGAGCACCATCTCAACATCCTGCGCACGCGCATTGCCGCCGAGAACAAGATCGAGATGGAGTACTTCGCACCGAAGATCCCGTACCGTGAGACCATCACCAAGGTCGCACAGGCCGACTACCGCCACAAGAAGCAGTCGGGCGGTGCCGGACAGTTCGGTGAGGTGCACATGGTTATCGAACCATACTACGAGGGTATTCCGGAACCGACCAAGTACAAGGTCAACGGCAAGGACATCACCGTCAACATCAAGGGCAAGGAGGAGTACGACCTCGAGTGGGGCGGCAAACTCCAGTACTACAACTCGATTGTCGGCGGAGCCATCGACGCGCGCTTCATGCCGGCTATCCTCAAGGGTATCATGGAGAAGATGGACGAGGGCCCGCTCACGGGTTCCTACGCCCGCGACATCCGCGTCGTGATATACGACGGAAAGATGCACCCGGTGGATTCGAATGAAATCTCCTTCAAGCTGGCTGCGCGCAACGCCTTCAAGGAGGCCTTCCGCAATGCCGGACCGAAGATCATGGAGCCTATCTATCTCGTCGAGGTGCTCACCCCGAGCGAGTACATGGGATCGGTGATGAGCGACCTGCAGAACCGCCGCGCGATGATCATGGGCATGGAGTCCGACAAGGGCTTCGACCGTCTGAACGCCCGCGTGCCTCTGGCCGAGCTCTACCGCTATTCGACGACGCTCTCGTCGCTCACGTCGGGTGCGGCAACCTATACCATGAAGTTCGACACCTACGAGCAGGTTCCGTCCGACGTTCAGGACAAGCTGCTGAAGGCCTACACCGATACCGACGAGGAGTAGTCCCCGCCGGAAACCGGATATGAATGAGTCGGGCCCGTCCACCGAAGGACGGGCCCGATATTTTTCCCGGTTATTTGCCTGATTGCCGACGGGGACGTGGTTCGGGCGGCCCCGATTGTCGGCCGGTGCGGTCTACTGCACGCTCTGCATCTCGACGAGCTTGGCGTAGATGCCGTTGCGGGCCATAAGCTCCGCGTGCGAGCCCTGCTCGGCTATGCGGCCCTGGTCGATGACGACAATCTTGTCGGCGTTGTGGATGGTGCTCAGGCGGTGTGCGATGATTATCGAGGTGCGCCCCTGCAGAAGCGAGTTGAGCGCATCCTGTACCAGCTTCTCGCTCTCGGTGTCGAGTGCCGAGGTGGCCTCGTCGAGGATGAGCAGCTCCGGGTTCTTCAATACGGCGCGGGCGATGCTCAACCGCTGGCGCTGTCCGCCGGAGAGCTTCGAGCCGCGGTCGCCGATATTGGTCTCGTAACCCTTCTCGGTCTCCATGATGAACTCGTGGGCGTTGGCCACCTTCGCCGCCGCCACGATCTCCTCGTGCGTGGCATCCTGCTTGGCGAGGGCTATGTTGCCCTCGATGGTGTCGTTGAAGAGCACCGTCTCCTGCGACACGAGGCTCATGTGGGCGTGGAGGCTCTCCTGCGTGTAGTCGCGGATGGAGACCCCGTCGATGAGGATGTCGCCCTTCTGAGGGTCGTAGAAGCGTGCCATAAGCTCGCTGAGCGTCGACTTGCCGCCTCCCGAAGGACCCACGAGGGCCACCGTCTCGCCCTTGCGTATCTCGAGCGATATGTCGTGCAGAATCTCGCGCGAAGGCTCGTACGAGAAGCCGACGTTGCGGAACTCTATCTTCTCGCGTATGCCCTCGAAGGTGCGGGCGTCGGGCTTGTCCGTCACCTCGCTCTTCGCGTCGATTATCGAGAATATGCGCTCGCCGGCCGCCACACCCTGGTTGATGTTGGCGAACTGGTCGATGAACGAGCGCACCGGCCGCGTTATCTGCGAGAATGCCGCGATGAAGGCGATGAATCCGGCCGCGCTGAGCGAGCCGTTCATCACCAGCAAACCGCCGAATATGAGAATCACGGCCACGGCCGTTATGCCGAGGAACTCGCTCATCGGCGAAGCCAGCTGCTGGCGGCGCGCCATGTAGAGGAGCAGTCTCGAAATCTCGGCGTTGAGGCGGTGGAACTTCTCGATGACGTATCCCGTGGCATTGTATGTCTTGATGTTCTTTATTCCCGAGAGCGACTCGTCGAGGATGCTCACCAAATCGCCCAGGCGCTGCTGGCTCTGGCTTGCCGGGTGGCGCAGGCGCTTGACGATGTTGCCGATGAGGAATCCCACGAACGGCAGGAATATCACCGAGAAGAGCGCCAGCTCCCACGAAATCTTGAGCATCAGGAAGAGGTAGCCGATGATGAGGAACGGCTCGCGGAAGGCCACCTGCAGGGTGTTGGTGATGCAGAACTGCACCATCATCACGTCGGAGGTTATCTTCGATATTATGTCGCCCTTGCGCTGGTCGCTGAAGTACCCGACATTCATGTTGATGATGTTGTCGAACATCGCGTTGCGCATCTTCTGGAGGGTGTTCGTGCGCATCTTCTCGACGGTGTACGAGCTCAGGTACCTGAAGAGGTTGCTCATCAGGTTCATGAATATCAGTATCACCGCCAGCAGCAGCAACACCTTCGTCTTCATGAACTCGGTGCCGAAGACCTTCGTATAGGCAAAGTTGAGCAGCTGTTGCGCACCCTCGCTGTTGAGCGCTATTTTCGGCATCTCGTATACGGGCCGGAAGAGGAATCCCTCGGAGAACATGGTGTTCAGTATCGGGATTATCATCGCATAGTTGAAGGTGTTGAACACCGCGTGCAGCGCCGCATAGAAGAAGTAGGGTACTGCGTAGCGTCCGAACGGCTTTGCGAAGCCCAGAAGGCGGAGATATGTCTTGAACATGTCGGAGTCTGTGTTTTTATACGCCTCCCTCGGCGTGGTATTCGTTCACGGCGTCGATGTAGTGCCGGATTGTCTCCTCCATCGACACGAACGACTTTCCGCCGGCTGCGTTGCGGTGGCCTCCGCCGTTGAAGTAGCGGCGTGCGAATGTGTCGACGTCGACGTTGCCGCGCGAGCGCAGCGATACCCGTATGAAGTCGTGCTGCTGGGAGAACATCGCCGACATCTTCATCTTCTTTATCGAGAGCGGATAGTTGACGAATCCCTCGCTGTCGCCCTGCTGGAACCAGAAGCGGCGCATCTCCTCCTCGGTCAGCGACATGTAGGCCACCGTCCCCTTGAGGAGCATCTTCATCTTGCGGTTTATGACGTATCCGAAGAGCCGGGCACGGCCCTCGGTGAAGGAGTTGTAGACGTTGTTGTATATCTGCGGGATGTCGATCCCGGTCTCGCTCAGCTCGGCCACGGCGCGGAAGAGGTCGGGCGTGAGGTTCGAGAAGGCGAAGTTGCCCGTGTCGGTCATCATGCCGACGTAGAGCTGCGTCGCCACGGTCCTGGAGAGCACCTGCCGTCCGAAGAGCTGCTTGGCGAGCGTGTAGACCACGAATGCCGTGCTCGACGACTCCGGATGGGAGAAGGATATGTCGAATCCATCCTCCGGGTTGAGGTGGTGGTCGATGAGCACCCGGCGCGCCGTCGTGTTGGCCGCCAGCGCCTCGCCGAGGGTCTCGACCCTCGAGAGCATGTTCATGTCGGCGCAGATTATGACCTCGGCCTCCGCAATGGCCCTCTCGGCACGCTGTTCGGTGTCGTTGCGGTGTATGATTACCTTGTCGGAGTCGGGAATCCAGTCGAGATAGTATGGGAAACGGTTGGGTACGATGCATGTCGGCGCATGGCCGTTCTCGGCAAGTATCTCTGCCAGCGCCAGCGACGAGCCTATGGCATCACCGTCGGGGTTGGTGTGGGATACTATCACGATCTTTCGCGGCTCCGACAGGAGCCTGCGCATGCTCTCTATGCTCGATTCGGAGATGTTCATCGCACAAAGATAGTAAAAAAATGCGCAACGCTGCCAATTTCATCGGGTTTTGCTCTCCGAACCCTCCTTTTTGCGGGCTTCGCGGCTTCGGCGGGCATATTCGGCACACCACTTGCGGATGCCGCACTCGCCGCATTTCGGCGAGCGCGCCGTGCAGACATAGCGCCCGTGGAGTATAAGCCAGTGGTGGGCCAGCGGCAGCAGGTGCGGCGGGATGTTTTTTTCGAGCTGCAACTCGGTCTGGAGCGGGTTTTTCGCCCCGCGCGTAAGCCCTATGCGCGCCGATACGCGGAAGACGTGCGTGTCGACCGGCATCACCTCCCTGTTCCATATCACCGCCCCCACGACGTTGGCCGTCTTGCGCCCCACGCCCGGCAGGCGCTGCATCTGCTCTATGTCGTCGG
Organism: uncultured Alistipes sp.; assembly: GCA_944322005.1. GTDB lineage: Bacteria > Bacteroidota > Bacteroidia > Bacteroidales > Rikenellaceae > Alistipes. The sequence continues at coordinate 251,404 of CALUNL010000002.1, forward strand.
GGACCTCGCCCCCGAACTCCGTGCAGAGCATCCGCGCCATCGCCGCAAGGTGCTTCGCCTTGTTGTTCGGGTAGGAGATGCTCCTTATGTATCCGTAAATCTCCTCGGCCGAGGCCCGCGCCATATCCTGCGGCGTGGGATAGGCCTCGAACAGGGCCGGCGTGGTCATGTTCACACGCTTGTCGGTGCACTGCGCCGAGAGCATCACCGCCACCAGCAGCTGGTAGGGGTTCTCGTAGTGCAGTTCGCTCTGGGCCGTCGGCATGTTCTCCGAGAACCAGCCGATGATGCCTTCGTATCTCTCCTTCGTGGTCATCGTTCAGACGGTTTTTTCCACATCCTGTATGCGATTTTCTTTATGAACAGCCCGTACGGTGCCGCATTCGTCAGCAGCCGCGGCTCCTGCCGCACCTCCTCCAGCCACCTGCGCACGAAGTCGCCGACGGAGCCGTGGTAGGAGAGCACCCATGCCGCCACCGACTGCCTGCGCCGCAGAATATCCATGCGCCGGCGGCCGCCGCCGTAACGGGCGTCGAACCAGAGGCATATCCCCTCTATCGAGTCGCAGAAGGCGAGGTTCCTGCGGTAGTCGTCGCTGTGGCTCACGCTCTGCCGGAGTATGCGCCGCACGGCCGTTGTGCGGTCGATGAAGCGGCAGCGCGAGTTGGCGGCGAACCAGAGCCACATCGGCAGGTCGTCGGTCAGCCACTCCGGGTGCAGGTCGGGCCGTACCTCGGCATAGTATCGTTCGACGAGTCCGCGCCGCGCCATGGCGGTGCAGTTCTCGACGGAGTAGCGGAAATCGGCCGCATCGAAGTACTCGAGACCCGCTTTGACCGGATACGTCGAGGTGGAGACGACGTTGCCCTCCCCATCCTCCTCGCGGCGCTCGGAGCGGGTGTAGCACATGCCGCATCCGGGGTCGGAGAGGAGCAGGTCGGCCTGCATCTGCATCTTGCCGTCGTCGCACCAGCGGTCATCGCCGTCGCATACGGCGACGAACTCGCCGCGGCAGGCGGCGAACGTGCGGCGGTAGTTCTCGCGCCACCCGACATTTGCGCCGGAGGTCACGATTCGCACCCGTCCGGGATTCCTGCGCTCGTATTCGCGGCATATTTCGGCCGTGCGGTCGGTGCTGCAGTCCTCGCCTATGACCAGTTCGAACGGGAACGACGTCCGCTGCGAGAGGATGCTCTCTATCGCGGCGGCGATGTAGCGTTCGTGGTTGTATGCCGTCATGCATACCGATACGAGTGGCTTCCCGTCCATTTTCCGTCAGAGTTTTGTCAGTTTCGCGAACCGTGCCAGAAGTGTCTTCTCCCCCGAGCCGTCAAAGACCACCATGAGTTTGTGGTCGGTCGCAAGAGGTTCGATGCTGCGGATTGTCCCGCGTCCGAAACGGGCATGCTCGACCCTGTCGCCGACCGAATATGGGCATCCCGACGCGGCCGCCGGCGCTGTTGTTCCCGATGCTCCGGCCTGTGCCGTGGAGTCGTCCAGCTTCCGCAGCGATGGGCGCATCTGCGGCTGTTGCGGCATCTGCGGCACGGACTTCGGCACGTATGTGTTCTGACGCTCCGCAGATCCGTTGCCGGAGCCTGCCGTCTCGCTGCGCTTCTGTGCGTAGCGCACGTCGTAGCGCCGCCGCAGCGACTCTATCGCCGACTCACCGTTCGTGTCCCGAGTGCCGGCACCTCGTCCTGGCTTCAGGTTGAAATCCGCATCCACATAGATCGGGTTTATCTCCGACAGGAAGCGGCTCGGACGCGAAAACTCCATGTTGCCCCACTTGAAGCGCATCTCGGCGCACGAGAGCGTGGCGAACGTCTTCGCCCTCGTCAGGGCGACGTAGAAGAGCCTCCGCTCCTCCTCAAGCCCCTCGACGCTCTCCATGGCCCGCAGCGACGGAAAGAGGTTCTCCTCGCAGCCGACGATATATACGTACTTGTATTCGAGTCCCTTGGCCGAGTGTACGGTCATCAGCGTGACCTTGTTGCCGCCGTCCTCCTCGTTTTTGTCCATGTCGGTCATGAGCATGACGTTCTGCAGCCACTCCTCGATGCCCGCGCGCTCGAACTCCTCGCGTTCGCCCGAGCGTATCTCCGCCTCGCACTGCTCGTTGAACTGTTGCATGGAGTTGAGCAGCTCCTCGATGTTGTCGAGCGCCGATGTCGCCTCGGGGGTGTTCTGCGTACGGTACGAGGCTATGAGTCCGGAGCGTGATGCCACATCCATTCCGAAGTCGTAGAGACCCTTGGTCTCGCGTTCGAGCGAGAGGGTACGTATCATCCCCACGAACTCGCCGATTTTGCGCGATACGGCCCTCATCACCGAGTCCTTCTCCGTGTCGGGCGTGGTCACGATGGCCTCCGCCGCATCCCACATCGGGATGCCCCTGTCGCGGGCCGCATTCTCTATGCGCTCGACGGTTGTGTCGCCGATTCCGCGCGAGGGGGTGTTTATGATGCGCTTGAAGGCCTCGTCGTCGCGCGGGTTGACGATGAGGCGTATGTATGCGAGCAGGTCCTTTATCTCCTTGTGCTCGTAGAAGGAGTTGCCCTTGTATATCCTGTACGGGATGCCCTTGCGGCGCAGCGCCTCCTCGATTACCAGCGACTGGTTGTTGGTGCGGTAGAGCACCGCCGCCTCGCTCCACTGGTCGCCGTTGGAGCGGATGCGGTCGCGGAGGTCCGTGACCACCATCTCCGCCTCCTCGCGGTCGGTGTAGGCCTTCATCACGTGTATGCGCTCGCCGCGCTCGCCCTTCGAGAAGCACTCCTTCTCCATGCGCCGCGAGTTGTGCTCGATGACCGAGTTGGCCGCGTCGACTATGGTCTGCGTCGAGCGGTAGTTCTGCTCGAGCTTGAAGACCTTTGCGTCGGGGTAGTCGCGGCGGAACGAGAGGATGTTCTCTATCTTGGCGCCGCGGAACGAGTAGATGCTCTGCGCGTCGTCGCCCACCACGCAGAGGTTCGAGTGGAGCTGCGACAGGCGGCGTATGATGACGTACTGCGCGTAGTTGGTGTCCTGGTACTCGTCGACGAGGATGTAGCGGAACAGCCTCTGGTAGCGTTCCAGCACGTCGGGGCAGTCGCGCAGCAGGATGTTGGTCTGCAGCAGCAGGTCGTCGAAGTCCATCGAGCCGTTCTGGCGGCAGCGGCGGCAGTATTCGGCGTATATCTCGCCGAACTCCGGTATCTGCGCCCTGCGGTCGTCGGCCGCCAGCGTCGCGTTGGCGATGTAGGCGCCGGGGGTGATGAGGCTGTTCTTGGCGAACGATATGCGCGAGGCCAGCACTCCCGGCTTGTAGCGGTCGTCGGAGAGGTTGCGCTCGCGGACGATGGTCTTGAGCAGGCTCTTGGTGTCGTTCGGTTCGTATATGGTGAAGCTCTGCGGGAAGCCTATGAGTTCGGCGTTCTCGCGCAGTATCCGCGAAAATACCGAGTGGAAGGTTCCCATGCGTATGTAGCGGCTCCCCTCGCCGACCATGGCGGTGATGCGCTCGCGCATCTCGGCCGCGGCCTTGTTGGTGAACGTAAGGGCGAGTATGTTGTGCGGAGCAACCCCCTCGCGTATCATGTAGGCGATACGGGAGGTCAGCACGCGCGTCTTGCCGGAGCCTGCGCCCGCGATGATGAGCGACGGCGAATCGTAGTTCACCACCGCCTCGCGCTGTGCCGGGTTGAGTCCTTCGAGAATGTCGTCGGCCATAAGTGTGAAAAAGCGTTAACTCCGGCAAAAGTACTAAAAACATGTGTCATATCCTTGCATCCCGGAGAATATTTCGGGCTCCCTTCAGCCGGTGCCCCGCAGGGCTTGCCGGGAGCGCTCCGAGCCGCCGCGGCGGGAGTGTGCCGGCTGTGGAATGTCTGCGTTGTCGCGGGGTGTTACAAAGTTCGCGGGTTTTTCGTACATTTGCGGAAACAATCTTTCCGTATATGGACATAGCACAGACCAAACGCAAGGAGAACATCGCCGAATACATACTCTATCTGTGGCAGCTCGAGGATCTGCTTCGGGCGCTGCAGTTCAGCCCCGAGGCGATATATTCGCAGCTCGTGGCGCCGCGCAAGCTCGGGCCCGAGGCCGAGCAGGCGTTTCTGAACTGGTACATCGAGCTGGGTGCGCTTCTCGACGGGGAGGGCAAGCGGCAGAGCGGCCATCTCGACCATACGCTGCACCTGATAGCCGACCTCCACAACCTCCACCTGCAGCTGCTGTCGCTGCCCGTGGGAGAGGAGTACCGGCGCCGTTTCGCGCGGCTGTCGCCATACCTGCCGTCGCTGCGGGCGGTGCTGGGCAAGAGCGACGTCAGCGACACGGAGCTCTGTTTCCGGGCGCTCTATGCCGCCATGCTCTACCGGATACGGGGCGGCGGAGACAAGGCCGTGGCGGATACCGTGGAGTACGTTTCGCCCGTAATCGCCGAGCTGAGTGCGATGTACCGCAAGGTGGAGCGCGGGGAGGTGGATTTGTTCAAAGATTAGTTTTTTCGCAAAAACTTTTGTAAAATTAATTTTTCGTTATACCTTTGCACTCCGCAACCTGCGTCCTTCTGCACGGGTTTTGCCGGCAGACGGGAGCGGGAAGACAAACGGATAGCAGCAAACAATAAAAAACGATATAGCTATGGCAATGAAGAGAACTTTCCAGCCGTCCCGTCGCAAGAGGATCAACAAGCACGGATTCCGCACGAGAATGGCTACCGCCAACGGCCGCAAGGTGTTGGCTGCACGTCGCGCCAAGGGTCGCAAGAAGCTGACCGTTTCCGACGAGGCTACGTTCAAGTACGCTTAACCCCGCGGGGTGATACAAATGAAGGCAGACGTTTTCGCGTCTGCCTTTTTTCGTGTCATGGCCTTCCGTCCGGCGGCCTCCGTGCGTGACGGAGCAGCGTATGTGTGTCGCCGCTCCTCTCCGGAATCCGGGCAACGGGTGCAACCCTCCTCCCGTCCGGACCGCCTAATCCTTGAACCGCTTCAGGATGGCGTATATCTCGAATGCGAATCCGAATATCACCAGAATCGGGGCGAGCGTGATGCGCCGCCACGAGAATATCTCGTAATGGAACTCCTCCGGAGTCGATGTCCCGCCTCCCGACATGAGCACCATGCCTATTACGATTATCACGGCGCCGACCAGCAGCAGCACGTAGTTGCGCATTGCGAGCGGCATCCGTCCGTCGTTCTCATCCTTTATGTTGTTGAACCTCGCCACGAGGCCGTTCCACCATTTTTTCATATCAGTAGAGGTATGTCTTGCTTGATTTCATGTTTACGAACTTGTTCACCGCGAACAGCGTGAAGAGCACGGCCACTATTATGCCGGCGACGACCATAGCCCCGGCAATCATGCCTATTTCGCGCAGCTGTGCCATTATGCCTATCTCGGGGAAGTTGGCGTTGAGGCCGTAGAGCGCGCCGCAGAGCAGTGCCGTTGCGAGCACTCCCGCGCAGAGCCCCTGCAGGGCGCTGGCGCCGAGGAACGGCTTCATGATGAACCAGCGTGTGGCACCCACGAGCTTCATCGTGTTTATGATGTTGCGCTTGGAGATGATCACGAGCCTTATCGTGTTGTTGAGCAGCACGAGCGAGATGACGAGCATCGTTCCGCCGAAGAGCAGCAGTATGATTTGCATGGTGTCGAGCACCGAGTGCATCTTCTCGAGGAACATGCGCGGGTAGGTCACCCTCTCCACGCCATCGATTGCGGAGCTCTCCTCGACGAAGCTCTCGAGCGCCTGCACGTCGGACGAGCGCGCCGACAGCGTGACGTCGAAGGTGTCCGGCAGCGGGTTTTCGCCCATTATCCCCTCGATGTCGACGTCGAACGCCTGGCGGAACCCTTCATCGGCGAGTTTGTCCTCCTTCGATACGAACTGCACGGCGGCGACCATGTCGCTTCCGGCGAGTGCCGACCCTATGGAGTCGCGCTTCTCCTCCCCGAGCCCGTCCTTCAGCTCGACAATCATTGTTACGCTCTCGCGCATGCCTGTCGCGGCCCTGAGCACCGACATCATGACATATCCGACCGTTCCGAGCAGGAACAGCACCAGCGCTATGCTGACGGTGGACACCGCGTATGACCTTCTAACTCTGCGCTTGAGCAGCGCGTCGCTTCTTTTCATCTCTTACGTTGTAAATAACCGTTATTGCAAGTGCAAATATAATCAACAGCGAGCAAATCAGCGTAACCGCCTCGCAGATATTCCATCCCGGGGCGCGGAAACGCCACTCTATCTCGTGCCGGCCGGCCGGTATAACCGCCCCTCGCAGTATGTAGTCGGCACGGAAATACGGCGACTCGACGCCGTCGACATACATCTTCCAGCCGTCGGCGAAGTATATCTCCGAGAATATCACGGCGCACTCCGACGGCGAGTCGCTGCGGTAGAGCAGGCGGTTCGGGCGGTACTCCGCAAGTTCGACCGTCCCGGAGGCGTCGTAGCGTCCTGCCACGCCGGCATCGCCGGCCGATACCACGGCCGTGACCTTCTTGTCTATCCTGCCGGTGGCGTCGAGCTCCTGCCGTGCGTTGTCCGCCACCACAATCTCGCCGACCGTCCATGCCGCCCCGTTTGCCGTCGGGCGCTCCATCACGCCGCCGTCGGGGGTTATTATGTAGCGCGTGTCGAGCATGTCGAGGACACCCTCGTCAAGCTCCGTAAGGTAGCGGTCGATGATATCCTGATAGCGTCCGAGCTTGGCCCCGTGGTATCCGCCTACCGAACGGTGGAACATCGATGTCGTTGCGTCGTTGAACGGCGATACGGAGAGGTTCAGCACTCGGTATCCGAGCGTCGTGTCGGCCATTATCGCGCGGTCGGCGTCGGTCGGGACGATGCGGTTGCGCCGCTCCGTGACGAACTTCTCGTGTGGCAGGTATCGCATGTCTACCGTGGCGAGGTCGGCGAGCACCAGCGCTCCGACGGCCGCAAGCATCCACTCGCGGCGCAGCTTTCCTGCGGCAAACAGTGCGACAAATGCCGCCGTTGCGGCTATCAGCGCGAACGATCTCCATGCGTCGCTCTGCATTATCTCCGCGCGCTCCGTGGCCATGGCGTCGGCCACTCTCCAGCCGAGTTCGTCGTGCATGCCTCTGGCTATGAGCTCATCGCCTCCCGAATCCCTGAGCATCCGGTAGAACTCCGAACTCATCATCTCGTAGCTCTTCTCGTGCCCGAAGTCGAAGAGCGATCCCCCGGCCACGGCGAAGAGCAGTGCGATGCCGCCCGTGATGCCTGCGGCCCATGCCACGGCACGCAATGTCCGGCGGCGTCCGGCCTCGTCGCCGCGCCCGTTCGGACCGGCGGTGCGCCACAGCTGCCACAGGCCGAATCCGGCCAGCAGCGGTATGGTCCACTCAACGACCACGAGAGCCATGGATACGGTCCTGAACTTGTTGTAGAACGGCAGATATTTGAAGCAGAACTCGGTGAACCACATCAGGTTGTGCCCCCATGCCAGCAGTATCGCGATGAGCGTCGAGACGAGCACCCACCACCTGTTGCGCCGGTCGGCGAGCAGCGCACCCAGCAGGGCGAGGAATACGGCGGCGGCACCGAGGTATGTGGGGCCTGCCGTGTAGGGCTGGTCGCCCCAGTATGTAGGAAGGTATTGGGCGTACTCCTCCAACCCGACATCCTTCATGGATGCGGCCACCGGGCCGTCGCCGGAGAATGTACGGCCGGAATCACCGCCTGCAAAGTCGGCTATGAGCATGTTCCAGCTCTCCGTCCTGCCGTAGCTCCACGCGGTGGCGTATTCGAGGTCGAGCCCCTTCGCGGCACCGCCTTCGGCGAGCTCCGAACCGCCGCGTGTGGTCTCGGCCGTGTGGCGTGCGGCATACCATGCCGGCGAGAAGTTGGCGCCGAGAGCAAGCAGCGCCGCCGCGGCGAGGATTCCGGTGCGTTTGGCGAAGTCGGCAAGCCTCTTCCCGCGTATGGCGAAGACGAGGTCGTTGAGCCACAGCGCAACCGCCGCAATCATGAAGTAGTATGTTATCTGCGGATGGTTGGCGCCGATTTCGAGTGCGGCGAATAGCGCCGCCAGAGCGCCTCCCGTAAGGGCGTTGCCGCGCAGGGCCATGTATATCGAACCCATCATCGCCGGGGCGAAGACGAGCGCCCACATCTTCGTGACGTGGCCGGCACCTATTATCAGGAAGAAATATGTCGATAGTCCGTATGCGAGCCCGACGACGATTCCGACCCATGCCGACATCCCCATCATCACGGCCATGAGCCATGCGGAGAGCATGGCGAAGAAGATGAATCCTGTCGGGGTGCCGACCATGCCTGTCAGGGCATCGCCCGCCTGCTTGAGTATCTGCGCCGGGTATCGGATGTTGATCATGTATGCCGGCATGCCGCCGAACATGGCTCCCGTCCACTGCGGGTCTTCGCCATATGTGTCGCGGCACTCGCGTATGTCGCGGCTCATGCCGTCGAACTGCTGTATGTCGTGCTGCGGCAGCACGCGTCCCTCGAACTGCGGGGCGAAGCATACGGCGCTCACGATGAAGAACACGATGACGGCCGATATGGCCGGCAAGGCTCTTTTTACTGTTTTCCGGAATTGGTTCATTGCCTCTTTTTGTAATGTCCAAAGATAGAAAAAAACATTGGTTTTGGGCCGATGATGACGAAAAATTGCTATCTTTGTTCTGATATGACTCATCACATGGAAGCACTTGATGCAATTCGCAGGCCGATTGTAAGGGAACTCGGAGAGTTCGATGAATTTGTCCGCCACCATTTCGGCGGAAAGGGGGAGGGACTTCTGGCGCAGATGTTGGATTATGTGCTCTCCTCGAGGGGAAAGGGGCTCCGCCCGACCATAGTCATGCTCTCGGCGGGGCTGAACTCGCCGTCCGGAGGCTTCGGCAAGCGGACGATGCTTGCCGGAATGCTCATAGAGATGATTCACGTGGCGTCGCTCATCCACGACGACGTCATCGACGAGTCGAACCTCCGCCGCGGCCGCGCATCGGTCAACGCACGTTGGCAGTCGCGCAATGCGGTCATCGTGGGCGACTACATCCTGGCGCGCAACATGAGCCTCGGCCTGAGCAGCGGCCAGATAGACCTTTTGAGCCACATAATAGGCAACATGTCCACCCTCTGCGAGGGTGAGATCATACAGAGCGACCACGCGAGCAAGCTCGACACCACGCGCGAGTCCTATTTCGACATAATCCACAAGAAGACGGCGAGCCTCTTCGGCACCTGTGCTTCGGCCGGGGCCATGTCGGTCGGTGCGCCGCAGGAGCGGGTGCGCTCCATGCACCGTTTCGGCGAGCAGCTGGGAATGGCGTTCCAGATCAAGGACGACATGCTCGACTATGCGCGTTCGTCTTCCACGGGCAAACCCGCCAACAACGACCTGCGCGAGCGCAAGATTACGCTTCCGCTTATAGAGGTGCTGGAGCGGGCTGACGACGGTCTGAAGGGCGAGATAGTCTCGGCTCTCGAACGGTGTCCGGAGGAGGATGCGGTTGACCTCATACAGCGCCGTGTGGACGAGATGCACGGGACGGAGCTTGCGGGGGAGACCATGAAGGGATTTTTGCAGCGTGCGATGTCGGAACTCGCCGGATACGGTGAGTCCCCGTACCGCGACTCGATGATGAGCCTCTGCACTTACGTGGCCGAAAGGGACAGATAGGAATCCTTCAAACAAAACGACATAAAACGGAAACTTAAAGGAAAAACTATGGAAAAAAGAGAGAAAAAGAACTACACCCTACCCATTATCATCATGTTCGCACTCTTTTTCATGATTGCCTTCGTCACGGGTCTCCAGAACCCTCTCGGGGTAATCGTGAAGGAGCAGTTCAATCTCGCCAACTGGCAGTCGCAGCTCGGCAATGCGGCCAACTTCATCGCATATGCCTTTATGGGACTTCCTGCCGGAATGATGCTCCAGCGCATCGGCTACAAGCGTACGGCGCTCACGGCCGTTGCCGTCGGCTTCATCGGAGTGGCGGTGATATATCTGGGCGGCCGCATGGAGAGTTTCCCGATATACATCATGGGCGCCTTCATCGGCGGTTTCTCGATGTGCATGCTCAACACGGTGGTCAACCCGATGCTCAACACCATCGGAGGAGGCGGCAACCGCGGTAACCAGCTCGTGCAGTTCGGCGGTTCGTTCAATTCGCTCGGTGCGACGATAGTTCCGGTGCTCGGCGGTTACCTGATGGGCTCCGGAAAGACCATCGAGAGCACCTCCCCGGCACTGTGGCTTGCGATGGGCATATTCCTGCTTGCGTTCGTGGTGCTCTACCTGGCCAACATACCGGAGCCGTTCGTGGTATCCGACAAACCGGCCGGAAATAGGGGAGAGGCACGCTATTCGGCACTTTCGTTCCGCCACTTCATCCTCGGCATCGTCGGCATATTCATCTATGTCGGCATCGAAGTGGGCATACCGAATACCGCCAACCTCTACATGACGAGCCCTGCGGAGCACGGAGGTCTCGGCATCGCCGAGAGTACGGCCGGAATGGTGGTCGGCATCTACTGGCTGCTGATGCTCTGCGGACGTCTCATAGGCGGTGCGCTCGGCGCGAAGTTCTCGTCAAAGGCTATGTTGACCAGCGTGTCGGTACTCGGAGCCCTGCTCGTGGTGCTTGCCATGCTGCTGCCGGAGGTTTCGGTGAAGATGCCGGCATTCGACAGCAAGACCTTCACCTTCTCGCTCGAGAGCGTTCCGGTGAACGTGATGCTGCTTATGCTCTGCGGACTCTGCACATCGGTGATGTGGGGAAGCATCTTCAACCTCGCCGTAGAGGGTCTGGGCAAGTACACCTCGATGGCATCGGGCATCTTCATGGTCATGGTATGCGGCGGCGGAGTGTTGCCGGTAATCCAGGGCTGGATCGCCGACAAGTCGAACTACATCGACTCCTACTGGCTTATCGTGGCCTGCCTGCTCTACCTGCTCTTCTACGCCCTTGTGGGTTCGAAGAACGTGAACAGGAACATCCCGGTGGAGGATTGACGCTCCATATTACAGAAATAACGGACGGCCGCCCTTTGCTGGGCGGCCGTCCCGTTTTACCAAGCCGCGCCGGCGCGGCATTCGCAGACTATCTTATCTCAACTTCGGCGAGCATGAAGTAGTGGTCGGAAGGGTAGATGCCGTCCGGACGGTCCTTCAGCACCTCGCACGAGAGGGCCTCCGCCCCGCCGCGCACGAAGATGTAGTCGATGCGTCCGGCCGAGGGTTTCGCCGGCCGTTCGTCGCCGAGGAAGGCGTGGCAGGTGTAGCCGAACTCGCGGCCGCCGTGCAGGATGTCGTAGGCGTCGCTCCATCCGCTGAGGGTGAACGTGCGTGCCGGGGCGTCATCCGTGCGCGAGTTGAAGTCGCCGCAGAGTATCTGCGGGAATGCCTCCCCGTATTGCGCTGCCTCGCGTGCTATGAGCTCGGCCTGTCGGGCCTTCGCCTCCGGCACCTTGTGGTCGAGGTGTACGTCGAGAAGGCGGAACTCACGCCCGCTGCGGCGGTCGCGGAGCCTCACCCAGTTGCAGTGGCGCGCACGGTTGGTGCCCCACGACATGCTTCCGCAAATGAGCGGGTCCTCCGACAGCCAGTATGTTCCGGCCGCCGTAAGCTCGTAACGGTCGCGGCGGAAAAATATCACGTTCTTGCCTATCAGGTGGTAGCCCTCCTCGTAAGGATCCATCTCCGGCCCCTCGAACCCGAACGGGAAGTAGTCGGAAAGCTGTTCCCGGCAGAAGTCGTAGGAGTCGTATATCACCTCCTGCATGGCGATGATGTCGGGGTCGTGCGCGCGCAGGGTCTTGATGAGCGACTGCCGGCGCTCTTCCCACCGGCGCCCCGGCTGTTCGTCGGCCGGCAGCCCGGTTATGCGGATGTTGCATGTCATGATGCGGTGCACGCTCTCTTCTGCGGAGGATTGCGATGCGTCGGAGCCTCCGCCACCTTTGCCGGTGCACCCGGCAAACAGTACAGCTGCGGCCATGACCGCAGCCATGCATGGTCTTTTCATGTGTAAATCCCTTTGTGTCGTAAGAAAAGGGGCGGCGTATGTCGCGCCGCCCCGGTTTGCGTATGTCGGTGGTTACCGCAGATAACCGCCGTTGTCCAGCAGTGCCTTCTGCACCTTCTTCACGTCGACCTCCGACGGGTCAACGCCGTCCTCGATGGCGATTCTCGCAGCCGCTCCGGCAGCCTCGCCCATGGCCATGCAGGTGGCCATCACGCGTGTGGCGGCCATCGCCTTGTGGTCCATCGAGGCGTTGCGCCCGGCAACCAGCAGACCCTTGATCTTCTCCGGTACGAGCGTGCGGTACGGTATCTCATAGTCGCCCTTGCTGTAGATGAGCGTACAGTCGCCGCCCTCCTCGTGGTGCAGGTCGACAGGGTAGCTCGCAACGGCTATCTCGTCGTCGAAGTGCCTTGCCTCCAGAAGGTCCTCCTTGGTGAGAGTGTACTTGCCGACGATGACGCGGCTCTCGCGGATGCCCGTGAACGGCGGCACCGTCTCGAGCCATGCGTTCTCGAATCCCGGGATGTAGTCCTTGAGGTACCTTACGGCCTCGTAGAGCTGCTTGCGGCACTTGTGCTCGGCGTGGGTGTAGCTTGCCGGGTCGGTGGAGTCGACGCCGCTCACGCGGGTCATGTTGACCCACACCTCGTCGTCGTTAATTCCCGTGGTGAATATCGTACGGTCGACGGTGAGGCCGTAACCCTTGCTGCGGGCGTCGGCCAGCTGCTTGCGCATGCCCACCATGGTGAACTTGCCCTTGCGGAACTGCTCCGGCGGCATGATGTCCATGCCGTATTCGTCGTAGTGGTTCACGACGTTGTCACGCACCTGCGCCATGTTGACGCCGCGCATGGAGAACATGAGCGAAGGCGGCTGCATGCGTCCCCTCTCGTCGCCCTTGCGGCACTCGACGCCGGCACGGAATGCCACGTCGGCATCGCCCGTACAGTCGATGACCGTCTTTGCGAGAATGGCCTCGCGGCCCGCCTTGCTCTCGATGATTACGCCCTTTACGCAACCGTCCTCGACGATGGCGTCCGAGGCGAAGGCATAGAGAAGCACGTCGACCCCTGCATCGTCCATCATCTCCCATGCGACGGTCTTTATCTCCTCCGAATCGGCTATCGTAAGGCTTATGTGAAGTTTGCACGGAGTGTGTTCCGAAGCCGCGTTGCGTGCGCGCAGGCGATCTATGAACTTCTGCGCCGCACCCTTTATAACCTGCTCGCCCTTGGCATTGAGATATGAGAGGATCGGCAGTCCTATGGTGAGGTTTCCTCCCAGATAGCCGCGCGACTCGATGAGCATCACCTTGAGTTTTCCGTCTTTGGCGGCCGCTTCCGCCGCCATTATTCCAGCCGGGCCCGAGCCCACGACGAGAACGTCAACCTCCGCACGCACCCTGATTTCGCGTGCCGGTTCCTTTATGGTTTTCATGGTATGGTTTTGTTTTCAGGCTGTCTGATTACGTTTTCTATCCGAGGTATGCCCCGTTTTCCAGCAGCGCCTTCTGCACCCTCTTCACGTCGACCTTCGACGGGTCGACACCATCCTCGAGCGCAATGCGCGCCGCCGTTCCGGCGGCCTCGCCCATGGCCAGACAGGTCGACATGACGCGTGTGGCAGCCATTGCCTCATGCTCCATCGAGGCGTTGCGGCCGGCGACGAGCAGGCCCTCGACCCTCTCCGGTACGAGTGTCCGGTATGGTATGTCGTAGTCGCCCTTGCCGTAGATTAGCGTGCAGTCGCCGCCCTCCTCATGGTGAAGGTCAACCGGATAGCTTGCAACGGCTATGACGTCGTCGAAATGCCTTGCCTCCAGAAGGTCCTCCTTGGTGAGTGTGTACTTGCCGACGATGACGCGGCTCTCGCGGATGCCCGTGAACGGAGCGACAGTCTCAAGCCATGCGTGCTCGAATCCGGGGATGTAGGTCTGCAGGTATTTCACCACGTCGTACATCTGTCTGCGGCACTCGTGCTCGGCATGGGTGTAGCTTGCCGGGTCGGTGGAGTCGACCCCGCTGACGCGGGTCATGTTCACCCACACTTCGTCTTCTTTGATGCCGGTCATGAATATGGTACGGTCGACGGTGATGTTGTAACCCTTGCTGCGTGCGTCGGCCAACTGCCTGCGCATGCCCACCATGGTGAAGTTGCCTTCGCGGAACTGTTCAGGAGGCATTATGTCCATCGTGTATTCTCCGTAGTGGTTGACGACATTGTCGCGCACCTGCGCCATGTCGACGCCGCGCATCGAAAACATGAGCGTCGGCGGCTGCATGCGGCCCTTCTCGTCGCCCTTGCGGCACTCGACGCCGGCACGGAAGGCCACGTCGGCATCGCCCGTACAGTCGATGACTGTTTTCGCGAGAATCGCCTCTCGGCCCGCCTTGCTCTCGATGATTACGCCCTTGACGCGCCCCTCCTCGACGATTGCGTCAGATGCGAAGACATACATGAGCACCTCCACGCCGGCCTCGTCCATCATCTCCCACGCGACCCTTTTCACCTCCTCCGGGTCGACCATCGTAAGGCTTATGTGGAGCTTGCAGCGTTTGTGCCCGGTTGCGGCGTTGCGTGCGCGCAGCCTTTGGTAGAACTTCTCGGCAGAGCCCTTGATTATCTGGTTGCCGTTGTTGCCGAGGTATGCCAGAATCGGCAGGCCTATGGTGAGGTTTCCTCCCAGATAGCCGCGCGACTCGATGAGCATCACCTTGAGTTTGCCGTCCCTTGCGGCCGCTTCGGCCGCCATTATTCCCGCAGGGCCTCCGCCCACGACGAGAACGTCCACATCCGCACGCACCTTGATCTCGCGTGCCGGTTCATTGATGGTTTTCATAATATGGTTTTGTTTCAGGTTGTCTGATTACGTTTTCTATCCGAGGTATGCCCCGTTTTCCAGCAGCGCCTTCTGCACCCTCTTCACGTCGACCTTCGACGGGTCGACACCATCCTCGAGAGCTATACGCGCCGCCGTTCCGGCAGCCTCGCCCAGTGCCATGCATGTCGACATGACGCGTGTGGCGGCCATCGCCTCGTGGTTCATCGACGAGCAGCGTCCGGCAACCAGCAGCCCCTCGACATTCGCCGGTACGAGCGTGCCGTAAGGTATCTGGTAGGCGTCGTCGCAGAATATCATCGTGCAGTCGCCTCCCTCGGCGTGGTGTATGTCGACCGGATAGCCTCCGACGGCTATCGCGTCGTCGAAATGCCTGCCCTGGAGTATGTCCTCTGCCGTGAAGACGTACTTGCCTACGATGACGCGGCTCTCGCGGATGCCCGTAAAGGCTGCGCTGCGCACCATGTATGCCTTTTCGAATCCGGGTACGAAACGGCGCAGGTACTCCGTGACTGAGTATATCTGCTTGCGTGCGTCGTGCTCGCCGCGCGTGTAGCTCGAAGGGTCGGTAGGGTCAACTCCGTTCACGCGGGTCATGTTCACCCATATCTCGTCGTCGGCAAGGCCCGTAATGAGAATGGTGCGGTCGACAGGTATGTCGATTCCGGCCTTGCGTGCCTCGTTTATGCGTCCGCGAAGTCCCACGGTGATGAACTTGCCCTTGCGGAACTGCTCGTGCGGCATCACGTCCATGTCGAACTTCTCCGGCTCCTCCGTGATGGCGTCGCGCAGGCGCTGCACGTCCACTCCCTTGAGGCAGTACATGAGCGTCGGCGGCTGCATTCCGCCCTTCTCGTCGCCCTTGTGGCACTCCACGCCGGCACGGAAGGCGACGTCGCCGTCACCCGTACAGTCGATGACCGTCTTCGCGAGAATGGCCTCGCGTCCGGCCTTGCTTTCGATGATTACGCCCTTGATGCGTCCATCCTCGACGATGGCGTCCGTCGCGAATACGTACATCAGTACCTCCACGCCGGCCTCGTCCAGCATCTGCCAGGCCACGGTCTTCGCCTCGTCGGGGTCGATGATGGTAAGGCTCATGTGGAGCTTGCACGGTTTGTGCTCCGAGGCGGCGTTGCGTGCACGCAGCCTCTGGTAGAACTTCTCGGCCGAACCCTTTACGACCTGGTTGCCCTTAGGTCCGAGGTATGCCAGAATCGGCAGGCCTATGGTGAGGTTTCCTCCCAGATAGCCGCGCGACTCGATGAGCATCACCTTGAGTTTGCCGTCCCTTGCGGCCGCTTCGGCCGCCATTATTCCCGCAGGGCCTCCGCCCACGACGAGAACGTCCACATCCGCACGCACCTTGATCTCGCGTGCCGGTTCATTGATGGTTTTCATAATATGGTTTTGTTTCAGGTTTGTTCTATTGTTTTATGTCTGCTCCCTTCGGGGTCTCCGGGCGTACGCCCTTCCAGAGTATGAGTGCGGAGAAGAGGTGCAGTGTGCCCATCACGGCGAAGAGCGCATACCAGGCCTCCGGCGGTATCGAGCCCACGAACTGGTTGAAGACCACGCTTCCGAGCGCACCGGCGCCGCAGCATATTCCCATTACGCTGGCCACGTTGCTGATAGGGAAGGTCTCGGCCAGGACCACCGGCAGCGTGTAGAGCCAGCTCAGGCACATGACGGCCACGATGCTGAATACGGCTATCACGAGTCCCACCCTCCATGCGAACGGCAGCGCGGCCGATTCTCCTATGTAGGGAACCGTGGCACACAGCGGTGCCGCTATGACTGTCCAGAAGAGCATCCTCTTGCGGGCCGAGAGGGCCGTGCGCCCGCGGCTTATCATGGAGTCGGACCATGCCGAGGTGAGTATTCCGCCTATGGCGCCCACGAGGAACGGTATTCCTCCTATCCACTGTATCATGTTGAGGGTCTGTTCGTGCGACAGGTTCTGCGCCTCGCCCATTCCGCGCAGGTATCCGGGCAGCCAGAAGCAGCAGAAGTACCATACGGGGTCGCTGATGAGGCGGATGAGGAATGCGCTGTGGAGCGTGCGTGTCTTGAGCAGCCCCTTGAGGGTGAAGCTCTTCTTTTCCGTTCCGTCGTCACTCTTCGTGTCGGCCTCTATCGTGCGTGCAAGCACCTCCTGCGGCGGGGTCTTGTAGATGAATACCCACATCAGCGCTATGGCCAGGCCGATGTAGCCGGCAATCAGGAAGACATCCTGCCAGTTGTCCAGATGGCGCATCAGCCATGCGATGACCAGCGGTGCTATGACGGCTCCGAACGAGCCTCCTATGGTGCATAGACTGTTTGCCGTCGCCCTCTGGCGCTTCTCGAACCACAGCGTCACGGCAACCAGCTGTCCGGCGAATATCGTAGGTTCGGCCAGTCCGAGTATTCCGCGGCAGATGGTGAAGAGCTCCACGTTGTGCGAGAGACCGCCGCCGATGCAGGCCAGCGACCAGGTTATGATGCCCGCGAGCATCACGCGCTTCGGGCCGAACCTGTCCACGAGCATTCCCGAGATCGGGTACATGATGGCGTAGCAGATGAGGAATACGTTCACTATCCATGCATAGTGCAGGTCGTCGATGGCGTAATGGTCGAGTATTTCGGGTTTCAGTATCGACAGCAGCTGTCGGTCGAGGTAGTTGCAGATTATGGCGATGAACATGGTTGCCACAATCACCCATTTTCTTTTTCCGGGGTTCATCATACGGTTTGTCAGGTTTTAGGTTTTATGGTTTTTTGCAGTTTGTGTCACTCTGCGGGTTCGGTCAGGCTGCACGTGAAGGCGTCGGCGGCGCGGTACAGCGCGTAGCGGCGGCCGAAGTGCCCGGCCTTGGAGCCGTCGGGCTCGTACGTACGTATTGTAGGACGGCACATAACCCTCTGTGCGCTCTCGATGTCGGGATATATGCCCCCGACGACCGATGCGCAGATGGCCGATCCGAGTGCGGCGGCCTGTTTGCACGACGATACCTCTATGCGCTTGCCCGTCGCGTCGGCCAGCATCTGCATCACGAACGGCGACTTCTGCGATATGCCTCCGATGCCGATCAGGCTCTGAAGCCGCAGGCCGTTGCCTTCGAGGTGTTCGAATATAGCCCTGAATGCGAATGCCGTCGATTCGACCAGCGCGTAATAGAGTTCCGGAGCCGACGACGAGAGGCGCAGCCCCATAAGCGAGCCCCACAGCCTCTGGTTCGGTGCCGGCGAGCGGCGTCCGTTGAGCCAGTCGGTGGCGAACGGCGCATCCTCGCGCAGCGGCAGTGCCGCGGCATCCTCGGCCAGGGTGCGGAGAATGTCATCCCCGGTCTCCTTTATGAGACGCTCGCGCTGCTGCGGTGTCAGAGACTCGTCGCGCGCGAGTATCCTTTCTGTGGGATAGGAGAGTATCCGCCGGAACCATGCGAAGACATCGCCGAAGGCCGACAGCCCCACCTCGAATCCCACCAGGCCCGGCAGAATTCCGCTCTCGACCTGTCCGAAGACCCCGTCTATCACCCTGCCTCCGAGCTCCTGCGGCGGCATTACGGCCATCACTCCGGCCGACGTACCGAGATTCATGACCCCGCGTCCGCAGGCAACTCCGGCTCCTATCGCTCCCTGGTGCGAGTCGACGTTGCCCGTTCCCACGACGACGTCGGCGCCGAGTCCCAGGCGCGAAGCCCACTCTGCGGAGAGATGTCCGTATGGCTTGTCGCATGTATATCCGTCCGGGCGGAGCGTGTCGAGTATCGGCAGCAGCACCGGGTCTATCCTCTCGAAAAACTCGCGCGGAGGGAAGCCTCCCCACTCACGCGACCAGAACATCTTCTGTGCGGCGCAGCAGTGCCCCATCCTCGCCTTCGACGGGTCGTCGTTGCCGGTCAGCACCGCCGGAATCCAGTCGCATGCCTCGACAACCGTATATGCGTCGCGGCGCAGCCCCTCGTCCGAGCGCAGCAGGTGAAGCACCTTCGACCAGAAGCACTCCGAAGAGTAGTGGTTGCCGGTGAACTTCGAGTAGTTCGTCGCGCTCTCCGCGCAGGCGCGGCTTATCTCCGCCGCCTCCTTCTCGCCGGTGTGGTCTTTCCACAGGACGAACATGGCGTCGGGATTCTCCGCATAGCGCTCCTGCAGCGACAGCGGCTTCAGCCGGCTGTCGGCCAGGCACGGTGTGCTGGCCGTGAAGTCGAGCGATATGGCGCATACCTGCGGCGCGATGTCGCGCCGTTGGTCGAGAAGCCTTACGAGGACGGTTTCGAGCGCTTCGAGATAATCTTTCGGATGTTGCCGGAACTGCATCCTTTCGGGATCGCAGTAGAGACCTTCTCCCCATCGGGCGTAGTTGCAGACCGATTCGGCGGCCTGTTCGCCGGTTGCGGCATCGACGAGCACGGCGCGTACGGAATCCGAGCCGAAATCGAGCCCTATGACATATGATCTGGCCATTGTGCAGACTGGTTTTCTTCAACAAACAAATTTATGCAGAAAAGTTGTAAAAACCAACAAAAAACAGAAAAAAGCACAACGCGATTGCCGCATGTCCGAAAGAAACCGAAAGCCGGCTGTTGCGATATGTTGCCTATAAGTTCCTAATGATATCTGTACATGATATACGGGCGGATTGGGACATAAGGTTCCAATCCGCCCGTATCGCGTCAGTATACGGCGGGTGCCGTTATCTCATGGTCTTCGAGAACTCCTTCGGACGAACCATTGTCTCGTGGTATTCATTGCCGAAAGAGTCGGTGACGGTGATCTCGAGCGTGGTGTCCGGGGCCGATGCCTGTACGAGGAACATGTGCGGACTCGTGTCCTTGCCGTATGACTTCGGGAACGAGCGGCGCCACAGGCTCTTCGGGATATAGTACGATATGGTGTACTGCGGGTTCTCGAGCATCTTGCGAACCACCGGAATCTCCTTGCCGTTCTCCTTCACCGAGATCTTCCATGTAGGCTCCCATGCCCATACGTGGATATATACCTGGTTGTCGGACGCCTCGCTGAAGTCGGTGCGCTTCGGATAGTGGCTGACGAATACCTTCGTCTCGTCGCAGGAGCGGTAGTAGTCGCGTACGGAGTTGATGTCGAATGTGCGGAACTGCTTTCCGGCACCGTCATCGGCCGAAACAAAGTACCACTCCATCTGTTTGCCGTCGAGCGTGAAGACCTCGAATCCGGCAGGGCCTCCGTCAGGGCCGAGGTGCAGGCCGCCGTGCGAGCCGGTGAACCACCATGCGCCGCATGCGGCTGCTATGTTGTGGTCGGTGATGTTGGATATCTCGCCCGTACCCTTGCAGAAGAGGTTCTTGTGGGTATGACCCGTCAGGAAGTGCACGTTGCTGAACTCCTTCAGAACATCGGTCAGTTTCTGGGCCTTCTCCGGAGATACGAAACGTGTCACGATAGCCTCCGAGAGTCCCTTGTAGCGGAATACAGGGCAGTGCATGCCGATTACGATCGGTGTGTTCTTGTCGGTGACGTACGAGAGGTCCTTCCTGAGCCAATCGAGCTGTTCGTCGGAGACATAGTGGTCGTAGTTGCGGCGTCCGGCAATATTCTTTCCCTTTTTGCCGCCGGCCTCGTTCTTGTAGACGATGTTGTCGAGCATCACGTAGTGGACGTCACCGATATTGAACGAGTAGTAGGTCGGTCCGAATACCTTGCGGTATGCACGGGTGGCATTGAAGTCGGTGTTCTCGTCGTTGGGCGTGGCTCCGTCGTTGTCGTGGTTTCCCATCGAGTGGAACACCTGCGTCGGATATCCGTTCTCGTCGAGCGTGCGGCGGAAGTCGCCTATGTCGAACAGGTAGTCGTACCAGAAGAGGTCGAAACTGCTGTCTCCCATGCAGACCGTGTAGACCGGTATGCCCTGCGAGCGGTACTTCTCCACCTCCTCGCGTATTCGCGGCAGGCAAACCTGCCTGAACTGGCGGATGTCGTCGTACTGGTTGGCCAGGTGGATGTCGGTCACGGCGATTATGGCATGACGGCGGTTGTCGGTCGCCTTCAGGTTGAAGTCGTGACGCTCGACCTCCTCGGCCGGAGCGGTCAGGTTGGCCCAGTATTGCGGCACCGCATCCTCGGCCTGCGCC
The DNA here is from genome assembly GCA_944322005.1 of uncultured Alistipes sp. GTDB lineage: Bacteria > Bacteroidota > Bacteroidia > Bacteroidales > Rikenellaceae > Alistipes. The sequence continues at coordinate 272,353 of CALUNL010000002.1, forward strand.
TCATATCCCGAAGGGATGGTTATGAAGACATTGCCGTTGCGCTTCTCCGAGTTGAGGTAGTAGCGTCCGGCCTTGTCGGTTGTGGTGACCTCGTAGCCGTCCGATACGACCACGCCGGCAAGCGGTTTGCCGTCGGCCTCGACGATGCCCTTTACGGTTGCGCCCTTCCTGTCCTTTACGGGACGCTGCGAAACGAATGTACTTTGTGCCGTAGCCGCCGAGAATATCATCATTGCGGCCAACAGCGAAAGAGTGAGTCTTTTCATGGTTTAAGATCTTTAGGTTTTATGAAGTTTTCCGTATATGTGTCAGTTGTTCACGCGCCATGCCCTCTGGACTCCCTTTATGCGCATTATGGCATAGATGAGCGAGTCCACGGTGCCTGTCGACGGCACCTCGACGCTTATGGTGCCGGCTGCCGTGCCGTCGCCCCTCGAGGCGATCTTGATCGACCGCATGTTCAGTTTCAGGTCGCGGCTGACGGTCTCGGTGATCTGTGTTATCACTCCCGCCGAATCACGCACGGTGACGGCTATGGTGACACGGAACGAGCCCTGAGCCTGTTCGCGCCACCTCACCTCGCGTATGCGGTACGGGTAGTTCTCCTTCATCCGCCTTGCGTTCGGACAGTCGGAGCGGTGTATGGTTATGCCGGAGTTGACGGTTATGAAGCCGAATATGTCGTCGCCCTTTATCGGGTTGCAGCACTTGGCGAGCTTGTAGACGATGTTGTTTATGCTCTCGTCGATTATCAGCGCGTCGCTCGAGCGTTCGGTAGTCGTGACGCTTGCACGGCGCCGTTCCGCCTCGGCGGCGCGGCGTTCCTCGTCGGCCTCGCCCGAGATCCACTTCAGAAGCACCTCCTTCGCCACGGCAAGGTCTATCTTCTCGGTGGCGATGAGCTCGTACAGGGCCGTCCCGGTACGCTGCTTGTAGTATTTGCACAGGTAGGCGACCGCCTCGTCGATGCTCTTCGGCAGCTTCCAGTTCTTGAGCTTGCGCTCCAGCTCCTCGCGCCCCAGGCGGGCGTTCTTCGCCTGCTCCTCACGCAGGAACGACTTTATCTTCGACCGCGCCTTGGAGGTGACGACGATGTTGAGCCAGTCGGCCTTCGGCGTCTGGTTCTTCTGCGTGAATATCTCGACGATGTCGCCGTTCTTCAGCGGCTCGCGTATCGGCACAGCCCGTCCGTTGACCTTTCCTCCGGAGCATGTGGCACCCAGATTGGTGTGGATGTCGAAGGCGAAGTCCAGAAGCGACGCCCCCTCTGGCAGCTTGCGTATGTCGCCGTTCGGCGTGAAGACGAATATCTCGTCCGATGCCGGCTTGGCGTCGAACCTCTCGGCGATGCCCTCCTTGGTCTCCTCCATCAGCTCGCGCAGCCTCTGCAGCCACTGTTCGCTGGTGCGAGCGCCCTGGTTCACCCCCTTGTAGCGCCAGTGCGCGGCGATTCCGAGCTCGGCCACGTCGTCCATGCGCTCCGAGCGTATCTGTATCTCGACCCACTTGCCGTCGCCCGCCGAGACGGTCGTGTGTAGTGACTCGTAACCGTTCGACTTCGGGATGGTTATCCAGTCGCGCATGCGCTCCGTATTCGGCGTGTAGATGTCGCTCACGATGGAGTAGACGGTCCAGCACTGCGTCTTCTCCTGCACCTGCGGGCAGTCGATGATGATTCGTATGGCGAATATGTCGTAGACCCCCTCGAACGGGACGTTCTGCTTGCGCATCTTGTTCCAGATGGAGTATATCGACTTGGTGCGGCTCTTGATGTGGTAGCGGATGCCCTCGGCGTTCAGCCGCTTCTTTATCGGCTCGATGAAGCGTGCGATGAAGTCGGTGCGCTCCTGTTCGCTCTCCTTCAGCTTGCCGCAGATGTGGCGGTATCCCTCAGGTTCGAGCCAGCTCAGCGCGAGGTCCTCCAGCTCACTCTTGATGTTGTAGAGACCGAGCTTGTGCGCTATCTGCGCATAGAGGTTCATGCTCTCCCAGCTCTTCTTCAACCGCTTGTTTTCCGGGAACATGGCCAGCGAGCGCATCACCTCGAGGCGGTCGGCGAGCTTTATCAGTATCACCCTCGGGTCCTCGGAGTAGGCCACCAGCAGGTCGCGGAAGTTCGATGCCTGTTCGGAGTGGGTGTTGAGTTTCAGCTCCGAGATGTTCGACAGCCCGACGACGATTCCGACGACCTCGTCGCCGAAACGGTCGTGTATGAGGTCGAGCATCTTCTCCAGCGAGCCGTCGTTGCGGCGGGCCGCTATGCGTACGCTGTCGTGCAGAATGGCCGATATGGTGGAGTTGCGGCCGAGACCCACCTCCGAAACCACTATCCGAGCCACCTCGACGTCGTGGTCGAGCAGCGGCGAGCCGTCGTAGCGGACAAGTTCGGCTGTCTGCTCCCATGCATATGTTATGGCATCGTCGACGAGCCTCTGCGAGGTCTCGGAGAATGCATCCGAGACGGCCTTGCGCAGGGCCGCATATCTTTCCAGAACCTTGTTTCTCTCCTCTTCTGTCATCTCTCTCTTCGTTTACGGTCTCCTCACAATGTAAATCGGTTTGTCGTCGAGGGCGAATGTCTCGACCTCCTCGGGCGACAGCGACGCCGCATAGTTGAGCGTCTCCGGGACGAATCCCGCCTCGGCCAGCCGCTGCGCGTAGTCGCGCCCGTATACCCTCCGGTGGTCGTACTGCCCGAAGAGCCGCGTGCGCTCCTGCGGTGAGGTGACGGAGGCATCCTCGAACGTGTGCTCGCGCCCCTCGTCCACCGGGGAGAGTACTATCCCCCAGCCGCCGTGCCGCATGATGCGGTAGAGCTCCTTCAGCGCCCGGCGGTCGTCGTCGACATGCTCCAGGAGGTGGTTGCATATTATGACGTCGACGCTCTGGTCCGGAAGCGGTATCTCCTGCACGTCGAAGTGCATCTTCGCAAGCGGGCTCTCGAGGTCGGCCGTGATGTAGCGGTCGGCATGGCCACCTTCGCCGTATGCCCTCTCGAAACGGTGCTTGAGGCAGACCTCCGGCGCGATGTGCAGCAGTACGGGCTGCTCTTCGAGCAACTTCGTCTCGCGTTGCAGGTAGAGCCACAGCGTGCGGTGGCGTTCGAGCGACAGGCATCCCGGGCAGAGGGCATCCTTGCGCGACTTCACATAGCCGTAGGGCATGAACTTGCGCCGGCGGGTGCTGCATATCGGGCACTCGCGGCCGCTGCCGGCATAGAATGCTCCGAGCAGGGGCACGAAAGCCCCCGCCGTCCGTTGCATCAACGGGCGCGGGATGTGGTTCAAAGCCCACCGTATGCCGTGCTCGATCAGTCCCATCACTCCTCCGTTCTGTTCTCTTCGAGGACTCGCTTCACCTCCTCCTCGGCCTTGCGCAGCCTGCTGCGGCACAGAGCTATCAGCTCCGACGCGCGGCCCACGCGTACGGAGAGCGAATCGATGTCCGCCTCCCCGTTCTCGAGCGATGCGATTATCTCCTCTATCTCGGCCATCGCCTCGCCGTATGTCATATCCAACGTTTTTTTATCCATCGTAATTGTCTTTTGCGCCGATCAGGCCATTTTCTCCGCCATTGCGGATATTTTTTCGCGCGGGATTCCCGCGTTCAGGATTCCTTTCCCATCCCGATGCCCGTGATCTCGGCACTTACCGTGCCGTCGCACATCTCAAGTTCGAACACGTCTCCCTTGTGCAGCCCTTCCGTGCTCCGCAGGGCCTTTCCGTGCATCCTTGCGATGCCGAATCCGAGTCTCATCAGCCTCTGCGGCGCGAAGTTGGCGGTTATCGAGGCACAGGAGTCAAGCCTTTTCTCCTCCCGCTGCAGGGCACTCTCCGCAAACCTCTTCAGCGACTTTTCCAGCATCTCCGCCCCCGTCCTGGCCGACGAAATCCTCGCTCCGGCCGCACTCCCGCAGCGCAGCGCGAGCGACTGCAGTCGCAGGGACTGTATGTGGGTCAGCCTTATGCAGCTCTCGTTCAGCCGTGCGGCTGCGGCCTCTATCCCGGCATCGAACGCCGCCGCGCGGTCGTTGAGCCATACGGCTACGGCCGTCGGTGTCTTGAGCATGGTGTTGGCCACCATGTCCGTGACGCTTATGTCCTTGTCGTGGCCGATCCCCGTTATTACCGGCAGCGGGAACTGCGCCACGGCCGATGCGAGCATGTAGGAGTCGTAGCACGAGAGGTCGCTGGCTCCGCCTCCGCCGCGGATTATCGCCACCGCGTCGAACTCCTGTTCGCGCTCCGCTATTGCAGCCAGTGCGTCGGCGATGCTGTCGCTGCTTGCCGTGCCCTGCATCACCGCCTCGAAAAGCTCGATGCGGAATGCATATGGGCTCCTTTCGGTCTGCCGCAGGAAGTCGCGCAACCCGGCGGCCGTCGCACTCGACACCACCGCTATGCGCTGCACCACTTCGGGCATCGGCAGACTGCGGTTGAGGTCCCACACCCCGTCGCGCTGCAGCATCTCGACTGTCATGCGCCGGCGGCGCTCCATGTCGCCCAGCGTGTACGACGGGTCGATGTCGGTAATCTGCAGCGACAGCCCGTAGAGGCGGTGGTATGTCACCAGCGCCTTGACGAGAATCTTCATCCCGACGGCAAGCGGCGTCCCGTTCTCGCGCCGGAAGCGCGACTCCACGCCCGGCCACGCCGTGCGCCATATCACGCCGCGGGCCTGTGCCGTCGCCGTCCCGTTCGACGCGTCGTCGCTCTTCTCGACCAGCTCCAGGTAGCAGTGGCCGGAGTAGTTGACCTTCATCTCTGCAATCTCCGCGCAGACCCACAGCGGCAGCGGCAGCGCCGATGTCACGGCACTCTCGATGCGCCCCTGCAGCTCCGAAAGCGTTATGTGTCCCCTCTGTTCCGTCACAACAGTATTATGTATCTTTCGGGCGGCATCTGCTTCCCGCGCGGCAGCTGCACGTTGAGCACGTACTGGCTCTCGACGCCCATGCCATCCTTCGTGGCCGGCTCCCATGACGGTGCCCCCTTTACGGCGGCGAGGACCTTCCTCCGCAGCCGCGAATCGGTGCACTCGAGCTCCTCCCCGAGGCGGAACGTGCCGTCGGCCTCTATCGTGTAGCGGTAGACGACCCTTGCCACGGGGTAGTGGTCGGGCCACTTCACCTGCGATGCGATGTACTCGTTGAACGAGCCGCCTCCCGTGAAGCGGGCCTCCCTGTCGAACTTCAGCGATATGATTATAACGCCGCCGTTGGCCCTTTCGCCGTATTTGGCTGTCGTCTGCTCGTCGGCCGCAAGCGTGGTTATGCTCTCGATGTCCTCCTCCGGGATGTGCGCGACGCTCTCCATCTCGACACCGTTGACTATGTACAGCGGTCCCTGCTGTGCCGCCGCGAATGCGGGACACAGTGCCAGCAGCAGTATGATCAGAAACCTTGGCATATCACAAGCGTCTCGTTGTCGTCCTGCCCCGGGCCCTGCGGCCGCCATCCGGCGGCCCGTGCGTCAGAGTTCGGACTCCTTCAGCCTCTCGGCGTTCTCGGCCACGATCAGGTGGTCGATGCAGTCCTGGATGTCGCCGTCCATGAATGCCGCGAGGTTGTAGATGGTGTAGTTTATCCGGTGGTCGGTTATGCGGCCCTGCGGATAGTTGTAGGTCCGGATCTTCGCCGAGCGGTCGCCCGTCGAGACGAGCGTCTTGCGCTTCGACGCTATTTCATCGAGGTACTTCTGGTACTCGAGGTTGAAGATTCGCGTACGGAGCTCCTCGAAGGCCTTCTCGGTGTTCTTGAGCTGCGACTTCTGGTCCTGGCACTGCACGACGATTCCCGTCGGGATGTGCGTCAGGCGGATTGCCGAGTAGGTCGTGTTGACCGACTGTCCGCCCGGGCCCGAGGCGCAGAATATATCCTTGCGGATGTCGTTCCACGAAACCTCCACGTCGAACTCGTCGGCCTCCGGAAGCACCGCCACCGATGCGGCCGAGGTGTGTACGCGGCCCTGTGTCTCGGTCTGCGGCACGCGCTGCACGCGGTGCACGCCCGACTCATACTTGAGCGTACCGTAGACGTTGGTACCGGTGACCTTCATTATCACCTCCTTGTAGCCGCCAACGGCGCCCTCGGAGAAGGATGTCACCTCGTATTTCCAGCCCTTCGACTCGATGTATTTGGTGTACATGCGCATGAGGTCGCCGGCAAACAGCGCCGCCTCGTCGCCGCCCGTGCCGCCGCGGATCTCGAGAACGGCGTTCTTGGCGTCCTGCGGGTCCTTCGGGATGAGCAGGAGCTTTATCTCCTCCTCCATCTTCTCCGTTTCGGGTTCCAGGCGGGCTATCTCGGCGCGCGCCATCTCGCGGAAATCCTCGTCCTTCTCGTTGGCGAGGATGTCCTTCGCGTCGGCGAGGTCCTTGAGGGCCTTGCGGTAGCGCTCCGAAACCTCGATTATCGGTTCGAGCTCCTTGTACTCCTTGTTGTACTGTACGAACGTCTTGACGTCGGCGATCACCTCGGGGTCGGTGAGTTTCTGTCCCAGCTCCTCGTATTTGATTCCCAGTCCGTCCAGACGTGTCAAAATAGAATTTTCTGCCATATCAGGTATTTGAAGTGTCATTGAATGGAGAGCCAGTCGAGCAGCGCGCGACGGTACTCGTCCTTGTACTTGAATCCCTCGTTGCCGGCCCATCCGTGCCCGCCGGAAGGGTATATGTGCATCGAGGCCTTCACGCCGTGGTCCTTGAGCGCCTTGTAGTAGAGCACCGAGCTGATGGTCGGCACCACGCGGTCGTCGTCGCTCAGCAGCAGTATCGTCGGCGGGGTCGTCTCGTCGACGCGGTTCTCGAGCGAGTAGTACTCCTGTTCGGCCGGCGTGCGGTTGTCGCCCAGCAGGTAGCGGAACGTGTTCTGGTGTGTGAACCACGTCGTTCCGGTTATCACCGGGTAGAAGAGTATGGCGAATGCCGGCTTCTCCTCCTTCGGGGTGAAGGTCGAGGTGTATGCCGCGAGGTGTCCTCCGGCCGAGCTGCCGCAGATGCCCACCTTCGACGGGTCGATGCCGAGCTTGCCGGCATTGTCACGCAGGTACTTCAGCGCAGCCTGCGCATCCTCGAGCGGAACCTCCCTGTGCCCGAGGTTCGGAAGGCGGTACTTCACCACGAGTGCCGTGATGCCGTTCTCCTTGAACCACTCGGCCATGCCGAATCCCTCGTGCTTTATGCATACCTTGCTGTATCCGCCGCCGGGCAGTACCACCACGGCCTGTCCGGTCGCCTTCGCCGGGTCGGCCTTGAATAGGTAGAACACCGTCTGCGACGTGTGGGTGAAGTGTCCCGACTTGTTCAGCGCCTCGTCCTTCGTCTCCTCGTTCGAGTGCGGGGCCTTGGAGTTGTTCCACCACTCTATGACCTTGTCGGCGTTGTTGTCGACCGATACGGTCTTCTGTGCCGTTGCCGGGGCTGCCGAAAGCAGCAGCGCCGCGATTGCAAGTGTTAAAGTCTTTTTCATATCCGTTCAGGTTTTCAGGTTTTGTCTATTCGAGCGCCGAGAGCCAGTCGAGCAGTGCGCGGCGGTACTCTCCGGTGTACTTGAACTTTTCGTTTCCGGCCCAGCCGTGTCCTCCGGATGGGTATATGTGCATCGAGGCCCTCACGCCGTGGCGCTTAAGCGCCTGGTAGTAGAGCATCGAGTTCTCAGGCAGCACCGTGCGGTCGTCGTCGCACAGTATGAGCATCGCAGGCGGTGTGGATTCGTCCACCATTCCGTCGGTCGAGAATGCCTCGTGTCCGGCCGGCGTGCGCTCCTCACCCAGCAGGTTGCGGAAGGTGTTCTGGAACCAGAACTTTCCCGATACAACCGGGTAGAAGAGTATCGAGAATGCGGGCCTCTCGCCGCCGCCGATGGCGTTCGACGCATATGCCGCAAGGTGCCCTCCCGCGGAACTGCCGCACACGCCCACCCTCGACGGGTCGATTCCGAGCTTCGCCGCATTGTCGCGCAGGTATCCCATTGCGGCCCGCACATCCTCCAGCGGGACCTCCGGATGGCCGTTCGGAAGCCGGTACTTGAGCACCAGCGCCGTGATTCCGTTCTCCTTGAACCACTCTCCCATGCCGAACCCCCCGTGCTTTATGCTGATCCGGCTGTATCCGCCTCCCGGCATCACGACCACCGCCTGTCCGGTTGCCTTTGCAGGGTCGGCCTTGAAGAGGTAGAATACCGTCTGCGACGTGTGCGACACGTGTCGGCGTTCGTTTATCCGCTCGTCCTCCGTCTCGAAGTTGGAGTGGGGAGCCGTGGAGTTGTCCCACCATACGACCACCTCGTCGGCGCTGTTCGGCACCGATACGGTCTTCTGTGCCGTTGCCGGGGCTGCCGAAAGCAGCAGCGCCGCGATTGCAAGTGTTAAAGTCTTTTTCATATCCGTTCAGGTTTTCAGGTTTTGTCTATTCGAGCGCCGAGAGCCAGTCGAGCAGTGCGCGGCGGTACTCTCCGGTGTACTTGAACTTTTCGTTTCCGGCCCAGCCGTGTCCTCCGGATGGGTATATGTGCATCGAGGCCCTCACGCCGTGGCGCTTAAGCGCCTGGTAGTAGAGCATCGAGTTCTCAGGCAGCACCGTGCGGTCGTCGTCGCACAGTATGAGCATCGCAGGCGGTGTGGATTCGTCCACCATTCCGTCGGTCGAGAATGCCTCGTGTCCGGCCGGCGTGCGCTCCTCACCCAGCAGGTTGCGGAAGGTGTTCTGGAACCAGAACTTTCCCGATACAACCGGGTAGAAGAGTATCGAGAATGCGGGCCTCTCGCCGCCGCCGATGGCGTTCGACGCATATGCCGCAAGGTGCCCTCCCGCGGAACTGCCGCACACGCCCACCCTCGACGGGTCGATTCCGAGCTTCGCCGCATTGTCGCGCAGGTATCCCATTGCGGCCCGCACATCCTCCAGCGGGACCTCCGGATGGCCGTTCGGAAGCCGGTACTTGAGCACCAGCGCCGTGATTCCGTTCTCCTTGAACCACTCTCCCATGCCGAACCCCCCGTGCTTTATGCTGATCCGGCTGTATCCGCCTCCCGGCATCACGACCACCGCCTGTCCGGTTGCCTTTGCAGGGTCGGCCTTGAAGAGGTAGAATACCGTCTGCGACGTGTGCGACACGTGTCGGCGTTCGTTTATCCGCTCGTCCTCCGTCTCGAAGTTGGAGTGGGGAGCCGTGGAGTTGTCCCACCATACGACCACCTCGTCGGCGCTGTTCGGCACCGATACGGTCTTCTGTGCCGTTGCGGGCAGCGCCCACAGCAGCATCGCAAGCACCAGCGGCAGGGTTATGGCGTAACGTCTCACGGCGGTTTCCTTGTCTGCTATTTTACGATGTTTATGATCTTGCCCGGTACGACGACAATCTTCCTCGGTGCTGCCCCTTCGAGCCACTTCTGCGCCTCCGGACGCGTTACGATGTCCTCCTGCAGTTGCTGCGGGGTCATCGTGAGCGGGTACTCCTGCTTGAAACGCAGCTTGCCGTTCACCATCACCGGATACTCGAAGGTGTTCTCGACCAGATGGCTCTCGTCGAACTCCGGATAGCGGGCATTGCATACGCTTGTCTCGTGTCCCATGGCGTGCCACAGCTCCTCGGCAATGTGCGGAGCGAACGGCGACAGCAGCACCGTCAGCGGTTCGAGTATCTCGCGCTTATGGCACTCGCCCAGCTCGTTGAGGCATATCATGAATGCGGCCACGGAGGTGTTGAACGAGAAGTTCTCGATGTCCTCGCGCACCTTGCGTATGGTCTTGTGGAGCGTCTTGAGCTCCTTCGGCGTCGCCTTCTCCTCCGAGAGCGCCCATTCGCCGTTGCGGTCGCGGAACATGCGCCAGAACCTTTTGAGGAACTTGTGCACGCCGTCGATGCCGTTGGTGTCCCACGGCTTCGACTGCTCTATCGGGCCGAGGAACATCTCGTACATGCGGAGCGTGTCGGCGCCGTACTGCTCGACCACGAGGTCCGGGTTGACGACGTTGTACATCGACTTCGACATCTTCTCCACGGCCCAGCCGCATACGTACTGTCCGTTCTCGAGGATGAACTCCGCATCGGCGAACTCCGGCCTCCATTTGCGGAAGGCGTCGAGGTCGAGGATGTCGTTTTTCACGATGTTCACGTCGACGTGTATCTCCTGCGTCTCGTATCCCTCCTTAAGCCCGAGCGACACGAATTTGTTGGTGCCCACCACGCGGTACACGAAGTTGGAGCGGCCCTGGATCATGCCCTGGTTGACGAGCTTGAGGAACGGCTCGCTCTCGCACACGTAGCCGGTGTCGTAGAGGAACATGTTCCAGAAGCGCGAGTACATCAGGTGGCCCGTCGCATGCTCGATTCCGCCGACGTAGAGGTCGACGTTGCGCCAGTAGCGGTCGGCCTCCGGCGATACGAGGGCGTTGTCGTTGTGCGGGTCCATGTAGCGCAGGTAGTATGCCGACGAGCCGGCGAAGCCGGGCATGGTCGACAGCTCGTAGCGCCAGCCCTTGACGCGTGCCAAAGGCGGCTCGCCCTGCTCGGTCGGGCCGAAATTGTCCATCGGCGGCAGAGTCAGCGGCAGCTCGCTCTCGTCGAGCGGACGCGCGATGTCGCCGTCGTAGTATATCGGGAACGGCTCGCCCCAGTATCTCTGGCGCGAGAATATCGCGTCGCGCAGGCGGTAGTTGACAAGGCGCTTTCCTATCCCGCGGCGCTCAACCTCCGCGAACATCTTCACGACCGCCTCCTTTACGTCGAGGCCGTCGAGCATGCCCGAATTTATCATGCGTCCCTGCTTGGCGTCGTACGAGGCCTGCGAGATGTCGCCTCCCTCTACCACCGGGACGATGTCTAGCCCGAAGTGGCGGGCAAAGGCGTAGTCACGCGAGTCGTGTGCCGGCACGGCCATTATGGCACCCGTGCCGTAGCCTGCCAGAACATAGTCGGAGACGTAAATCGGGATGCGTTTGCCCGTGAACGGGTTTACGGCGTACGAGCCGGTGAAGGCTCCGCTGACGCGCTTCGTCTCGGCGATTCGCTCGCGCTCGGAGCGTTTCTTGGAGTTTTCGACATACTCCGTGACCTCGGCCCTGCGGTCGGCGGTCGTCATGTCGCCGAGCCACTCGTGCTCCGGAGCCACGACCATGAACGTCACGCCGAAAATCGTGTCGGGACGTGTCGTGAATATCTCGAGCTTGCGCACCGAACCGTCCGGCATCTCCACGTCGAAGAATATCTGCGCACCCTCCGAACGGCCTATCCAGTTGCGCTGGATCTCCTTCAGGGAGTCGCTCCATTCGAGCGAGTCGAGCCCCTTGAGCAGCCTCTCCGCATAGGCGGTTATGCGCAGCAGCCACTGCTTCATGCGCTTCTGCTCGACCGGATAGCCGCCACGTACGGAGAGCCCGTCGCGCACCTCGTCGTTGGCCAGTACGGTGCCGAGTTTCGGGCACCAGTTCACCATCGTGTCGGCACGGTAGGCGAGGCGGTAGTTCTGCAACACCTTTTCGCGTCCGGCCTCGTCCATCGAGTTCCACTCCGCGGCCGTGAGGTGCAGCTCCGTCGTGCAGGCCGCATCGAGCCCCTCGGTGCCGTGCTCCGAGAGGTGTTTTTCGAGCTCCTCTATCGGGCGGGCCTTGCCGAGCGTGCGGTCGTAGTAGTGGGCGAACATCTTCAGGAAGGCCCACTGCGTCCACTTGTAGTATTTCGGGTCGCATGTGCGGATTTCGCGGTCCCAGTCGTATGAAAAGCCTATCTTGTCGAGCTGCTCGCGGTAGCGGGCGATGTTGTGCTCGGTCGTCACGGCAGGGTGCTGGCCCGTCTGTATGGCGTACTGCTCGGCCGGGAGGCCGAAGGCGTCGTATCCCATCGGGTGCAGCACGTTGTAGCCGCACGAGCGCTTGTAGCGCGAGTATATGTCCGAGGCGATATAGCCGAGCGGATGTCCGACATGCAGGCCCGCGCCCGAAGGGTACGGGAACATGTCGAGAACGTAAAATTTCGGCCGCGAAGGGTCGATGTCGACCTTGTATGTGCCGCGTTCGCGCCACTCCTTCTGCCATCTCGCTTCAATCTCTCTGAAATCGTATTCCATCGTGTAAAAAGTCGTTGGTTTCAATTAACCCACAAAGATAAGAAAAAACGGGGAGTTGCCGAATAAAAAAGGGATAAAATAGGACCGTTGCACACCTTTTATAGTGCGACACCGCCCTTTTTGGGGCGCGGCCGCTCTCTTCTGGCGCTGTCCGGACGGTTTTACGCGCCTCGCCGGCGCCGCATCCGCCGCGGTCGGAGCGTGTCGGGACGAGGGGTTGCTTGCTTTGTCGTAAAATGCATCTTTTGCGTGTTTTCCAGATGTGTCGCTTTCCGGTTCTGCAATGTTAGATATGGCGTCTGTGTGCGTTTGCCTGGAGCCTTTCAGTTACATTGTGTATATGTATATTATCGTTGGTTATCTTGTATATATCTCTTGTGAATATCCATAGTATGAAGGAGCGCGGCCGATTGTACCGATGTCGATAAAGACGTATTTGTGCGTTGCGCTGCGTCTGCCCATCTGTGCGTCCTTTTTATGCTTTTTGGGGCGATTATGTGCGTGCCGTACCGCCTGCTCTGCGACGGCGGAGTGTTTTATTCTTTGTCGATATGTGGACGGCTGTGTCTCCGGTTGTCTGCCGCGAGAAAAAGCGTGTATCCTGGGCTCTCCGTGCAGGTTTGAGGGGAATTTTTTTCGATTGAATGGGCGGAACCTGCGACCTTCCGGTATTTTGTATTGTGCCGGAGGTTGTGTGGATTGTAAATAATTGATATATAGTGATTTGTAAAATAAATGATAAATCAAAACTATTTTGTTTGAATATTCATAAGAAAAAAGAATCAAAAATACCCCTCAAAACGGGCAAATCGCTGAAAAATCGGGCTGAAAAGGGTAAAAAAAGTCGCATATATATATTGTAAACGAAAAAAAATATCTATCTTTGCAAGCCTTTAAGGCATAAGAAATGGAAATCCGGAGCGATTTCTCCGGTGAGTATTAACAAATTAAGGTTTTAAAATGCCAACTATTCAACAGTTAGTAAGAAACGGCAGAGCGCAGATGATCGACAAGAGCAAGTCGCCTGCACTCGCAGCGTGTCCGCAGCGCCGCGGCGTTTGTACCCGTGTGTACACGACGACGCCGAAGAAGCCTAACTCGGCTATGCGTAAGGTAGCACGTGTAAGATTGACCAATGGCAAGGAGGTCAACGCCTATATCCCAGGAGAAGGCCACAACTTGCAGGAGCACTCAATTGTTCTCGTCCGCGGCGGTCGTGTAAAGGACCTTCCGGGTGTACGTTATCACCTTGTCCGCGGAGCACTCGACTCGGCAGGCGTCGACGGACGTCGCCAGCGTCGCTCGAAGTACGGAGCCAAGCGTCCGAAGGCAGGCAAGAGCGGCAAATAATCACTACCACACAACGAAACATTTAATCTAGGAAACAACAATGAGAAAAGCTAAGCCAAAGAAGCACACTCTACTTCCTGATCCGAAGTTCAACGACGTGTCCGTGACCCGTTTCGTGAACAACCTTATGCTGGATGGCAAGAAGAGTATTGCCTACACCATCTTCTACGATTCGCTGGAGCTGGTGGGCAAGAAGATGAAGGATGCTGATAAATCTCCAATCGAAGTCTGGAAACAGGCCCTTGAGAATATCACTCCGCAAGTCGAAGTAAAATCGAAGCGTATCGGTGGAGCGACGTTCCAGGTTCCGATGGAGGTTCGTCCGGAGCGTAAGATTTCCATTTCGATGAAAAACCTTATACTCTATTCGCGCAAGCGTTCCGGAAAGTCTATGGCAGAAAAGCTTGCAGGCGAGATAGTGGATGCCTACAACCAGCAGGGCGCAGCCTTCAAGCGCAAGGAGGAGATGCACCGCATGGCAGAGGCCAACAAGGCATTCGCACACTTCAGGTTTTAATTAGGAAGGGGAGAAATTCAAGATGGCAACAAGAGACTTACATTTCACCAGAAACATCGGAATCATGGCGCATATCGACGCCGGTAAGACTACCACGTCGGAGCGCATCCTCTTCTATACCGGTAAGACGCACAAGATCGGAGAGGTTCACGAGGGCGGCGCCACCATGGACTGGATGGTACAGGAGCAGGAGCGAGGCATTACCATCACCTCGGCCGCTACCACCGCGTTCTGGCACTACAAGGACCAGACCTACCAGATAAACCTCATCGACACCCCGGGACACGTCGACTTTACGGTCGAGGTTGAGCGTTCGCTCCGCGTTCTCGACGGCGCCGTTGCGACGTTCTGCGCCGTTGGTGGTGTGGAGCCGCAGTCGGAGACCGTTTGGCGTCAGGCCGACAAGTACAACGTTCCGCGTATCGGATACGTGAACAAGATGGACCGCACGGGTGCCGACTTCCTTTCGGTCTGCGCGCAGATCAAGGAGCACTTCGGCGCTACGGCTCTTCCGGTCGTTCTCCCGATCGGCTCGGAGGACAAGTTCGAGGGTCTGATTGACCTTATATATAATAATGCGATTTACTACTACGACGACAAGACCGTCCGCGACAACTTCGAGCTGAAGGAGATTCCGGAGAACCTCAAGGCAGAGGCTGCCGAGTGGCGCGGAAAGCTCATCGAGGAGGTTGCCGCTACCGACGACGCCCTGATGGAGAAGTTCTTCGAGGATCCTGATTCGATCACTCCGGACGAGCTTATCGCCGCCATCCGCAAGGCGACCATCAACATGTCGCTCGTGCCGATGCTCTGCGGTTCGTCGTTCCACAACAAGGGAGTGCAGAAGCTGCTCGACTGCATCATCGCATTCCTGCCGTCGCCGCTCGACGTGCCGCCTGTCAAGGGTATCAACCCGAAGACGGAGCAGGAGGAGGAGCGCCGCGCAGACGAGAACGAGCCGTTCTGCGGACTCGCATTCAAGATCGCTACCGACCCGTTCGTAGGCCGTCTTGCATTCGTCCGCGTATATTCGGGCCGTCTGGATGCAGGTTCCTATGTATATAATGCACGCAGCGGCAAGCGCGAGCGCATAAGCCGTATCTACCAGATGCATGCCAACAAGCAGAATCCGCTTGAGACGGTTGGCGCCGGCGACATCTGCGCTGCAGTAGGCTTCAAGGAGATCCGCACGGGTGATACCCTCTGCGCCGAGAACGCACCTATCGTACTCGAGCAGATGACCTTCCCTGAGCCGGTTATCGGCCTTGCAGTAGAGCCGAAGACCCAGAAGGATCTCGACAAGCTCGGTATCGCACTCGCGAAACTCGCCGAGGAGGACCCGACCTTCACCGTACGCACCGACGAGGAGAGCGGCCAGACCATCATCAGCGGTATGGGTGAGCTCCACCTCGACATCATCGTCGACCGACTCCGCCGTGAGTTCGGCGTCGAGATCAACCAGGGCGCACCGCAGGTCAACTACAAGGAGGCCCTCACCAAGACCGTACAGCACCGCGAGGTATTCAAAAAGCAGACCGGAGGTCGCGGAAAGTTCGCCGACATCATCTTCGAGATCGGCCCTGCCGACGACGACAAACCGGGACTTACGTTCGTGGACGAGGTCAAGGGAGGAAACATTCCGAAGGAGTTCATTCCGGCCGTACAGAAGGGCTTCGAGTCGGCCATGGCCAACGGTGCTCTTGCAGGTTACACCATCGATTCGATGAAGGTGACGCTGAAGGACGGTTCGTTCCACCCGGTTGACTCCGACCAGCTCTCGTTCGAAATCTGCGCACGCAACGGTTTCCGTCAGGCTGCGCCGAAGGCAGGCTCCGTCATCATGGAACCTATCATGTCGGTGGAGGTTGTGACTCCGGAGGAGAACATGGGCGACATCATCGGCGACCTCAACAAGCGCCGCGGCCAGATCCAGGGCATGGAGTCGAAAGGCACCGCCCGTGTAGTCAAGGCCAAGGTGCCGCTGTCGGAGATGTTCGGTTATGTGACCGTACTCCGTACCATTTCGTCCGGACGTGCGACTTCGTCGATGGAGTTCTCGCACTTCGAGGAGGTTCCGGCCGCACTCGCGAAGGACATCATCGAGAAATCCGGAAAACGCAAGGAATTAGAGTAGAGTAAAAGCAGAAAAGATATGAATCAGAAAATCAGAATCAAGCTCAAGTCTTTCGACCACAACCTGGTGGACAAGTCCGCAGAGAAGATTGTAAAGACCGTAAGAAGTACCGATGCAATGGTCAGCGGTCCGGTGCCGCTCCCGACGCACAAGCAGATCTACACGGTCAACCGCTCGACCTTCGTCAACAAGAAGGCGCGCGAGCAGTTCCAGCTCTGCACCTTCAAGCGCATCATCGACATCTATTCTTCGACCCCGAAGACCATAGACGCGCTGATGAAGCTCGAACTCCCTTCGGGCGTGGAGGTCGAAATCAAGTGCTGATAGAGCGACGGAACAATGCGGAGGGAGCCGCATGGTGAAGCGGCTCCCGAACGCTTTACGGTGTATATTTATAGTATAATATATAGGTATAGACGAAAATTCACTTTTTAACAAACAAACGTAATTCGACAGAACAATGTCAGGACTAATTGGAAAGAAAATCGGAATGACTTCCGTGTACAGTGCCGAGGGTAAGAACATACCATGCACTGTTATTGAGGCTGGTCCGTGTGTGGTTACGCAAATCAAGACCGTCGAGAAGGACTCCTACGAGGCGGTACAGATTGCCTATGACGACAAGAGTGAAAAGCACACCAGCAACAGTTTGTTAGGTCACTTCAAGAAAGCGGGCACGACCCCGAAGCGCAAGATGGCTGAGTTCAAGGGCATGCCGGAAGTGAACCTCGGAGACACCCTGACCGTAGACCTCTTCTCGGAGGAGGACTGGGTAGACGTAACGGGGATATCCAAGGGTAAAGGCTTTCAGGGTGTTGTAAAGCGTCACGGCTTCGGCGGTGTGGGCGGACAGACCCACGGCCAGCACAACCGTCAGCGCAAACCGGGTTCCCTGGGTGCATCATCCTATCCGTCGCGCGTGTTCAAGGGCAAGCGTTTGCCGGGCCAGATGGGCGGCGAGCAGGTTAAGGTTCTTAACCTCAAAGTATTGAAAGTGATTCCGGAGAACAACCTTATCCTCGTGAAGGGTTCGATACCGGGAGCAAAAGGGTCTTATTTAACAATTGAGAAGTAGTATGGAATTAGCTGTATTGAACGCACAAGGACAAGAGACTGGCCGCAAGGTGGTTCTTTCGGATGCAGTTTTCGGCGTGGAGGCTAATGACCACGCTATCTACCTCGACGTGAAGCAGTACCTTGCTGACCAGCGTCAGGGAACACACAAGTCGAAGCAGCGCAACGAGGTTGCAGGCTCGACCCGCAAGTTGAAGAGACAGAAGGGAACCGGCGGTGCTCGTTGCGGCAGCATCAAGAGCCCGTTGTTCCCGGGTGGCGGCCGCGTATTCGGACCGGTTCCACGCGACTACAGCTTCAAGCTCAACAAGAAGCTCAAGAAGCTCGCACGTCGCAGCGCCCTTACCTATAAGGCACAGGCAGGCGCCATCACCGTAGTCGAGGCAATCAACCTGGACGCACCGAAGACTAAGAGCGTAGTTGCTCTGGCGGATGCACTCAAGGTATCGGACAAGAAGGTTCTTCTGGTTCTTCCGGAATCGAATGTCAACCTTCAGCTTTCGTGCCGCAACCTTCCGTCGGTGAAGGCCATCCTCGTGTCGCACCTCAACACCTATGAGATCATGAACGCCTCGGCGCTTGTTCTGGTGGAGGGCACCGAAAATGTACTGAATGTAATGTTAGCTTAAAACCCGGATAGAAAATGGAAATAATCATTAAGCCTATTTTGACCGAAAAGATGACGATTCAAGGCGACAAGTTGAATCGCTACGGTTTCATCGTTGACGTAAGAGCTAACAAATTGCAGATACGCAACGCGGTGGAGCAGATGTACAACGTAGTTGTCACGGACGTCAACACCATTAACTACATGGGCAAGCAGAAGCGCCGCTATACGAAGGCCGGTTTGCTCGAAGGTCGCGCTAATAACTTCAAGAAGGCTATCGTCACCTTGAAGGATGGAGACAAGATAGATTTTTACAGTAATATCTAACGGAAGATGGCAGTAAGAAAGTTCAAGCCGGTAACTCCCGGCACCAGACATAAGATTATCGGTACGTTCGACGATATCACGACGAACAAACCGGAGAAGTCGTTGCTGTGCGCAAAGAAGAGCACGGGCGGACGAAACAATACGGGCAAGATGACCGTACGCTACATCGGCGGCGGCCACAAGCAGATGTACCGCCTCGTCGACTTCAAGCGGGCCAAGGACGGCGTAGCCGCTACCGTTAAGACCATCGAGTACGACCCTAACCGTACGGCACGCATAGCACTCATCGTATATGCCGACGGCCAGAAGAGCTACATCATCGCTCCAAACGGCCTGAAGGTCGGCCAGACCGTAATCAGCGGTCCGGGCGTTGCACCGGAGGTCGGCAACTCGCTTCCTCTGGCAGAGATTCCACTCGGAACCCTGATCCACAACATTGAACTCTACCCCGGCCAGGGCGCCGCAATGGCCCGTTCCGCCGGTTCGTATGCTCAACTTTTGGCACGTGAGGGCAAGTTTGCCATCATCAAGCTGCCTTCAGGAGAGACTCGTATGGTACTCGTAACCTGCCGCGCAACCGTAGGCGTAGTGTCGAACCTCGACCACAGCCTCGAAAGTTCGGGTAAGGCCGGCCGCGAGCGTTGGCTCGGTCGCCGTCCTCGCAACCGCGGCGTAGTGATGAACCCGGTAGATCACCCGATGGGCGGTGGCGAAGGCCGCGCCTCCGGAGGTCACCCTCGTTCGCGCAAGGGCTTGCTGGCCAAGGGCTATAAGACTCGTAACCCGAAGAACACGTCGAGCAAGTTTATCATTTCAAGGAAGAAAAAATAATTAAAAAGAGTACATAATGAGCCGTTCATTAAAAAAAGGACCATACATTGACCCGAAACTCGAAGCGAAAGTCGTTGCGCAGGCCCAGGGCAATAAGAAGTCTGTAATCAAGACTTGGTCACGAGCAAGCATGATTTCGCCTGATTTCGTAGGTCAGACGATAGCTGTACACAACGGAAACAAGTTCATTCCGGTTTATGTAACTGAGAACATGGTAGGCCACAAACTCGGCGAGTTCGCTCCTACCCGTACATTCCGCGGTCACGCAGGTAACAAGAAAAAATAGGTAGACAATGGGTTCAAGAAAAGCAATAAGAGCCGAAAAGATAAAGGCTGAAAAGAAGCAGAAAGCCATCGCCATCATGCGCGATTGCCCTACCTCCCCTCGCAAGATGCGTCTGGTTGCAGACATCATCCGCGGTGTGGAGATAAACAAGGCTCTGGGCATCCTTCGCTACTCGAAGAAGGAGGCGTCGTTAAGAATGGAAAAACTGTTGAAGTCGGCCATCGCCAACTGGGAGGCAAAGAACGAAGGCGAGCGTCTGGAGGACGTCAAGCTGTGCGTCAAGGAGGTGATGGTAGACGGCGGACGAATGCTCAAGCGTATACAGGCCGCTCCGCAGGGACGCGCACACCGTATCCGCAAGCGTTCGAATCACGTTACGATTGTAGTTGACAAAATGGTAACCGCAGAAAACGCAGAAAACAAGTAGACAAATGGGACAGAAAGTAAATCCGATAGCAAATCGTTTAGGTATCATCAGGGGTTGGGATTCCAACTGGTTCGGAGGCAAGGACTTCTCCGACAAACTGGTGGAAGACGCAAAGATTCGTAAGTACCTGAACGTCCGTTTGGCGAAGGCGAGCATCTCGAAGATTGTCATCGAGCGCACGCTGAAACTCGTTACGGTAACCATTTCGACCGCCCGTCCGGGAATCATCATCGGCAAGGGAGGCTCGGAAGTCGACAAGTTGAAGGAGGAGCTCAAGAAGCTCACCGGCAAAGAGGTTCAAATCAATATTTTCGAGGTTAAGCGTCCGGAGATCGATGCAACCATCGTCGCACAGACCATCGCCCGCCAGCTCGAGGGCCGCGTATCGTACCGCCGTGCCATCAAGACGGCCATCGCATCGACGATGCGTATGGGCGCCGAGGGTATCAAGGTTCAGATATCGGGCCGTGTAGGCGGAGCCGAGATGGCGCGTTCGGAGACCATCAAGGAGGGACGTATTCCGCTTCACACCTTCCGTGCCGACGTGGACTACTGCCTTGCAGAGGCCATCACGAAGGTTGGAATCCTCGGAATAAAGACGTGGATATGCCACGGTACGGTTTACGGCAAGCGTGACCTGTTCGAGATCTCCGGTGCGGCATCGCAGCAGGGTGCAGCATCGCAGCAGGGCGGCCGCAAGGGCGGAGCGCCGAAACGCAGACGCAACAACAAACAGTAAGTAGGAACCTTTTAAAAGCAAAACAGCTATGTTACAGCCAAAAAAGACCAAGTTTAGAAGGATGCAAAAGGGTCGTATGAAGGGTGTTGCTCAGAGAGGTAACCAACTTGCATACGGTTCGTTCGGCATAAAGGCGCTCGAGAGCGCATGGATAACCGGCCGTCAGATCGAGGCGGCGCGTCAGGCCATCACACGTTACATGAAGCGTGAGGGACAGATATGGATCCGCATCTTCCCTGACAAACCGATCACCAAGAAGCCGGCCGAGGTACGTATGGGTAAGGGAAAGGGTAATCCGGAAGGATTCGTAGCCCCTGTAACCCCGGGACGTATCCTCTTCGAGGCAGAAGGCGTATCGATGGAGGTAGCACAGGAGGCACTCCGTCTGGGCGCCCAGAAGCTTCCGATCACCACGAAGTTCATCGTACGTCGCGACTACGACGAGTCGTCAACACTGTAAAAAAGGAGGAACAGAGATATGAAAAGTGCTGAAATAAAAGAGATGTCCGTTCAGGATTTGAAGGAGCGCATCGCAGCCGAGAAGGCTCGCCTCGCTTCGATGAAGGTGCAACACGCAGTATCCCCTGTCGAAAATCCTTCGAATATTAAGAAAACACGCAGAGACATCGCTCGCATGCTGACGATTCTGCACCAAAAGTAAGAATACGATTATGGAAAGAAATCTTAGAAAAGAGCGTATCGGAGTCGTTGTCAGCAACAAAATGGAGAAGACCATCGTCGTGGCAGTGGCTCGCAAAGTGAAGCACCCGATTTACGGCAAGTTCGTGAACAAGACCACGAAGTTCGTGGCCGAGTGTCTGGACGAAAGCGTAAAGGAGGGAGATACCGTACGCATAATGGAGACTCGTCCGTTGAGCAAGACGAAGCATTGGAGATTAGTAGAAATTATTGAAAGAGCTAAGTAATTATGATACAGCAAGAAAGCAGACTCGTAGTAGCTGACAACAGCGGAGCGAAGGAGGTCCTTTGCATCCGGGTGCTTGGCGGAACGAAGCGTCGCTATGCATCTATCGGCGATAAAATAGTCGTTGCCGTTAAGAGCGCGTCGCCTTCGGGCGATGTCAAGAAGGGCGCCGTATCGAAGGCAGTCGTAGTAAGGACGACCAAGGAGATACGCCGTACCAACGGTTCCTATATCCGTTTCGACGACAATGCCGTAGTCCTTCTCAACAACCAGGGTGAGATGCGCGGAACCCGAATCTTCGGTCCTGTAGCCCGCGAACTTCGCGACCAGTACATGAAGATCATTTCGCTCGCGCCCGAAGTTTTGTAATAAGTAAAAAAAGTTACAGATATGTCAGTCAAATTACATATTAAGAAAGGGGATACGGTTCGCGTAATCGCCGGCGACAGCAAGGGCCAGCAGGGCAAAGTGCTGAAAGTCGAGGTGTCGAAGTCGCGCGCAATCGTCGAGGGAGTAAACCTCATCAAGAAGGCGACCAAGCCGAATGCGAAGAATCCTCAGGGTGGCATTGTCGAGCAGGAGGCTCCAATCCACGTATCCAATCTGCAGCTTCTGGACCCGAAGAGCGGCAAGCCGACTCGCGTGGGACGTCGCAAGAATGCGGAAGGCAAATTAGTTCGTTACGCAAAAAAATCAGGGGAGGAGATTAAATAATGGCATACGTACCTTCACTCAAAACGCAGTATAAGGAGCAGATCGTACCTGCCCTTATGAAGGAGTTCGGCTACACGAGCATCATGCAGTGCCCGAAACTCGAGAAGATAGTCATCAACCAGGGTATGGGTCAGGCCGTTGCCGACAAGAAGCTCATCGACGTTGCACAGGAGGAGCTGACCCAGATAACCGGTCAGAAGGCAGTCCAGACGAAGTCCCGTAAGGATATATCCAACTTCAAGCTCCGTCGCGGCATGCCTATCGGCGTTCGCGTCACCCTTCGCCAGAACCGTATGTACGAGTTCCTGGAGCGTCTGATAGCAGTGGCTCTGCCGCGTATCCGCGACTTCAAGGGAATCAACGACAAGTTCGACGGCAAGGGCAACTACACGCTCGGCATCACCGAACAGATCATCTTCCCGGAAATCGACATCGACAAGATCACCAAGATCTTCGGCATGGAGATAACCTTCGTAACATCGGCATCGACCGACGAGGAGGCCTATGCGCTTCTCCGCGAGTTCGGACTGCCTTTCAAGAACGCAAAAAAGAACTAACAGGGTATGGCAAAGGAATCAATGAAGGCTCGCGAGGTAAAGCGCGAGAAACTTGCAAAGCGTTACGCCCATAAGCGTGAAGAGATTGCCGCTGCACTGAAGGCAGGCGAAATCGACCACGAGGAGGCATGGGTGGCACTGTCGAAGCTGCCGCGCAACTCCAACCCGATTCGCCAGCACAACCGTTGCAAGCTGACGGGCCGTCCGAAGGGATACATGCGTCAGTTCGGCATCAGCCGCATCCAGTTCCGTGAGATGGCCTCGAGCGGCCTCATCCCGGGCGTGAAGAAGGCAAGCTGGTAGGATATACGACCAAGTCGCCGGAGTGCGTCTCCGCAAGTACGGAGAGCACCCCTCGGCCGACGTGGCGTGCGCATTTTCAGCGTACGGCCGAAAAAAGATGTGATTGAGAGCGCCTGAAAATTGGCATAATTGCTCAAAAATCACTATCTTTGCGCGCGCCGGCGCGGAAGCGCGCCGCACAAACAGACGGAAAAGGCTGTAAATCGCCCTCCGGGACGATGAAAGCACCGCAAATAGAAAACTTTTAATTTTTAACTTTTAATTCTTAAAATCATGACGGATCCAATCGCGGATTTCTTAACGAGAATTAGAAACGCAGTGAAAGCCAACCACAAAGTGGTTGAAGCTCCTGGCTCAAAAATTAAAGAAGCCATCACCAAAATTCTCTATGAGCAGGGATATATCCTTGCCTACAAGTTCGACAAGGATGAGAAGGGTCATCCTGTAATCAAGATTGCACTCAAGTGGGATGCAGCCACCAAGACCAACGCCATCAAGGATTTGAAGCGCGTATCTCGTCCGGGACTGCGTCAGTACTCGTCGGTAGCTGATATGCCGCGCGTACTCAACGGCCTCGGCATTGCAATCGTATCGACCTCGAAGGGCATAATGACCGGCGCACAGGCCTGCAAGGAAAATGTCGGCGGCGAGGTTTTGTGCTACATTTATTAATCTAAAAAACGAAACACAATGTCAAGAATTGGTAAATTACCTGTAATCTTGCCGGCCGGAGTCGAGGTAACCGTCGCACCGGACAACACGGTAAGCGTGAAAGGGCCACTCGGGACACTGAGTCAGAAGGTAGACTCGGACATCACCGTCGAAGTCGGTACCACAGTATGCAAGGAGAGCGGCAAGGATATTCCGGCCGTCATAGTAACCCGTCCGACCAACCAGCCGCGCCATCGTTCCATGCACGGACTCTACCGCGCGCTGATACACAATATGGTCGAGGGAGTCTCCAAGGGCTATGAAATACGTCAGGAGCTTGTAGGCGTGGGCTTCAAGGCCGAAGTCAAGGGCGACATCCTCGAGATGAGCCTCGGCTACTCCCACGATACGTTCCTCAAACTTCCGAAGGAGGTTACCGCAACTGCGGTTACCGAGAAGAAGGGCAACCCGATCGTAACGCTCAAGAGCGCCGACAAGCAGCTTATCGGACAGGTGGCTGCGAAGATACGTTCGCTGCGCAAGCCTGAACCGTACAAGGGCAAGGGTATCAAGTTCGTAGGCGAACAGATACGTCGCAAGGCAGGCAAGTCTGCAAATGCTAAATAGTAAAACAGAGTAAGTTATGTCATTGAATAAGATTGAAAGAAGAGAGAGGATAAAGATGCGCATACGCAAAGTCGTAAGCGGTACATCTGAACGTCCTCGTATGACTGTATTCCGTAGCAACAAGCAGATTTACGTGCAGTTCGTCGATGACCTTGCAGGCGTTACGCTGGCCTCGGCATCGTCGCTGGAGCTTGCTGGGGAGACGGCAGGAAAGAACAAGTGCGAAGTAGCATCGATGGTAGGCGCTCTGGCCGCCAAGAAGGCTACGGAGAAGGGTATCACGGCGGTTGCATTCGACCGTAACGGCTACCTCTATCACGGCAGAGTAAAAATGTTGGCTGATGCTGCTCGCGAGGGCGGCCTTAAATTCTAAAGCGATATGGCAAATACGAATGTAAAGAAAGTACGCACAAGCGACCTCGAGCTCAAGGACAGGCTCGTGAGCATCAACCGCGTCACGAAGGTGACCAAGGGAGGTCGTACCTTCAGCTTCTCTGCAATTGTCGTTGTGGGTAACGAGAACGGTGTCGTAGGCTACGGCCTCGGCAAGGCGTCGGAGGTTACCTCGGCCATCGCAAAGGGAGTTGAGGATGCAAAGAAGAATCTTGTAAAGGTACCGGTCATCAACGGAACGATTCCTCACAAGCAGGAGATGCGTTTCGGCGGTTCGCTGGTCATGATACGTCCGGCCGCACCGGGAACCGGAATCATCGCCGGCGGTGCCATGCGTGCCGTGCTGGAGTCGGTAGGAGTGAAGAACGTGCTTGCAAAGAGCAAGGGCTCTTCCAACCCGCACAACCTCGTGAAGGCTACCGTAGGTGCACTTTGCGAGTTGCGCGATGCCTACAGCGTTGCCCAGGTTCGCGGAATCTCTCTCAACCAGGTGTTTAACGGTTAATAATTGAAGGACTATGGCAACATTGAAGATAACACAGATAAAGAGCCGCATAGGCGCAACCGCCAAGCAGCGCAAGAATCTCGAGGCTTTGGGACTTCACAGGATCCACCAGAGCGTACAGCACAGCGATTCGGCCATCATCAAGGGCATGCTGGAGCGTGTAAGCCACCTGGTAGAGGTAAAGGTCGAGGAGGAGAAGGCTTCCAAGAAGGCCGCTCCGAAGGCTGCAGAGGCAGCCGAGCCGGCAGAGACGGCTCCGGCAGCAGACGCCGAGAAGGCTCCTGCGCGCAAGCCGGCCGCAAAGAAAGTAACAAAGACAAAGAAGGAGGAATAGTAAATGGAACTCAATAATCTTAAACCCGCAAAGGGTTCGACACATCACGACAAGCGTGTAGGTCGCGGTGCAGGTTCGGGACACGGAGGCTACTCGACCCGCGGAAACAAGGGAGCACAGTCCCGTTCCGGATATTCGAGCAAGCGAGGCTTCGAGGGCGGTCAGATGCCGCTTCAGCGTCGTCTTCCGAAGTTCGGATTCACGAACCTCAAAAGAGTAGAGTTTAAGCCTATCAATCTCTCGACGCTCGAGGAGCTTGCATCCAGAAGCGGTGCCACCGAGATAAACCTCGACACGCTGGTAGCGGCAGGATTCGTATCCTCGTCGGACCGTGTCAAGATCCTCGGCAACGGCATCCTCACCAAGGCACTCACCGTCACCGCCAACGCCTTCTCGAAGAGCGCGGAGGCAGCGATTACGGCAGCCGGCGGCAGCGTTGTAAAATTGTAGAACAGGCTAAACCCTAAAATCGGATATGAAAAGTTATCTATTGGTTGGTATCCTGATAGTGGTGATAGTCGCCCTGCTGGCTACCAACAAGAAACTTGTAGAGACACTCAAGAACATATACAAGATCGAGGACCTTCGCAAGCGTATCGGCTATACGATTCTCCTGATCCTGATATACCGCTTGGGCTGTTTCGTAGTGATTCCGGGAATCAACCCGAACCTTCTCGGCGAGGGTTCCGCCTTGGCGAACCAGATGGACAGCAACAGCCTTTTGGGCTTGCTTAACGTATTCTCTGGTGGTGCATTCGCCAATGCCGCGATATTCGCGCTCGGAGTCATGCCGTACATCACGGCCTCGATTGTCATACAGCTGCTCGGCATGATGGTTCCTGCCGTACAGAAGTTGATGAAAGAGGGTGAGAGCGGTCGTCGCAAGATGAACCAGTGGACGCGCCTGCTTACCATACTGGTGCTGGTGCTCCAGGGTCCGACCTACATTGCCAACCTGTATCACCAGGTTCCCGACGCATTCGTCTATGGCAATTCGTTCGGATTCACGGCCTACGCGACGGTCGTACTGATTGCGGGTACGATGTTCATCATGTGGCTCGGTGAGAAGATCACCGACAAGGGTATCGGCAACGGCGTATCGCTCATCATCATGATCGGTATCGTCGCACGTCTGCCTCACGCCCTTCTGGCCGAGGTCAGCGCTCGCCTGAGCACCTCCGCCGGCGACCTGATGATGATCATCATCGAACTTGTGATCCTCTTCCTGGTGTTCATGGCAACCATCGCAGTGGTGCAGGCTGTCCGCAAGGTGCCTGTACAGTACGCAAAGCGTATCATCGGCAACAAGCAGTATGGCGGCGTACGTCAGTACATCCCTCTGAAGATGAATGCGGCAAACGTGATGCCGATAATCTTCGCACAGGCTCTGATGTTCATCCCGATGCTGTTTGTGAACGTCGCCCCGAAGTTCGCCGGAGCCTTCTCCGACATGACGGGCGTATGGTACAATCTTACGCTTGCGGTGCTGGTAATCGTCTTCACGTTCTTCTACACGGCGATTATCATCAACTCTCAACAGATGGCTGACGATATGAAGCGCAACGGCGGCTTCATCCCGGGCGTAAAGCCGGGCAAGGCAACCGTTTCGTATATCGACGGCATCATGACCAGAATCACCCTCCCGGGCTCCATCTTCCTGGCAATCGTGTCGATACTTCCGGCACTGGCCATGAAGCTGCTCGGAATCCAGCAGGCATTCGCATACTTCTACGGAGGTACGTCGCTGCTGATTATGGTGGGTGTTATTCTCGACACTCTGCAACAGATAGAGAGCCACCTTCTGATGCGTCACTATGACGGTCTGATGAAGACCGGACGCATCCAGGGCCGCCGATAAAGTTGAGGCAAGGAGTTGCAATGATATATTTGAAGACAGACGAAGAGATTGAGTTGCTCCGTGAGAACAACATCCTTGTGAGCAGGACGCTCGCGGAGGTGGGTCGCCACATCCGTCCGGGAGTCACGACCAAGGAGTTGGACAAGATCGCCGAAGATTTTATCCGTTCCAACGGAGCCACTCCATCCTGTCTGGGATACGAGGGCTATCCTGCCGCGACCTGCATATCGGTCAACGAACAGGTGGTTCACGGTATCCCGTCGGACAAGATCGTAATCAAGGAGGGCGATATAGTATCGGTCGATTTGTGTACGCTGATGAAGGGGTTTAATGGTGATTCGGCATATACGTTTGCCGTTGGAGAGATCGGGGACGATGTCCGCCGGTTGCTGGAGGTCACCAAAGAAGCTCTTTATCGGGGTACCGCACAGGCAAAGGCCGGAAATCGCGTAGGCGATATCTCGGCAGCCGTGCAGGACTACGTCGAAAGTTTCGGTTACGGCGTGGTGCGCGAACTGGAGGGACACGGACTGGGCAGAAAAATGCACGAAGACCCGGGTGTTCCGAATTACGGTGCGCGTGGCAGGGGACCGCTGCTCCGCGAGGGCATGGTCATCTGCATAGAACCGATGATTACGATGGGCAGTCGGGCGGTTGTGTTCGAACGTGACGGATGGACGGTGCGCACGCGCGACCGCAAGCCTGCGGCTCACTACGAGTTCGCGGTGGCCATACGCAAGGACGGACCCGATGTGCTGACGGATTTCGGTATAATCGAAGACGCAATTAAAAAAGCTTAAAGAGACTCTATGGCAAAACAGGCTGCTATCGAACGGGACGGTACGATTATCGAGGCATTGTCGAATGCAATGTTCCGGGTCGAACTGGATAACGGTCACGTTATCACAGCCCACATCTCCGGGAAGATGCGCATGCACTACATCCGCATACTTCCGGGGGACAAGGTAAAAGTGGAGATGACCCCATACGATTTGAGTAAGGGTCGTATATCCTTCAGGTACAAATAACAACATGCTTGAAAGTTATGAAAGTAAAAGCATCAATCAAGAAGAGAAGCGAGGATTGCAAGATTGTCAAGCGTAAGGGCAAGCTTTACGTGATATGCAAGAAGAATCCTAAGTTCAAAATGCGCCAAGGGTAACATTAAAATTAAAGAAGAAAAAGATTTATGGCACGTATAGTCGGTGTAGATTTACCAAAAAATAAGAGAGGCGAGATAGGTCTGACCTATATCTACGGAATAGGCCGGAGCACCGCTCAGAAGATTCTCGACAAGTGTGGCATCAGCTACGACACGAAAGTTGAAAACTGGACTGATGAGCAGGTCGGCGCAATCCGTGCAGCGATAGCCGAAATGGACATCAAGGTCGAGGGCGAATGCCGTTCGGCCGTTCAGTTGAACATCAAACGACTGATGGATATCGGTTGCTACCGTGGTATCCGTCACCGTATCGGTCTTCCGGTTCGCGGACAGAGCACCAAGAACAACGCACGTACCCGCAAGGGCAAGAAGAAGACCGTAGCAAACAAGAAAAAGGCAACCAAGTAATAGAGGAGAGTTATGGCAAAGAAAACAGGAACAGTTAAGAAGAAGGTCGTCAAGGTCGGCAATACCGGAATGGCATTCGTGCACTCGACCTTCAACAACGTCATCGTCACTATCACCAACGAGAGCGGCGAGGTTATCAGCTGGTCTTCGGCCGGCAAGATGGGTTTCCGCGGTTCCAAGAAGAACACTCCGTATGCAGCGCAGACGGCCGCAGCCGATTGCGCGAAGGTTGCTTACGACATGGGATTGCGTAAGGTTAAGGTTTATGTGAAGGGTCCGGGCCAGGGCCGTGAGAGCGCAGTGCGCACGATCCACGGAGCGGGCATCGAGGTCACCGAGATAATCGACGTGACTCCGCTTCCACATAACGGCTGCCGTGCTCCGAATCGCCGTCGCGTATAATTCTCGGCACGATTTCGGAATGTACAACGGTTGATTTTACAAATTCAGATTAAAAAGTTACAACAATGGGAAGATACATAGGACCAAAGACAAAGATCGCCAGAAAATTCGGCGAGGCTATTTACGGCGCTGACAAGAGTCTCGACAGGAGAAACTTTCCGCCGGGACAGCACGGTCTTGCCCGCAAGCGTAAGAAGACTTCCGAGTACGGAGCACAGCTTTCGGAGAAGCAGAAGGCAAAGTACACGTACGGACTTCTCGAGAAGCAGTTCTCGCGTACTTACGAGCAGGCAGCCCGCATGGGCGGTATCACGGGTGAGAACCTGCTGAAGCTGCTCGAGTGCCGTCTTGACAATGTCGTATACCGTTTGGGTATCGCTCCGACCCGTGCCGCAGCGCGCCAGCTGGTGTCGCACCGTCACATCTGCGTCAACGGCAACGTGGTCAACATACCGTCGTATTCGCTCAAGGAGGGTGACGTGGTATCGGTTCGCGAGAAGTCGAAGTCGCTTGAGGTGATAACCGACTCGCTCACGGGTGTAAACCACAGCCGCTACTCGTGGCTCGAGTGGGACGGAGCAACGATGAGCGGCAAGTTCCTTCAGAAGCCGGAGCGCGAAGAGATTCCGGAGAACATCAAGGAGCAGTTCATCGTCGAGCTCTACTCTAAATAGTAATTAATAATACGACATAATTATGGCAATATTAGCGTTTCAAAGACCCGAGAAGGTCATTATGCTCGAATCCACGGCATCGTTCGGAAAGTTTGAATTCCGTCCGCTCGAGCCTGGTTTCGGAATGACCATCGGTAATGCTTTGCGCCGGATTCTCCTCTCCTCTCTTGAAGGATATGCGATTACGACGGTGAAGGTTGCCGGTGTTGACCATGAGTTTGCCGCTATTCCGGGCGTGATGGAGGGAATGATAGACATTGTCCTTCAGCTCAAGCAGATCCGCTTCATCCGCACCGTAGAGAACCAGGATTCGGAGAAGGCATCCATCAATGTGGCCGGTGTCACCGAGCTTACGGCGGGATACATCTCCAACTTCCTGACTTCGTTCAAGGTGCTCAATCCAGAGCTCGTGATATGCCACCTCGCACCGGGCACGAAGATGCAGATGACCATTACCATAGGCAAGGGTCGCGGCTACGTTCCGGCAGAGGAGAACACTCCGGAGAACTGCGAGTTCGGCACCCTTCCAATCGACTCGATCCATACCCCTATCAAGAACGTCAAGTACTCGATAGAGAACTACCGTGTCGAGCAGAAGACCGACTACGAGAAGCTGAACATCGAGATCACCACCGACGGTTCCATCAAGCCGAAGGAGGCACTGAAGGAGGCTGCCAAGATCCTTATCCAGCACTTCATGCTCTTCTCCGACGAGAAGATGACCATCAATCTCGACGACAACAATGCCGAGAACGACCTCAACGAGCCGGAACTGCACATGCGCCAGTTGTTGAAGACCAAGCTTGTGGACAAGGACCTGAGCGTCCGCGCCCTCAACTGCCTCAAGGCAGCCGACGTCGAGACCATCGGCGACCTGGTCAAGCTCAACCGCAACGACCTGCTCAAATTCCGCAACTTCGGCAAGAAGTCGCTCACGGAGCTCGACGCACTCCTTGCGTCGCTTGACCTGAAATTCGGAATGGACGTATCCATGTACAAACTTGATAAAGATTAATTTATGAGACACAATAAGAACTTCAACCACCTCGGAAGACAGGCCGGACACCGCAAGGCCATGTTGTCGAACATGGCGTCGTCGCTTATCCTTCACAAGCGCATCGAGACGACTCTTGCAAAGGCAAAGGCCGTACAGCGATTCATCGAACCGCTCGTGACCCGCTCGAAGGAGGATACCACGCACTCTCGCCGTGTCGTATTCTCGTACCTCAAACAGAAGGAGGCCGTTACGGAACTCTTCCGCACCATCGCTCCGAAGATTGCGGAGCGTCCGGGAGGCTATACCCGTATCCTCAAGACCGGATTCCGTCTCGGTGACGGAGCCGAGATGTGCATCATCGAGTTCGTGGACTTCAATGAGGCATATACGCTCGGTGTAACCCCTTCGGCAGCTGCCGTTGAGGCAAAGCCGAAGACGCGCCGTTCACGCTCGAAGAAGGCATCGACCGACGCAGTAGAGGATGCAGCCGTAGTTGCAGAGAAGAAGGCCGCTCCGAAGGCAGCCGCTCCGAAGGCTCCGAAAGCCGTAAAGGGCACTGCTCCGAAGGCAGCCGCCAAGAAGACCAACGTCGGCAAGAAGATGTAAGTCGAAGCATAGTCAGCCCTGCGGCCCGAGCCGCGGGCGTACGATGCATAAAAGGAAGCGACGCAGAGAAATCCGCGTCGCTTCCTTTTTTAGTTATATGTGCGTTCTTGTGCTGGGGACTATAGCGCCTGTTTCGTCAACCTCCTGTACTCCTCTCTTGTCATAATCCCTTCGCGGACCTTCTCCGGCGACTCGGCCTCCTTGTAGAATATCCAGTGTATTATGGGATGGCCGCCGTATGAGGATGAGTATGCCTGTTGAAAGGTCCAGCCTTTGTCGACCATGTAGTTTGCCGCATCAACCATGCTGTTGAACCTGATCTTCTCTCCGTTCCCGTCTACAAGTTCCTGTTTCGAGCTGAGACTGCCCGATATATTGTAGGTGGGATCATCTCCGAGGTCGAATATAATCTTCAACCCGGCGGAAAATCCATTCTCGATTCCCTTTATTTCACAGTAGTATCGTTTGGCCTGGGCGAATGCCGGCAGGGCGGACAGTGCGAACAGCAGTATCAGTAGGCGTTTTGTCATTATGCATGGCAGAATACGCCTGTGTGTGGAGGAATGACGTATCATCTTAATATTGTTTGAGTTGAGTGTGTTGCGAGAAAAGAAAAACGGGCGGAATTTCCGCCCGTTTTATTGTCTGTGTCAGCCGTTTAGTAGATGACTACGATGCGGTTGTGGCGAGGCTTGCCGAACGGGCAGTTCTGGGTTCCGCAATTGCGGTACTCCATACGCTCTGCAGGAACGCCCTTCGAGAGGAGGTATTCGTATACCAGACGCGCACGCTTCTCGGCCAGACGGACGTTGCACGACTTGCTTCCAGTCTCAGGATCGCTGAATCCGTCGATCTTGAATACCGGCTTCTTCGAGTTCTTGATGTGCTCGGCAATGAGGTCGAGACGCTTCTTTGCGGTGTCGGTCAGTACGCCGTAGCCGTAGGAGTAGAAAATCATCTCGTCATAGTTGTCGGTCGAAACAGCCTCCTTTGCGGTTTCAGCCTGTGCCTTCTGATCCTCCACGAGCTTTGCGAGCTCCTCGGCCTGATTCTGTGCATCGGTCAGGGCCTGCTTTACAGCCTCGAGTTCAGCCTGTCTGTCGGCAGCCTGCTTCTCTGCAAGCTCCTTCTCTGCAAGCGCCTTCTGCTCTGCAGCCTTGTGCCTGTTAAGCTGCTCGAGGGCGGCCTTTGCCTGCTCCTCGGTAGCACCCGAACGCTCGAAGGTACGCTTGTTGAAGTTTACGGTAAATCCTGCCATTGCAGTCAGACCGTGGAAATGTGCCGATTTGTCGATTGCAACCGGGCGGAAACCTCCCTTGCCGAGATCATACTGTACCTGAATGTCGATGCTTACGGCATCGCATACGCGGAAACGGTTCTGCAGTCCGATGTTCGCAAGGAACTCATATGTGCGCAGATCCGGCGTATTGAGGGCACCTACGCCCAGGCCGGCTCCTGCATAGAGCACAGCATTGTAAACGCGCTGCTTGTAGCCTCCGATCCAGTTGGAGAGGTTGACCATGAAGTCCGGGTGTATGTGTATATATGACCAGTTGGCGGTTTTCTGACCCCAACGGCCGCCTTCACCTGTAACACGAACTCCGAATATCGGGTGGAACCATTTGCCTACAGCCAGATATCCGCCGACATATACGGCATCGGCAGACTGAAGCCCGGCGCCGAGGTTGAAGGTAGGACCTACTCCGCCCTGGAGCTCCCAGTTGTCCCAGAAACCGTTGGATATGAATCCGGCCACATGTTTAGGCTTTTCGTTCTGGCATTTGTCTTGTTTTTCAGCTGCATATGCACTGACAGTAAAGAGAGCGCATATCAGTGTGCAGGAAAGAATGGATATAAACTTTTTCATAAGCAATGAAAATTAATTATTTCAGTGTGATTGAATAAATTCGGTTTGCATACTTTGCCGAAAGGTAATATATTTTTTTCAAATGTGCGAATTTTCAACGGAAAACTTTCCCGGGAGTTTGCGTTCCGGGCAGAAGGGCATTGACGATTTATAATGCTATTGCTTTCAAATATATTGCTTTTTTTGATGTATTATATATCACATGTGTTGACTTTTGTGATTTTTTTTGTGTACTTTTGCCTTCCGATGAAATATTTTTATTAATTTTACGAATACATAATTGCAAACACCATACAAAACCCCGAATAAAAAACAATTTTATGTCGAAATTTCATGAATATCGTTCGATATACTCGCACGATGAACTTATGTCGCGGTTGCGCCGCATAAAACATGTCGCTCTCGACATGGACGGAACCATTTACATGGGAATGTCGCTTTTCCCCTTCACCAAGCCTTTCCTTTCGAAGCTCGGAGACCTCGGGGTGAACTACTCGTTCCTTACGAACAACCCTTCGAAGTCGATTGCCGACTACCTTCACAAGCTTGAGGTGCTCGGAATAGAGGCAACCGAGGAGGAGATGTACACGACGGCGCTCGCCACGATAGACTACATAAAGAAGAACTACCCGAAGGCGCACCGGCTCTTCCTGCTCGGCACCCCGTCGATGATATCGGAGTTCGAGAAGGCCGGATTCGAATCGACGGCCGATGACCCGGACGACGTTCCGGATGTTATTGTCGCTGCATTCGACATGTCGCTGGTCTACAACCGCCTGTGCCGTGCCGCATGGTGGATATCGCAGGGTGTGCCTTATGTGGCCACCAACCCCGACCGCGTATGCCCTACGGACCAGAGGGTTGTCCTGGTCGATTGCGGATCGATATGCGCATGTCTCGAGCATGCCACAGGCCGCAAGCCGGACATCACGCTCGGCAAGCCCGACCCGAACATGCTCTCCGGCATAGAGAGCCGTTACGGGCTCTCTTCCGACGAGATTGCCATGGTGGGAGACCGCATCTACACCGATATCGAGATGGCTCACAACGCAAATGCCTTCGGAGTCCTTGTCCTGTCGGGCGAGACGACTCTCGAGGTGGCCGATGCGGCTCCGAAACAGCCGCACCTCATCTGCGACAGCATCGAGGTGCTGGGCCGCCTTATCGAGGAGGCACACAGATAGCGCATGTTCGGCGGTCGCGCCGGCGCTGTTACGGTCGCCTCGTCATGTGCCGATATGGTTACGGTCGGCAGTGACGGGCGTCCCGTATGCCGCGGAGGACCGTCGGAATGGACGGACAAGGCCGGAGGGTAACCTCCGGCCTTGTCTTTTGTATATAATATATGTGTCTCCGATGCGGCACCCTGGCCGCCGAGGCTAAAATTCCGACGTGAAGTGGAACCTTATGTCTGGGAACTTCTCCTGTGCCAGGGCGAGCGAGTAGCTTGTGTCGGCGAGGAATACGTCGCGACCGTGCTTGTCGGTGGCCATGTTGGCGTGCTTGCGCATCTTGAAGTCGGCCAGCTGTGCGGCGTTGTCGCTCTCTATCCAGCAGGCCTTGTGTATCGATATGGGCTCCCAGCGGCACTTTGCACCGTATTCGTGCTCGAGACGGTACTCGATGACCTCGAACTGGAGTGCTCCGACCGTGCCGATTATCTTGCGGCCGTTGAGCGATGATACGAACAGCTGCGCCACACCCTCGTCCATCAGCTGGTCGATGCCCTTTGCAAGCTGCTTGAACTTCATCGGGTCGGCGTTCTCTATGTAGCGGAACAGCTCCGGCGAGAACGACGGTATGCCGGTGAACTTGAGCTTTTCGCCCTCGGTGAAGGTGTCGCCTATCTTGAAGTTGCCCGAGTCGTGCAGGCCGACGATGTCGCCCGGATAGGCCGTGTCGATTACCGACTTCTTCTCGGCCATGAAGGCCGTCGGTGCCGAGAATTTGAGCATCTTGCCGCTGCCCACGTGCAGGTAGTTGCGGTTGCGCTCGAACACGCCCGAGCATATCTTCAGGAAGGCTATGCGGTCGCGGTGGTTCGGGTCCATGTTGGCGTGTATCTTGAAGATGAATCCGGTGAGCTTCGGCTCGTCCGGCATCACGGTGCGCGTCTGCGTGGTCGACGGACGCGGCGACGGGGCTATGCGTATGAAACACTCGAGCAGCTCCCTCACTCCGAAGTTGTTTATCGCCGAGCCGAAGAATATCGGGGCAAGGTGTCCTTTCAGGTACTCCTCGCGGTCGAACGGTTCGTATACCCCCTCGACAAGTTCGACGTCGTTGCGCAGCTGCGCGGCGAACTTCCCTCCGACGAGTTCGTCGAGCTGCGTCGAGGCTATGTCGTCGATCTCGACGGTCGAGGCGTCGGCCGTCTGCCTCTGATCCGACGTGAAGAGGTTTATGTTGTGCTCGTAGAGGTTGTAGACCCCCTTGAAGGTCTGCCCGCTCGAGATCGGGAACGCGAGCGGCCTTACGCGTATCTGCAGCTCCTTCTCGACCTCGTCCAGCAGGTCGAACGGGTCCTTGCACGGGCGGTCGAGCTTGTTGATGAATACGATTACCGGCGTGTTGCGCATGCGGCATACGTTCATCAGCTTGCGCGTCTGCGTTTCGACTCCCTTCGCACCGTCGATGACGATGATTACCGAGTCGACAGCCGTAAGTGTGCGGTACGTATCCTCGGCGAAGTCCTCGTGTCCGGGGGTGTCGAGGATGTTTATCTTGACTCCCTCGTATTCGAATCCCATTACGGAGGTGGCCACCGATATTCCTCGCTGGCGCTCGATCTCCATGAAGTCGGATGTCGCTCCGCGCTTTATCTTGTTGCTCTTGACGGCTCCGGCGACGTGTATCGCCCCTCCGAACAGAAGCAGTTTCTCGGTGAGGGTCGTCTTTCCGGCATCCGGGTGCGATATTATCGCAAATGTGCGTCTTCTCTCTATCTCTTCTCTTAGTGTCATTCGGCTGTCTCCGTTTTGCCGCTGTCGGCCACCGGCGGATAGTCAATAGTATAGTGGAGTCCCACCGACTCCTTGCATTCGCGCGCCTGCTTGATGGTAAGGTACGCAACGGCAATCATGTTGCGCAGCTCGCACAGTTCGCGGTTCGGCCTGGTGCGGTTGTAGAGACCTTCGGTCTCCTGCCATATCACTGCCAGGCGCTTCATGGCGCGGTCCAGGCGCAGGTTCGAGCGTACGATACCCACATAGTTGGACATTATGCTCTGAAGCTCCTTGCGGCTCTGGAGCACGAGCACCATCTCCTCGGCTTCGGCCGTGCCCTCGAAATCCCAGTCCGGGATGCCCTCCTGGAATCCCACCTTGTCGATGTACTGTGCTGCATGGCGTGCGGCGCGGTCCGAATATACGAAGGCCTCGGATAGGGAGTTCGATGCCAGACGGTTGGCTCCGTGCAGTCCCGTGCAGGAGCTTTCGCCCAGCACGTAGAGCCGCTTGATGGAGCTCTCGCCGTTGAGGTCCACCGTGACTCCGCCGCAGCAGTAGTGCGCCGCCGGGCATACAGGAATCATATCCTTGGTTATGTCGATGCCTATCGAGAGGCACTTCTCGTAGATGTTCGGGAAGTGGTGCCGAGTCTGTTCCGCCGGCATGTGGGTCACGTCGAGGTAGACGAACTCCTCGCCGCGGATCTTCAGCTCATGGTCGATGGATCGGGCCACCACGTCGCGCGGTGCGAGCGAGCGCATCGGGTGGTACTTGTCCATGAACTCCTGTCCGTTCTGCAGCCGCAGCACGCCGCCGTATCCGCGCATCGCCTCCGTGATGAGGAACGACGGACGCTCGCCCGGATGGTAGAGCGAGGTGGGATGGAACTGTATGAACTGCATGTTCTTGGTGAAGGCCTTGGCTCGGTGGCACATGGCTATGCCGTCGCCCGTGGCCACGACCGGGTTGGTGGTCGTGTTGTAGATGTTTCCGCAACCGCCGGCCGCCACGACCGTGAACTTGGCGAGGATGGTTATTATCTCGTCGGTGTCGGTGTTGAGGACGTATGCACCGAAACATGCGAGCCCGCGGGTGTGCCGCGTTACGATCTCGCCCAGATGGTGCTGCGTGAGCAGGTCTATGGCGAAGTGGTGCTCGAGGACCGTGATGTTCGGGTTCGTGCGCACCTGCTCGATGAGGGCGCGCTCGATTTCGGCTCCGGTGAGGTCGTTGTGGTGGAGTATGCGGTGCTCGGAGTGTCCGCCCTCGCGGTGCAGGTCGAACCGCCCGTCGGGCGTGCGGTCGAAGTTGACTCCCCACTCTATGAGGTCCTTTGCCGCCTCCGGGGCGCTGCGTACGACCATCTCCACGGCCGCCATGTCACACCGTCCGGCTCCGCAGACCACGGTGTCGTGTATGTGTTTCTCGAAGGTGTCGGGCGGATAGGTCACGGAACATATTCCTCCCTGTGCATAGTTGGTGTTGCACTCGGCGAGTTCCCCCTTTGTGACGAGTGTCACATGCCCTGTCTTTGAGGCCCGGAGCGCAAAGCTCAATCCTGCCGCTCCCGAACCGATTACCAGAAAATCAGTTTTCATTCCCGATAAGTCTAAAATCCTGTGCAAAGATAAAAAAAAACGGCGGGAGTTCGCACTCCGCGCCGTTTTTTCGTATTGAGTATCGGTTATTACAACTTCGGACCTGCAGCCACGAGAGCCTTGCCGGCCTCGTTGGTGGTGTACTTGCCGAAGTTCTTGATGAAGCGTCCGGCCAGATCCTCTGCCTTCTTCGTCCACTCTGCCGGATCGGCATAGGTGTCGCGAGGGTCGAGAATCTTAGGGTCTACGCCCGGCAGCTCGGTCGGAACCTCGAAGTTGAAGATAGGAATATGCTTCGTAGGCGCCGTCTTGATGGAGCCGTCGAGGATTGCATCGATGATGCCGCGGGTGTCGCGGATGGAGATACGCTTGCCGGTCCCGTTCCAGCCGGTGTTGACCAGATAAGCCTTGGCTCCGCTCTTCTCCATGCGCTTTACGAGCTCCTCCGCATACTTGGTAGGGTGCAGCTCGAGGAATGCCTGGCCGAAGCATGCCGAGAAGGTCGGGGTCGGCTCGGTGATGCCGCGCTCGGTACCTGCCAGCTTGGCGGTGAATCCGCTGAGGAAGTAGTACTTCGTCTGCTCCGGAGTCAGGATCGATACCGGAGGCAGTACGCCGAATGCATCGGCCGAAAGGAATATCACGTTCTTTGCGGCAGGTGAAGCCGATACCGGCTTCACGATGTTGTTGATGTGGTAGATAGGGTACGAAACACGGGTGTTCTCCGTAACGCTCTTGTCGTCGAAATCGATCTTGCCGTTCTCGTCAACAGTAACGTTCTCGAGCAGAGCGTCGCGCTTGATGGCGTTGTAGATATCCGGCTCCGACTCCTTGTCGAGCTTGATAACCTTTGCGTAGCAGCCGCCCTCGAAGTTGAAGATGCCGTTGTCATCCCATCCGTGCTCGTCGTCGCCGATAAGCTCGCGCTTAGGGTCGGTCGAAAGGGTGGTCTTGCCGGTTCCGGACAGACCGAAGAAGATAGCGGTCTCTCCGGCTGCGTTGGTGTTGGCCGAGCAGTGCATCGAAGCGATGCCCTTGAGCGGAAGGTAGTAGTTCATCATCGAGAACATACCCTTCTTCATCTCGCCGCCGTACCAGGTGTTGATGATGACCTGCTCGCGCGAGGTGATGTTGAACACCACGGCCGTCTCGGAGTTCAGACCGAGTTCCTTGTAGTTCTCGACCTTGGCCTTCGAAGCGTTGTAAACCACAAAATCAGGCTCGAAGTCCTTGAGCTCCTCTTCGGACGGACGGATGAACATGTTCTTTACGAAGTGTGCCTGCCATGCAACCTC
The DNA here is from genome assembly GCA_944322005.1 of uncultured Alistipes sp. GTDB lineage: Bacteria > Bacteroidota > Bacteroidia > Bacteroidales > Rikenellaceae > Alistipes. The sequence goes on from CALUNL010000002.1 coordinate 311,534, forward strand.
CATGATGAAACGTACGGCCATGCGGGTGTCCTTGTTGGTTCCGCAGAAGCCGTCGACAACGAACAGCCTCTTGCCGGAGAGCTCCTTCTGTGCAATCTCCTTTACGGCTGCCCATGTCTTCTCGGATGCAGGCTTGTTGTCGTTCTTGTACTCGTCGGAGGTCCACCAGATGGTGTTCTTCGAGTTCTCGTCCATGACGATGAACTTGTCCTTCGGCGAACGGCCGGTGTATACGCCGGTCATAACGTTTACGGCGCCCAGCTCGGTTACCACGCCCTTCTCGTAGCCGGTGAGTCCCGGCTTGGTCTCCTCCTCGAACAGCTGCTCGTAGGATGGATTGTACACTACCTCGGTGGTTCCGGTGATGCCGTACTTCAGCAGATCTTCTTTCTTGAATGCCATAGCTTTTTTATTTTAATGATTAACCTCTTGCCTTTTCCTTCACAAGCATTGTTCGCGCCAATGCCCGTCATTTAGTCGGATTTTATCTCCGTTTTCTCCTACGGATGCTTTCCGCCGGCTGCCGTGTCCCGCTGCAATTGTATCCTTGATTTTTGCAAATGCCTGATTTACAGATGCTGCAGCTGTTTTTGCGGCCAATTCCGGAGTTTTTTCCGATGCAAATATATTGCTTTATTTTTTAATTGTGAAAAAAATAACAATAAATAGTCAAAAAATTTACAAATGGGTCCATAAGCTTTGCTTATATTCTCCGCACACACCCTTCAAACGTTAGGGTTTGTCGCCGTATTGTGGCGCGGTGCGAAAAATCGTAACCCGCTATTGTGCGTTCGCTTCATATTCATTATATTTGTATGAGATGTCCGGGATATATTTCCACATACCGTTCTGCAAGAGAATATGCGGCTACTGCGATTTCCACAGGAGCGTCAGGTTGAGGTATATGCCGCAGACGGTGGAGCGCATGATGTGCGAACTCGAGCAGGAGAGCGGATGGCTCTCCGACCGCCGTGTGGCGACGATATATTTCGGCGGGGGCACACCGTCGCTGCTTCGGCCGCGTGTGCTTGCGGAGTTCGTGGAGCGTGCCGGCCGTCTTTTCGACTGTTCGGCGACGGAGGAGATAACCGTCGAGGTGAATCCCGACGACGTTACTCCGGAGTATGTCGCGGAGCTGAGGAGTACCCCCGTGAACAGAATTTCGATAGGCGTGCAGTCGCTCGACGACGATGTCCTGAGGTTCATGGGACGCCGCCATGATGCCGAAGGGGCCCGCCGGGCAATTGGGCTGCTGCAGGATGCCGGGTTCGACAACCTCTCGGCCGACGTGATCTTCGGCGTCGAGGGTTTCGGTGCGGAGCGGCTCGCCCGTACCATCGAAGAGATTGTCGGAATGGGCGTCTGCCATATCTCTGCCTACCATCTTACGCTTGAGCCGGGAACACGCTTCGGGCGCATGCTCGAGCGTGGCGAACTGCATGCCGTTCCGGAGGAGCGGAGCGAGGAGGAGTACATGCTCGTGCACCGGATGCTGACCGATGCCGGCTTCGAACACTACGAGGTGTCGAACTACGCCCTTCCCGGGAGGCGCTCACGCCACAACTCGTCGTACTGGACCGGCGCGGAGTATCTCGGCATCGGCCCAGGGGCGCACTCCTATTCGCATGGCGTGAGGCGGTGGTGCGAGCAGAGCGTCGAGGAGTATGCGGAGGGGATCGTGTACGGGTCGGAGAGGCTCTCGGAGCGCGATATGGTCAACGAGTGCGTGATGACGTCGCTGCGCCGCATCGAGGGGCTGTCCATGGGCGAGGTGGCCCGTCGTTTCGGCGATGCCGAGGCTGCAAGGATCGAACGTGCGGCCGGGAATTTTCTGAGTGCGGGGCTGCTCGTGCGGCACGGCGAAGGGGAGGAGCGCAGGTATGCTGTTCCGCCCGAAAAGTTTCTCGTATCGGACGCCGTCATAAGTACGCTTTTTGAAGATTGACAATATGTTCGAATATTATTAAAAAATTTTAATAAAATATTTTTTATCTGCACGCAAAGTAGTATCTTTGCGGCGAATACCAGGAAAACAAAAGACCGTAATATTATGAGTGAGATGAAATTTACGCCCGACACCCTCTTTGAGGTGAGTTGGGAGGTGTGCAATAAGGTCGGAGGCATACATACGGTGATTGCGACCAAGGCTCAGACCGTGACCAGACTTCTGGGGGACAAATACATAACCATCGGTCCGGATTTCTCGCAGGACAACGGCGTGACGGAGTTCGAGGAGGATGCGTCGCTGATGAAGACATGGCGCCAGAGCCTTTACGATGCAGGCATCCGCGTCCGCATAGGAAGGTGGAAGGTCGTGGGCTCCCCGATTGCAATACTCATAGATTTCACGACTCTCTTCTCGCAGAAGGACGACATACTGAAGATGTTGTGGGAGAGCTATAATGTCGATTCGATATCGGGCCAGTGGGACTATGTCGAGCCGGTGCTTTTCGGCCACATTGCCGGACAGGTCATCGAGTCTTACGTGGACAACTTCTGTACGGCGACCGACAAGGTCGTGGCCCATTTCCACGAATGGATGACCGTAGCCGGAGGCCTCTACCTCCGCAAGCACTCCCCGTACGTGGCCACCGTCATGACCACTCACGCGACCGTCATGGGTCGCTGCATAGCCGGCAACAGGCTCTCTCTCTACAGCGGACTTTCGGGATTCAACGCCGATGACATGGCGCGCCAGTTCAACGTCACGGCCAAGCACTCCATCGAGAAGATGGGCGCCAAGTACCACGACGCCTTCACCACCGTAAGCGAAATCACCGCCCTCGAGTGCAAGTACCTGTTGGGCAAGGATGTCGATGTGGTGACACCTAACGGATTCGAGAACGATTTCGTGTGGACGGGCAAGGAGTACGACACCAAGCGCCTCGAGGCCCGCAAGGCGATGATAACGGTTGCCGAGGCGTGTCTGGGCTGCAAGTTTGCGGGCGACCCGCTCATCGTGGGCACCAGCGGCCGCTACGAGTTCCACAACAAGGGCCTCGACATGTTCTTCGACGCGCTCAAGCGTCTCGAGGAGTCGGGGCGTCTGGAGAGGGAGGTACTCGCATATGTGACCGTCCCTGCCGCCAACCATGGCGCGCGCGTAGACCTGCAGGCGCACCTGCAGGATGCCAAGAACCCGATAGACGCCTCGCAGTACAGGTATTCGACGCACTATCTCGAGAATCCGGCATGGGACCAAATCGCGCAGGCCATCAACGGCAGCGTGCTCGACCGTCCGGAATCGAAGATCAAGGTGATATTCGTGCCGACGTACCTCAACCAGAACGACGGCATATTCAACAAGAACTATTACGAACTGCTGGTGGGAATGGACCTTACGCTGTTCCCGTCATACTACGAGCCGTGGGGCTACACGCCGCTCGAGTCCATCGCCTTCTCGGTGCCGACGGTGACTTCGTCGCTGGCCGGCTTCGGCGCATGGGCCGCATCGCTCGACGAGCGTGAGGGCGTTGTCGTCATCGAACGCAACGACGACAACTACTCCAAGGCCACGGACGAGGTTGCCGATGCCGTCCTGCGTTTCTCGCGCCTTTCGGATAAGGATGTGAAGGCCGTCCGCAAGTCGGCATACGAGATCTCGAAGCGCGCGCTGTGGGACAACATGTTCCGCCACTACCTCACTGCATACGAGTGCGCAATCGAGAGTTGCGTTTCGCGTACCAACAAGGCTGTGTTCGGCGACGGCGGCTCATCGAACGAGCAGATAAACTTCGTGCGCCAGCAGCTTGTCACCGAGCGTCCGACATGGCAGCGCATCATGGTCGAGAAGTCCCTGCCGAAGCGCCTGCACGCGCTCGAGGAGCTTTCGCGCAACCTCTGGTGGAGCTGGACTCCGGGCGCCCGCGACCTGTTCGAGTACATCGACAAGGAGCTTTGGATAGAGGTCGACAGGAACCCTATCGTACTGCTCGACAGGCTTTCGATGGACCGTCTGGTGGAGCTTGAGAACGATACGGTGTTCCTCGGAATGCTCGACGGGGTATACACGCAGTTCAAGGACTACATGAACGAGAAACCGGACCCGAAGGCCGAGAAGATAGCATACTTCTCGATGGAGTACGGTCTGCACCACTCGCTGAAGATATACTCCGGAGGCCTCGGCATCCTTGCCGGCGACTACCTCAAGGAGGCGTCGGACAAGAACGTTCCGATGGTCGCAGTGGGACTTCTCTACCGTTACGGCTACTTCACGCAGCGACTCTCGGCGCAGGGAGCGCAGGAGGCTGCCTACGAGGCGCAGAACTTCTCCAAACTGCCGATATCGCCGGTACGTGAGGCCGACGGCAGCTGGGTTTCCGTGCAGGTGGCATTCCCGGGCCGTATGCTCAACGCCCGCGTATGGCGCTGCCAGGTGGGCCGCACCGACCTCTACCTGCTCGATGCCGACTACGAGGCCAACATCGAGGAGGACCGTCAGGTCACGCATTACCTCTACGGAGGCGACTGGGAGAACCGCCTCAAGCAGGAGATTCTGCTCGGCATCGGCGGTATCCGCGCCCTGGTGAAGATGGGTATCAAGCAGACCGTCTACCACTGCAACGAGGGTCATGCCGCATTCATCGGCATAGAGCGTATCCGCAACCTCATCGCCCGCAAGAAGCTCTCGTTCTCGGAGGCGCTGGAGGTTATCCGCTCGTCGTCGCTCTTCACGACCCACACGCCGGTTCCGGCGGGCCACGACGCCTTCCCGGAGTCGATGATACGCCAGTACATGTCCTACTACCCGGAGGTTCTCGGAATCACTTGGGAGCAGTACATGAACCTCGGAAAGGTCAACCCGAACGACCCTAACGAGCGCTTCTCGATGTCGGTTCTGGCATGCAACCTCTCGCAGGAGGTCAACGGTGTGTCGTGGCTGCACGGAGAGGTCTCGAAGAGCATCCTCGGCAGCATGTGGCCGGGATACTTCAAGAACGAGCTCCACATCGGCTACGTCACCAACGGAGTGCACTTCCCGACATGGGTGGCCTCGAACCTGCGCAGGCTCTACGCCCGCTACTTCCCGAAGGGATTCGAGGGACACGACTACGACATCGCCGAGTGGAAGAAGGTCTACGAGATCTCGGACGAGGAGCTCTGGGGCGAGCGCCTGTTCCTCAAGAACCGACTCATAAAGACCATCAAGCGCCGTTACAGCGATCCGAGCCAGGTGCGTTTCGACTCGCCGCGCCAGATAGTGCAGGTTACCGACCGCCTGAGGCCGGAGGTGCTCACCATAGGTTTCGCCCGCCGCTTTGCGACCTACAAGCGTGCATACCTGCTCTTCACGAACCTCGACCGTCTGTCGGCAATCGTGAACAACAAGGAGCATCCGGTGCAGTTCATCTTCGCCGGCAAGGCTCACCCGAACGACAAGCCGGGACAGGACCTCATCAAGCGCATCGTCGAGGTGTCGTCGATGCCGCAGTTCGTGGGCAAGATCATCTTCCTGCAGAACTACGACATGGACCTCGCGCGCCGTATGGTGCAGGGCGTCGACGTATGGCTCAACACTCCTACGCGTCCGCTCGAGGCATCGGGAACGTCGGGCGAGAAGTGCGTAATGAACGGCGTGATGCAGTTCTCCGTGCTCGACGGCTGGTGGGTCGAGGGCTACAAGGAGGGTGCCGGCTGGGCGCTCCCTATGGAGCAGACCTTCGCCGACAAGGGACATCAGGACGAACTCGACGCCGAGATGATATACTCGACCATCGAGGAGCAGATCGTTCCGAAGTACTATGCGCGCAACGAGCGCGGTATACCTACCGACTGGGTGGCCTCCATCAAGAAGTGCATCGCCGAGATTGCGTCGAACTTCACCACCAACCGCATGCTCAAGGACTACGAGGAGCGGTTCTACAATCCGCTCGCCGCACGCAAGCGCGAGATAATCTCGGGCAACTATGCCCTGGCGCGTGAGATAGCCGCATGGAAGCGCAAGGTTTCGGCCGCATGGGACAATGTCAGGGTCCTCGACGTGCAGCGTGCCGGAGTCGACAAGGAGGCGATACTCGTGGGTGCCGCTTACCATTTCGAGGTTACGCTCGACATCGCCAATCTCCAGCCATGCGACATAGGAGTCGAGCTTGTCGTGGCCAAACCGGTCGAGGGAGCCGAGCAGGCCGATGTCGAATACTCGATAGAGCTGCCGCAGACGAAGGTCGAGGGCTCGAAGGTTACCTACGCTCTCGACTATATACCAGACCGTACCGGAACGTTCGACGTCGCACTGCGAATATATCCGAAGAATCCGAGACTGCCGCACCGTATGGATTTCGCCCTCGTGAAGTGGGCCTGATACGGCTTACGGCCGACACAATCCCGCTGTGGAGGGGCGCAAAGCCTCTCCGCGGCGCAGGGTGTACCGCGCGTAAATCGACGTTTTGCGGCAAAAAAATGGTTTAAATCGCAGGGATTTAGACAATATTTTATTATCTTTACGATAGAGGTTGAAAAATTTCATATAAAATACTATGCCGGGACTTACTTTTGATAAACGGGAGCTGGGTAATCTCGAATACTCGCTCCAAAGGGAGATGTTGGCCACCGACCGTCGCGGAGGTTACATGTGCACGACCATTGTCGGATGCAACACGCGCAAGTACCACGGACTCATCGTCGCGCCTATCGACAACAGCCATAACGCCTATGTGCTTCTGTCGTCGCTCGACGAGACGATAGTGCAGCACGACCAGTCGTTCAATCTGGCGCTGCACCGTTTCCGCGGAGTTTACGAGCCGCGCGGACACAAGTACATCACCGATTTCGGCTATACGCCGACGCCGACCATCACATACCGTGTCGGCGGGGTTGTCCTCCGCAAGGAGCTGCTGTGGATTCACAAGCGCACGCAGCTGATGATCCGCTATACGCTTGTGGACGCCCATTCCGAGACCACGCTGCGCCTGCGCCCGTTCCTTGCCTTCCGCAACAAGCACGAGCTTTCGAAGGCCAACATGTACGCCAACGTGCGTTCGTATCCGGTGCACAACGGTGTCAAGAACCGCCTGTATGACGGATTCCCGTGGCTGTACATGCAGCTCAGCAAGGATGACGCGCGGTTCGTTCCGGCTCCGGACTGGTACTACGACTTCGAATACCAGCAGGAGATAGAGCGCGGTTACGAGGGGCATGAGGATCTCCTCACGACGGGCTATTTCGAGATGAAGATCCGCAAGGGCGAGAGCATTATCTTCTCGGCTTCGGTGGACGAGATGCACTCGGCCGACGAGATCAGGGAGGCGTTCGAGACCTCGATTGCCCGCCGCACCCACAAGATAGATTTCCTGAGCTGCCTGCGCCACTCCGCGCGTCAGTTCATCATGCGCCGTCCCGGCGACCGCACCGAGGTCATATCGGGCTATCCGTGGTACTGGAAGGACGGCCGCGCGACGTTCATCTCCCTGCCTGGCCTTACGCTGGAGCAGGGCAACAAGGAGGACTGCATGGCCGTGCTCGATACGATGGTGGGCGACATGCGCAACGGCGACTTTGCCGGATCGGCATCGGCCGAAGAGGAGGTGGATGCACCTCTCTGGTTCTTCTGGACGCTTCAGCAGCTCGAACGTCATGTCGGCGCCAGGGAGATATGGAAAAAGTACGGGGAGGCCATGAAGGGCATACTCCGCGCATACCGCAAGGGATTCTACGGCGGCAGCATCGCGCTCCATGAGAACGGCCTCATCTGGGCCGACCGCGAGGACCGCGCCCTGACGTGGATGAACGGCACGCTCAACGGTTCGCCGGTTACGCGCCGCGCCGGATATGCTGTGGAGGTGAACGCCCTGTGGTACAATGCCGTGCAGTATACGCTGGCCCTCGCCTCGAAGAACGGCGACAAGGATTTCGTGGCCGAGTGGAAGGATGTGCCGGCACGCACGAAGGCGTCTTTCATCGGAAAGTTCTGGCTTGCCGATGAGGAGTATCTTGCCGACTATGTCGGATACGACCGCGTGAACCGTTCGGTGCGCAGCAACCAGATTGTGGCCTGCGGCCTCGACTATACGATGCTCGACGACGAGCAGCGTGTGAACGTGCTGATGACGGTGCGCCAGCACCTGCTTACGCCGAAGGGGTTGCGTTCGCTATCTCCGCAGGACCCGATGTTCGAGGCGTCGTATCGTGAGAATCCTATTGAGCAGGAGTCGGTGAGCCGCAACAGGGCCGTATGGGTATGGCCTATGATGTTCTACGTCAATTGCGGTCTTTCGCTCGAAGGGGCTAAGTTCCTGCCGGTTGTAAGGGAGATGCTCGAGAACTTCCTCGAGAACATACAGACCTACTGTATCGGCTCGCTGGCCGAATATTATGATGCAAACCCTCCGTTCTCGCCACGCGGTGCCATTTCGCAGGCATGGAGCGTGGGCGGCGTACTCTATATAAAGGATGTGGCCGAACGTGTGGCCGATATGGCCGCGGCTTCTGCCGTCGCGAAACGGACAAAGAGCAGCGCAGCGAAGAAGGGCACGGCAAAGCCGGCCGCCGCAAAGGGTGCCGCCGGCAAGACAACGGCCGCGCCGAAAACGGCGAAGGCGTCAGCAAAGGGTGTCAAGAAGCAACAGAAATAGATAAAACAGATAACAGATGAGGGTATTGATGTTTGGTTGGGAGTTTCCTCCCCATATTGCCGGCGGACTCGGTACGGCCTGCTACGGCATGACCCGCGGACTGGCCCGGAACGGGGTCGAGGTCACGTTCGTCATGCCGAGGGCATACGGAGACGAAGACCGTCGGTTCGTCCGCGTCATAAACGCGAGCGATGTAGAGACGGTGTTCGGCAATGTCTCGTCGGATGCCGCTGACATCATCGAGAAGATGTCGTTCATACATATAGACTCCAACCTCGTTCCGTACATCTCTCCGGAGGATTACGAATCCTACCATGACGAGTTCGTCAAGAGCGGGGAGAAGCGTTGGGAGACCACCGACGTGTGGAGTCAGCGCTACACCTTCTCGGGAAAGTACGGCGCCAACCTCATGGAGGAGGTTGCGAGATACGCCATAGTTGCGGCCGAGGTCGCAAAGGAGCTCGAAGGGCAGTTCGATGTCATCCATGCCCACGACTGGCTCACCTACTTTGCCGGCATAGCCGCCAAGAGGGTGTCGGGCAAGCCGCTGGTGGTGCACATGCATGCTACGGAGTTCGACCGCTCGGGCGAGAACATAAACACGCAGACCTACGCCATCGAGCGTGCGGGAATGATGGCCGCCGACAAGGTGATAGCGGTGTCGAACCTCACGCGCAACATCGTCATCGAGAGGTACGGCATACCGGCCGACAAGGTGGTTACTGTGCATAACGCAGTGCGTTTTGCCGAGAACGAGTCGGAGGTTCCTGAGCGCGGCGTGACGGACAAGGTTGTGACCTTCCTCGGCCGAATCACCTACCAGAAGGGCCCGGACTATTTCGTAGAGGCCGCCGCAAAGGTGCTCAAGCGGGTGCCGAACGTAAGGTTCGTGATGGCCGGCTCTGGCGACATGATGAACCATGTTATACGCCGCGTGGCAAGGCTCGGCATCGCCGACCGATTCCACTTCACGGGATTCCTCCGCGGCGAGGATGTACACAGGATGTTCCAGTTGTCGGACGTCTACGTGATGCCTTCGGTGTCGGAGCCGTTCGGAATATCGCCGCTCGAGGCCATGCGCTCCAACGTGCCGGTGATAATCTCCAAGCAGAGCGGTGTGGCCGAGGTGCTCGACTATGCCGTCAAGGTCGACTACTGGGATGTCGATGCCATGGCCGACGCCATATACGGCCTGATTACCTATCCTGCCCTCTCGCGTATGTTCGCCAAGAAGGGATTGGAGGAGGTCACCAACCTCAAGTGGAACAATGCCGCCGCCAAGATCAAGGCCGTGTACGAGGAGGTCGTATCGGCACAGAACAGGTAGAAGAGGCGGATTTGAAATTGACAATAAAAAAGCAAAGGATATGAAAACAGTTTGTTTGTATTTTCAGGTACACCAGCCGTGGCGTCTGAAGACCTACCGCTTCTTCAACATAGGCAAGGACCACAACTACCTCGACGACCTCACCAACCGTGCGATAATGCAGAAGATCGCCCGCGAGTGCTATCTTCCGATGAATGCCCTCTTCCTGAAGGTCATCAAGGAGAGCAAGGGCGCGTTCCGCTGCTCGTTCTCCCTTACGGGAACCGTCGTGGAGCAGTTCAGGCTCTATGCTCCGGAGGTACTCGACTCGTTCCGTGCTCTCGTGGATACGGGCTGCGTCGAGCTTCTGGGCGAGACCTATTCCCACTCTCTCTCGGCAATGGCCTCGAAGGAGGATTTCGAGGAGCAGGTGAAGAAACACTCGGCCATGCTCAAGCGCGAGTTCGGCGTCAAGCCGAAGGCCTTCCGCAATACCGAGCTGATATACTCCGACGCAATCGGAAAGATGGTCGGCGAGATGGGCTTCAAGACGATGCTGGCCGAGGGTGCCAAGCATGTCCTCGGATGGAAGTCCCCGAACTATGTCTATGCCGGAGGCGACGACCAGAGCCTGCGCCTGCTGCTACGCAACTACAAGCTCTCGGACGACATCGCGTTCCGCTTCTCCAATGCCGGATGGAGCGAGTATCCGCTTACGGCCGACAAGTATGCCTCGTGGCTCTCGAGGGAGAACGGCGAGGTGGTGAACCTGTTCATGGACTACGAGACCTTCGGTGAGCACCAGAAGGCGTCGACGGGAATCTTCGAGTTCATGAAGAGCCTCCCGAAGGCCATACTCAATTGCGGCGACATGGAATTCGCGACCGTATCGGAGGCTGCGGCAAAGCACCAGCCGGTAGCGGTTCTCCACTGCCCGCACGTGATGTCGTGGGCCGACGAGGAGCGAGACATCACCGCATGGCTCGGCAACGACCTGCAGAACGAGGCCTTCAACAAGCTCTATGCGATGAAGGACAAGGTCAAGGCCCTGCACAGCGCCGACTTCGATTATGTGTGGGATTTCATGCAGACCTCCGACCACTTCTACTATATGGCCACCAAGTGGCTCTCGGACGGGGATGTACACTCCTACTTCAACCCTTACGGCTCGTCGTACGAGGCGTTCATCAACTACATGAACGTGCTTTCGGACTTCGAGATAGAGGTCGACAAGGCCCTGGCAGCGAAGCGGTCGCGCCAGCGCAAGCCTGCCGCAGCTGCGGCGAAGGCATAGCTGCGCCGGGAGGGATACAAGTTGTGCCGATGCCGTCAATACGACGGCATCGGCCTTTTTCATGTCGCATATGAGCCATAGCCCGGTGCAATGCTGGCGGTGTGTTGTAACGTAAGATGTTTTTTGATATATTTGCGGGAACAGAATGTAGCGGAAACCATGAGGAAAACACCCGGAATTCTCCTTTTCTGCCTCTCCGTGCTGTGGTGCGGCACGGTTTATTCGCAGGTCAACCTCAAGCTCAATTGCCTGTATGCCGTTGCGGGCGTGATAAACCCGCAGGCGGAGTTCGTACTGTCGAACCACTCGTCGATGTCGCTCGACGTGACATATTCTCCGTGGCGCTCGATAAACGGACGGCACGCCAATTTCGGAATCTTCACCGGCGAGTACCGCTACTATGTCGGCAGACACCGCACCCGCGGTTTCTACGTAAGCGGACATGCCGGAATGATGGGCTTCGACATAAGCAAGCCTCGGATGTTCAGCTACGGCAAGTTCATCTCGTTCAAGGACGGGTACAGCAAGGGTTTCGGTGTGATTCTCGGCATAGGCATTGGATACCAGCACGAGTTTTGCCGCCGGTGGGTTGTCGACGCCTTTCTCGGCGCGAGCTGGCTGCACAGCTGGTACAACGGCTACTTGAAGGACGGGGAGATAAACATGACTCCGAACCATACGAAGCCTACGCCGTACGACGACCCGTTCAACATGTCGGGCGAGTTCCTGCCGACGAAGATAGGTGTCTCGATAGGCTACCGCATATTCGATCCGGCAAGACACCGCGGAGTGAAGCCCGAGACGGCCGGAGTGGGGCGTGTAAAGCGGCGCCTGCACCGTGGCCTGCCTGCTGATTAGCCGCAGGGCGACCGGTCGCACGGCGGACAGGAATATCGGAACCGTGCGGCGGATATTGCCGTTAAATATGAAAACGAGGGCCCGAAAGCCCTCGTTTCCCGTTTGTGCGGCCTGATCTTGCGTCAGACGGTCATAATCTCCTTCTCCTTGCGGGCGAAAGCCTCGTCGATGGCCTTCGAGTACTTCTCCAGAAGTTTCTGGGCCTTTGCCTCTCCGTCCTTGCTCTCGTCCTCAGGCATTCCCTCCTTCACGGCCTTCTTGAATGCCTCCACGGCGTCGCGGCGGGCATTGCGAAGCGAGATGCGGGCGTTCTCCGCCTCGGCCTTCGACTGTTTCACGAGCTCCTTGCGCCGCTCCTCGGTCAGAGGCGGCATCGTAAGGCGTATCTGTTCGCCGTTGTTCGAAGGTGTGAGGCCGATGTTGGCGTCGAGTATGGCCTTCTCTATGGTGCGGATCATGTTCCTGTCCCACGGCTGTATGAGCACCGTCTTGGCATCGGGTACCGTAACGCTGGCAACGCCCGAAACAGGAGTCTGCGAGCCGTAATAATCCACGTACACTCCGTTGAGTATGGCCGTGGAGGCCTTGCCTGCACGTATGTTCAGCAGAGTGTCCTCCAGAAAGTCGACGGCCTTCTGCATGCGGCCGGAGGTCTCGTCGATGATTGATTTGGTATCCATAGTCTATTTTCCGTTAATGGTTTTCTCTATCGTCTTTATCAGCTCCGCGAACTCGTCCGTGTCGTATCCGACCGACGCCAGCACAATCTTTCCGTCGCGGTCGATGAGGAAGTTGCGCGGGATGTAGTTGGAGGCATAGAGCCTGTATATGTTCTGCTCCGGGTCCAGACCCATCGGGAAGCCGTATCCCGTGCTTTTGCGGAACTCCTCCACCGTGCTCTTATCCTCTCCGCGCGAAACGGGGATGAATACGAACTCCTCTCCCTTGAAACGGTCGATGATTTCGGTCTGCACATGCTTCAGCTCCTCGCGGCAAGGCGGGCACCACGTTGCCCAGAAGTTGAGCAGAACCACCTTCCCGCGAAGGTCGGACAGCGTGATCTTCTCGCCGGACACCATCTCCACGGTGAAGTCCGGGGCCATGCTGCCCTCCCCGGCGATGGTCGTATCCGCGATCTTCCGTTCCATCTCATTCTGAGCGTCGGCCGAGTTGCCGTTGCCGGCCGTTGGATCCTCCGGGTTCCAGAAAATCAGTACGGCACAAAGGGCTGCAATGAGGGCAATCATTATGTATATGAGGGTCGAATTCGACTTTCTCCTCGGTCTCTTGATGTTCATGCTATTTAACTTTTATGGTTGTTCCTATCTTTTCGCCGCCGAGCACCCGCATCAGGTTGCCGCATGTGTCCATGTCGAAAACCTCGATGTTGAGGCCGTTCTCCTTGCAGAGCGTGAATGCCGTCATGTCCATTATTCGGAGGTTGCGGGCATATACCTCGTCGAACGTAATCTCGTCGTACTTCACCGCCGAATGGTCCTTCTCCGGGTCGGCCGAGTAGACGCCGTCGACGCGGGTGCCCTTGAAGAAGCCGTCGGCCCCGAGTTCAATGCCACGCAAAGCCGATGCCGAATCGGTCGAGAAGAAGGGGTTCGATGTTCCGCCTCCGATTATGACCACATATCCGTTGTCGAGATACTCCGATGCCTTGTCGCGCGAGTAGTATTCGCCTATCGGCTCCATGCGGATGGAGGTCATTACCTTGCACTTCGCCCCGGCCTTCTGGAGGGCGTCCTGCAGCGCCAGCGAGTTGATTATCGTGGCCAGCATGCCCATCTGGTCGCCGCGCACGCGGTCGAAACCCTCGCTTGCCCCCTTGAGGCCGCGGAAGATGTTGCCGCCGCCGATGACTATCCCTATCTGCACGCCTGAATCTGCCGCCTGCTTTATCTGTTCGGCATACGTCTTCAGCCGTGCCGGCGATATGCCGCCGCTCTTTTCGCCTTCGAGCGACTCGCCGCTCAACTTCAGGAGTATTCTTCTGTATTTCATCTTTTCCTGTTTTCCGTTCATAATGCGAATATAATTGATTTTTGCGACAAAACCTAAAAACGCCGCCGCAAGGGCATAAAAAAGAGTCCGTGCCGGTCGCGGCACGGACTCTTGCGGTCCCGCATGCGGGGAGAGTTACTCCTCGGTCGGGATGTATTCGATGCTCTTCGCGAGCAGGAACACCGAATAGTGGTCCTTCACTCGCGGAAGCTCCACTACCTCGCCGTCCTTGACATCCTTGTATACGACGTACTGGGTCGAGATCTTGCGGCCGTCAGGCGTTATGGCCTTCAGCCATGCAGGGATGATCGTGCGCCAGCCGTTCTTGGTGCAGGCCTTGAGCAGGTCCTTGGTGTTGCGGGCGATGCAGTATACGCGGCCGTCGCCGTGAGCCGTGATCTTGCCGCCTGCCGTGTACACCTTCTTCACGGAGTTGGCCGTGAGCATCTCGAATCCCTCGAACTCCTTCGGATAGTCGTCGCTCAGCACCTGCTGGAGGTTAGGCCACATGTGTGCTCCCTCGGTAAAGGTGCTCTTCTTGTAGCCCTTGCCCTCGAATGTAACCGAAATCTCCGACGGGGTGTCGATGCGCGGGCGAACGCCGATAGCCGAGTAGTTGTCGTCGGTGCGGAATGCTCCGAGCGGCAGTCCCTCGGCGGAGAATACGTTGCCTATGTCCTCGTTGAAGCAGTAGCGTACGGCTACAGGGTTCTTTATCTCGTCGGACCATACCAGGATCGAGTTGTCTGGCTGTATCTCGGCATTGGCGAGTGCGAAACGTATCTTCTTCGGGTTGTTCGGGTCGGTCTGCTCGGCAATCTGGAATCCGTTGATGAAGTCGCCGTGTGCGACGATCTTCGTAGGCACGTTCTTGAGGCGGATCCTCACGGCGTTGCCCTCTACGGTCATGGACTCGTATGCCGGGCTGCGGAACTCGGCCTTCGAGACGCCGTAGTGCTCGCCGAGCGCACACTGTGCAAGGCGGTGCGAGACGTCGGCCTTCAGACGCGGGTGGATGTCGCCCGGAATCTCCTGCTGGTCGTTGGTTATGACAACCTCGCAGTGGTCGGTCTTGTCGGCCGTTGCCGCCTGGCCCTCACGTACGAGCGCACCCTTTATGCCGCCGTAGGTGTGAGGCGCGATCTGCACGATGTAGAAAGGCATCTCCGGATTGCGGAACTCCTCCCTCCACGAGTCGATGAGCGTACGGAGCGAGTATCCGTAGTTACGCGGGCGCGAAGCCACGTTGGCACATCCCTGATACCATATCACGCCGGCTATGGTGGTGAGGCGGATAGGGTAGATGTTGGCGTTGTAGAGCTGCGACTCCTTGCCGGCCCACTTCTTGTGCTTTATCGCGCGGCAGTCCGAGACGATGCTCGGGTTGTCGTCGATGACGCTCTTCTTGAGCCATCCCTCGATGAAGGTGCCGCCGTAGGAGGCGTCGATAAGACCTATCGGAACGTTCAGCGCCTGGAACAGCTCCTTGCCGAAGCCGTATCCCACGGCCGAGAAGGTGGCGAGATCGTCAGGGTTGCATATGGCCCAGAAGGCATTGACATCCTGCTGCTCAGCCTCATTGTATACGCGGCCGGTATCGAACAGGCGAATGTACGGGCTCAATTCGCCCTCGAGGTCGCCCTTCATGTCGAGCGTGCTCTTCACGTTCCACTCCATGTTGGACTGTCCGGAGCAGAGCCATACCTCTCCGATGAGGACATTCTTTATTGTTTCCGACTCCTTGCCTGCAGTTACGGTCACCGTTACCGGATCGAAGCTTCCGGCCGGAGTCTGGAGCTGTGCCACCCACATTCCCTCCGGGTCGGCCTTGACGGTTACGGTCTTGTTGTCCCAGCTGCCGGTCACGCTGACCTTGGATTTGGGCTTCGCCCAACCCCAGATGTTCACTGTGGCCTTCTGCTGGAGCACCATGTTGTCCCCTACTACCGACGGCAGACGGAGCCCTTCCGGTTTCTCCTGTGCAAGTGCGCCGGCGAAGGTGAATGCCGCCAGCACGATTGCCATGACGATTGATTTGAATCTTTTCATAAGCGGTAATTATAAAGATTGGTTGTTGATGTGTCGTTTTTAAGTCTCTGCCTCTGGGGCGGGTCCGTCCGGACACCGTTCCAGCCATCTAACAAATATAGTGAAAAAAACACAAAATTGTGTTTTGTATGCATATTATGGCCGAATATTTTGCTTTTGCGGATATTAAATATAATTTTGATAAAGGTTTAACACAAAATCCCATGAGAAAGCTACTGCTCGTATTGCTTCTCGCGTCGGCAACATATGCTGTCGCGTCGGCGCAGCGCGGTCGCAAGGACCAGCCCGAAGAGCCTCCCAAAAGTCTCATTCAGCAGGTGTCGGACGACTATGCCGCATTCTACCGTAACGGCGGCGTCTTCGAGAAACTCTATCTGATGACCGACAAACCGTATTACAGCGCCGGAGAGACGATATTCTTCAGCGGTTTTCTCCTGCACGCGACGTTCCTGACGAGGTTCTCGTCGTCGGAGTTTATCTATGTCGAGCTCATAAGTCCCGAGGGAAGGCTGGTGCAGCGCGAGAAGATCGCTGCCGAGAACCGGCAGTTTGTCGGTACGCTCTCGCTGTCGCCGCGCCTTGCCGCCGGCCGCTATACACTCCGTGCCTACTCGCGGTGGATGACCAATTTCGATACGGGATATTTCTATGTCCGTGAAGTGAATGTCGGCAACTATATCGACGATGCGGTGCAGATATCCGTCTCCTACGAGCTCGACGAAAAGGGAGTGGTGACGGCCACGGCACGATTCATCGACCAGTATTCGATGCCGCTCGCGTCGCAGCAGGTGCGCTACCGCACCGTTGTCGGGGGCCGGTCCAGAAGCGCTACCGCCCGGACCGACGACAAGGGTTGCATCGAGATACGTTTCCGGCCTTCGGACGACCCGGGCGACTGTTTCGAGTTCGACATCCGCGCCAACGACCGTGAGTTGAGCCGTTTCGTGCAGATGCCGTCGTTCTCCGACGATTTCGACGTTGCTTTCTGCCCGGAGGGCGGCAGCCTCATCGGCGGGAAGATGCAGATCGTGGCCTTCAAGGCCATACGCGGCAACGGCCGTTCGGTCGGGGTCGAGGGAAAGGTCTTCGATGCCGACGGCACGTTCCTTACCGACTTTTCGTCCGAGCACAAGGGTATGGGCCGCTTCCTGTTGAGGCCTGAGGCCGGTCACTCGTATTATGCCGAGTGCACATCCGCGTCGGGCCTTACCAAGCGCTTCGAACTGCCGGCCGTGGAGCCTTCGGGCGCCACGTTGCGTGTGCTGCGCCGTGCAGGCGGCCATATGTTTATCGTCGAGGTCACGCCCGACCTCAATATTGCCGACTTTGCGGCCGTCGTGCATTCGCGCGGTGCGGTGATGTCGGTGATAGAGGATCTCTCGCACCCTTCGCGGATACGCAACAGCGACATGTTCGACGGCATAGCGCAGATCTCGGTGGTACACAAGCCTACGCGCCGCATCGTGGCCGAGCGCCTCTTCTACGTGCGCGACAACCGTATGGCCCGTGCCTCCGTGTCGTCCGACAAGGAGGGATACGCACAGCGCGAGCGCGTGATGCTGACGCTCGACGTGAATGATTCCGAGGGCCGTCCGGCCGCGGGCAACTTTGCAATGTCGGTAACCGACGCGAACTATGTGACGATGGATGGCGACGCCCCCAACATACTCTCGTACCTGCTCCTGTCGTCCGACCTCAAGGGGGAGGTCGAGGATGCGGGTTCGTACTTCGCCGACGACAGCGAGGCAATGCTCGGCAAGCTCGACCTCGTCATGCTCACCAACGGCTGGCGCCGCTATTCGCTCGAGGATGTCTTCAACCACGAATATCCGCGCATAATGTATCCGGTGGAGGACTCGCAGCGCATAATAGGTTCGGTGTTCGGACTCTTCGGGCGCGCCCGCAAGCCGAGCATCGTGGTGATGGAGCCGAAGAGCAAGTATGTCGAGTCGTTCGAGCTGAACGAGGCCAACAACTTCATCATATCGGGCCTTGAGGCCTTCTCTACGACGACCTATATCGTGCAGGCTCTGAACAAGAAGGGCCGCGACACGACCGTCCGCATAAAGATCGAGAGCGAGAACTATCCTGTCGCCACGCCGGAGACGCGGCGCGAGTTCTACCGTGAGATTCCGCAGGACACCATCCCGCAGTCGTTCCTCTCGCGTGCCAAGGAGCGCTACTTCTACGAGGGCGGCGAGCGCATAGTCGACATCGAGGAGATCGTGGTCACGGCGCGCCGCCGCACAACGCCGTTCTTCTCGGCCGGAAATACGGGAACAATGCTCAACGGCGACCTGTCGCGCTTCGCCACCGTCTACGATGCGCTGGCGACATTCAAGGAGCTGGATGTGATCGGTACGACCGTCACGACGCTGCCGAAGTACGTCGACCGCAGCACTTCCGTGCAGTCGCCGTCGGAGTTCGCCGTCACGCAGGGCGGCGAGGGCGAGGAGGACCTTGGTATTCAGGAGGATGTCGGCCTGCTCGATGACGACATGCGCACTCCGGAGCTCTATGTCAACGGCAATATATCCAGTATCGACGCGCTCGACTCCTACGATACGCGCTATATCGAAAGGCTTGCCTTTGTCGATGGCCGCGGGGCCTACATGCTCGGGCTTTCGGCTCCGTCGGGCGCCATAATGATGGAGGTGAGCAAGGAGGGGCTCTACACCACGACCACGAGCGATGCCATGGCTCGCGTGGTGGTGCGCGGATGCCAGAAGCCGGAGGAGTTCTACAAACCGAAGTACACGACCGAGGCCGAGCGTATCGACGCACGGCGCGACATGCGCTCCACGATAGCGTGGGAGCCGCTCATACGCACCGACTCGACGGGGCATGCCGCCGTATGGTTCTATACGGCCGACCTGCCGGGTACCTATGATGTCGTGCTCGAGGGCGTGACCGACGAGGGCGAACCGTGCCGCCTGCACCGTACGCTGGAGGTCGGACGCAAGTAGGCTTCCGACATGAACGGACTGCGGGGACGGAATCATCCGTCCCCGCAGTCGTTTTACATAAGGCGCGGCAGCCGTTACAGAGCCTTGAACAGAGCCTTGATGGTGCCGTCGCTGATGATTATCAGCATGTCGTAGTCTATGTCGTAGTGCGTAGCCGACGAGAGCACTCCGAGCATCTCGCTCTCTATGTCTATGTTCTCGCAATACATCCGTGTGGAGGCCATCGGACCGAAGTGTATCCCGAGTTTCCCGGAGAGCTCGTACCCGCCCGTAAAGCGGTTGCAGGCCCCGATTCCGCTGACTCGGCCCTCAGCGTCGAATGTCATGTTGTACTTGTCGGCCGGGAGCGACATCTCCTCCCCGCCTATCTGCACCAGATGCCATGTGGTGCCCGTGAGCGGCTTGGCGTTCTTCTGCCGCTGGCGGCATACGGAACAGCATCCGCACAGGATGATTGTTGCGGCCAGTATGGCCGACATGGCGATTGCCCTGACGATTCTGTGTGTCATAGTGTCGTTTGTTGTGCCGCCGCCATGCTGCGGCGGGCGTTTTTACATGTGTTATTCATCTTCCGGCCGCTCTATCTCGCGCCGGTTGGCCATGGCCTGCGTGATGGTATGCTCGTCGACGTACTCCAGTTCGTCGCCGAAGCCGATGCCGCGGGCGATGGTGGTTATCTTCAGGTGCGGGAATCTGCGCAGACAGTTCATCAGGTAGTAGAGCGTCGTCTCACCCTCGACCGATGCCGGAATGGCTATTATGACCTCCTTGACCTCGCCGAGCGCTATGCGGTCGAGCAGCAGGTCGATGCGCAGGTCTGACGGCGCTATGCCCTGCATGGGCGATATGACGCCTCCCAGGACATTGTACACACCCCTGTACTGCCGGGTGTTCTCTATCGAGAGCAGGTCGCCCACCTGTTCGACCACGCATACCGTCGAGCGGTCGCGGGTGCGGTCGCTGCATATCTCGCAAACCTCCGTGTCGGAGAGGTTGTTGCACTGCGCACAGCGGCAAATGCCGTTGCGGAATTCGTCGATGCTCGATGTCATGCAGCGGACGCTCTCCTTGTCGGTCTTGAGTATGTGCATGGCCAGGCGCAGCGCCGTGCGGCGGCCTACGCCGGGAAGCCGGGACAGCTCCGATACGACGTTCTCCAGAAGTTTGGACATGGAACCCTATATTTTTTCGATGTTGCGGCCCTCGGTCCACCCCTTCTTGCCGTCGGCTATCACAATCTCGTACCAGTCGTCGATTTCGGTCACGATGCGCACCTTCGTGCCCTCGTGGAGCACGAAGAGGTCCGTTGCCGAGCGGTCGGGAGAGCTCTTGACCGATATGGCCGACGACATGACCACGGCATCCTTCCGTGCAAGCATGTCACGGCGTTCGGCCAGGGCGAAGGCCGTCGTGGCGGCGAAGAGCAGCATGGCGACAATAGTGCCGTAGAATCCGGTCTTACGGATAGAGAGCCGCTCCGAGAGCAGGAACATCAGCAGCATGGCCAGTGCCGCGGCGAATGCCGCCAGCGAGATTGCGCTCCATGCCGTGCAGCTCATCGAGTTGCGCAGCTGCCGCACCCACCGCTTGAGGAAGAACTCCGGCACCACCGCAATCTTGTCCTTTGTCATCGCCTCGGCCATCTCGAGGTTGTAGCGTATGTCGTCGCTTGCCGGGGACATGCGCAGCGCACGGTTGTAGTAGAGTATGGCCGGGCCGGTTTCGCCGCACTTGAAGTAGGCGTTGGCCAGGTTATAGTATAGTTTGGCGGAGTAGAGCCCGCGCTCGATGATGCCGTTGTAGTACTTCACTGCATCGGAGTATCTCTTGTCTGAATAGGCGTCGTTGCCCATATTCCACAACTCCTCGTCGGAGAGCTGTCGCTCCTTCTCTTCCGTGGCTGTCTCCGATGCGGCGCCGGTCACGGCGGCCGCCGTTGCCTCCGGCGTCTCCCCGGCCTTTTGCGGTGCGGGTTGTGCGGCCGCGGCCGCTACCGTCGACAGTGCGATAAACAGATATGTGATTATGCTTTTCATCTTTTCCTTGTCGTTTGCAGCCGTTATCGTTTTATCGCCGACTCGACCTTCGATATGATGTCGATGCCCTCGGCATACACTTCATTCATCTGTGACGATGCCACCGGCGAATACTGTGCCTCCTCGCACTTGGATATGATCTCCGTGACGCGCCGTGCCTCGTCGGTTATGCCGCGGCGCGAGAGCTCCTCGCGTATGCTCTCCTTCGTGAGGTCGGCCACGGGTATGTTGAAGCGGTCGCTCATGTATCCCCACAGTGCACGCAGCATCTCCTCGTAGAAGGCGTGCTGGTTCTGCTCCTTCATGTAGCGCTCCGCGGTACGGAACCTCTGTACGGCCACCTTGTTCGCGCGCCGTCCCCTCACGAGAGCCGTATTGCGGTTGTCGCGCAGGTACTTGCGTATTATGAAGTATGCGGCTGCGGCGGCCAGGATGATTGCGGCCAGCAGCAGGAAGTAGAGCGGCGAGAGTATGAACGGTGCGGCATGGCTGCGCAGGGAGGCGTTGCCGTACTTTATGTGGCGTATGTCGCGCCCGAGAAGTTTCACATCCTCCTTGCTCGATATCACGGAGGCCTGCTGCGGTGTCGAACCGGCGTTGAGGTCAGGCGTCACGGTGATGTCGAAGGCCTTTGACCGCAGTGTGACATAGCGCCCGGCTTCCGGGTTGAAGTATGTGAACTCTATCGGCTGTATGGTGTAGCTGCCCTCCGCACGCGCGATGAACGGATATTCGAACTTCTTGTATCCGAAACTTCCCGCACTGCCGTTGCGCAGCGATTCGCTCGACTTGACGTCGTATAGTTCGAACGATGTCGGCAGCGTGAGCGCCGGTGCCTGGAGCAGGTTGATGTTGCCCGAACCCGAAATCTTCACCGTGGCCGTGGCCGCGGAGTTTGCCGCAAGTTCCGATGCGGACATTTCGGCCTCCATCGAATACTTGCCCACGGCTCCGGTGAACGATGCCGGGGCACCTGCCGGGAACTCCTTGACATCTACCTTTATGGCCGGTGTCGAGAGGTTGTACCGCAGGTTGTATATCTCGTGTCCGCCGCCGAAGAACGGGTCGTAGTTGCGGTTGCTCTGGACGATGACCTGCACGATTACGGTCAGCTCCGACGGCTCAATCGTCAGGCGTCCGGTCTGCTGCGGGTAGAGCAGGTATTCGGCCACCGTGTAGGTCTCGTAGACCTTTCCGTCGACAGTTTCGCGGAACGGGCCCTGCTCGCTCTCTATCTCCTGGCTCCAGAATCCGTTGAACGTAGGCATCTTCGCTCCGTCGGAGCCAACGACGTTCACGCGGCTGTATAGCTTGAGCGCTGCCCGTATCGGTTCTCCCTTGTAGGCCGAACGGCGTGACAGTTCCAAACGCAGCATCAGGTCGTCCTTGCCGATCTGGCGGCTTGCCTGTTTCTCGAGCGAGGCGTCGTCCTGCATCTGTGACTGCCCCTGTCCCTGGCTCTGCTGCTGTCCCTGTGTCCCCGACGAGTTGTCGCGGACCTCGACGAACGTCTCATGGGTCTTGTATGTCGTATCCTTTACCTTTATCGAGGCCTCGCCGATTCTGAAGTTGCCCGCCGTCTGCGTCATCAGCACGTAGGATATGGTGTAGTTGACGCTCTTGGTCATCGAGCCGTTGAGAATCTGTACCGACGAGCCTTTGGATACGACCGGACCGGCCAATACGTTGAAATCGTCGAACGACGGCGGCGTAAATGTGTCGTCATCCGGCTTGGCGTTGAGCGAGAACTCCACGCGGAACGCTTCACCCGTCGAAACAAGCATCGGGGCATTGGTCTCGAAGGTGGTCTTCTCGTCGGCCAGTGCCGCGGATGCGCACAGGAAGGTCGCTGCGACGGCGAATAATATTTTCATGTACGTTTTCATCTGAAATGAAACGGAATGAGTCGGTTCATTATTATTGAAAGAGGGACAAAAAACGTGCATTTTTACGCACTTTTCCGCCCCGCTTCACAACACAATCCCCCTTCGCCGCAGCGAAGAGGGTGTGCTGTGCCTTATGGCATCGGATCCTAATGCTGGAAATCCGCGAAGAAGTCGTTGCCCTTGTCGTCGACGATGATGAACGCAGGGAAGTTCTCGACGTAGATCTTGCGGACGGCCTCCATGCCGAGCTCCGGGAAGTCCACGACCTCGACGCTCTTGATCGAGTTCTTGGCCAGGATGGCGGCCGGTCCTCCTATGGAGCCGAGGTAGAATCCGCCGTTGGCCTTGCAGGCGTCGGTAACGGCCTTCGAGCGGTTGCCCTTGGCCACCATCACCATCGAACCGCCGTGCTTCTGGAACAGGTCTACGTACGGGTCCATACGTCCGGCCGTGGTAGGTCCGAACGAGCCCGAAGCCATTCCTGCAGGGGTCTTGGCCGGTCCGGCATAGTATATCGGGTGTTTCTTGAAGTATTCAGGCATAGGTTTGCCCTCGTCGAGCATCTGCTTGATGCGGGCGTGGGCGATGTCGCGCGCCACGATCAGCGTTCCCTTGAGGTTGAGGCGGGTGCGGATAGGGTACTTGGTGAGTATCTCGCGTACCTTGTCCATTCCCTCGTCGAGGTCGATGTCGACGGCCGGGGACATCGCAGGCGCCTGCTCCGGCAGGAAGCGTGCAGGGTTCTTCTCGAGCTTCTCGAGGAAGATGCCCTCCGGGGTGATCTTGGCCTTGATGTTGCGGTCGGCCGAGCAGCTTACGCCGATTGCCACCGGGCAGCTTGCCGCGTGGCGCGGTGCACGGATGACGCGTACGTCATGTACGAGGTACTTGCCGCCGAACTGTGCGCCGATGCCCATCTTCTGGCATATGTCGAGGATCTTCTTCTCCCACTCCAGGTCGCGGAAGCAGCGTCCGCCCTCGTTGCCCGATGTAGGGAGCTCGTCGAGGTATCCGGCCGAGGCCTTCTTGACGGTCGAGAGGCACATTTCGGCCGAGGTTCCGCCGATGCATACCGCAAGGTGGTAAGGCGGGCATGCCGAGGTGCCGAGGTCCTTGATGTGCTCCTGGAAGAACTTCATGAGCGACTCCTCGTTGAGCAGCGCCTTGGTCTGCTGGTAGAGGAATGTCTTGTTGGCCGAGCCTCCTCCCTTGGTGATGAAGAGGAACTTGTACTCGTTGCCCTGTGTGGCGTAGATGTCGATCTGCGCCGGGAGGTTCGTGGCCGAGTTGTGCTCGTCGGTCATCGAAATCGGAACCACCTGCGAGTAGCGGAGGTTGCGCTCCTTGTAGGTCTCGTAAACTCCGCGCGAGATGCACTCGGCATCGTTGGCGCCGGTGTATACGTCCTCGCCCTTCTTGGCGATGCAGATGGCGGTTCCTGTGTCCTGGCAGGTCGGAAGTTCGCCCTCGGCGGCCACGCACTGGTTCATAAGCATCGTGTAGGCCACGAAGCGGTCGTTGTCCGAAGCCTCCGGGTCCTCCAGAATGTTGCGGAGCTTCTGTAGGTGCGCTGCGCGCAGGTAGAACGATACGTCCGAATATGCCTCCTTCGAGAGCAGCTCGAGACCCTTCGGGTCAACCTTCAGAATCTTGCGGCCGTCGCACTCCACGACCTTCACGTAATCCTTCGTGAGCAGTCTGTACTCCGTGTTGTCGCGCTCGATAGGCAGCGGCTCCTGATAGATGAATTCGCTCATAATGTCAATATTTTTGTGTTAATCCTTGTTGCGATGCTGCGGCGTCCCTCCGGGCTGCCGTCTCCTTCCGGGGCGGTGCAATTTCCGTTCCTGCACCTCTTTCCGTACAAAGGCTCACAAAAGTACAAAATTTTCCAGAAACAAAGAAAGAAAGGAGGTACTATCGTAACGTTGGCGTGGACGAATGCCACGAACGTGACGGCAATGGTGTTCCGGCAATGGTGCATTGTCCGAACTTTATGTCCCGAATATGCCTTACAGCCGATTGTTTAATGCCGGTTGAGTTTACGCAGCATGCATCTTATGGCATCCTTGTACTTTTGTGCATCACGCAGGTCTATGCTGTCTCGGGCAAGAATTTCGTCTATCAGGTAAGATTCGGTCAGGGATGCAGGGGATATTTTCCCGTTTATAAGCAGGTCGGAAGCAATGGAAGTTATTACGGCTGAAGTGTCGGACATTTCGTTTATGCCGTATCCCGCGGCGCATTCCGAGAAGTCGGCACTTATTCGCTCCTTTATGATTGCTGCAGCGGCCTTGCCGGTGTCGTACGTATCCGGCCGTATGCCGCTTCCATCGTAATACTCTGTTGTTTCGGCCGGTGACGACGGTATGTTGATTATTCCCCTGGCGTCGAGAATAAGGATTAGGAGGTAGGCCGCGTATGCGACAACTATCCCGCCAATCCCGCCCAAAAACAGTCGGACGAGGAATCTCTTTGCCGCGTCGGCGTTGTCCGAGCTATTCTCCTGTTTTCTGCCGCTTTCGGAAATGTCAATGCCGATGGGAGGAGATGTGCGTTCCCTGCGTTTGCCTTCATCGTATCTCTTTTTTCTCCTCTTCCGTCTCGAAAACAATACCCTGCCGCATTCTGCACATAGAATTTCCGTCTTACCGTCTTTGTCCTTGCCTACTATGACATTGGCAATGTCGCTGTCCGTAAGCGAGCATACGGGATTGCCGCACCTGCATCTTATGGCACTGTCGGTAAACTTAAGCAGGCTGCGGTCGGCGAACAGGCCGAGCCTCTTCTCTGCCGATTCGATGATTGACTCCAGACGCTCCTTTACGTTGAACCTCATCGTACCGGGATTGAATGATGACTCCTCGTTCATGGCTGTCGTGGAATTGCGCGGCCCCGGCAACATGCACGGCCCGCCTGATTCCGTTGAGATACAAATATATGCATTGGAGGCCGATTATGCAATCCATTCAGGCCGTATGGGGCGTTTTTTTGTGCGACGGACAAAAAAAGGGGAGCCGAATCTGAATTCGGCTCCCCTGTCTGTCGCCCGGACACTATGCCCGGCGTCAGTTGCCGAACGTAAGCCCGTCCTTGCCTGCGTCGATGCGTATCGGCTTGTCGCGGTTCACGTCGCCGGCAAGAATCCTCTTCGAGAGTTCGTTCACGACCTCCCGCTGGATGACCCTCTTGACCGGACGCGCTCCGAACATCGCATCGTAGCCGGCCGCCGCAATCCACCTCTTCGCGGCATCCGTATATTCGAGCGTTATGCCGTTGTGGGACAGCATCTTGCCGATGGCGGTCATCTGTATCTCCACGATCTTCTCGATATCCTTCTCGGTCAGAGGTTCGAACATCACTATCTCGTCGATACGGTTCAGGAACTCCGGCTTGAGCTGCTGCTTGAGCAGGTCGATGACATCCCTCCTCGTCTGTTCGACGACCTCCGCAGGTACGTTGCCCTCGCGGTCGGCCCCCTTCGAGAAGTTCTCCTGTATGAGCGACGAGCCCATGTTGGAGGTCATGATGATGATGGTGTTGCGGAAGTCCACCGTACGGCCCTTGTTGTCGGTCAGACGTCCGTCGTCGAGCACCTGCAGCAGGATGTTGAATACGTCCGGGTGAGCCTTCTCTATCTCGTCGAGAAGCACCACCGAGTACGGCTTGCGCCGCACGGCCTCCGTCAGCTGTCCGCCCTCGTCGTATCCGACGTATCCCGGAGGCGCTCCGACCAGACGCGAGACGCTGTGGCGCTCCTGGTATTCGCTCATGTCGATTCGCGTCATCATGTTCTCGTCGTTGAACAGGAACTCGGCGAGCGCCTTCGCAAGCTCGGTCTTTCCGACACCCGTCGAACCGAGGAAGATGAACGAGCCTATCGGCTTTTTCGGGTCGTTGAGGCCCGCACGCGAACGGCGTACGGCATCGGCCACCACTTCTATCGCATGCTCCTGCCCGACAACCCGCTTGTGGAGCTCGACCTCGAGGTTGAGCAGCTTCTCGCGCTCCGATGCGAGCATCCTCGTGACCGGTATTCCGGTCCACTTCGATACCACCTCGGCGACATCCTGCGCATCGACCTCCTCCTTTATCATCGAACCGTTGGCGGTCGATATCCTGAGTTCGTGCTGCAGGGCGTCGATCTGCTTCTGCGCCTCGACGATCTTGCCGTAGCGGATCTCGGCCACGCGGCCGTAGTCGCCCTGGCGCTCGGCCTGCTGCGCCTCGATCTTGAGCCGCTCGATGGAGTCCTTGTTCTCCTGTATGCGCTTGAGGATGTCGCGCTCGCCCTGCCACTTGGCCCTCATCTCCGAATCCTTCGACTTGAGGTCCGCAATCTCCTTGTTCAGGGCATCGATACGCTGCTGGTCGCCCTCGCGGCGGATGGCCTCCCGCTCGATCTCGAGCTGGCGCATCCTGCGCTCGAGGTTGTCTATCTCCTCGGGTACGGAGTTCATCTCCAGACGCAGCCTCGATGCGGCCTCGTCGATAAGGTCGATCGCCTTGTCCGGCAGGAACCGCGAGGTTATGTACCGGTGCGACAGCTCCACGGCGGCGATTATCGCCTCATCCTTGATGCGCACCTGGTGGTGGTTCTCGTAGCGCTCCTTCAGCCCTCGCAGGATGGATATGGCATCGTCGGTCGTCGGCTCGTCCACCATCACCTTCTGGAAACGGCGTTCGAGCGCCTTGTCCTGCTCGAAGTACTTCTGGTATTCGTCGAGGGTCGTGGCGCCTATCGTCCGCAGCTCGCCACGGGCCAGTGCCGGCTTGAGGATGTTCGCCGCATCCATCGCCCCGCTCGACTTGCCCGCACCCACAAGGGTGTGTATCTCGTCGATGAAGAGCAGTATCTCTCCGTCGCTGGCGATGACCTCCTGCACGACGCCCTTCAGACGCTCCTCGAACTCGCCCTGGTACTTGGCGCCGGCAATCAGCGCACCCATGTCGAGCGAGAAGATGACCTTCGACTTCAAGTTTTCCGGAACGTCGCCGTCGACTATCCTGTGGGCGATGCCCTCGGCGATGGCGGTCTTTCCCACGCCGGCCTCACCGACCAGGATAGGGTTGTTCTTGGTACGGCGCGAGAGGATCTGGAGCACACGCCTTATCTCCTCCTCACGGCCGATGACCGGGTCGAGCTTTCCGGCACGCGCCTGCTCGTTGAGGTTGATGGCGTACTTGCCCAGTGCGTTGAACTCCTGCGAGTCGGTCTGCGAACTTACGGTCGAGCCCTTGCGGAACTGGCGTATGGCCTCCATGAGCTCCTTCTCGCTGGCTCCGGCCTGCTTGAGCAGGTCGGATGCCTGCCCGCGCTCGGCCAGAACGGCCAGCAGCAGGTGCTCCACCGATGCGTACTTGTCGTTGAACTTTGCGGTGAAGTCGACCGCCCGCTGAATCATCCGCGAGCAGTCGTTGGAGAAGTACTGCTCACCGCCTCCCGATACCCTCGGCAGTGCGTTCACGGCACTCTCCGCGGCCTGTCGGAGCGAACGCACGTTCACGCCGATGCGGCCCAGCAGGAAGGTGCTCAGCGAATCGTCCTCCGCAATGAGGGCGCTCAACACGTGGAGCGGCTCGACGCTCTGCTGCGAGTTCCTCCTGGCGATGGAGAATGCGCTTTGCAGCACCTCCTGTGCTTTGATTGTCAATGAATTGATGTTCATAATAGTATTTGTTTTTTCGTTTGTTTTCCGTTTTCCGCCCCTTTGCAGGGACTTCGCCCCGTAATGTATCAAATCCTTTGCCACAGCCCGCCGGCAGTGCCGTTTGTCGCATTTTGTCACGGATTGACACGGCGGATGTGACATCCGTGCGCCATATTGTCGTAAAAAAGCGGCGAAACTTTCTCTTTTGAGAGAATTTTGATACCTTTGCAGGGATTATGGAACAGTTCGTAGTATCGGCACGCAAATACCGTCCGACGACCTTCGCAAGCGTCGTGGGACAGAAGCACATAACCTCCACGCTCAAGAATGCCATCGAGCGCGGGCAGCTGGCCCATGCATATCTGTTCTGCGGTCCGCGCGGAGTGGGCAAGACCACCTGTGCCCGAATATTCGCCAAGGCGATAAACTGCCAGAATCCGCACGGGGCGGAGGCCTGCAACGAGTGCGAGTCGTGCCGTTCGTTCAACGAGGGGCGCTCGCTCAACATCCACGAGCTCGACGCCGCCTCCAACAACTCGGTGGACGACATCCGCAACCTCATCGAACAGGTGCGCGTGCTGCCGCAGACGGGTCGCTATTCGGTATTCATCATCGACGAGGTGCACATGCTCTCGCAGGCGGCGTTCAACGCCTTCCTCAAGACGCTCGAGGAGCCGCCGCAGCACGCCATATTCATCCTCGCCACCACCGAGAAACACAAGATAATCCCCACCATACTCTCCCGTTGCCAGATATACGACTTCAACCGCATCCGCGTGGAGGATGCCGTGGAGTATCTGCGGTACATCGCCTCCAACGAGGGGGTGACGTGCGACGAGGAGTCGCTGAACCTCATCGCCGGCAAGGCCGACGGCGGAATGCGCGATGCGCTGTCGATGTTCGACAAGGCGGTATCGTTCTGCGGGACGACGCTCGACTACCGCAGCGTGGCGCAGACGCTCAACGTGCTCGACTACGACACCTATTTCCGCTTCACGGAGATGCTGCTTACGGGGGATTACGTCAACGCCCTGCTCGAGTTCGATTCCGTGCTCTCGAAAGGCTTCTCCGGCCAGACCTTTATGTCGGGCCTGAACCAGCACATGCGCGACCTGCTCGTGGCCAAGGGCCCGGCCGTGTCGCTTCTCGAATATACGGGAGCGCTTGCGGAGCGTTACCGCTCGTGCGCGGAGCGCTGCGGCGTCGATTTCCTCTTCGGGGCCATTTCGCTCCTTTCGGATGCCGACGGACGCATACGCACATCTTCCAACCAGCGCTTGCTGGTGGAGCTTACGCTGATGAAGATAGCGGCTCTCGGTCAAAAAAAAAATAACGGGCTGACCGCCCCCGCCGCACCTGAATACGGATTGCCGGAGCTGTCTGCCGGGGTATCCGCACGCAGCGGTGCCGCGACGGGTGGCTCTTCCGCCGCACAGGCGGCAGCACCACGTCCGACGGTCACTTCGGCAGCATCAGCACCGGCGACGCCGGCAGCTGCAGCGCCGGTTGCCGCAGGCGCGGAGGTGCGGAAGGGCACGCCTCCGCAGCAAAGCCCGGCCGGGAATGGCGGCAGTGCGGAGAGTGGTGCCGCTGATGCCGTCAAGCCGGAGCAGCCTGTCACGACCGCATCCGCCGACAGACCTTTCGCAGCGGCATCCGTTGCCGGAAGCACCGCCGCCCAGCGTGCGGAGACACGCCTGTCGGGAGGTGCCGGACCGGTGCCTGGAGGCTCGCTTACGGAGCTTCTCGAGAAGCTGAACTGTTCGACGTCCGATTCCGCGGCCCCGGTACGCAGGGTCGATCCCCGGAGCGAGGCCAAGATGAAGGCTGCACGGGACGGGATCGTTGAACGCATATGCCGCCAGCGGCCGCGTTTCGTGGTGGCTTTCGACAACGTCTCTTTCTCGGGCAACACGATGCATGTGGTCGTGCCGACGCAGGCATTGAGGGACGACATGATGTCGGTGCGTTCGGAGATCGTCTCCGCCGTTGCCGAGACGGCGGGAGTGGATGGCGACGTGGAGCTGGAAATAGAGGTGCGCGAGCGCGAGGTGAAGCTGCGCCCGGTGCGCCTGGAGGACAGGCTCCGCCATATTGAGGAGCATACGCCCCTGTTCGGGGAACTGAAGAAGAGCCTCGACCTCGACGTCGAGTGATGCGGGGCGGCAGGCGCGAAAACTGGATTGGAACAACATGAATTTTGCATAAAACTTTGTGGAATTTGTAGAGACGAAACGATGGGAAGAAAAAATTTCGTAGAGGAACTCAAATGGCGCGGCATGATACACACCATAATGCCGGGCGCCGAGGAACAACTGGAAAAGGAGATGACGACGGCCTATCTCGGGTTTGACCCGACGGCCGATTCGCTTCACATAGGGCACCTGGTGGGTGTGATGATACTCAAGCACCTGCAGATGTGCGGCCACAAGCCTATCGTGCTCGTAGGCGGTGCCACGGGAATGATCGGCGATCCGAGCGGCAAGTCGCAGGAGCGCAACCTGCTCGACGAGCAGGCCTTGCGCCACAACCAGGAGGCCATAAAGCGACAGCTCTCGAAACTCATAGATTTCGAGTCGGATGCGGAGAATGCCGCCGTGATGGTCAACAACTATGACTGGATGAAGGATTACCGTTTCCTCGACTTTGCACGCGACATCGGCAAGCTCATCACCGTGAACTACATGATGGCCAAGGATTCGGTCAAGAAGCGCTTCAGCGGCGAGGGCGAGGGCATGTCCTTCACCGAGTTCACCTACCAGCTGCTGCAGGCATACGACTTCATGCACCTCTACCAGACCATGAACTGCAAGCTGCAGCTCGGCGGCGCCGACCAGTGGGGCAACATCACCACCGGAACGGAGCTTATCCGCCGCAAGCTGGGCCCGGAGGCCGAGGCGTTCGCCATAACCTGCCCGCTCATCACCAAGGCTGACGGCACGAAGTTCGGAAAGACCGAGAGCGGAAACGTATGGCTCGATGCGCGCTACACGTCGCCGTACAAGTTCTACCAGTTCTGGCTCAACGTGAGCGACGAGGATGCCAAGCGCTACATAAAGATATTCACCCTGCTGGACCGCGAGACCATTGAGGCTCTCACGGCGGAGCACGAGGCGGCGCCGCACCTGCGCGTACTGCAGAAGCGCCTGGCGAAGGAGCTTACCGTGATGATACACTCGGAGGAGGATTACGAGAAGGCGCTGGAGGCCTCCGAAATACTCTTCGGCCGCTCGACGTCGGAGGCTTTGCACCGCCTGGACGAGCAGACCCTCCTGCAGGTGTTCGAGGGTGTTCCGCAGTTCAGGATTCCGCAGTCGGACCTCGGCTGCTCCTTCATCGACCTGTGCGCCGAGAAGACGCAGATATTCCCGTCGAAGGGCGAGTGCCGCAAGATGGTCCAGGGCGGCGGCGTGTCGCTCAACAAAGAGCGCGTGGAGGATGCGCAGCGCACGGTGACGGCCGGCGACCTCATCGCGGGCAAGTACCTGCTGGTGCAGAAGGGCAAGAAGAACTACTATCTGGTTATCGTTGAGTAGGGTTGCGATGAAAGGGCCGGAACTTTACACGATAGAGCTCGAGGGGATGGATTTCCACGCCTTTCACGGATGCTATCCGTTGGAGAGGCGTACGGGATGCCATTTCGAGGTGGGACTGCGCATAGGCGTGCCGCTCGGAGATGTGGCCGAGCGCGACGACGTCGGGGCGACGGTCAACTACCTCTCGGTCTATGAGACAGTCCGCGGGCAGATGAGTGTGCCGCGCCGTACGATAGAGTGTGTCGCCGGCAACATCATTGCCGCACTGAAGGAGCGCTTTCCGCAAATCGAGACGGTGGAGTGCCGCGTGACGAAGATCGCGCCGCCGCTCGGCGGAAAGGTCGCACGGGTGAGCGTTACGTTGCGCGGCTGATTCAGGCATGTTCTTCCTCATTAGGATAAACGGGAGTCCCGTCGTCGACGGGACTCCCGTTTGTTTTGCCTGTCCGTGCCGGTTCCGGCGGCGCGGCCCGTACCGATGACGCGGACGGTTTCCCGGTACATGTGTCGCATACGGCGCACTGTGTGTGCAATATCGCTTTTATCCGTATTTGCATACAATATCACTTTTTGAAGACCGTTTTTTTTACGAATATTAAAAATTTTCACTAATTTTACGACGCGAAAAGAGGTATTTGAGTTTTCAACTATATAAAAATCAAACAATTATGGTATCTTATAAGGATTTGGGACTTGTAAACACCCGTGAGATGTTTGCAAAGGCGATTAAGGGCGGATACGCCATCCCTGCATTCAACTTCAACAACATGGAGCAGTTGCAGGCAATCATCATGGCGGCAGCCGAGACCAAGTCGCCGGTAATTCTTCAAGTATCGAAGGGCGCGCGCAACTACGCCAACCAGACCCTTCTCCGCTACATGGCCGAGGGTGCCGTTGAGTATGCGAAGGAGCTCGGATGGGCAAAGCCGGAGATTGTGCTTCACCTCGACCACGGAGACAGCTTCGAGACCTGCAAGAGCTGCATCGACATGGGCTTCTCGTCGGTTATGATCGACGGTTCGAGCCTCCCTTACGATGAGAACGTTGCTCTCACCAGGAAGGTTGTCGAGTATGCACACCAGTTCGATGTTACCGTAGAGGGCGAGCTCGGCGTTCTGGCCGGCGTTGAGGACGAGGTTTCGGCCGCAGAGAGCCACTACACCAAGCCGGAGGAGGTCGTGGATTTCGTAACCAAGACCGGTGTTGACTCGCTTGCCATCTCGATCGGTACTTCGCACGGAGCCTACAAGTTCACTCCGGAGCAGTGCACCGTAGACCCGAAGACGGGCCGTCTGGTTCCGCCGCCATTGGCATTCGACGTTCTGGCAGCCATCGAGAAGGAGCTTCCGGGCTTCCCTATCGTGCTCCACGGTTCGTCGTCGGTTCCGCAGGACGAGGTCGATACCATCAACAAGTACGGCGGTGCGCTGAAGGCAGCCGTAGGTATTCCGGAGGAGCAGCTCCGCAAGGCAGCCAAGAGTGCCGTATGTAAGATCAACATCGACTCCGACTCGCGTCTGGCCATGACCGCCGCAATCCGCGAGGTGTTCGCCACCAAGCCTGCCGAGTTCGACCCGCGCAAGTACCTTGGTCCGGCCCGCGAGAACATGAAGAAGCTCTACATCCACAAGATCAAGGAGGTTCTCGGTTCGGACGGCAAGGCCGAGTAATCGGAACGCCGATAAACGAAAAGAGGGGACGGATGAATCCGATCCCCTCTTTTTTTGCTGCATTCTTTTGTCGCCTTTCCGGTTTGGATGTCGTTTACCTGCGGCGGAACTCCGAGCAGATTACGGCCGTGGCGATGGCCACGTTGAGCGACTCCGACCCGTGCCTCGACGGAGGGTAGGGCGGTATGAAAAGCCTGCGAGTGACGCTTGAGGCGCACTCTGCGCCGATGCCGCGTCCCTCGTTGCCCATAAGGACGATGCCGTTGTGCGAGAGTTCGGCCGAATAGATGTTCTCACCGTCGAGGAACGTGCCGTAGACGGGCATCCCGCGCCGGCGCTGGCCGTCGAGCCACGGCGCGAGAGCCGTATAGTGTACCCTGACGCGGATTATCGCCCCCATCGTCGCCTGCACCACCTTCGGGTTGAAGCAGTCGGCGCAATCCTCCGAACAGACTATGTCCGTGATGCCGAACCAGTCGGCAAGGCGCATTATGGTGCCGAGGTTGCCCGGGTTCTGCACGCGGTCGAGCGCAAGCACGAGCGAGTGCTCCGCGTCGGCATCGTGAAGGCGGCGTTCGGGTATCTCCACCACGGCTATCGAGTCGTTCGGGGTCTTGAGCTGCGACATGCGCTCCATCTCCTGCCCCGTGACCCTCTCGATGTCGGCCCGGAGCCCTCCTTCGGAAAATGCCCCCTCGAGCGCATATACCTTCCTTACGCGCATGTGCGATGCAATGAGTTCGCCGATGAGCTTTTCTCCCTCGGCGATGAACGCACCGTGCTCCAGCCTGCCCGATTTGTCGGCAAGCGAGCGTACCATCCGTATTTCGGCCTTTGTCATATTTCGTAAGTCTCTCCTTCGACGGCAATGTCGGTGTTCGGGAATATTGCGCGCGCCTCGTCGAGCAGCGGCGTGAGATCCCTGTAGCGTGACGAGAAGTGCCCTATGAGCAGCCTCCCGGCACCTGCCGCAAGCGCCGTCCTGGCGGCATCGGCGGCCGTCGCGTGGCCGCGCTCCTTCGCCTGCTTGCGCTCGCTGTCGGCGTATGTCGCCTCGTGGTAGAGCAGATCGACCCCGGCCACGCGCCGCGCGACCATCGCCGAGCGGTTGGTGTCGGAACAGTATGCGTATGCACGCGGACCGTGGGGCAGGTATGTCAGCTCCCCGTTGGGTATCGTCCGGCCGTCGTCGAGCGTGATGTCCTCTCCGCGTTTGGCGGCAACTATCTGCGCCACCGACAGCCCGTAGCGGTCGATTACCCCCTTGTCGACATTCAGCGGCGGCTCCTTCTCGCGGAAGAGGTAGCCGGATGCCGGCACGCGGTGGCGTAGCGGGATGCTCCACACCTCCGTTGTGCGGTTCTCGAAGATTATTCGGTGCTTGGTGGTGTCGACCGGCACCCACTGCACCTCATACGGCAGGTTCTGGTCGAAATAGCGCAGGTGGTACTCCAGAATCTCCCCGAACGGGTGCGGTGCGAATACCTGCAGCGGCGTCCGGCGCCCGTAGAGCCCGAGCGTGGAGATGAGCGGGAAGAGCCCGAAGAGGTGGTCGCCGTGCAGATGCGATATGAAGACGGCACGCAGCTTGAGCGCGTTTATGCCGCAGCGCAGCATCTGCTGCTGCACACCCTCCCCGGCATCGACCAGAAAATACTGCTCGTTGACATTCACCGCCTGTGCCGACGGGTGGCTTCCGGCGGTGGGTTTGGCCGATGCGCGGCCGAGTATGGTGACCCTTATCACTCCGTTGTCCCGTTTTAGTCTTATTTCTTGCGCGATGAGAGGAACCTCTCGCAGTCGAGAGCCGCTATGCAGCCCGAGCCGGCCGCCACGATTGCCTGGCGGTAGTGCGGGTCGCGGACGTCGCCTGCGGCGAAGATGCCCTCGACGGAGGTCTTCGACGTGTCAGGCTGCGTGCGGATGTATCCGTTCTCGTCCATGTCGAGTTTCCCGGCGAAGAGCTCGGTGTTCGGGTGGTGGCCGATGGCGAGGAAGAATCCCGATACCGGGATGTCGTAGACCTCGCCGGCGCCGTTGCGCACCTTTACGCCCGTCACGCCGTCATCGTCGCCGAGCACCTCGACCGTATTGTGCTCGAAAAGCACCTTGATGTTCGGCGTCGAGGCCACGCGCTCCTGCATCGCCTTCGATGCGCGCAGGAACGGCTTGCGGACTATCAGGTAGACCTGGCGGCATATCGATGCGAGGTACGTCGCCTCCTCGCATGCCGTGTCGCCTCCGCCGACGACGGCCACGTCCTGCTTGCGGTAGAAGAATCCGTCGCAGGTGGCGCAGGCGCTCACTCCCATGCCGCGGAAACGCTGCTCCGACTCGAGACCGAGGTATTTGGCCGATGCGCCCGTGGCTATGATTATGGACTCGGCCTCCAGGGCTCCGTCATCGGCCGTTACGGCAAACGGGTATTTCGCCGTGTCGACATCGGTGACCATGCCCGTGCGGACATCCGTGCCGAAACGCTCCGCCTGGCGGCGCAGGTCGGCCATCATGGCCGTACCCGAGATGCCCTCGGGATAGCCCGGGAAGTTCTCGATCTCGGTGGTTGTGGTGAGCTGGCCTCCTGGCTCGATACCCTCGTAGAGCACCGGCTCGAGACCGGCCCTTGCGGCATATATGGCGGCCGTGTATCCTGCAGGGCCGCTGCCGATTATGAGACATTTTACGTGTCGTTCCATTTTCAGTCTGTTTTATTGATGTTTGATTTGCAAAAACTCTTCCGTTCGGCGGCCGTCGTAGTCGAATACCGCCTGCATGCCCGCCCTGCGCACGAGCGATGTCCCGTCGTGGACGTCATAGCATACATCGTCGTATACGGCCGGAATCACCTCGCGCCCGCACTTGTCGATAAGCCCGAGACCGTCCGCCGTCTCCACCACGGCCCGCCCTTCGCGGAAGTCGTCGGCCCAGAGGTATTGCGGCGCTATGACCGTCTCCATATCTTCATCGGCGAATCCGTAAAGGCCGTTGCGGATGATGCGTATTAGGCCTTCGTGCGGCGTGAAGGGCGTATCTCCGGCGCCCTCCGTCGAGTATGGGGCGCGGATGTCGCTCAGGAGTCCGTATTGCGGCGTGCCGCAGCCGTCCTCGTCTGGATTCAGCCCCGCAGCCGCATAGAGCGCACGGAAATCGTCGCGGCAACCCTCGCCGATGGTGGCGTAGTGGTACCTTATCGGATGCAGTATCCCATCATCGCCGACAATGAGGTTTGACGGCTTGAGGTTGTTGTGCGAGAATCCCAGCCGGATGAACTCTTCGCGCAGCTCCCCGATCATGCGGCGCAGGCGCGCCGGCTCCATCCATGCCGCGGCCGAGGGGAACGGCTCCCCGTCGGGCAGGCTCTGCCGTATCACGTCGCAGCTGTTCGTGCGGCCGAGCTCGTCCGAAAACGACATCTCGGAGTAGAGTATCCTGTATTCGCAAAGGTGGCTGCTCCGGATGAAACGCAACTGGGCGGCCGTACGTTCGACGGCCTCGACGGCCCCTTCGGCGATAGGCACGCACAGCAGATGCCATTTGCCCTCCAGCCGCACTCTCGCCTCGGCAAAGCGCGAGGTGCGGAACACGGCCGCCCCATCACCTCCGGTCTCGGGAATCATGCCGCCGAGGGTGCGGAAACTCTCCGACGGTCTCTTCAGACTGTTGCGGAATGCGACTATGGTGGGAATGGCTGCCATGCTGACTTATCTCAATACGGTTGCGCTCCGCGAGCCTATGTCGAGCAGGGCAACGGCTTCGGTTATGGATGCGTTGTAACTCATCGCTATGAATGGCGGCAGCGCGAAATCACCGCGGAACCGCCTCACGGCCTCGTTCATCGGTTCGGGTACGGTGCTCGACATCTCGGCCAGCAGCCTTGCGTAGCGGTTGTCGGCGCCTATCTCGTCCCGCCGCGGGAATATCATCGACTCCTGTCCGGAGTTGGTCGATATGTGGACGTTCACCAGCAGTACGTCTCCGTCGCGCGTGCAGCATCGCTTGAGCCTCTCCGCCGCCTCGCACAGCTGCCTGTCGTCGCAGTCGGTCGCCTCGCCGTCGGTGATGTTGAACACCATCGGCGGGAAGCTGTCCGCATTCTGCGGCTCGGCGCACCAGCGGCCCACCATCTCCGTCACGGCCGACAGCATCTCGTACATCGGTGTGGAGCCTGCCGCATGCGGCTCTATCCACAACGGCGTCTCCTCGGTCACCATGCGAAGCTCTCCGGACGGGAGCAGCCTCTCGTACGAAAAGCGTCTGCGCATCGGGCTCTTGCCGGCCAGAAGCGTGACCGGAACGAACTCCATGCTGTCGTCGAGCAGCGGGTAGACGTTGTCGTCCGCATAGCCGACCACGGCTATGTCGTAGTAGTTGCGCACACCGTCCTCGCGCCTTGCGCGCATCAGCAGCTCGTCTATCAGGCGGCTCGTTATCGATGCCACGGCCTCGGCCTTGGTCATGCGGCGCGAGTTCACCGTAATGCGCTCCTGCATCGAGCACGACTGGTCGATGGCGATGACGAATGCCGTACGGTGCATTCTCGTTATTTCACTGCCGTACATAGGTCTCTTCTCTGTTTCGGCCGGATGCCCCGGCCTTATATTTCGGCGGTCCGTAAGGCTCTGCCGTGTGCCGTCACAGCCCTCTCACCCGCTTGAAATCCTCCATGCGCTCCTGTTCGGAGTCGCTGTCGATGCCGTAGCCGACGCTCATGTCGGCCGAATTCTCGCGCTGCAGGTCGGCCTCGACCGTCTCGCACAGCGAGCGGTACGCCTCCTCCCCGCGGGCGATGCACTCCGCTATCTCCTCCTCCGACGGCTTGTGCCCGAGCATGCGGGCAAGTTCCGCTAGGGCCCATGCCCGCTCGTGTTGCAGCCTCTCGCCGTCGAACCGCCGCAGGCGTGCGTCAATCTCCTCCGGTGTGGTCACGCGCTCCGCCTCGATGTCGTCGATAAGCCGCTCCACGGCCGCCTTCGAGATATACTGTCCGGCCATGTCTACCCATTTGCCGTATGCCTCGTCGGTGTTGTCTGTCCGGCCTTCCGTCCCGTTCGAGAGCATCTGCCCGAGTGCACAGGCGATATATTTTTCGTAGAGCTTGATGCCCATCCGGAGCATCGATGCCTTTATGAAGGTGTTGCGGTAGTGGTACAGCTGTTCGTCGGGTTGCGAGTCCCCCATCTGCCGCAGGCTCTCCGCCGCACAGATGACGCGTCCGGTGAGGTACGGGTTGAACTCCTCGAAGTCTATCACGTCGCGGCGTACGCTCCTGCGGTCGCGCTGCGGCCACTTCGCGATGTCGCGTGCCGTACCGTAGCTGCGCAGGTTCATCGCCGGCATGAGCATCGAGACGCCGTTGCTCTCCACAAGGTACGAGAAGGGCATCTCCGACGTGTCGTGGTGCTTTACATGCCTGCCCATGACCATCGTGAACGGCCCTTCGGCCGCCGGCGCCATGACGTAGGCGTTGCTGGCGAACTTGCAGCCGCGCGGGTGCACCGCCTGGTGCACTGCACCGCCCTTGAAGAGATGGTTGCTCTGGTTGGTGCCGCTGCCCCCGTTGAAGAAGGAGAAGATGCCGGCTATGAGCAGCGTCGACTTGTGGTGCGAAACCGTATAAGGCCCGGCGAATATGGATGCGGCCTCGCCGTTCTCGCAGTGGGAGTTGGCGAAGAAGAGCGAATTGGCGGCCGTGAAGCCGTTGCCGACGGTTGCGGCCTCGCCGATGAAACACTTCTCGCAGATTGCGCCGTTGTCCATCACGGAACCCTCGGCCGCGATGAAGTCGCGCGCCTTGACATCGGCTCCGACCCTCGCCCCGTCGAGCAGCGTGCCGTTCTCGAGCAGCGACGCCCCCTCTATCGTGACGCCGTTGCCGATGCGGACTTCGCGTATGATCCTTGCCCCGACGATCTGACAGTCGCTGCCGACCGTACCCGTCTCCGACGACACCTCTTCGCCGCGTCTTACGGCCATTGCGTCGAGCTTCGCTACGAGGTTCGGACGGTGGCGGTACATGGCTGCCATATAGGCGGCCTGTGCCGACATCCTGTCGTGGATGAGCACCCGGCGCCCGCCGCACTCGTTGACCGTTTCAACCGCCGTGCCGTTGCCGAACGGCGAGCGGTGGCGGCACTCGAGGAGCGTGACGCTGCGTACGACGCTGCGTTCGCCTATGCGGTAGCCCGAGACGGAGGAGTCGGTTATCCTGGCGCCCGAATCTATGAGCACCCTCCCCGAAAGGCGGCATCCGCTCAACTGTTCCGTGCGGAAGTCGTCGCAGACCATGACTCCGGACCAGTCGTCGGACCGGTTCCCGGCTGCTTCGAGACGTGCGACCTCACTGTCGGTCAGGTTTCTGAATCCCATTGCTGCAAATGTTTTCTATTGAGTGCAAATATAGCGTTTCCGCCCGAAAATAGCAATTCCTTACGGGAGCTCTTTCCCGTCGCGCCCTATTGCCGAGTGCCTGCCGCCGCGGACAACCTCCGCCCGTCCGTTGCGGAACGGCTTTACGGTGTCGCAGCCGGAGCAGTCGATGACCGTACGGCCTCCGGTGTCGATGAAGTGCCATGAACTGCCCGTGCGGACTGCCGCCAGGCCCTCGCTGAACTCGAAACCGCAGTCGTACAGCGGCGGTATTACGAATCCCACCTCGTCGCTGTATCCCCAAAGTCCGCCCTTTTCGGCAAGCTGCAACTTGCCGACGGCCTCGCGGACGGGCCTCTGCCCGTATTCGAGCAGCGTCCCGAGCCCGAACAGCCTCGGAATCGGTGAGCGCAGCAGTCGGGCGATGCGGTAGCGCAGGGCGTCGCCGCGTGTCGCGAAGAGCCGTTCGATACGCTCGAGCGTCTGGTCGCATCCGCCGACAGCCATTGCCGGATCGACCATCTCCCCTCCGTCGCCGACACACTCCCGCAGCGACATGTCGGCCGCAAGGGCGTGCAGGCATGTCGAGATCAGGGCGATGGGGTAGTCGTCTATGGACTTGTCGAAAATCTCTCCGCGGAGCGGGTGTTGGAATGCCCGTGTGCCGCTCTCCTCGCAGTCGCACTCATCCATGCCCGGGCGGTACATGGCGTCGAAGTCGATAAGGTGCATGCCCTCCCCGCCGACGATGATGTTTTCCGGCTTGAGGTCGCCGTGCGCCCACTCCTGCGAGAGCAGCCATGCGGCCGTGGCGTCGAACATCGATGCAAGCTGCGCCATGCGTGCGGCGTCGGTCTCCGGGCCCTTCATCGCGTGTTCCAGGGTCGTGCCGTCGTACCACTCGTCCAGCACCACGTCCGTCCACTCGCCGTGCTCGGCGTCGGTGTACACGAAGAGTTCCGACTGCAGCAGTCTGTCGCGGTAAATCTGCCGCAGGTTGCGCTTGTGGCGGAGGTAGCATCGGAGTTTGCACACCTCCCCGCGGCAACGCACCTTGAATACGACCGCAGAGTTGCCGACCGAGCAGAAGGGCTCGCCCCGCCCGTTGCGCAGGAGCTCCAACGGCCCGAGCGTCCGTGTGAGGCCCTCCGTGTCGGCCAGCGACGAGAGATATTGGAATACGGATGTCACCATATTCTCAAAAATACGAAAAAGTTGTCTGAAAACGGCATCCTGACAGCAAAAAAATGGCTCCGGCAGGTGTTGTGTGCCCGTCGGAGCCGTCGTTTGCCGGATGCCGGTGTCAGTGCTTGCAGTGTTCGTGGTCGCAGTCGCAACCCTCGTGTCCGTGTCCGCCGCAGTCGTGGTCCGGACCGCAGCCCTCGCACTCGTGGTCGCCGCAGCCGCAGCTGCATCCGCCCTTGGCGGCGAGGTCCTCCGGGGTCACGTCACGTACCGATACCACCTCGACGTCGAAGTTGAGCGTCTTGCCGGCCATCGGGTGGTTGAAGTCCATCGTGACGCTGTTCTCGCCGACGGCCTTCACCGTGCCGTTCATCCTGTGGCCCTCGGCATCGCTCATCGGGATGACGTTGCCCACGAAAAGTATCTCTTCGGCAATCTTTCCGTCCATCATGAATATGTTCTTCGGCAGTTCGACCACCGCTTCGGCGATAACCTCTCCGTAGCCGTCCTTCGGCTCGAGCGTGAACGACACCTTGTCGCCCGGCTCCTTGCCCAGCAGTGCGCCTTCGAACTTCGGCAGCAGCATGCCCGTTCCGCATATGAATTCGAGCGGTGCGCCCGGCCTTGAGCTGTCGGCAACCTTTCCGTCCACGGTAAGCGTGTAGTTCACCGCCACCATTTTGCTGTTTTCTACTTTCATAGTTCTCTTCTTGTTTCGTGAATATTCGATATTTGAATGTTGAATTTTCCTTATTCTTCCGTGTTGCGGCATACGAGGTTGCGGTCGCCGTAGCCGTTGTCGATGCGCGTCACGTACGGGAAGAACTTCGCCCGCGACACCCACTCCAGCGGGTAGGCTGCCTGCATGCGCGTGTAAGGGTGGCCCCACTCGCCGGCTATCTCCAATGCCGTGTGAGGTGCGTTGGCAACCACGTTGTCACCCTCGCCTCCGATGGCCTCGCACTCGCGCTTGATGCTCGTCAGCGCCTCGATGAAACGGTCCATCTCCGCCTTCGGCTCGCTCTCGGTCGGCTCCACCATAAGCGTCTCGTGTACCGGGAACGAGAGCGTCGGCGCATGGAAGCCGTAGTCCATCAGACGCCGTGCCACGTCGCCGCAGTCGACGCCGTAGTTGTGCTTGAACGACGTGAGGTCGAGTATCATCTCGTGTGCCACGCGGCCCGTCTCGCCCGAATAGTAGGTGCGGAACTCGCCGGCTATGGCCGAAGCCATGTAGTTGGCGTTGACGATGGCCATCTCGGTCGCCCTCTTCAGCCCTTCGTCGCCGAGCATCTTGATGTATCCGTATGTTATCGGCAGCAGCATCGCCGAACCCCACGGTGCCGACGATACGGCCGTGATGCCCTGTTCGCCGCCCGTGGCGACTATCGGGTGGGTCGGCAGGAACTGTGCCAGATGTTCCGATGCGCATATCGGTCCCACGCCCGGGCCTCCGCCTCCGTGAGGCATCGCGAAGGTCTTGTGGAGGTTGAGGTGGCAGATGTCCGCCCCGATGTATCCCGGATTGGTCAGTCCCACCTGTGCGTTCATGTTGGCGCCGTCCATGTAGACCTCGCCTCCGGCGTCGTGCACCGCATCGACGATTTCGCGTATGCGGCTCTCGAACACGCCGTGGGTCGAAGGGTAGGTGACCATCAGCGCGCAGAGTTCCGAGGAGTGCTCCTGCGCCTTGGCCTTGAGGTCGTCGACGTCGATGTTGCCGTGGGCGTCGCAGCCCACCGTTACAATCTTCATTCCGGCCATCGCCGCCGATGCCGGGTTGGTGCCGTGTGCCGATGCCGGGATGAGCACCACGTTGCGGTATCCCTGGCCGCGGCTCTGGTGGTATGCGCGGATTACCATGAGGCCCGAGTACTCTCCCGCGGCGCCGGAGTTCGGCTGCAACGAGCAGGCCGCGAATCCGGTTATGGCTGCGAGCATGCGCTCGAGCTCGGCGATCATCTCGGTATAGCCCTCGCGCTGGTCGGCCGGCGCGAACGGGTGTATGTTCTGGAACCCTGCGAGCGAGAGCGGCTGCATCAGGACCGCCGCATTGAGCTTCATCGTGCAGGAGCCGAGCGGAATCATCGAGTTGGCGAGCGATATGTCGCGCATCTCGAGCCGCTTGATGTAGCGCATCAGGTCGCTCTCGGAGCGGTAGCGGTTGAAGACCGGTTCGGTGAGGATGCGCGAGCGGCGCAGCAGCGACGGAGTTATGGTCGGCTCCTCGGCCATCTTCACGGCCTTGTGCTTGCGGCCCTTGGCTTCGGCGAAGATTCCGACTACCTCGTTGACCTCCTCCGGAGTGGTGACCTCGTCGAAGGCGATGCGCACACGATCCTCCGACGGGTAGAAGAAGTTGATTCCGTGTTCGAGCGCTATGGACTCGATGACGGCCGATTCGGCCGCTATCTCAATCGTGTCGAAGAACGATTTGGTCGATATTTCATATCCGAGCGCCTCTATCGCCCTGGCGGCCGTTGCGGCCGAGAGGTGTGCCGTGAGTGCGGCGCGGCGCAGACCCTCCGCACCGTTGTATACGCAGTGGAACCCCACCATGGAGGCCATGAGTGCCGATGCGGTACATATGTTGGAGGTTGCGCGCTCGCGCTTGATGTGCTGCTCGCGCATCTGCAGCGCCATGCGCAGCGCACGGTGTCCGAGACGGTCCACCGATACGCCGATGATGCGTCCCGGAAGGTTGCGCTTGAATGCCTCGCGTGTGCCCATGTAGCCGGCCGAAGGGCCTCCGAAGCCCATCGGGCATCCGAGCCTCTGCGAAGTGCCGACGGCGATGTCGGCGCCCCACTCGGCAGGCGGCGTGAGCAGTACGAGCGAGAGCAGGTCGGCGGAGACTGCAACGAGCGCTCCGGCCGCATGCGCCGCGGCCGTGAAGTCGGCGTAGTCGCGTATCTCGCCGTCGGCTGCCGGGTACTGTACCAGCGCGCCGAACTCCTTGCCCGAAAATTCGTATCCGGCAAAGTCGTCCACGATAAGTTCGATGCCGAACGGCTCGCTGCGGGTGAGCAGTACGTCGAGCGTCTGCGGGAATATCTTTTCGTCGACGAATATCTGGTTGCGTCCCTCCCTGACAGCCTCGCGCGAGCGGAGGGCGAACATCATCAGCATCGCCTCGGCCGCCGCGGTGC
This sequence comes from uncultured Alistipes sp., assembly GCA_944322005.1. Classification (GTDB taxonomy): domain Bacteria; phylum Bacteroidota; class Bacteroidia; order Bacteroidales; family Rikenellaceae; genus Alistipes. The sequence continues at coordinate 356,066 of CALUNL010000002.1, forward strand.
CCTCGTCGAGCAGCGAGCAGTTGGCTATCTCCATTCCGGTGAGCGAACATATGGCCGTCTGGAAGTTGAGCAGCGCCTCGAGGCGTCCCTGCGAAATCTCGGCCTGATACGGCGTGTAGGAGGTGTACCATGCCGGATTCTCGAATACGTTGCGCATGACGGCCGCCGATACGGCGTTCGGGTAGTAACCCATTCCGATGAACGAGCGCAACTGGCGGTTCTTGTCGGCCAGGGCGCGTATGTGTGCGGAGAATTCGTATTCGCTCATGCCGTTCCCGACGCCGAGCGGCCTGTCGAGACGTATGGATTGGGGTATCACCTGCGAAACGAGCTCCTCGACGGAGGAGACTCCTATGGTTTCGAGCATGGTTTTCAACTCGTCGGGATTTGTCGTCCCGATGTGACGGTCTGCGAATTTGTCGAACATGACGATTATTGTTTTATGGCTGTGAATCTATGGATTAATACGTCAAAGCGCTTCCCGGCCACTTCCCGTTTTCCGCGTCGTTGAGGGCTTTGCCGATTTGTCTCTGCAAAGATAACAAAATTTCCGTCGCTCCGCCGATCGCGCACCTTATTTTTGGAGCTGGCGTTATACATGCCGGCTTTTCGCCTGGATGTTTCCGCTGTGCCGGTGCTGTTCTCCTTTGTCGCTGGAATTCGGCGCGGTCAGCCGTCCTGGGCGGCATGCGGACGGAGTATGGAAGTCTTTCCGCGTTATGGTCCAGGCTTTTTGCGCGATTGTACCGTCGGGTCGTAATTTGTGGCGCTCTTTGTGCAATCTATATTTTTTCAAGTCTAATATCCTGATTGCCAGCTAAAATCGATTTAAGAATCAACATTATTCATAAACGATAAATCAACTTTCATAAAAATTATTATCTTTGCATTACAGAGGATTAGGACGATATCCGCAAGACGGCTGCAATGCCGCCGGCGAAATAGGGAAAGAAGGGGTATAGACCTCGATTCGGATTGGAACCGGAAAGGGAGCGGATGTCGGACGAAGACGGTGTCTCATCGTTTTTTTATGACACGTCGTTTCTGGGCACGGATTTTGTTCCTGCACGGATTGAAAGGCAGGTAAGGATATTGCGCCGGCGGCGCATACGAAAAGTCTTCCGCGTTCTGCGGGGGATGGTTTTAGGTAATTATGGGTTTTGTGTAGGTCCGCCCGGGGATGTCCCGGGCGGCGTTTTTTTGCTGCATGAGAACGGCGGGCCCGTCAGGCCCGCCGTCTCTTGTGCCGTGCGGAGAGAATCAGTACTTGAAACTGCTCCCGCCTATGAATTCGCGCAGAATCGATGTCGGAGGAATCTCCCCGGTAGGTATCGGAGTGAAGTTGTCCAGAAGCTTGAGCAGCCGCGTGGCCTCGCCGTACTCCGGCACCGTGTCCGGAATCTCACGCAGGATAGGCTCGACAATCGGACGCAGGACGGAGATCTCGTAGAAGAGCGACGAGTTGAACATCACGTCGGCGTTCTCCTGATACGGGAATATGTGCTTCTCCTCGCCGCGGCGTACGCTGCCCCAGCGCGAGATGGTGGCGTAGGCGTCGTTGCCGCGCGTGTAGTAGTCTCTGGTGAGGCGGCGCAGCATGCGGTTGTCGGTAGTCGGTATGCGCGTGACGTTGTCCATGGCGACAGATGTGAAACACGATACGTATATCTTGAACTTCACGGAGTCGGGGATGCTCGGCGTCAGTCGCGGATTCAGAGCGTGTATGCCCTCTATGATGAGTATCGAGCGCTCGTCGAGCCTGAGCGGGTTGTTGTGCCACTGCCGGGTGCCGGAGATGAAGTCGTAGCGCGGGATGTCGACGCTCTCGCCGGCGGCCAGACGCCGCAGGTGGTCGTTCAGCTGCTTGAGGTCTATCGCCTCGAGAGCCTCATAGTCGTAGTTGCCGTTCTCGTCGAGCGGCGTGTCCTCGCGGTTGACGAAGTAGTCGTCGAGCGAGAGCAGCACCGGATGCAGTCCGAGCACGCGCAGCTGTACGCCGAGCCTCTTGGCGGTGGTCGTCTTTCCGCTCGACGAAGGTCCCGATATGAGCACCATCCTGACGTTGCGCGTGGAGTTGGCTTCGTATATCATGTCGGCGATGCGCGCGAGCATCTTCTCGTGGAACGCCTCGGCAATCTTTATGAGCTCGCTGCCGTCACCGTCGAGGACCTTGGCGTTGAGCCGGCCCACTGTCGGCACTCCCATGATGTCCACCCACGACTGGTATTCGTGGAATATGCCGAACATCTTGTCCAGCTGCGGGGTCTTGCCGACCGACTTCGGGTCCGTGCGCTCGGGCAGCGCAAGGTAGAAGCCGTTGTAGTACGGGCGTATGTCGAACATGTCGACATAACCGGTCGACGGAGCCAGCGCCCCGAAGAAGTAGCCCGTCATGCCGTCCTCGCCGATGCGGTAGAGGTTGCTGTAGAGTCTCGGACGGGTCCGGAGCAGGGCGATCTTGTCGTCGAACCCGTACTTTTCGAACTCTGCCACGACCTCCTCGGTCGGCACCTTGCGGCGCTCTATCACGATGTCCTTGCGTGCGAGCTCGCGCACCCCTTCGGCGATGCGTGCGCACTCCTCCTCCGTGAACTTCTCTATGCCGTCCACCTCGCAGTAGAAGCCGTTGCCGAGCGAGTGGCGGACATGGAAGCTGTGGCCCGGATAGAGGTCCCATGCCACGCTCTGAAGGAGGAACGATATCGTGCGCTGGTAGACGCGGTAGCCCTCGAAGTGGGTGGCGTCGATGAACCTGACCGATATCGGCGTGTAGACGCGGTAGTTCAGCTCCTTGATGCGGTTGTTGACGTAGGCCGCCAGGAAAGGATACTTGTTTTTGATGTCGAGGTTGCGGCATATCTCCATGAGAGGTGTGCCCATCTCCACCTCGAGGTTCGAGGATGTGTTCTCGCAGAACACGGTGATTTTTTTAGCAGTCATGGGTTTGTCGTCAGGTCGTTTCTTTTCCAAATTTACGCATTATTGCGATACGGCGGACCGCGCAGGGGGCAAACCGGACTTTTTTTGCATGTTTTACATCCGTCCGAGCCGCTTCGCGCCCGCATCTTTCCTGAAATATAACGTTCGGTACATGCGAAATATTTGCCAATCCGGAGTTTTTTGTAACTTTACACTCCTGTTTTCCGGTTCTGTTTCGCAGCAGCGGACAGGATGTAACTTGAACGCGAAATAATTTTTCCAGAAGTATGGGAGTGAAAAAACTCATCGTTTCCGCCATCGCCTTTGCCGTCGTAGCCGGTGCGGCCGTGGCTCTGTATGACCTCGAGCTGCGCGAGCGGCGGGTGGTCATCCTCTCCACCAACGATATTCATGCCAACATTTCGAGGTTCGCACGGCTCGCCGAGGCTGTCGAGCGGTGCCGGGATACGGTCGATGTGGTGCTCGTCGATGCGGGTGACCGCTGGACGGGCAATGCCTATGTCGACCTGGCCGAGGGAAGGCGCCCGATTATCGACCTTATGGACGGCCTCGGGTTCAGCGTCGCGACGCTCGGCAACCACGAGTTCGACAAGGGTCCCGGCCTTCTTTCCGATGCCATCGGGTATGCGAAGTTCGAGACCGTGTGCGCCAACGTCGTCTCCGAAGACGGGGAGCTTCCTGCCCTGCAGCCTGCTGTTACGGTCAGGACGGCCGACGGTATCCGGATACGCTTCGTTGGGGTCGTTACCAACTACGACAACGGCCATCCGGACGGCAGCCACAGGGTCTACGAGGACCTCGAATTTCCGGACCCGATGGAGTCGGCGCGCGAACAGGCGCGTCTTGCGTCGGGCTGCGACCTGCTCGTTCTGCTCTCGCACATGGGCGACAGGAAGGATGTCGAGTTTGCCGGAGGATGTTCCGACTATGACCTCATCATCGGCGGACATACGCATGCGGTGGTCGACACGCTCGTGAACGGCACGGTGATAGGCCAGACCGGATGCAGCCTCATGAACGTCGGCGCGACATCCGTCCGCATGAAGGGACGCCGCATCGTGGAACTGGAGTACCGCAACGTGAGCCTCGACGCATACGGCGAGGAGCCGGCCGTGGCGGCACGCGTACGCGAGATCACCGACAACCCGGAACTCAACGTCTCCGTCGGTTCGACCGGCGTCGATCTGGACAAGGTCGGCCTTGCCGACATGTTCACCACCTCCCTGGTGGAGGCTACGGGGGCGGATATCGGTATGTACCATTACGGCGGAATACGCCTGATCACCCTGCCTGCCGGCGAGGTGTCGAGGGCGATGCTCTTTACCCTCGAACCGTTCTCCTCCTACGTCTATACGATGGAGATGACGCCGGAGCAGATGCGCCGGATGATAATCACGAAATACAACGACACGGGCAACCCCAAGGAGGCGCACCGTATCGACATATTCGCTTCGGTGCCCTACACGATAGTGACCGATGCCGCGGACAATGCCCTGGACGTCGAGTTCCCGACGTTGAGGGAGGGGCGCGAGTACGAGGTAGCCATCGCCAACTACATCGTCGAGAAGTATGACGACGTGGAGGGCGACGACATCGAGTGCCGCGACGACGTGCTTGTGCTGGACGCCATTGCGGAATATCTCGGCGAACACTCCCCGGCGAAGTTTTCCAATGTTCCGAAACAGAAGCGGCGCGTCGTAAGATAGGCTGCGGTGCGGAACGGCCGCAAGGCGCGGGGCGGAGACCATCTCCGCCCCTTTTTTGTGCGCCGTACACCGGCCCTGTGTCGCGGAAATGTCTCCTGTCCGGTGAAACTCCCAAATTTATAGCGCAATATCCCGCAAAGTGTTGTCCGTTAGAGAATATTTTTCGTAACTTTGCCCGTGCCGTCCTCCATATGGAGTGCGGCGGACATATTGAAAGTGTTTTCGCACTGTCCTTGACGGAAAATGTGGCAATTTTCAATAGCAAAGGACAACGGACAGCACCATCTCTTGTTTAGATTGAGGTGTGGACGCATTCTTGCGTCGCATGACCCATATCTATTCGAGTGTGGGGTATTGCGTCGTTTGTTTTGCTATGGGTTTGCCACAACCTTCCGTTAGACATTCGAAATCGGCTCCACACTTTCTTTTTGTACTTACCCGACCGACACCCACCATCGAGGAGCAGAATGGTAATTTGATTTGGTAAAGAATGTTAAACCAAAAACATATTACTATGGCAACAAACCGACCTACAAGAACTACCGCCTATACCATTATGGGCGAAATTGGCAACGAAACATTGTTTAATTTCATTCACACTGTATTACCTGTTCGTGAGTTTACTTCGCATGATTTCACAATGCTCTTTCCAGTTCATTTCCCGAATGAGTATGAACGGATGTTGGATGCATATGTCGAGTACGGGGAAACACCGTATCGCAATCAAAAGATTACAAATGCAATAGGTAAATACCTCGGTAATCATCGACAAAGTTTGCATATCGAGAAAATAGGCACAGCAAAGTCAAAGAATATCAACGGAACTGTTTCATCAGCCTCTATATGGCATAAAACTTTGTAATTATGAAAAGATTTTTATTATTGATTCTTGCGATAACCGCCTTTAATACGGCAATCTATGCTGATGTAAAGACCATTAAATACAAACAGTATGGTTCTACCTACATGGTTATTAAAGGAAATTTTGAAAAACAAACATTGATAGATGGTGATGTTTCAATTGGTATGTATTATGGCATTCGAATCAAAGGAAAATATGAAAAAGGGGAACTAATTGGGGAAATTGATTATAACGGTAACGGTTTTATCGTTGAAGTACAAGGAACCATTAGTAATAATGAGAATGGGGGTATATCAACAAAATGTAAACCATACGAATGGAAGTGCGATTTGAGAACGAAGGTAGTACCCGCCTTTAACGATAGCAATTGTACAGTTTCGCTCATAATTGAGACCTCGCCAATTACGATTAATATTCCCGAGAACGAGAAATCTCATAGAGAATTTACATCTGATCTAAGAAAGGCTTTGCTTCACATACAGCAAGATATGGAAATTGAAGAAGTAAAAAACGGAGGTCTATACTCTGCCACTATTACATTCTCTGATGGGCTGACATATGAAGGTTTTGTAAAAATGCCAAGCCGTTGGGACATTGGCATCCCATGGATGTCAGAAAATGGCAGTTATGATAATCCTAAGCTTCATGCTAAATTGACTTGGCCAAATGGAGACACCTTTGAGGGACAGGTATATAATAAAGCAAGTCATGACTACGGTAACTTCCATAGCAACCGAATCCGCCCCAAACGTGGGACCATTAGGTATCATGATGGCCAAGTGTTTGAATATAGCAATTCGGACTTTGACAACTTTAAGATAGGTGATAATGGGCTGTGTGTTTCACCAAGTGAAATGAAGGAGAGCTTTGAGAATACAATAAGGGAACGCGAGGAGGAACGACTACGCAAAATTCGCGAGGACGAAGAACGAAAAGCAGCAGAGTTGCGAGCAAAACAAGAAGAAGAGGCAAAAAAGATTGCTCGCAAAAACGAGTTGATTCGCAAGTATGGGCAACGATATGGCGAGGCAATATATAAAGGAGAACCCAAAATGGGAATGACAATAGAAATGATACAGGATATGCATCAACAAAGAGGTCATATGACCCGTCACATTTCTAATGGCAATGAGATAACGGTTCTCTCCTATGGGGGTGGTTATGTTTCGTTCTTTGGTATATCCGGGATATCAGCCAGTTATAGATACACCTTTGTGAATGGCCGATTAACTGAATTCACTTCGACAGACGCCAAAGCGTCAATAGATTGGCTATGATTATGAAGAAGCTATTCATTACGCTATTGATAGTGGGTGTTACATCGTTTGCGGGTGACCGCTGGACGGGCAATGCCTATGTCGACCTGGCCGAGGGAAGGCGACCGATTATCGACCTTATGGACGGTCTCGGGTTCAGCGTCGCGACGCTCGGCAACCACGAGTTCGACAAGGGTGCGCGTTTTCTCGCCAATGCCATAGGGTATGCGAAGTTCGAGACCGTGTGCGCCAACGTCATCTCCGAGGACGGCGAGCTGCCGGCCCAATCCGGTCTCGATATCTTCAGGAAGGTGGATGCTGCAGTAAGGCGGAGGCAGCCGTGAATTGATGTGCCGATGCCCGTCAGGCGGATTGCCGGCGGCTGTCCCTCGTGCCGTCTCTCTCCGGCTGAAACGGGCGCCTTGCCCGAATCGGCCCGCTCTGTAATCCGTGCCGCGCGTCAGTGCGGCACGGATGGTTTCGGGACGTTTGTGCCGCGACAGGCAAAAAAACGGCCGCAATATTTGCGGATTCGCTGAAAATAAGTATCTTTGCAAGCCTTTGCGCGCATAGCGCGCGGGAATAACTGATTTATTAACTTTTAACGGGCGATTGTATCGCAAAAATTTTTTCCTGATGGAGAATAACAACATCAAAGTAGCAAACGAGAATTTCGATTGGAATGCGTTTGAGAACGAGGCGGGACTTTACGACCAGCCGAAGGAGCAGATTGCCGAGCAGTATGGCAAGTCGCTCTCCAACATCGCTGTAGGCGAGACCGTAGAGGGTACCGTAACCGAGATCAACAAGCGCGAGGTAATCGTGAATATCGGCTACAAGAGCGAGGGTGTGATTCCGGCATCCGAATTCCGCTACAACTCCGAACTTAAGGTAGGCGACAAGGTTGAGGTCTATGTTGAGTCGGTTGAGGACAAGGGAGGCCAGCTGGTTCTCTCGCACAAGAAGGCTCGTCAGCTCAAGTCATGGGATCGTGTGAACGAGGCTCTGGAGAAGGACGAGATAATCAAGGGATATGTGAAGTGCCGCACCAAGGGCGGAATGATTGTCGATGTCTTCGGCATCGAGGCATTCCTTCCGGGTTCGCAGATCGACGTGAAGCCTATCCGCGACTACGACATGTATGTCGACAAGACCATGGAGTTCAAGGTTGTGAAGATCAACCAGGAGTTCCGCAACGTGGTGGTTTCGCACAAGGTCCTGATAGAGGCCGAGCTCGAGGCACAGAAGCAAATCATAATGTCGAAGCTCGAGAAGGGACAGATCCTCGAGGGTACCGTCAAGAACATCACCTCCTACGGCGTATTCATCGACCTGGGCGGCGTGGACGGACTTATCCACATCACGGACCTCTCGTGGGGCCGCGTGAACCATCCGGAGGAGATCGTATCCCTCGACCAGAAGCTCCAGGTTGTCATCCTCGACTTCGACGAGAACAAGAAGCGTATCGCACTCGGTCTGAAGCAGCTCGTTCCGCATCCGTGGGAGGCTCTCGACCCGAACCTCAAGGTAGGCGACAAGGTCAAGGGCAAGGTTGTCGTAATGGCCGACTACGGTGCATTCGTAGAGATCGCTCCGGGCGTGGAGGGACTTATCCACGTATCGGAGATGTCGTGGAGCCAGCACCTGCGTTCGGCACAGGATTTCCTGAAGGTCGGCGACGAGGTGGAGGCAGTCATCCTGACCCTCGACCGTGAGGAGCGCAAGATGTCCCTCGGCATCAAGCAGCTTACGGCAGACCCGTGGGAGAACATCGAGCAGAAGTATCCGGTCGGAAGCAAGTGCACCGCCAAGGTACGCAACTTCACCAACTTCGGCGTATTCGTCGAGATAGAGGAGGGCATCGACGGCCTTATCCACATCTCCGACCTCTCGTGGACCAAGAAGATCAAGCACCCGGGCGAGTTCACGCAGGTAGGTGCCGACATCGAGGTCGTAGTGCTCGAGATCGACAAGGAGAACCGCCGTCTGAGCCTCGGCCACAAGCAGCTTGAGGAGAACCCTTGGAACGAGTTCGAGAGCCAGTTCGCCGTGGATTCCATCCACAAGGGAACCGTAACCGAAGTTACCGACAAGGGCGCAATCGTATCCCTCGGTGAGAACATCGACGGATTCGCTCCTGCAAAGCAGCTTGTCAAGGAGGACGGAACGACCCTCAAGGCCGGTGAGACCGCCGACTTCAAGGTAATCGAGTTCTCGAAGGCCACCAAGCGCATCACCCTCTCGCACACCCGCATCTTCGACGACGCGAAGCGTGCCGAGGTAGCTGCCGAGAAGGCCGAGAAGAAGGCTGCCGCAGAGGCAACCAAGTCTTCCGTGAAGAAGATTCAGGCTTCGGTCGAGAAGACCACCCTCGGCGACATCGCCGGTCTGGCCGAACTCAAGAAGCAGATGGAGGAGCAGAAGTAATCCTGCCCCGGACATACAAACGGAGCGGGCGCCGAACACGGCGCCCGCTCTTTTTTGTGTCTGTGCGGCTTTGTGCGTCGGAAATGCAAAGGAACATAGTCCGCCGGAAGGCCGCCAGATATTTGGACTACTGCTGCGACTCCAGCCCCTCGATGCTTTCGAGCAGTTTGTCCCTGGTATCTCCTCCGGTATATATACGGCCTATTGTCAAAGTGTCGTCCCGGTCGCTCCATATGAACGGGGACTTTCCCGACATTTTGAACTCTCCGTTGCCGTACGAGTGCAGCGTTGCAGTACCCGTTATCCCAAGCTCTACATATTCGAACGTGAATGCCGCCGTTTCCGTATTCACATCCACGAGCCGGTATTCGGTGCATCCGGATTTGATTCCTCCGTCAGGGCTCGGATCCTCTGCCTCCCAGAATAGGTAGATGGCCCCCTCTTCCGTAAATACGAATGTCTGCGAGCCTGTTCCGTCCATGAAGACGTCATCGACCGTTCCGTTTTCGTCCACATGATACAGGTTTGTGTATATGATGCCGTTGTTGGCATCATTCAGGAATGCCGCTATTTCGGGGCCAGAGGCTTTGGCCTGCATAATCTTTCCTCCGTCGTTCTTTTCGCAGGCCGTGCAGAACATCGCTGCCGCGGCAACTGCCAGCATTGCAAGACGTGTCTTCATGACGATATGTTTTTTACTTGTTCAGGCTCTCTATCAGTTCGTTGCGCAGCCCGCTGTCGAATACGATGCTGCCGGTCGTAATGCGCCTTGTTCCATCATTAGATATCGAGCCCGGTAACTCTCCCGTAATGATATAGTCGCCGTCCTCGTATCTGTTCAGGGTCGCCGTTTGTCTCTCTCCGCTGATTATGCTCTCGAATGTCATTGCGGCAGAGCTTCCGTCCGACAGGCTCATGCGGTATTCTGAACATCCCGGTCCATAGTCGGGAATATCGCTCTCCCAGAAATCATATACCATCCCATCGTTTCCGAATACTATCCTCGACACACCTCCGCCTCCGTACAGGTCTCCCGGGCGGAATATACACTCGCCATCCTTAAAGATGTAGCTGCTTCCTCCGGTAATGACGATTATTCCGTTTTGCATGTCGGTCATAAAGGCATTCATCTCTTGGGCCGACGCCTCTTCGAACGATATATTCCATATATCGGATGGAGACATCTCCCAAAACTCCTTCTTTTCGCAGGCCGTGCAGAGCATCGCTGCCGCGGCAACTGCCAGCATTGCAAGACGTGTTTTCATGGTAGCGCAATTTTTTTGAGAAACTGTATCATGTTTTGCGGTTTCCCTGCAGGAAACCCTGTAAATGTCTTGAAAACGCCATTGCGCGGCAGCCATCGCTGTCCGTCGGGAGGTTTTTCGTTTCGTTCGCTTTAGTGTCTCTTCCGTATGCAATCCGGTCGCATGGGGGGGGGTGAAGTCTTGCTTTCGTCGTCTTGTGCGATGTGTACGGTTTGCCTTTCGTTGCTCTATACCTTTGCAGTGAGTCCGAGTGCGGAACTTTTGCACCCACAATATAATAAAATTTTATCGAAATACAAAATTTTTTCTGCATTTCGGGCCCGGAACGGTTTGCCGCCGTCCGTCGGGTGATGTGCCATACATAATATATAATAATAGGGAAAATATGGAGGTTTTGCATCGTAAACATCCGCCCTTCCACTCACAGGAGTGGGGCAGGGGGTGGGTAACACAGGAAATATCCCGACGGTCGGTGCCGTACAGACTTTGCTGTGGTGCAAGAAGTTTATATATACCCCCCTACCTAACACAAAAGGCTTCCTTTCGGAAAACAAAGTCCCCCTCGCAGGAGGGGGATTCAGGGGGATGGTAACACGAATAAATATCCCGACGGTCGTGGTTGTACAGACCTTGCTGTGGTGCAAGAAGTTTATATATACCCCCCCCCTACCTAACACAAAAGGCTTCCTTTTGGAAAACACAAGTCCCCCTCACAGGAGGGGGATTCAGGGGGTGGGTAACACAATAAATATTTCGAGGGCCGGAGCTGTACGGGCATTGATGCAGAGAGAATTGGTTATATATCCCCTATACCTAACACAAAAGGCTTCCTTTCGGAAAACAAAAGTCCCCCTCGCAGGAGGGGGATTCAGGGGGTGGGTAACACACGAAATATCCCGACGGTCGGAGCTGTACGGGCATTGATGCAGAGAGAATTGGTTATATATCCCCTATACCTAACACAAAAGGCTTCCTTTCGGA